>CAWAYJ010000033.1:417500-427337 GCA_963786235.1 uncultured Gemmatimonadales bacterium
CGGTAGTCGCCACCCTTCACGAGGACGTCGGGAGCGAGCGCGGAAATCAGGTCGAGCGGTGTTTCCTCGTCGAAGAGCGTGACAGCGTCCACGCACTCGAGGGCGGCGAGCACGCGGGCGCGGTCCTCCTGCGGGGTCACGGGCCTGCCCTCGCCCTTGAGCCTGCGCACGGACGCGTCGGTGTTGAGCCCCACGACGAGCAGGTCGCCGAGCGCGCGCGCAGCGAAGAGATACTCGGTGTGGCCGCGGTGCAGGAGATCGAAGCAACCGTTGGTGAAGACGACCGTGGCAGGACGATCCCGCCGGAGTCGTCCGCGAAGCGCGTCCCGGGAGAAGATCTTCGATTCCGGGGACCGGGGACCGGTCGGGCCCGGGAAGCTCGCGCCGGCCGGTGTCACCACTGCGACTGCGCCCCGTCGATGATCTGCTGAATGAGGACGTCAATGGCCTTGGTCCGGGCCGCTTCATCGGTCTGGCGGTCGGGCGAGTACTCGCCCCGGCCCGTGACACTCTGCGATTCCCAGAGGATCTCGTTCTTCTTCACATCGACGATCTCGACCGAGACCACGATCGTGACCTGGTGCTGGAGCACCTGGACCTGCCCCTGCTGGCCCGGTATGTAGGACTGGGCGCCATCGTCGTAGCGCATGATCTTCCCGCGCACGATCGCATCCGCGACCTGCTCGCCGCCGGGGCGGACGCCGAGCGCCCGGGGCAGGGTCTCCGTCAGCTTCCGGAAGATCTGCTCTTCCAGGTCGAAGCGGTCGGTGCGATTCTCGAACGGTGCGATGTAGACGGTCTTCACTGTGTCCGGAAAGCCGCCGCCGCCGGAAAAGCTGTAGCAGCCCGCGCCGAGCAGGCTCGCGAGGAGTACCGCGGGAAAGGCCCGCCTAGCGGGAAATCGTCCAGATGTCATTCGGGAATCCATTCACCTCGCGCACTTCACGCAACTCGAGGTTGAGTTCGACGAAGGCCGGCCAATCGCGGTAGGTCGCCTTTTCGGGCACGCCGCGCGGGTCCAGTCCTTCGAGTTCCACGGTGCGCCGGCCGTCTTTCGCGCCAACCCATTCCGCGCCCGTCAGTCTGCCCGCGTCGAGCCGGAACGTCCAGTGGTCTTCGCCGCGCCGGTAGTCGAGGCGGCGGGCCGCGCCTTCCTCGCGCGTCGCCACGAGGTCGCCGCCGGAAGGCGGGCGGAAGATCCCGAGCACGCTCCAGAACAGGTCGGGCGGGGGCAGCGGAACGGACTCGAGCCCAGGAGGCAGTTCGAGGCGCCGATCCACGAGCACGGCACTCAGATAGCTCTCGCCGCGCGGCCCGAAGAGGTCCACCCGGGCGCGGTCGCCCTCGATCCGGGCGACGCCCTTGCCCGTGAAACGGGCTTCCCGTTCGGCCAGCGTCCAGTCGAAGGTGAGCTGCAACGGCTGTTCGATGCGGGTGCTCGCGAGCGCCGCGGCCTCCAGCCCCGGGTCGGGCGGGCCGGCCGGCTCGGGCGGCGTCGAGCCGCCGCTCGCGCAGCCGGCCGCGACGGCCGTGAACAGGACGATTCGGGCAATTTTCATCGGGGAAACCGGGCGCAAGCTGGGCCGCCGTCCGGAAAGGGTCAACGTGCCGGATCCGGACGTTGTACACCGGAGCGCGCCGAGTGTTGAGGGGCACTGGCCGGCAGACGCCGCAGGGCCGGCGTGGCGTCGGACCGTCAGAAGTCGAAGCCGGACGAACGGTAGGGTATCGGATCCGGCGGTTTCCGCCGCTTTCATAGGGGAAACCGCCACGCGGGGCGCCGGTTCATAACACGTTATCTGCCGACTTTCGCCGCTCCCGTGGACACAATCTGGACACAACTAGACGCTCTAGGGAAAAGCCGCCGTGCCTGTTCCCAACTGAACCCCACCCGCCGTGCCGTTCACACCTGACTGCTGCGCCTCGCGCGCGTACTGGTAGGCCGCCCGGTTCGTGCAAATACAACTCCCCGGCCGGTCGGGGTTCTACGTTCCCGGGCGTAGATCAGTGTCTTCCTCGTGCAACGCGTCCAGAGAGAAGTAGGCCACTAGCATCTGAACACAGACGTATAGGAACATGACCACGCCGAACGTCTTGGCCATCCCCATCAGCGTGGTATTTGCCACCAAGCCGACGGCAACCATGACGAGATAGGCCACTTGGCAGAACATGACCGCCATAATCGAGGACTCGCCGCCACCGCCGCGCGCCTCTTGGCTTGCCATGTACGCCCACGGGCCCGTGGCCGCTCCATAGGACCAGATTAGCAGTGGTATCCATGTCTCGTTTGTTGCTCAATGCATGAAGAAGACGAGCACCCCGACGCACCAAACGGTGATTAGCGCAGCGATATAGAGGTTGGAGAGGAGCCCAAGAAACAGTAGGCCGGCTCGGGACCGACGGGCTGCGTATGCTGCGACCGCTAGGCCCGTGGCGGGGAGAAGCGCAACACCGAGGACCCCCGTGGATACAAAAACCAGTACCAGACCAATGCCTATTGCACCCCACTCACCCAAGATAGCGAGCCAAATGCCGGACACGATACCACCGAGGCTATTGAGTACAAGAAAAAACCCAGTCAACGCCCCCAGCAACGCCAATAGAGTCTTCATCATGCCCCCTCCCGAGTGCCTGTTCCCAACTGAAACGGCATGTTTCACAAGCCTAGCATCTGCTTCTTCTTGGCCTCGAATTCCTCCGGGGTCAGGATGCCTTGATCACGTAGCTCTGCGAGCTTCCGAATCTCGTCGGCCGCTGATGACGGTGCGCTCGTGGCAGGGGCGCTGATGCGTCGTTGGATCTCGTCGCGAATCGCCTGGAATGCGGCTTCTTGTGTGGCCCTAAACATGATGGAGTTCTCGTCCTGTGTCGCTTGAACGATCCCGCCCTTTGCCTCCGCACCGCCAAAGAATGCGAATTGGATGTAGCCGTTCGTCAGCGCTCCTGCTTTCTTCCACTGGACGGAGGAGATCGAGGATATGTTGATCTCTTTGTCCCCCTTCAGGCCTTGCGTCAGAAATCCCAGAACGCCCTTTCTGCTTATGCGGATGCGTCCTTCAAGGAGTTCGAGTTGGCCGTTCACGCCCTTGGCAGTCATGTGGGCAGCCGTCATTGCGTCCTCCGGTATCCGTTTCCCAAGCTTCTGTCCGCCCACCCCCCATCTACTGCACGCCTACGATACGCTGCGAGGGGGCGTATCTCAACAGGCAAGAAAAGGCCGAATCCCGACGTTTACCTAGTCCCAAGAATCGCCCTACGGGATCGTGGCTCCGTCTACGGGGCGCTCAGGATGTCGTGGTGGCAGTGATTACGAAGGACGATCGTTGGCCCGTCCCAATGAAAGGTCAGCCGGTTGCTGCGGTCGATCCGCGCCTGCCAGACGCCGTCAGTCCCCTGTACCCGGTGGGTCCTGAGTCCCGGATGCCTCGGATCCTCGGCGAGCCGTCTGATGCACTCGAGGATGGCCGCCCTGAGCCGCGCCGGCTTTCTGTCCAGGCGTCGCCGAAATGAGTGCGGTATCTCGAGGGGATACACTTGGGTGGCCACTGGGGGCGGGGCTACGCGAACATCACGACCCGGAGAGGAGCCAGCGGATCGCGGAGTCTGCGTCCTGGAAGCGCGCGACCCTGCCGTTCCGGATATCCTCGGCCGATTCGGCCTCGCCAAGCTGCCAATGGCTGGTCCAGAAGAAGAGCTCGTCCTCCGGGATCGATAGCGGAAGAAGCCGGCCCGTCGTCGCCCCTGGGGCATTTGATTCCGTAGACGTCGCGACCAGAACGAGCGCCGGCTCGGCGGAACTCAATGCCAAGAATGCCTCCATCGTACTCATCCCTTCGCCCCCCTGCCCTTGCTCTCGTCGTAGTTGGCCAAGTTCCGGGTCAGGACATCAATGAGCTGGACCATGAACTCGCGGGTCGCCGCGATCCGCGCCACCGGCTTGACTGGCACGAAAGACAGCCGCTTGGCCTGCTCCATCATGTCCTCATGGCTGCCTAGCAGCATCGGCGGCGCGATCACTCCCAAGCTCAGGATGAAGAGGTCTCCCTGGAACTGGCTGACCACCTGATTCGCCGCCAGGACGGGTAACTCCTCTACCCCAATCCAAGCCACGGGCAGCTTCACCATGCCCGCTATATCCTTGTCTTCCGCCATCTCTCACCCCTGCCCTGGCCCGGGGGTCGACTCGCCGCCTATCCCGGGGGATCCGCCCGCTCTTCCCTCGGCACCGCGGGCTATTACAGTGCAGCGGGGCCCCGCGTTCCCGCAAGAAGTCTCGGCTCCTCGGTCTCGGTCCGATACAAGAAGGCAGCCGTATGAGGCCGGCCTGACGGCCTTGTGGGACGCGCGGTGTATATACGCTCGTCATCGCTGTTTGAAGCGCCGGCAAGAGGACATCACCATCGAGGACGCGGAGGGGAACGGGAGAGGGCGGGGTCCGGGCCACCGGCCGAACCGCGAACCGCCAGCGGCGCACGGCGCGCGGCCACTGATGAATATTTATGCATCGCCGACCCGAAAAACCGGGACCGGACTTTCGCGATGATGCGCAAAGGGGGGCGTGCAAGGTCGCGGGAACGCCTGCGTCAGGGTTGAAGGCACCCCCCGATACCCTTCGCGCAATTTTGCGCCAAGGGACCGGGTTGCGACATGGGGCGGGTCCCGGGCGCCAGCGACCGCGAGCAGCCGGCGGGGCACCACGCCCGACCCGGAACCCGCCCCGCTCCCGCCGACGGGAGAGTCAGCGAGCGATCTCGCGACCGCACGCACGGCACGTCCAGACGCCCCCATATAGCCGGTCATGCACGGGACGACGGCACTGGCAGGACGGCGAGGGATCGGACGGCTCGCGCCAACTCGCAGCCTTCGTGCCCGCCTCCCGGGCAGACGAGGCCGCGAGCCGCGCGGCCAGGGCGCGGAGTCCGTCAATCTTCATGCGCCAGCTCGGCCAGAGCAGCGAGTACATCGCGAACGACGTTCGGCGGAATCTCACACCCACGGTCAACACGGTCCCACACCTCGCGGTCGGCCTCGAATCCCTGCGTGACAGCGTAGGCAATCGGTTGGCCATCCTCCGCCGACCAGCGCGCCACGCGAATGCACCGGCCTGCTCCGGCCGGCAATTCCTTGACGTCACAGGTGTACGTGCTCACGGCACTACCTCCTCGTCCGGCGTCCGTTGTGTAAGAGCGAAGGATCGGCGAGCCGGCGGAACCCGACCCCCCGGGGCCGGCCGGGTCCGCTTGAAGCGCTCGCGGCGTCGAGGTCCCGGTGCAGAGCCGGGACGGGGACCGCGGAAACGCGCCGGCTGCGCACGATTCCGGTCATAGCGTGCGGGCGCCCGAGGGCAGCATGATCCTGCGACCTGGTCGCGGTCGGGGCGGCATGACGAACCGCGCGCCCTCAAGGCCCGATGCCGGTTCACGGTCGAGCAGCGGCCGACCCCGCCGCTTTCGCTTGGGTATGCGGAGCTGGACCGCGCCATCGTCCCGGCGCGCGAACATCGGAGGCGCCGTGACCGTCAGACCGTCGCTGCGTCGGGCGGGCTGCAACAGGCGCGGCGGCGGCGGCGGGAAGTTCAACGGTCGAGACCCGGCGGGCAGCCCCACGCGCTGGCCCGCGGCCGAGCGTTGACCTTCGGCAACCGCGAGGATTGACGCATCGGCATTTGCTGGAATAGTCACGAGAGACAGTTCAACCCAGCGCCACTTGCGGAACCACAGCCCGCCGCCCGGCAGCTTTTCCGTGTGCTTCGGGTCCGGCAGGAATCCAATGCTCAGCGCGACAAGCCGTTTCCTGACGCTCGCCCACGCCAAGTCCAACCGATCCTTGAGCGTCCCCGGCTCGTCGATTCGCTCGACCCGCGCCCGAACCGTGATCCCTGCGGGCGACTTCGTCGCCTCGAACACTTTGCCCACCGCCGGCTCGTCCGTCCTGTGTTGCCAGAGCAGCGGCAATGGCAGCTTGAATTGCGCGCCCTCCGGCTGGACGACGTCGTCCAGCGTGTCCGGCGTCGGCGTACTGGCGAGGCCCTCGAAAATCCGCTCACCGTCGCGGCCAATGGCAGCTTTTGTTATGACGAGCCGCACGCTTCGGGTCGCGAGCTTTGCTCTCGTGGTGCGCATGTAATCCTGCCTTCCAGGGGTTCGTTCCGGGCCGCACCGCTCAGCGGTGGGCCGCCACTTTTGCCGCCACTGCGCGCGCAATGTAGCCGCCAAACTCCGATCCGAGCGCGTGAATCTCGACCTCGACCGGCTCGCGATGCTCCATGCCGGCCGCGAGACCCGTAGTCACGGCTTCATCGATCAGCTCGCGAAGCCGCTCCAGGTCGGCGGGCGACGGGTGCGGCACGGGCGCCGGTTGCGCCGAACGCGACACGATTCGTGTCAGGCTTCGCGGGTCGAAATTGCCAGTTATTCGCATGTTCGTCCTCACGGGTCAGGGGTTCAGGTCGTCGCCGACAATGGCCCGACGCGGGTCGTCTGCGAACATTGTGGCCAGCTCGGCCGCTTCAAGCGGTTCGAGCCTGCCGTCACGATGCTGTCGGAAGTATGCGACCTGCTCGGTGCCCTCGATCTTCGCACACACGATGCGCGGCTCCTTCTCGATGCGTCGCCACCGCGCCCGCACCCGGGCACGCGCCCGGTTGTCGAGCCCATCGAACGTCGAGCGGACCTTTGCCTCGTTCGACGTCAAGCCGGGGGGATGGTCTCCCGCCATGCGGCCGCGCAATGGAAAAGGAACCGGCTGCCGACGGTATGCGGCTGGCCGAGCAGGCCGGCGCGGATCGCGCCGAAGTCGGGGTCGTGTTGTGTTGCCGCGATCAGGGGTCTCAAAGTGCTCATTTTCACACCGGGGGTTGCAATTTCAACGCCGCCATGAGCTGGCGGAACGCGGAAAGGTGGGTCGCACGCACGCCCACCAGCGGATGCGGCTTCTGGACGCCGCTCCGGGGGTTCACGATGACCGTCCCTTCCACGTCGAGCGTCGCCGCCGCAGCGTCGGCCGCGTCCAGCTCGCGCAGCGCCTCATGGAGCGCGGCCAACGCCACCGGATCGAACCGCCACGTCGAGACGGTCTCCGTCCAGAGCCGGCGGGACCGGGCCGACAACCCCTTCGGCGGGGCCGGCGGCCGGACGCGACCGGGTGAAGGCGGACTTGCCGTCCGGTCACGGTGGGGTCGCGCAGGGTGCGGACGGGTCACGGTCGCCTGCACTTTTTGGGGGTAGCAGGGTCGTACACAGAAAAATCTTCGGGCTTGGCAGGTCGCGGATTCGCGTCGGCTAATGTGTAACCTACGCCCCCACAACGACTTACGCCATTCGCGTCGTCGTCAGTCGAGCGCGGAGCCGCGGATTCCTCCGGAATCACCATCTGCGACAATGCGAGCGAAGGGCGCGGATTGGTCGCCAGACGGTGCCGGCCCGGTTCGGGACCACCCCGCCCGGCGTCGCCGTCGTCGTCGTCGTCGTCGCGATCAGCAGCAGGAACCCGGACCGGCGGGAGCGGATCGTATCCCCACACTTCGGGCGGGAGCGGGCGGACACGGCGTCCGGGGCGGCTCATCCGGCCCCGCCTTCATACTTGCGAACGGACACGCGCACGGACCACCCGGGGAAATACGGCGACGCACCCGTTACCCAGACCTCAAGCCCCAGCGCCTTGCAGTCGGCCGCGAAGTCGGCGAGCCGGTCGGGCGCCAAGTGGTAGGGCTCGCCCACAAGCACATACTGCCGCTCGGGCGTGCGCCAGAGGGTGGCATGGTCGAGCGGGCCGGTGCCGCCGTAGAGCTGGCAGAATGCACCGCTCGCGGCCATACGCCACCCGGCACCGCTTGCCCGCAACGACGCGCGGACAGCGGGGAGCGGTCGAGCGGCGCCATCCCTTCGGGTGCAGGAACGGCCGGAGGGCGGCGGCAAGGATGCGGCGCATCTCTTCCCGGGCGTCGTCGTCGAGCGCGGAAAGGTCCGTTGCTTCGAGCACCGCGCGCAACGGGCGCAGGTCAACAGGCAGGGGGCGGCGCGGGTCGCGCAGCGCGTGTATCTGCATCATCTTCACGCGGCCCCCATGGCGCGCCGGGCCTTCTCAACCCGGTAGTCCGTCGCCGTGAGCCGGACCAGTTTCGTCATCTCGTACAGCCGCGAAGGCAAGGCCGCGCCGTACTGGCTGGCCAATTGTTCGTCCCCCATGTTGGCCGTGATGATGGTCGGTTTCTCGGCCTCATAGCGGCCGTTGACGACCCTGAACAGCACGTCGCGGGAAAAGTCCGACGCTTGCTCCTGCCCAAGATCATCGAGCAGCAGCAACCGGGCGGAAACGGCCCGTTCGACCGCGCCCCAATCGAACCGGTCGCCGTCGACGCCGCGGACCTTGAACACGAGTCCGGCGCTTGTCTCGAACCTGACGCTTGTCAGATGCCGGACGACGACGGCCCGCAGGGTCGCAACCGCCAGATGCGTTTTCCCGGACCCGACGCCACCCGCGAGGTACAAGCCGGCCTTCGTCGTTTTCGGGTCGAAGTCCGCGGCCCATCGCTCGCACGCCGACCGGCCGGCTTGCGCGCCTTTCCGCATGATGAAGCTGTCGAAGCTGCAACCGCGGTAGCGGGCCGGGATGCCCTCGGCCGTGCCTTCCCAAGCCCGAAGGCCGAACCGCTCCCGGTTCTCGGCGAGGTAGGCGGCCTCGGCCGCATCGCCCGCGGCTTCGATGCACGGGCAGATGACGGGTTGGATTCGGAACCCGCGCGGCTCCGGCCTTACTTCCGTGCCGCATCGGGGGCACGTCCAGCTTTCATCAGACTTGCCGACGAATAGGGCCGGGGCCTCAAGTTCCTTCCGGGTGGCGTTCCGGGCGGCCTCGGCGGCTTTCGAGGCGCCGTCCTGCAGGTCCGTCCGGGCGCTCGCGGCGCCATCCCCGACGTATCGATACTCCATCAGTCGCCGCCCCCCCAAGCGTCCGCCGCGGCCGAGAAGCTCGGTTCGCCCGGAAACTCCCGTCGCCGGGAACGGCCGGCGGAATGCTTGCCCTTGCCGTTCGATGAACGGGATTCAACCCAGGCGCTCCATACATCGCGCAGGAGCTTCCCGCGGTGCGCCCGGATCTTCAGCCGCCAGTAATCATCCGAAAGCCCCCAAGCAATCGCGGCCTCAAGGTCCTCCACCCGACAGCCATCACGGAGCGCAGCTTTCGACTGGCGCACGCAGGCCCCCCACGCCGAACCCGACCCGACCCCCAGCCCGGCGCCATCCGATGCCCGCAGTCTTTCGTCGAGATAGCGAACAACCCGCTGGCCATCACTTGAAAGCAATTCGTCATCCTTCGCGGCGGTGCGCTTCGACGGCTTTTTCGTCGAACGCACATCTGTTAGCAGTTCCCTTCGCAGTTCTTTAGCAGTTCGGCGCACCCTCGGTGCGGGGTTTGTGACACGAGGGTGCGGGGTAGGCGCACTCTCGGTGCGGGGCGCAACGTCGGTGCGGTCCGCACCCTCGGTGCGGGGTAGGGCCTCAAGATCGAGCCGGTAACACGACGGCTTGAACGGGTGATGATCGGTATGCAGGGCGCCCGCAGCTTCGAGCCGCCGGACGATCCGGCGGACGCCATAGACCGACATTCCCGTCGTTGCCGCGAGCCGGGGCAGGCTGGGGTTGCACCGCCCGTTCCCGTTGTTCCGGTGCATAATCAGGCTGGCCAGGACGGCCCGCTCCGACGCCCGGAGGGCCACATCCGGCGCGAATACTTGGCGAAGATCATCGAGCGGCATCCCGTCAGAAGCCATCTCTATCCGCTCCGCGAGACCAGCCGGGCCGCGTCGGCCGTGGCATCGTAGGCCCCAACCGCGCC
>CAWAYJ010000034.1:0-458076 GCA_963786235.1 uncultured Gemmatimonadales bacterium
GTTATTCACCAGAACACAGTTGATGTGTAGTGGGGTGTGAAAGACCACATGGCGTATCTCTCGACCCGGTGCTAGGATGGGGGTGCGAACCAACCACCTTGCACGCGGAGCCGAGCGACACGCCATGGGTGAATCTCAAGCTACACTTTTCCAGCCGGATTTCAACCGGTCTATCGAGGTCGAGGCGCGGCCGCAGCGGCTGAGTTCGGACAGCGGTGCGTTGCTGCTGCGTGAAGCTGATGGAGCGGATGGGCTCGACCAGCTGATCCGGAGGTACCTGACGGATGCTTGGGATCCGCGGCGCGTGACGCATCCCTGGGTAGAGTTGGTGCGCACCACCGTGCTGCTGCAGGCGCAGGGGTGGAGTGACCAGGACAATGTGAAGGGGTTGCACGACGACCCGGTGCTGGCGCTCGCCGTGTCCGGACGTCGGGGGCAACGGCCGGTGCGCCCGACGCAAGGTCGCGAACCGGAAGGGCTGTGCTCTCAGCCGACGCTGTCGCGCGTCTACGCCACGTTGGCGACGCCAGAGAACCGTACGGCGCTGGGCGAACTCCTGCGTGCGACCGCGGAGCGACGCGCGGCGCCGAGTGGAAAGCGGCGACTGAGCGAAGTCACGGTCGATCTGGATTCGCTGCCCATCGAGGTCCACGGCGAGCAGCCCGGCAGTGTCTACAACGGGCATTACGGCGTGCGTTGTTACCATCCGCTGGTAGTGTCCTGGACCGCGGCGACTACCTGGGCGCGAAGCTGCGCGCGGGGAACGTGCACACGGCCGACGGCGGACAGGAGTTCGTAACGCCGATCCTGAAATGGGCGAAAGAGCAGCGGTGCGTCTCTGGTTGCGCATGGATGCCGGCTTTCCGGAAGCAAGCTTTACTGGACCATCTGGAAGCGGAGGAGATCCGGTACATGGCGCGGCTGCGGCAACGCCGTGCTCGAACGTTTGGCGGAGCCGCTCTGAGGCGGCCGCCGGGGCGCCCGCCGCTCGAAGGACGCACCGGTTGCACGAGCTCGGGTACGGGGCGCGGAGCTGGGACAGCCGCGTCGGGTCGTGCTCGTCGTCCTGGAACGCCCGGGGAGCAGGGACACCTCTTCCTCGATCATTTCTTCCTGCTCACGAACACTCCCGAGGAGCAAGAGGACGCCGCGGCTCTGCTGGACCGCTACCGCCAGCGTGGCAAGGCCGAGAAGGACTTTGGCGAGTGGCAGGAACGCTCTCGACCTCTCACTCTCCTCGACCCCTCGGCCGAAGAGCCACTATCGCGAACGCCCGGTTGTGGCGCCGTACGATCCAGCCGACAGCTTCGGCGCCAACGAGGCGCGCTTGCTCGTGAGCCTGCTGGCAGCGAATCTGTGCACGCGGGCCGCGAGCTTCTCGAACGTGCGCTCCGTCAACGCTTCAGCCGGCAACGTTTCCGTCAGCTGATCCTCAAAGCTGCGGGTCGCGTGCTCCTGAGCGGGCGGTATGTCCGGGTGGTGATCAATGCCGCTCACGCACGGGTCTGGAACCGCTTCTGCAGGCAGCTCGATACGCTGTCCCTCCCCGTGGCTCACCGCGCTGCAATGCCCTGCCCGCGTCCGCGTAGTGCCAGGGGTGGGGAGATCCCAGTGTGCACCCCCCGCATCGACCGGGGGAAGGGGGCTGGTCTCTTCAACACTGACGAATCACGACTTCTGCACGATTATGCGGCTGCAACAGTTCTCCACAGCGGCAAATGCTATCAGCTGGTGAATAACCGAGGGTGAATACCAATCCGTCACCGGCAAGACGCCTGTGCCGCGCCGGAGCCGGAAGACCGAGGCGTGACCGCGTTGGCTGGTCCCGACCGTTGTCCGCCAGCGCCTAACAGACTGGGTTCATGTAACGCGGCCTGCGGCCGCTACCGGCGCAGGCACCAGAACGGGTCGCTTGGGAGAGGCGCCGGACACCCCTCCGCCGAGCTGTTGCTCGGCTCCCGGGGCGTCATGAACCGTCGGACGTTATGTGACATGTCTTTGGGGATACTGTGAGAGTGGTGTCGCCTCCAATTGAGCCAACGCAACAAGGTAACTGTAATGAAGAAGTCACGTCTTACCGTGCTGGCACTCAGCCTTCTTTTCGGCTGTAATCGTACTCCGCTGCCACCGACGCCGAAGGCCGCATCAATTAAGACGAAAGACGCAGAGATAGAAGTCCTCGGCCTTCGCGAGTGGACCCTTCAGATGGTGCAGGACTCGTTGGCCAAGTATGCACCGGACGACGGCCTCGCGTCTCACGCGTGTGCAGCAGTGCTTCGGGGCAAGCTCGGGTTCGCTGACGCGTCAGTCTCGATCTCCTTCATCCGGCCAGGGGTGAAGCGGGTGGATATCGCCGTGATTGAACCCGAGGATTCCTCCTTGGTCCAGTACCTTGACGTTGCACGCGACTCGGCGGCCGACCTTGATGAATGGGCGCAGGGGCTCAAGGTCTTTCTCGATAACTCTGGAGATTTCCAAACGGCTCTCCAACTTTACGCGCTGAGTGATGAGACTCCGCCTGAACTGGACGAGTCGATTCGGTCCGAAGCTGGGGACCAACTGGCGGAGTTTCTTCGGAGTCGAACTACTGCCGATCTCGAACTGGCGTTCTCAACGCTCAGGAAGGACCGGAATTGGCACAACAGAGTCATGGCATACGCGGTGCTTGGCCGGTTTCCGGCTGATGATCGCAGTTGGCATGCGCTCGCTGACGGCCTTCGGGATCCTTCGGGACTCGCGAGGGCGACCGCCAGCCAGACGCTGGGTGTGATCACGCGGACGTCAACTCGCCGTGTCGACTGGACCGGGCAGGCGGAGGCTTTGCAATGGTTGGTCAACGGCACAAACCTCTTCGGGCACACGACTTTGCTACGGGCCCTCGCGGCCACGGAGATCGATCCACGGCTCGCACCAGAGATCTTCCAAGACTTCGGCGGGGTGACACCCGACGGATTGATTTCGTCGAACGAGTCGATTCGAAACGCCACGGAGGCATTCCTCCGACAAATCAGCGGAGAGGACTTCGGAACTGATCCTGAAGCTTGGATGAGATGGATGGCGTCGGTACGATCGTCATGATGACGGCGCGCGTGGCAGCACCGTGCAGGCAGTGAGGTGGGCGGCGAGCACGACACACGTCACATAACACGCTGGGTTCATGTAACGCGGCCTGCGGCCGCTACCGGCGCAGGCACCAGAACGGGTCGCTCGGGAGAGGCGCCGGACACCCCTCCGCTCACCTTGCGGTGAGCTCCGGGGCGTCGTAAACCGTTGAACGTTAGGCGCCATCCGCTCCGCAATTTGAACGGTCGGCGGAGTGGCGGACTGGTGTGGGGTCAGGCTGCGGTGACGCTGAGGTGGGCTTCCTTTCGGCGGCGCGCTTTCGGTCGGACCACGATCTCGATATCCCGGTCGAGCCGCTTCAGGAACCGAATCAATCGCTCCATGGAGAAGCCACTCAGTCGTCCGCGGAGCAATTCGGAGAGCTTGGGTTGGGTCGTATGCAGCAGTTCCGCAGCGTCGGTCTGCGTCAGTCCGCGCTCGTCCAGGATCACGCTGATCTGCCGCACCAGCTCGGCCTTGGCCAGGAGTTCCTCGGCGTTGGGCAGGCCGAGGTCCTTGAACACGTTGCCGCTGCTCAATTCGTAGTCCGGCTTCTTGGCCATGTCTCTTATCTCCTCGTTCCGAACTCATCGTCGTAGGCTTGGCGCGCCTCTTCGTACCGGCGCCGAACCAGGTCGATCTCGTGCCCGGGAGTCTTGACGCCCTTCGTCGCCTTCTTCTGGAAGGCATGGAGCACGAAGACCACCTCGGCGAAGCGAACCGTGTAGACGGTTCGGTAGGTGTCCCCGTCATGATCATCCACGATCTCGAGGACACCGGCGCCCTTCACGATCCCCTTGAGCGGTTTCGCCCTGGGGTATTTCGTCCCCGTCTGTGCGAAGTAGAGCGCCGTACCCATGATCTGTCGGACCGGTTGCGGAAAGTCGCGCAGGTCGTCACGCGCAGAACCTGCCCACCGCAAGGGCCTGACCGTCGGAGCGTCCATGAGGCAATATACCACATCAGGGATATCGAGAGCAAGGCTGGCGGAGCGGCAATCCCGTCCAGCCCGGCAACACAACTATGGCCGGGCAACCGGGGCGGAGGTATGGTAGAATCGTCGCCGTGCTACCAGCGGAGCGGACGGCGCCTAACACGCTGGGTTCATGTAACGCGGCCTGCGGCCGCTACCGCCACAGGCATTGAAAGGTACAACTTGGGAGACGTGGCGGACACCCCTTCGCTCACCTTGCGGTGAGTTCTCGGGGCGTCATGAACCGCCAAACGTTATGTGCGATTGAACTCATTTCGCTGTGGAATGAGCGGCGCGATCGGTGCGTGAGGGCGCCAGTTGACGCGCATGAGATGACTCTGGCTGAAGCTGGGCTCTTGAATCTACCTTACCAGCGGAACGAGAGGACTCTTCGATAGGGGTAGGCGATTGATGGGAAGTAGTATACCTCGAGACACGTCGCCCGACGCCTGGGAGGTCCAGCAGGCGGCGCTGGAACGGCTGGGTGGATCGGGGCGCGTGGCCGTGGCGCTGGACCTGAGCGAGGCCATCCAGACGATCCAACTCGACGGGATTCAGGCGCGTCACCCGGACTGGAGCCGGGCGGAAGCGGTCCGGCACCTGATCCAGGATCGCCATGGAGTTTCGCTGCCGAGGGATCCGTGAGCCTGGAGACCCTCCTGACAATGGTGGTTCAGGTCCTCGAGGAAGCCGGTGTGCCGTATATGCTGACCGGCTCGGTGGCGAGCGCGTACTATGCCCAGCCGCGCGCGACGCAGGATCTGGATTTTGTGATTGACGCGCCGCTGACGCGAATCCATGCCGTGGTGGACGGGCTTCGTGCGCGAGGTCTCTATGTCAGCCGAGACGCAGCGGAGCAAGCGTTCCGTGCCCGGGGGCAGTTCAACGCGATCGATCCGGTACGGGGCTGGAAGGCCGACCTGATCTTCCGGAAGAACCGACCGTTCAGCGAAGAGGAATTCGGACGCCGGACCCCCGCGGTAGTGGTAGGCGTATCGGTCTCGCTCCCGACTCCTGAAGATCTGATTGTGGCGAAGTTGGAGTGGAGCCAGCTGGGAGATTCTGAACTCCAGCGCCGTGACGTCGTGCAACTCGTGGAAAAAGTCTGGCGGACATTGGATCGATCGTACATCGAACGTTGGGTGGAAGAACTCGGCCTGCAGTCGGCCTGGGCCGCGATCCTCGAAGGGGCCTCGCTGCCGCAGGACGATTAGCTGCCGGAGTGCCATCAATTCGGCGGCGTTGGAAGGCCATTCAGGCGTTCCCGTTGTTCCCAGGCAGCATCGACGAGCCGCCAATGAGTTCAACTTCACATAACCGGCAGGGTTCATGTGACGCGGCCTTTGGCCGCTACCGCCATAGGCGGTGAAAGGGGTAGCGTGGGAAAGGTGGCGGACAGCCCTTCGCTCACCCGTCGCTCGGCTCCCGGGGCGTCATGGGCCGCCAAACGTTAGCAACTGCCTTCAAAGTCAAGCATAATCTGCCTCCCAGCGTGTACCGGTAGGTGCCATGGCGTTGATGATGGTGAGCAGCTTCCGCATGCAGGCCGTGAGCGCGACCTTGGGCGGTTTCCCGGACGCAATCTGACGCTGGTAGAAGGTGCGGATGGCCGGGTTCCGGCGGGACGCGACGAGTGCGGCCATGTAGAGCGCCTGCCGGACGGAAGCACGGCCGCCGAACACCATGTGTCGTCCCTTTGTGCTTACCGCTGTCCCGGGCGAGCGGAGCGACGCCCACGAGGGCTGCGATCTACTTGCGGTTCAGGTGCCCCGAGTTCGGGAAGCTCCGCAATCAGTGTCCGGGACACAACGGGTCCGACGCCAGGCACGCTCTGGAAGAGGGTCTCACGGGTGCGCCAGACGGGGCTGGCCTCGATGGCATTGCCGAGATCAGAATCGACTTTGTCGAGTTCCTTCTGCAGCCAGCGGATGTGTTTCTCGATGGACTTCTTGAGCGGTGCCGGTGCGAAGCCCAGCCGGTTGCGCTCGGCGGTGATCATGGTGGAGGATCTGCCGGCGACGGGTGAGCAGCGCGTCGAGCAGGCGTGCCTCTTCACTGGCCAGGCTACGCAACTCGGGACGAACCCGCTCGGCGAAGAAGGCCAGAACCCGGGCGTCGATCCGGTCCGTCTTGGCGAGTTGGCCAATGGCGCGAGCAGAGTCGCGGTCCTGGCGGGGGTTGATGACGACGACGGGTAGCCCCACAGCGGCCAGAGCCGTGGTGACCGGAGTCTCGAACCCACCGGCCGCCACGAGCACGATGAGACCACAGGGCCGGGCACGCAGATCCTCCACAAGTGCCTCGATCCCGGGCTCGCTATTGGGCACGGACCAGGCCGGTCCCTCGACACCCATGGCTACTTCGAGTTGCTCCCTGGAAACGTCGATGCCGACCCACACCGGTGCCGAATCCATCTGCCGGCCTCCTGAACGAGAAGCTGGTCGTGCACGGCCCGGTCTTGCAGATTCGAGCTTGGTGGCTCGCTCAAATGTTCGAGATTTCACGACCCGAGGACGTGCGACGCCCATTCTAACGTACGGTCTCATGAGGACCCTGGATGCATCGGGCTGCCGCACGCCCCGAATACTACTGATTCAGGCTGGCTGAACGGTAGATACAGAGATGGGCTGGATACACGGGCGCGCCGCAGAGAGGATCGTCAACCTGTTGCCGTACGCGTGCTCGTGGTTCGGGAAACGGAACGTCATGCGTAGACCCTTTGACTCCTCAGACTGCGGACCGCTCTGAGGAGTGGCGAGACTTCCTCGTCCGCGACGAATCTGACTGGAAGGAAGGAATGGTGCCGCTCAGCACGCTAAAGGTTCGGCACTCCATGTCAGCCATACACCGGGGAACAAACGATGAGTGACGGAACGTCCAGTCAAGTCCTCCCGAAGGCCATTGCGTTGCTCGTTGTGGCCTCGGTAGCCATCACAGGGTGCGTCACAACGAACCCCGACAGCAGGCTGGAACGCAACAAGGAGCTCGTTCGCCAGATGAATGCAGAAGTGTGGAACAAGGCCAACGTTGACGCCATTGATGGGTACTACGGCCCCGGTTTCGTTCTCCATTTTCTCCCTGATGGTTCCGAAGTACGAGGGATCGAAGGGTTGCGAGAGCATGTACGAGAGCATCGCGAAGCGTTTCCAGACTGGAGCGAAGACATCAAGCGAATCGTTGCGGAAGGAAACCTGGTGGTGATTCACTACGTCTCCAGCGGCACCAATCAGGGTCAGTGGCTCGGCAATCCTCCTACGGGGAAGAGAGTGCAGATCAACGAGATCTCGATATTCCGCATCGAAGATGGTCGGATAGCCGAGCAGTGGCTCTTACCGGATATCGGCAGCATGGAGCAACAACTCTCCGACACGGGAGACGGGTGAGGAGGGGCGGGATCAGGTGCCATCGCAAGAGGTGGCTCACGTCATTGACGTCCCACTGGAACGGTGCTCATGACAGTGAACGCTCGCAGGCCTGAAGCTGTCTTCATCAATCTCGCCCTACTCACCGTCATTTTGAATTGCGGCGGAGAGAATGGACCGATCTTGGCCGGCAACCCTTGTGACCTGTCGGAAGCGGCCACCCGACCAGACACAGGCACTGTGGTAGTGCGAGGAACGGACAGTCCGTGCGTCTTGGAGTTCCGTGAGGTGGTCACCCTTCGCGGTGGACTCATGGGTGCGTTGCCCAGGGTTCCCGTCGTGCGGGGTCTGGACGGACAATGGCTTTCCGGCACCTATGATCGCGGTGAAGTGGCGGTATGGTCCGCGTCGGGTCACCTATTGCGCACCATCGGCAGGGGCCCGGGGCAGGGGCCCGGCGAGTTCATGGACGTCCGCGATATGCTCGTGGATACCCTGGCGAGTACCGTGTATATCTATGCGGGGGCGACCCGAATCGAGGTGTACTCGCTCGACGGGGAGTATCTGCGTGATATCCCCCTTCCGGGCATGGCAGCGTGGGGCGCCCGTCTGGCCGACGGGACGATCGTATCGACGGTCGAACCTGCGACACCCGAGCCCTTCCTGGTCCTGGCCCGGGGTGACAGCGTCTGGAGATTGGGGCCCAAGCCGAAGTTCGGATTTCCTCCGCTCCTTCGCGCCGCTGAAGACGGCATCTGGTCAGCCGAGGGCCCTTGGTACGAGATCGATCACCATGCCCCGTCCGACGGGCACATCGACTTTCGTGTGAAGCGCGAAGCACCGTGGTACACCGAGCCATCCACGACTCGCGGACTCGTCAACGTCACCAGCGGCGTACTCAACGGGTTCGCGATCGACTCGCGGGCGAAGCTCATTGTTGTGACGATCTCGGGGCTCCAAGACCCGAACGCACCCAAGACCCCATTGCCCGGACTTCCGGCGGACGGTGAGAGGGCGGTACCCATGCCGCGGCGAACTGCAGAGGAACGAGAAAGGAACCGCCGCCTATATTGGGACGCCATGGTAGAGGCATTCACCATGGATGGTAGATTGGTTTCGTCTGAGCGGTACGACACGCCTCGCGATGCGCCGCTACCGTTGAACGTTCGGAATTCGGTGTCCCTGTGGTACCGCGTCAATAGCGACGAGTCTGCATCAATACAAATACTTGAACTTGTGCTCAAGGAGAAGAGTGACACGAACTGAACGCTTCAGACTCCAGGTTCCGGCGGCCGCAGATACGAATAGCCTCGCCCGGCCAAGCCGCTGGGCTGTCGCCGGACCAACCAGCGTATAACACCATTAGAAAGGATCCAGTCAAGAGGCGTAGTCGTCCCTGACGAAAGCGAAGCCTTCGCTGTTGTGTGGTCGTGACGCAGTGTCATTGCCAGGTCGTATCGTTGGGCGACGCGGGTGGCGGCCAAACACCATTTCGGGCGCAATACGGCGGATCACGGTAGCCGTGCTTGCTCAGCCGGGCCGGCGAGCGGTCCCCGATACGAACGAAGGTATGACGCCGGGCTTCCCAATCAGACTGAGGAAAGGCGAGAAGCCGATCAGTTACCAACATGAGACGGTTGAGTTCGACCGAGGCGTCACGCATGGTTGGAGAGTTCGTGCTCATCATGGCCGGCGTGACGGTCGCTCTGGGCGCCGACGCCCTGAGGTCCGCTCGACAGGACCGAATGCGCGAGGAGGAGTATCTCGAGCAACTCCGCTCTGACCTCGCGGAAAACAGGGAACGACTTGTTGCGGCGATTGAAGATGAGGAACACTGGGTGCTGCCGCGCTTTCGACAATGAAAGCGGTGGAGAGTGGGCAACCGATCTCCGTGGACTTAACCAGGGCCTGGCTCGTGGAACGGCGAGGGTTTCAGTACTCGGATCCTCGCCTGCTCACCGGAACTGTCTCCGGACTGGGTGACTCCGGCGACCTTCGGCTGGTCCGGGACCCCGAGATTCGAAAGGCGATCATCGCCCACCTCCCACAAGTCTCTGCCGACCGCGCGGAGTTTGACCGATGGGTCGACGCCTTCATCACAGGAGCCCGCCCGTTTCGGACCGTTGTCCTGGAGTTGCCGGCTTATCATCCGACCGCGGCCGAAGCGGACGTACACGCTCTCGCTACCTATCCCGTTCATCCCCTGATGTCCGCGGTCCTGGACATGGCCATATGGACGAACGAGATCCGTCTCATCTCCTTGCGATGCATGCTGTCGGCCACTGATGCGACCCTGGTCGCCTTTCTCCTCAGTGATTGTTAAGAGGTGGGCGGGTGGCGCTGCATCGACCGACAGCAATGATGTCCCGGGAAAGACGGGTATGCGCTACGCGCTTGCGTCCGGGCTTGAGCCAGCAGAATCGTGAAACGTGAATGAGCGCAGCCGCGCCTGGAAAGGTTCGGAGAACGAGCGACATGGCCCGGAGAAGGACCGCCGATTCTGCATCCCGGCTCGGGTCCACGGCCGTTGACCCACCGGGTTCACGTAATGCGGCCCGCAACCGCTGGCCGCCGGCCGGGTGGGGAAGACGTTGACGCGGGAACCGCGTCGGCCAATCTTTCGCTCACCTGCCGGTGAGCTCCGTGGCGTCATGAACCACATTACGTTATCTGAAATCCAATGCACGACATGGACCTCCTCGCCGGGCGCACTTCACCGTGTCGAATGGAAGACGTGCGGCGACGGTGTGATCAAGAGTCCCCGGTTCGTGTGGAAGACACTCCTCTGCTTGCAAGGACTGCATATGCGCGGACGATCGCATGATGCCTGCCGGCAATTCACGGCGGCGCGTCGAATCCCATTCGCACAGCTCGCCATCGCCATGCTCGTTGTCTCCGGTCTTCCGAGTACGGCGGCAGGACAGGTCTCGGCGGATTCAGCAGCGCTCCTCAAATACATCGAGGAATATCAGCGAACGTGGAATACTCGTGATCCGGCACTTGTTGCGGCGTTCTTCACCGAAGATGCGGATCTGGTCATGGGAAATCAGCCCCCCGCTCAGGGACGCAAGGCGATTGAAGATTGGTGGCGGGCGTACTTCGGGATGCAGGAGCAGGGGCGACGAGGAAGATTTGACGCAACTTCGGTCAAGCTCCTGGGCTCCGGCGCCGCACTTGTTGATGTCACGAGCACGACCGGTGGTAGCGGACCCGCCGATGAAACTCTCGTTACCAGGAAGGCACGCGGGACGTGGCTATTACGGAGGCAGGGCGACGGTTGGCTGATTGCCGCCATGCGTGGCCTGCCGACGGAGGAAGACCAAGTCGAATTGATTCCCTCGCGAGAAGCGGCTGAGGATCTGAGACCGCAGATACGGGCATTCGTCGCCGCGTACGAAGACGCGTTCAATCGTCACGATGCGGATGCACTGAGCGCATTCTACAGGAATGATGCCGATATCGTCGTTCGGGAATTGCCTGTCGTTCGTGGCATGCAGGCAATCAGGGACTGGTGGAGCAGATACTTCAGCCAGCCGCGGCCCTACTACGCGCTGATGGTGATCGATCAGATCAGAATGATAACGGACGATGTCGCGCTCGTGAATGTTGTCGGAACCGGCGCACCGATCGAGCACACGGATCAGGTCGAACCGGTCCGAACAGCGCGGGCGACCTGGATTCTGGCGCGCGCAAACGGGGAGTGGCGAATCGCGGCGTTGCGAGTGTTGCCCAGCGAGCCTGATCGTGTGATTCGCAATTCGAGTCGAGAGGGCGAGAGCGACTCCTGATTGGAACACCGGAGTGGGAGGGCGCAGCGATCGGACGCCTGGCCGGCAGTTCACAGGCCTTGAACACCTTCTCACAATCGTCGAGTGAGCCTGGCCCGTCTCGAGCGCCGCGCCCCGGCCGGCGCTGCGGCCGGGGCTCTTGGCGCGGCATCGGTTCTCGTGTATCGTAGGGAGTTTCCCTCTTGGCATACCGTATCTGACCCGTCCCGCGCGCCCCGATCGATCGCGCGCCGATGTTGGGCGTTCGTCCTCGTTCCCGGAGGTCTCCCATGCCTTGCCCGCGCCGTTCGTACCGCCGGCTCACCCATCGCGCAATCGTCGCGGCCGCCGCAATGCTCTGCGTCTCTGTCCCGCTCGGCGCGGCGGCCCAGCAGACGGCGCCACAGTTGCTGCGGGAGCCGGGCGTGAGCGCGACCGAGATCTGCTTCACCTTCGCGGGCGACATCTGGCTGGCGCCGCGCTCGGGCGGTGACGCACACCGGCTGACGGCCTCGCCGGGGACGGAGAGCGGGTGCCGGTTCTCGCCGGATGGCGGCCTCGTCGCCTACACGGCGCAGCGGGACGGCAATACGGACGTGTACGTGACGCCGGTTGCGGGCGGGACGCCGACGCGGCTCACGTGGTTCGCCGGACCGGATGTCGCAGTGGGCTGGACGCCCGACGGGAAGGTGCTGTTCGGATCGTTGCGCGATGGGCACACGGCCCCGGGTCTGCCGTTCCGCATGTACACACAGGCGGTCGATGGTGTGGTCGCGACGGCAATCGACCTGCCGAGCGGACTGGACGCGGCATTCAGCCCGGACGGCAAGCGGCTCGCGTACATGCCGATCCTCGCGGCCAACGACATATGGAAGCGCTACCGGGGCGGGCGCACGACGCCGATCTGGATCGCGGACCTGGCCGACGCGTCGATCGTGAAGGTGCCGCGCGAAAACTCGACGGACAGGTCGCCGATGTGGGTGGCGGACACCGTCTTCTTCCTTTCCGACCGGGACGGCCCGACGACGCTGTACGGCTACGACGTGAACACGCGGCAGGTGACGCGCCGCATCGAGAACACGGGGCTCGACATCAAGTACGCGTCGGCCGGCCCGGGCGCCATCGTGTACGAACAGTTCGGCTCGATCCGACTGCACGACCTCGCGAGCGGCCGTGATGCGCCGGTGCCGATCCATCTCGACGGCGAGCTCACGGCAGCAACGCCGCACTGGGTGAACGTCGGCGACCGGTTGGAACACCCTTCGCTCTCGCCCACCGGCGTGCGCGCCGCCTTCGAGGCGCGCGGCGAGATCGTGACCGTGCCGGCGAAGAAGGGCGACACGCGCGACATCACGAACACGACCGGCGTCACGGAACGGTTCCCGGCCTGGTCGCCAGATGGCCAGACCCTCGCGTACTTCTCGGATGTCGGCGGCCGCTACCACCTCGAGCTGAAGACGCAGGACGGCATGGGCGAGGCGCGGTCGATCCCGCTGGGCGAAGGGGATGACTACTACTACACGCCGGTGTGGTCGCCGGACGGGAAGTCGATCGCGTACAGCAACTCGCGCGGCGAGATCTGGTACGTGGACGTGGTGAGCGGCCGGACCACGCGCGTGGACGTCAACCCGTTCGGCGACGCCGGTGGGATGCGCCTGTCCTGGTCGCCGGATTCGCGCTGGATCACGTACCCGCGCTCGATCGAGAACCGGCTCTCCGCCATCTTCGTGTACGACCTCACGAGCGCCACGGCCAGGCGAGTGACGGACGGAATGAGTGATGCGACGTCGCCCGCGTTCGATGCCGGTGGCAAGTACCTGTACTTCGTGGCGAGCACGGACGCGGGCCCGGCGAGCGACTTCAGCATGACCACCTTCGACCATCCGGTCACACGCGGCCTCTACGCCATCGTGCTCCGCAAGGACCTTGCCTCGCCGCTCGCGCCCCAGAGTGACGAGGAGAAGCCGAAGTCGGACAGCGCGGGGGCGAAACCGGCCGGTGCGGCGGCCGCGAGATCCGGCGCCGCGGCCGGCGCGGCGAACCCGACGAGCAGCCCGGTGACGATCGATTTCGATGCGATCGACCAGCGCACGGTCGCGCTGCCGATCCCGCCGCGGAACTACGTCGCGACGGCGGCCGGCGCGACCGGCGTCGTCGTCCTCGCGGAGTCGCCGCTGGTACCCGTCGACCAACAGTCGGGTGATCCCGAGCCGTCGCTCACGCTGTACAAGTTCGACCTCGGCGAACGCGAGGCCTCGCAGGTCGTGGCTGGCGTCGCGGGTTTCGACGTGTCCGCCGATGGCGCGAAGCTGCTCTACAAGCAACACGGCGGGGGCTGGGCGATCGCGGCGTTGGCGCAACCGGTGAAGCCGGGCGAGGGTGCGCTCGCGACGTCGGGCATTCAGGTGTACACGGAGCCGCGCGCGGAATGGCCGGAGATGTACCACGAGGCATTCCGGCTGCAGCACGCGTTCTTCTACGACCCCGGCTATCACGGCCTGGACATCGATGCCACCGAGCGTTTCTATGCGCGCTACCTCGCTGGACTGGGGGGGCGTGACGACCTCGACTACCTGTTCGAGGAAGCCTTCGGCAACCTCACGGTCGGTCACCTGTTCGTCTCGGGGCCGCCGGGAACGCCGTCCCGCACGCCGAGGAACGGGCTGCTCGGCGCCGACTACGCGATCGAGAACGGACACTGGCGGTTCCAGCGCGTGTACGCGGGCGAGAACTGGAATCCCGGGCTCCGCGCGCCGCTGACGCAGCCGGGCGTCAACGTGCAGGCGGGCGAGTACCTGCTCGCCGTGAACGGCAGGCCGCTCACCACGAGCGAGAACGTGCATGAGGCGCTCGCGGGCACCGCCGGAAAGCAGACCGTGCTGCGCGTTGGTCCGTCGGCGGACGGTACCGGCGCGCGCATCGTGACCGTCGTGCCCGTTGCGAGCGACGCGATGCTCCGCCACCTGGCGTGGATCGACCAGAACCGGCGCACCGTGGATCGGTTGTCGGGCGGGAAGCTCGCCTACATCTACGTGCCCAATACGGCCAACGAGGGATACACGCGCTTCAACCGCTACTTCTTCGCGCAGCAGGACAAGCAGGGCGCCGTGGTGGACGAGCGCTTCAACCAGGGCGGCAACATCGCCGACTACATGGTGAACTACCTCAGCCGCAGCAAGCCGTTCAACTACGTCACGCAGCGCTACGGCGCGGACACCCCGATTCCCGCCGGTGCGATCTACGGCCCGAAGGCAATGCTGATCAACGAGTACGCGGGCTCCGGCGGCGACGAGCTGCCGTGGCTGTTCCACCGCTTCCAGGTCGGACCGCTCGTCGGCACGCGGACCTGGGGCGGCCTCGTCGGCATCGGCGGCTACCCCGAGCTGATGGATGGGGGCGCGGTCACCGCGCCGCGCGTGGCGATCTGGTCGAACGAGGGGAAGTACGAGGTCGAAAACCAGGGCGTCCCGCCCGATGTGGAGGTGGAGATGGATCCGGCCGCGTGGCGCGCGGGCCACGACCCGCAGCTCGAACGCGCCGTCGCCATCCTCATGGACGAGCTGGCGAAGAACCCCGTGGTGACGCCCACACGGCCGCCGTTCCCGACGTGGGCGAAGGGACACACGCCGGGGCGCGGCGGTTCGGAGCGCTGAGCAGGCCCAGCGTCACCTGGAACCGGTCGGACCCCGGCGTTCGTTGCACGGTGAGGGTCCGGCCGGTTCTTCATGGGATGCGGAGTTGCGGGCGCGAAACACGGTCGGCCGGCGTGGTCGAGTTGATCCACACCTTCGGCGACGATAGACGGTGAGTCGCGACACGCGGCCCTGCGATCCCGATCCAGGCCGGGAGGAGGGAGCGGTGGAGCCGTGGGTTGACGGGTGACCAAAGAGCCACATGTCAGGACCATGGACACCGACGCCGTTTTCCGGGCACTGGCGGATCGGCACGGGTGCCTTGCTTGCCACGGCCGCGTGGGCGGCGGTATTCCTTTCCGCTCCGGACCTCCTCCACCAAGCGGGCAAGCATGCTCAACTACATCTGGGCGGGCCTGATCGTATCGAGCCTCGTGTTCGCGATCGGGTACGACGTCGGCGACATCCGGCACGACCGGTACCGGAACGGCGAGCCGTTACCGGTCCAACTCGCGTTTCCGGACGGGTACGATGCGGGCGCGCGACGCGTGCCGGTCGAGATCCGGATCGACGCGGGTGAGTACGCGCGGTTCTACGACACGGACCAGCGGCCGGCGCCGAGCTACGGCGGCTACCTGTTGCAGACGCAGGAGGGCGTGCAGCTGCGCTTCGACGCGGGCGCCTCGCTGCCGGCGCCTCTGGCGACGATCGCGGGCGTGTCGAAGTCGCGCGATGACGAGTTGCAGGGGAAGCTCACGGCCTTCACACCGCCGGCGCCGGGCGCGGCCGCGAGCGCGGGCGTGCTGTTCGAGCGGGTGCAGTTCGTGAAGATGAACGCGATCGCGGCGGCGGCGCTGAGCTTCGCCGAGACGGCGGCGACGCTGGCGCTCGGCCTGATCGGCGTGCTCGCGCTGTTCCTCGGGCTGCTGAAGATCGCGGAGGAAGCGGGCGTGATCCAGTCGCTGGTCAGGGTGGTGCGGCCGGTGCTCCGTCCACTCTTCCCGGAGATTCCGCCGGACCACCCGGCGCTCGGCATGATCGCGCTCAACCTGACCGCGAACGTGTTCGGGCTGGGCAATGCGGCGACGCCGTTCGGCATCAAGGCGATGGAGGAGCTGCAGACGCTGAACCCGTCGGAGGACACGGCCACCAACTCCATGGTCATGCTGCTCGCGATCAACACGGCCAGCGTGCAGCTGGTGCCGCCCGTGCTGCTGCTGGCGCTCCTCGGGCTGCAGGTCAACCAGCTCATTTTCCCCATCATCATCACGACGATGCTCTCGCTGGTGATCGCGATCGTGGCGACGAAGCTCTACGGCAGGCTGCCGGGCTCGCGCGCCTCCGATCCCAACCGGCAACCGCCGCCCGACGCGCCAGCGCCGGCCGCGGCGCAGAACGGGTGAGGCGGCCATGGAAACCGTGCGCAACGCCGTCAATCTGCTCTCCTATTTCGTCATCCCGCTCATCGTCGTGGGCTTCCCGCTGTACGGCCTTTTCAAGCGCGTGCCCGTGTACGAAACCTTCGTGGAGGGCGCGAAGGAAGGGTTCCAGGTCGCGGTCCGCATCATCCCGTACCTGGTCGCGATCCTGTTTGCGATCGGGATGTTCCGCGCCAGCGGCGCGATGGACTTCCTGGTCACGGCGCTGAACCCGGTGCTGAGCCGGATCGGGTTCCCGGCGGAGGTCCTGCCCATGGCGATCGTTCGGCCGCTCACGGGCTCGGGTTCGGCCGGCATCGTGGTGGACATGATCAACCGCTACGGCGAGGACTCGATCTTCGTGAAGATGGCGGCGACCATGTTCGGCTCGACCGAGACCACGTTCTACGTGATCGCCGTCTACTTCGGCGCGGTCAACATCAAGAAGACGCGGCACGCGGTGCCGGCCGGTCTGACGGCCGACATCGCGGCGATGCTGATCGCGGTCTGGACGGTGCGGCTGCTGTTCGGCTGAGGCGCGGTCGCACGAGGCACGGTCAGCCTTCGCGCAGGCTCTCCACCGGGTCGACCCGCGCTGCGCGGTGCGCGGGGATCCACACGGCGAGGAGCGCGGCCGCGAGGATGACGAGCGGGACCGCCGCGAACGTGAGCGGATCGAGCGGTGCGACGCCGTAGAGCAGGCCGCCAAGCGTCCGCGTCCCGGCGGCCGCGAGCGCGAGTCCGGCGATCGCGGCGGGCCCGACCACGCGCAGTCCTTCACGGACCACGCCGACACCGATGCTCGAGGACGCCGCGCCGAGTGCCATGCGGACGCCGATTTCGCGGCGTCGTTCCCGCACCGCCTGTGCGCAGAGGCCGAACACGCCGAGCCCCCCGAGCAGAAGCGTGGCGAGCGCGAAGGCGAGCAGGACCCGCGCCGTGATGCGCGTCCGCGACGCGGCGTCGCCCAGGAGATCGGCGTATGCCGCCTCGTGGCTCACCGGCAGTCGCGGGTCGACGTCCGCGACGGCGCGCCGCACGCCCGCCATCACCGCTGCGCCGGGCAGTGACGACGTGATGACGAGCGTGAGGTTGGGCGTTGCGTGCTGCGCGAGCGGCATGTACCAGCGCGGCCGGCCGGGCGCGGTCACGTCGTCGTCCGCTACGGAACCGACCACGCCCACGATCTCGAGCCAGGGCGCGCCCACCCACGGGAACCGGATGCGGTGCCCGACCGCACTGCCGCCCGGCCAGTACGCGTTCGACATCCGCTCGTCGATGATGGCGACGAGCGGTGCGTCGTCGTGATCAGTGGCCGTGAAGGTGCGGCCCTCGACCAGGGGGATTCCCATCACGTCGAAGTACGCGGGGCTCACGCGATCCGCATCGATGCTCGGCAGATCGTTCGGGTCGGTCGTCACGCCCTCGATGAAGGTGGCGTACGCCTCACGGAGCGGACCGAATGGCACGGTCCCGGCCGCCGCAGCGTCGCGTACGCCCGGCACCGCCCGGATCCGGGTGAGCAGCGCGTCGTACGCTGCCGCATCGCCGGGCCGGTCCGCGGGGAACGTGACTTCGGCCGTGAGCAGGCCGTCCGTCCGGAAACCCGGATCGACCGCGCCGACTGCCGCGAGCGTGCGGGTGAGCAGCAGCGCGCCCGCGACGAGGACAACCGCCGCCGCGACCTGGAAGCCGACCAGCAGCCGCGATAGCCGCCTCCGGCGAACACCGGGTCCGCCGCCACGGCCGCCCGTGCGCAGTGCATCGCCCGGATCGCGCTGCGCGGCCCGGAACGCGGGGACGATGCCGGCCACCACGCCGGTAGCCAGTCCCGCTGCCACCGCGAGGGCGAGCACGCCGCCGTTCAGGTGGAGCTCGGCCGCACGCGGTAGCCGGCCGATGAGCGAAGGCCGGAGCAGCGCCAGACCGCCTCGCGCCAGCAATACGCCCAGCGCCGCGCCGGCTACGCCCAGCAACCCGCTCTCAGCCAGCGCCTCGCGGGTGACCCGGGCCCGGCTGGCGCCGAGCGCGGCGCGAACCGCGACCAGCCGGCCACGCTCGAGCGCACGCGCCACGAGCAGCGAAGACACGTTGACGCACACCACGAGCAGCACCAGCGCGACCGCACCGAACAGCACGAGCAGCGTGCGCCGCACGTTCGAGACCAGCGCGTCCCGCAGCGGCGTCACCAGCGCCTGCTCCCGGTACCCCGGCGCCGGCGTCCACACCGGATTAGCCTCCGAGATCGCGGGCGCGAAGTCGCGCAGCTCCTCCTGCGCGGCCGCCGCGGACCGACCGGGCGCGAGCCGGCCGATCACGCGGATACCACCACTTCCCCAGAACGGGCCCGCAGCCGCGGGATCCCAGTCGAGCGGGAGCCAGAGCCGGTCCGCGGGATCGGGGAAGCGCCAGCTCGAGGGCAGCACGCCGACCACGCGGTACGGCCGGCCGTCCAGCGTGACCGTCCGACCCAATATCCCGGGATCGGACGCGAACACGCTCCGCCACAACCCCTCGCCCAGGATCGTGACCTGCGTCCGGCCCGGCTCCGACTCCGACGCGTCGAACAGACGGCCCAGCAGCGGCCGCGCGCCGAGCATCGCGAACAGTCCCGGCTCGATGTAGCTCGTCGGCAGACGATACGCCTGGCCGCCGACCTCGAGGTTCACACCCGCGCCGTTGTCGAAATAGCCGCGGGCGGACACGAGGGTCCGCGTTCGCGAGCGGATCTCCGAAAGCTCGCCCCGCGTCATCGCGCCCCATACGTCCACCAGCCGCTCCGGCTCCGCGTACGGCAGTGGGCTGAGCAGCACACCGTCGACCACCGTGAACACCAGCGCCGCCGCGCCGATCCCGACACCCAGCGTCGCCACCACGACTCCGGCGAACCCGGGCGCCCGGACCAGACCGCGCCCCGACCGCACGACATCGTCCCACGTTGTCGAAAGAGCCTGCCCGGCCGATCGGAGCCGCTGCCTCACCGCGCCCGGGACGAACGCCAGTACCTCGCGCCGGAGCCGCCGGTACGCCGCCGCTTCGCCGTCCCGCTCGAGGCGCGACGCGTACAGCCGCTCCAGCTCCTCGCGCACGTGCGCGCCTTCCCCCGGAGGCACCAGCCGCACCACACGCTCGAGCCACCGCTCCACACGCCGTGGCCACCGACGCCCCGACATCACGCGCCCTCCTCACGCAGATACTCGAGACCGTCCCACAGCCGGTCGTACGCGTCCCGCGCCTCCAGCACCCGCTCCACACCTTCCTCCGTCACCTCGAAGTACCGGCGTGTCCGCACACCCTCCTCCCCCGCACGCACGTCCGACGTCACCAGGCCCTTCTCCTCCAGCCGGCGCAGTACGATGTAGACCGCAGCCAGCGTCGTGGGCCGGCCGGTACGCTCCTCCAGCTCCTCCACGATCGGTGCCGTGTACGCCTCATCGCCCAGCCGCAGCACGGCCAGCAGCACCTGGTGCTCGAGCTCCCCCAGCAGGTCCCGTCCCATCGTCGCTCCGCGTTCAGCGCCTCTTGTCTAACAATGTTCGCTAACAAAAATAAATGTAGCCGCGATGTCAAGGGTTGCGTGGGAAGGTCAGCGCTGGCGCTGGAGGCTGCGGGCGAGGTCGTCGGCGAGGCGCTGGATCAGGGGCGCGGCGGGCATCGGTTCGACGTCGGGCACGGAATCGAAGACCATGACGACGGGCGAGTCGGGAGTGGCGCGCGGCCATTGCGGCAGCGGTCCGCCGCCGGGCTCGGCGCCGGCGGCGAAGCGGACCCACGCGTACTGCACGGCGTCGGTAATGCGATCGGTGGTTTGGGACTCATCCCACCAGCCGGTGGCGGCGCGGGTGTCGTAGAGGAACGGGATGTCGATGCCGTGGAAGGCGCCGACGCGTCCGTCGTCGGGTTTCCAGGCGAAGCGGTAGAGCCAGACCGGGGTGTGTCCGCCGGTCCACCGGAGCAGGAGGAGGGCGGGCGCACGGAAATAGTCGTCGGAGAGCAGACGGATCTGCTGCCGTCGAGTCGATTCGGCGTCGTGCCCGGGAGGGCGTTGCGCGAGGATGTCGTCGGCGCGCTCTCCGTACTGCTCGCGTACCAATGCCTGTAGTCGTCGGGCTCGATGGGTGTCGGCGGCATGAGCAGCGCCATCTCGTCGTCGGCGCTTCCGAGGAGCATGGGGAAGTGGGCGAACTCGCCGCGTGCCCAGAGGCGGGCGGGGTTGTCGGGGATGAGGCGTCCGTCGATGACGGGCCGGGATGGTGTGTCATCGCCGGCGCGGGCCATGGCGGCGATGAGCGAGTCGACGGGAATCGCGCGCAGCTCGGCCGCGGAAGCGTCGGCGCCCAGGCCGAGGCGCGCCATGAAGCGGAAACCTTCCGCCTCGCCGGAATCGCCCTCGTCGTCGGTCCGAAGCGGAAGCGGGCGGAGCAGTGTCGCGCTCTGGGCGATGACGCGGTGGAAGAGCGTGGTGGCCGCGGGGGTGACCATGAGCAGCTCGGCGAGGCTGGCGCCGGCGGACTGACCGGCGACGGCGATGCGCTCGGGATCGCCGCCAAACGCGACGGCGTTGGCGCGGATCCAGCGCAGGGCCTGCAGGATGTCCTGGTAGCCGTATTTGCCGCAAACGCCGTCGGGGTCTTCGCGGCTGAGCGCGGGGTGGGCGAGGAATCCGAGCGCGCCGAGCCGGTAGTTGATGGTAACGACGACGACGCCGCGTGCGGCCAGGTGCCGTCCGCGAAACAGGCGGTCCGTGCCGCTTCCGGAGGTGCCGGCGCCGCCGTGGATCCAGACGAGCACGGGCAGCAGCGAGCCGGGCTCCGGCTCGGGAGTCCAGACGTTCAGGTAGAGGCAGTCCTCGGATGTGGGCCCGAGCGGGGCGATGCCGGTGCTATCGCGGCCGAGGCGCCGCGCGGCCCTGCGGTAGTACACGGCGGTCCCGTCATCCTGCGGGCAGGCCGGCGCGAAGCGGATGGCGTCGCATTCGCCGTACCACGGCACCGTTGGCGCGGGCGCTTTCCAGCGCCGGTCGCCGACGGGCGGTTGTGCGTAGGGCACGCCGCGGAAGGCGCCGACGCCGTTGTCGAGACGCTCGCCGCGGAGCGCGCCTTCCTCCGTCCGCACGATGGTCGCGGTGGTGGGCCCGGGATCCGGACGCGGTCCCGGCCCGCAGGCGGCGAGAGGGAGCGACATCGCGAGGAGCAGGCGGAATCGTGCTTCGTGGGCCATCAGCCCGGAACGTCCCGGCCGGGCGGTTCGTGACGCGCGCCGTCGCCGTCCCCGCCGTTCGAGCCCGGGCAAGGGCGATGCGCACACGCTGACGGTCAGAGGTCGAGCGCGTAGGCGTGCACGTACTCGACGCCGAACTCGTCGCGGAACACGCCGAGCACGTAGTCCTCGCCGATCTCGAAGGGGTTGAAGCGAAGCGGCAGCGTGATGCGCGCGCCGAGATCGCCGAGACTGTCGAAGATGAGCCATGCGTTGCGCGCTTCGCCGGGGCGGTCGTACTCGGCGACCCAGAGCTGGCCGTTGCGCGTGGCGATCATGGCGCCGAAGGCGGGGAACGCGTCGGGCAGCGGCGTGGCATTGAGCTGGCGGCGAATGGCGTCGGCCTGCCCGGGGTTCTGGATGTCGGCGAGCGTCGCATCGATGAACCGGGTGCGGTCCTCCCCGGTGACGGGAACCGGCTGGTGGTCGAGGCGGATGATGCGGACGAGCGAGGCCGCGGGATCGTACGCGCGGATCTCGAAGGACGCCTGGTCCCCGTAGAAGAAGCGATCGAGTGCGGCGGCAGCCTGGGCGATCTTGCCGAAGGGGATGAGCACGGGCTGTGACGGTCTTCCGTCGGCGCCGATCTCCTCGATCCAGAACTCGGCGCCGGCGACGTCGCCGAAGTCGACGGCGAGCGAACCGTCGGGATTGGCGGCGCGATAGAACGTGCCGCTGCGATTGAAGCCGGCGACGAGCTGGCCGATCTTGCGCATGTCGAAGGCACCGCCGAACACGGGGCGTCCGCCGACGAGCGAGCCGACGGGGTTGAGGAAGCCGCCGACGTCGTTGGCGACGTTGGCGACGCGGACGAAGCCGGCGTCGGGGTGCACGAAGGTGATGCGATGGCCGGTCTGGTCGGCGACGATGAGCGTATCGGCGATGACGCCGGCGAGGACCGGGATCTGAAACTCCTCGGGCCCGCTGCCCTGCTTGCCGAACGCGCGCAGGAACTTGCCGTCCGCGTCGTAGAGGCGGACCTGCCGGCTGCCCGCGTTGACGGCGGCGATGCGGCCATCGTCGTAGCGGTGGAGGCCGGAGATCCCGAAGAACTGGTAGGCGTCCTCGGCCTCGGCCGCGCCGATCGAAAGGGTCGGCTCGGCGGAGACGTTCCAGCTCTCGAGCGCGGGTGTCAGCCGGTTCTCGACGATGTCGATGCCCGCGGAGTCGCGGTGCACCGCTGCGGTATCACTCCGGTTGTCGTTGGCGCAGGCGGTCCCGGCGAGCAGGAGGGCGAGGACGGGAAGGCGGGTGTGGCGAAGCGGCACGATATCCTCCAGCCACGTTCGTGGCGTCGTCTTTCGAATGAGCGCCGGGCGTACCGGTGGCGCGCCTGCGCTGATACTGGAACACCTGGTGCATGAACGCTTCGAGCCGGGTCCGGATGTTGGTGGTCTCCTGGCCGTCGAAGCTGAGGTCGAGCCACGGGATCCAGTCGAGGTCCTGTCGCAGGCGCGGCCCCATAGCGGACGCGATGATGCCGGGCATGCAGGAGAAGGGCAGCACGTTGAGGATGCCCGACGCGCCGCGTCGCACGCTCTCCATGGCGCGCTCCATCGTGGGAATCGCCTCGCCCTCGAGGCCCGGGTCGTAGTAGGGACGGAGCCGTGCGGCGAGCGGGGCGACCTTGGGCTCGCAGCCCTCGCTCAGGAGGTGTGCGACGCGGGCATGGTACTTGTGCTCGCGCCGCCGCATCCACGTCTGCGTGAGCACCGCCTTGATCTGGTCGCCGCGACGGCGGCGGAGCCGGCACTCCTCGATGTGGTTCCAGTGCGAGTTGTACTGCCACTCGGCGAAGCCGGCGAGCGCGACCTGTCCACCGGCGGCCTCGACCTGCGCGACGATGTCGCGGTTGGCGTGGGCGTTCAAGCGGACGAAGACCTCGCCGATCACGGCGACAATGGGCCGCGGTTCGGACCGATCGGCGGGCAGGTTCGCGAACAGGCCGGCGGCGAAGTCGAGCGGCTCGAACAGGGCGTCGCCGCCGCCGGTCTTCTCGATTGTGCGGATGACGGCATCGAGCGCGGTGGCGTAAGCGGCCGCGGCCGCGCCGGGAACCGTCTCGTAGGGCCGGTGTTCGTGCAGCAGCTTGAGCAGCAGGTCCACGGCGACGGCGCCCTCCCAGAAGCGCTTGCGCAGCTCGGTCGGATTGTCACCGAGGCCGTCGTAGGAGTTGCTGATCATGGGCGAGAGGACGGCGAGCTCGGAGAGCCCCTGCCGAGTCAGGATCTCGCGCTGCAGCAGGCTGTACTGTCCGAAGCGGCAGGGTCCGGTCGAGCCCGGCATGAGGAAGATCGAGTTGGCCGGATCGAAGTCGGGCTGGCGCGAGCGCCGGATGACGTCGCCAATGGTCAGGAAGCAGGGCAGGCACTCGCGTCCGTTGCAGAGGTCGAGGCCGATGGTCATCGACTCCTCGTCAGACGGCGGCAGGACCTCCGCCTTCATTCCCTTGAAGCGCATGACCGCGGCGAGCGCGTGCGCGTGGTCCGACATGCTCGGGATGAAGGTCGTCTTCGCGGCCCGGTCCGCGCTCGTGCTCATGCCGGCCTCCCGTTGTCGAGACTCAGGCTGTCGAAGAACGCCTCGCAGCGCGTGATAACGCCGGCGTCTCCCGTGTGCTCGTCGATCTCCAGCTCGAGGAACGGCTTCCCGTTCATGAGCCGGCGGAAGAAGCTGATCAGGAACGAATCGGGACCGCACGCGAAGTTGGTCAGGTAAATGGCCTGCAGCCGCGGATCGGCGGAGACCAGCCGCGCCGCCGCCAGGATGTCCTGGCCGCTCCGCCAGAACATCGTGGGGAAGGCGTCCGTGATATCCACGGAGTCGAGCGGCAGGTAGTCGATGGGGATGGGCAGGACACCGAGCTTCCGCAGCTTGAGCGGCAGATCGAGGTTGGCGCCGCGGTCGTTCGTGTTGTACGTCCGTCCCACGATCACGACCGCCGGCGTACCCGCGTCGAGCCCGGCGAGGGCTGCGCGGCCTCGCTCCCGCAGCGCCGCGTAGAAGTCGCGCTGCGCGGCCATCCCGATCGCGTCCGCCTCGTCGATGCGGCGCTTCGAAACGCGGAACGGCCGGGCCAGCGCGTACAGGTCGCGGCGCCGGACCTCCGGCCACTGCATGCGGATGGTCGGCTTGAGCAGGCGCAGGCCTCTCGCCTCGAAGCCCGGGTACGCGCCGACCATCTGCGAGATGGCCGGCACGAACGGACAGTACTTGTTGTGCGCCTGTCCGGGACCGGCGTTCTCGCGGTTCAGCACGCTGGGCAGGAACACGAAATCGGCGTCGTGCTCGAGCAGCGAGGCGACGTGGCCGTACACGAGCTTGACCGGGAAGCAGGTCTCGGCCGCCGCGTGCTGCTGCGTGTCGCGCACGATGCGCGGGTTGGTCGGCGGTGAGGTCGTGATCTCGACGTCGAGCGCGCGCAGGAACTCGCGCCAGTACGGGAACATGTCGTAGAACCCGAGCGTGCGTGGAACCGCGACGCGAACGCGCTTCGTGCGGGCTCCGACCGCGTCCTCGAAATCGCCGAGCAGCAGGGCCAGCCGTTCCTCGAAAAAGTCCGGGATCCGCTTGTGCGCGTCGCGCGCGGCGCGGCCGGCCTCCTCGAACTTGTCACAGCGGGCGCCGTGGAAGATGGGCGGCTCGCCGGCGATCGAGACGCGGTTGACCTCGCAGAGGTTCGGGCACGCCTTGCACTCGAAGACCTCGGCGTCGTACGTCCGGGTCGAGAGGTCGAAGCCGCGGAAGCGCGTGGCGGCGGGCGCGGACCCGTTCCGGCGGGCGAGATCCTCGCGGGCGAGGATGGCGGCGCCGATCGCGCCGGTGACGTCGTGATGGGGCGGGACCGCGATGTCGCGGCCGGTCAGCTGGCGGAACGCGGCGACCACGCTCCGGTTCCAGGCGACGCCGCCCTGGAAGAGCACGCGGCGCCCGAGCGGGCGCCCCTCGACGACCCGGTTCAGGTAGTTCTGCGCGATCGAGTAGGCGAGGCCCGCGGTGAGATCGTTGACGCGCGCGCCCTGCTGCTGGTGGTGCACGAGGTCCGACTCCATGAACACCGTGCAGCGCTCACCCAGACAGGACGGCGACGGGGACTCGAAGGCGAGCGGCGCGAACTGGGAGCGCAGGTCGATGCGCAGCTTGTCCGCCTGCTCCTCGAGGAACGAGCCGGTACCGGCGGCGCATGCGCTGTTCATGGCGAAATCGACGACGGCGCCGTTCTCGATACGGATGAACTTGCTGTCCTGGCCGCCGATCTCGAGGACCGTATCGACGTCGGGCGAATGCGCGGTCGCGGCGCGGGCCTGCGCCGTGATCTCGTTGCGCACGACGTCGCTGCCCACGAAATCGGCCGTGAGGTAGCGACCGGAACCGGTGGTGCCGACCGCCGCGACATCCACACGGTCGCCCACCTCGCTCCCGATCTCCACGATGCCCTTCCGCACCGCATCGAGCGGCCGGCCCGCCGTCGGCAGGTAGCGCCACGCGATCATGCGGTCATCGTCGTCGATCAGCACGACGTTCGTGCTCACCGAACCGACATCAATGCCGAGGAACGCGCGCACGCGTTCGCCCGATGCGATCGGCCGGATCCCGTCGAGGGAGATCGTCGATGCGTCGGGGCGCAGCGGGTCGAGCCGCTTGCGCTCGTGCGTGCCCCGGCGACCCGCGTCCTCGAGGATCGCGAACCCATGGAACGGCGGCAACGTGCCGCCGGCCAGCTCCTCGAGCGCGAGCAGGGCCGTGCCCGTGGCGGCCATGACCAGGTGGTGTTCCGGTACGATCAGCTCGCCCGGTCCGAGCTGGAGCGCGTCCTCGAACGCACGCTTGACTGCCCGGTTCGAGGCGACGCCGCCCTGGAACAGGATGGGCGGGCGGAACGCCTTCCCCTTGCCGATCACGACCGTGAAGTTGCGAGCGAGCGCGAGGCAGAGGCCGGCCAGGATGGCGGACAGCGGCGTACCGCGCTGCTGCAGGTGGATCATGTCGGACTTGGCGAAGACCGTGCAGCGGCCGGCGACGCGGGCCGGCCGATCCGCCTGCATCGCGATGTCCGCGAACTCGTCCTCGATCGAGATGCCGAGCCGCTCCGCCTGCTGGTCGAGGAACGCGCCCGTGCCCGCGGCGCAGAGCATGTTCATGGCGAAGTCGACCAGCTCCATACGGCCGTTCGTCTCGTCCCACGAGACCGACAGGAACTTGCTGTCCTGGCCGCCGATCTCGATGATCGTCTTCGCGTCCGGATGGAACTCGCCCGCCGCCCGCGTCTGCGCCACGAGCTCGTTCACGTGGCGGCCGCCGATCAGCTCCGCGATCGGGCCGCCACCGGAACCGGTGATGCCCACCCCCAGGAGCGGGCTGCCGTCCAGCCCGGATTCCAGCGAACGGGCCGCCGCCAGCAGCACCTCGCGCGGGCGGCCGTTCGCGCGCAGGTAGCGATACGTGACGAGCCTGCCCTGCGTGTCGAGAACCGCGAGCTTGACCGTGGTGGAACCCACGTCGATTCCAAGCACCACTCCGGGTCGGTCCATCCGTGCGTCCATGCGCCCTCTCTGGCTCGTGGACCAGGCGGCTTCCGGCTCGAGGTTGATCCATTGGGTCGCCGGCGAGACCCCATACTCGAGGAACAATCTGCGGACCGAGCGTCAAGCGCTCGTCAAGCGACGAACGCGCGATTCCGGCACCGCGTTCGCCTCGGTCGTAGATACGGTGTGGCCGGCGGCATCTTAAGTGGGCAGTACCGGACGGAAGGTGGGGGTTCTCCCTACGGCGCAGCCGCCGGGATCGGCTGGAGGGGGGCGGCGGCCACGGGAACGGGGTACACAGAGGACGGAGCGGCGCGGGCCGCGTGCGGAAGGTCCGCGTCGCGGTCCGACCGGAGAAGCGGGAGGCAGCATGGCGGACGAGACGGATGGCGCGGGCGAGCGGCCGCGGGAGGAGCACCAGGTCCGGGGCGAACAGGTCATCGAGAAGGTCCGGGAGTTGATCCATGAAGGGAACGTCCGGCGGATTATCATCCGGAACGAAGAGGGCAAGACCCTGATCGAGATCCCGCTGTCGGTGGGCGTGGTGGGAACGCTGCTGGCGCCGGTCTGGGCGGCGCTGGGCGCGATCGCGGCGCTGGTCACACACTGCTCGATCGAGGTGGAGAAGGAGACCGAGTAGTGCGGCCGGCGGGATTGCCCGGGACGCGAGTGGTAGAGAGATTCGCGGACGACAGGGGCTTCCCCAGACACCGCGGGTAACAATGCCGAGGACCGAGATCATCAGCACGGGCTGCTACGTGCCGGACCGCGTGGTGCGAAACGACGAGTTGACGGAGTGGTGGGACACGTCCGACGATTGGATCCGGGAACGGACGGGTATCGAGCAGCGCCACTGGGTCGTTGGCGGCGAGCAGGCCGGCAGCGACCTGGCGCTGGAAGCGGCGAAGCGGGCGCTCGATGCTGCCGGCATGGAGGCGGCCGAGTTGGACTGCATCGTGTACGCGACGCTGAGCCCGGACTACTTCTTCCCGGGCGGCGGCGTGTACCTGCAACGCAAGCTCGGCGTGCGCGACATCCCGGCGCTCGACGTTCGGAACCAGTGCACGGGGTTCATCTACGGCCTGTCGGTGGCGGACGCGTGGGTCCGGATGGGCCAGTACCGGCGGGTGCTGCTGGTGGGCGCGGAGGTGCACTCGACCGGGATCGACTTCGGCCCGGACGGCCGCGACCTGGGCGTGCTGTTCGGCGATGGCGCGGGCGCGGTAATCCTCGGCCCCACGGATGAGCCGGGCCGCGGCGTCCTCTCGACGCACCTGTTCGCGGACGGTCGTCACGCGGAGCTGCTATGGTGCGAGGCCGACTCGTCGGCGCGGTTCCCGCGCATCTCGCACGACGACCTCGACGCGGGCCGGCAGTTCCCGAAGATGCAGGGGCGCGAGGTGTTCAAGCACGCGGTGGTGAAGATGCCGAAGAGCGTGCGTCACGCGCTGGAGGTGAACGGACTCGAGGTCGAGGACATCGACCTGCTGATCGCGCACCAGGCGAACCTGCGCATCAACGAGATGGTAGCCCGGCAGCTGGGCCTGGCCGAAGAGCGCGTCTACAACAACATCCAGCGATTCGGCAACACCACCGCGGCGACCATCCCGATCGCGCTGGACGAGTGCGTCCGGGGCGACCGTCTGAAGCGCGGCGACCTGCTCATGCTCACCGCGTTCGGCAGCGGCTTCACATGGGGGAGCGCGGCGATCCGCTGGTAGCGGCGATCTCGAGCCGTTCCTCCTTCACCCGTCCTGCGTCCGTCGGCGGTGGGGCAGGGTCGGATACCCGCGATTTCCGGCGGTCGACGGCGGCGAGCCGGGAGAACCGGCGGTCGGAGCGCGGGAAATCCACGCCCATCGCGAATCCGGCCAGCGCGCCGAACGCCAGCGCCCCGATGAGGGTGCCCGTGCCGCCGCCCCCGAACGGTTCCGCCGGCGGCATTCCTGCGAGCGTCGTCGCCACCGCACCGATCATGAAGCCGAGCAGCGCGAACCAGTGGTAGACGTGGAGCCCGCCGACCACGGGCGTCTGCGGCTCGGCGCGGTACGATTCCTCGACGAAGCGGGCGAGGGCGTTGAGCATCATGTAGAGACCGAACACGAGCGCGGGCGAGGTGCCGACGGACCAGAGCCGGAGCAGCACGACGCCGATCGCGCCGTTGGCGAGGATCGAATAGACGGGAGTCGCGTGCAGCGGCGCGCCGGCGAGGTTCGCGATCCGCGCGACTCGGGAGCGGCGATGGAAGTAACGGATCCCGATCGCGGGCGGCGCGGGTCCGCCGTGGCAGCAGCCCTGCACCAGGCAGCGCAGCCTGCCGATTGCCTGGATCCAGGGCGCGGCGACGGCCCAGGCGCCGAGCAGCAGCAGGACGTCGGCGCCGAGCGCGCCGGCCAGGGCCACTCCGATGAGTCCGCCGAGGATGCCGCCGTAGTAGCCGAAGGGGCGGAGCAGCTTCGACGATCCTTCCAGCGCCTGAGCCCAGAGACCGGCGCCCAGCAGCGCGCACCCGGCGATCAGCCACACGAACGGTAGCGCCTCCCGCCCCGCGGCCATCGCCGCGAGCGCGAACCCGAGCCCGGCGGCGAGCGCGGCGAAGAAGCCGTGGCTGAGGAGGCGGACCGGTCCGAGCCGCCATTCGCGCCACGAGTTCGCGACTTCCTCCGCGGCGTCGCGGATGTCCTCCCAGAGCGAGGCCGGGTCGCGGAGCGGGACGAACACGAGGATGGCCGCGACGATGTCGAGGACCGCGTGCATTCCCGTCGTGATGCAGCTCGCGGCGATGAGCAGGGCGAGTGTCCAGCCGGCCGCGGCCATTGCGATGCGGGCGCGGCCCGTGCCGATACGCGACCATGCGTCCGCGGCGATCAACGCCAAGACCACGTGGCACGCGGGGAACGCGGCCACGCCGGTCGAGCCCTCGCGCTCCCAGCGGAGCAGCCGGCCGGCGAGGCCGGACGGGTCGAACGGCCGGTACTGCACGACGACCGGGATCGCGATCCAGAGCAGGGTGACGACGACGGTCGAGAGGAGGCCGGCGAAGGCGAAGCGGCGCAGCTCCGAGCGGGTCCGGATCAGCAGCACCGTGACCGGGATGAAGACGTACGCCAGCGCGTAGACCGCTTCCGTCCACTGCAGCACGGGCAGGTTGCGCTCGAAGGCGAACTCGACGGAAAAGGCGTCGTGCGGTGGACCGAGGAACTGCACGCTGTAGTACGCGAGGAGCCAGGGCCCGAACACGAGCAGGAACACCGAGGCGCGCTCCCAGCCGCCCGGCCGCTCGTCGTCGGCGCGGGGCCAGGCGATGCGCGGGCGCGGCGCGAACGCGTCGCCGAAACGGTGGCGCAGGTCCGACCGCTCGTAGCCCGCGACCAGCGCGGCCATCGCGAGCCAGAGTGCGGGCGTGACCAGCCAGAGCCCGCTCGCCGAGCCGGTCGCGATCGAGATGCCGAGCGCGAGCGCGCCGAAGCCGATGTAGATCGGGTCGCTCACCCAGCCGTAGACGCCGGTGCTCACGAGCACGGGCGGCGGGAACGCGTTCATGGGCAGACCGCGGCCGCGCACGATGAGGCCGGCCCAGCCCGAACCCATCAGCGCGAGTCCGGCCGCGGCCAGCGCCACGCCGAGCGCCGTGTTGTGCAACGCCGGCAGCGGCACGACGTCGCTCGTGGCGCGGGCCCAGAGGACGGCTAGCAGCGGGACGCCGGCGAGGAAGAACGCGCCGTACAGCAGGCGGCCGGTCAGTCCCGGTGCGCGCGCCATGTCACCTCCTCGTGGATCAGCCAGCCGTCCGGCTCCGCTTCGTTGCCGTGCAGCACGCCGCGGCCGAGCCATTTCGTCTCGTGCAGGTTCGCGAGCCGACCACCCGCACGGCGCCCGAGCCCGGGCACGGCGGCGAGCGCTGGCAGGACGTAGCGGTCGCGAAGCGCGCGGCGGCCGTTGAACTCGAGGAAGGCGCCGCCATCGAGACCGAAAATGCCTTGGTCGATGACGCCGGCCCGCGCCTGGCGCACACCGTTCCGGAATATCCAGCTGCCCGCCGTGCCGTGCTGCCACGCGATCCAGACGAGCGTCTCGCCGGGCGCGTGGAAGCGGCCCCAGTGCAGCGTGTCGAGCGGGAGGTCCGTCGGCGCCAGCGTCATGCGCAGCCGTTCGACGTAGCCCGTGCCCTCGAGCGCCTGGCCGCCGACCGCCACGCGCGCCCGCGCCCGCGGCATCTCACAGAGCCAGACCACGGAGCCGCGCCCGTCCTCGTGCAGCCGCCGCCGCACGCGCGGCGCGGTCCGCAGCCATGTCCCGCTCACGCCGAGGCCGGGGCTGCTCCATGCGACGTCGTCCGGACGCAGCTCGGGTGCGTGCCGGCTGCCGAGCGAGGCGCGTTCCCGGGGCGGCCCGTCGGGCGGGCTCAGCAGGAAGGCGTCGTAACCGACCGTGAGACCCAGCCAGCGCAGCGAAGCCGTGTAACCGATGAACGCCGCGCCGTCGGCCGCGATAAGGTCGAAGTACCACTTGTCGAGCGCGAACACGATGCCTCCCGGTCCCGATCCCCACAGGACAAGATGCCCGGTCGAGTCAAGCGGGAGTCAAGAAGGTCGCGCCGGACGCGCGGGGGCGTCGGGCGGATTCCCACTGTCATCCGCGGCGAGGCGGGCTACTATTCCCGAGATCGGCCGCAAGGGAGCCGGAACGAGGGAGCGAGAACATGCGAAGGGCAGGGACATTCTCCGTGGCGCTGCTGCTGGCGGGATGCGCGCCCGCGCTGATATCGCCGACCGCGCCGCCGGACACCGGGCGCCGGCTGGCGGCGGAGCACGCGATGGTGAGCTCGGCGAACCCGCTGGCGAGCGAGGCGGGGCTGGCGATGCTGGAGGCGGGCGGCAACGCGGTCGATGCGGCGGTCGCGACCGCGTTCGCCATCGGCGTCGTCGAGCCACTGATGTCGGGCCTCGGCGCCGGCGGCGCGGCGCTGGTCTGGATGCAGGGTGACGGCCAGGCCAATTACCTCGACTTCTACTCGGCGCAGAACATCGAGCCGTTCCGCGCGAAGCCCGATGCCGCGGTGACCGGGCGGCTCCGTCCCGGCGACCTGCGCGTGGTGGCGGTGCCGGGCGAGGTCGCGGGGCTGCTGGCGCTGCACGAGAAGTACGGCCGGCTCACCCGCGCGCAAGTGATGGCGCCCGCGATCCGGTTGGCCGACGGCGGCTACCCCGTGAACCAGGTGCTCGCGCAGTTCATCGAACAGGATTCCGCGAAGCTGCACCGGTTCGACGCGTCGTGGCGACTCATGTGGCCGGACGGCCACGCGCTCGAGCCGGGCCAGCACTTCCGCAATCCCGAGCTGGCCGCCGCGCTCCGCACGGTGGGGGAGAAGGGCCGCGCCGGTTTCTACGAGGGCGAGCTGGCGGCGAAGGTCGTCGCCGCGATGAACGCGGGCGGGCACCCGGTCCGCGCCTCCGATTTCGCCGCGTTCCGTGTCCGCTGGATGCGGCCGCTATGCGCCGACTACCGCGGCCGCGCCGTGCTCTCGGCGCCGCCGCCGCAGACGGGCTCGCAGGTGCTGCACACGCTCGAACTGATCGCGCCGCGCGACCCCGGGAGTCTCGGCCTGCCGACGCGCTCGGCGTCGGCGTTCGACCTGCTCGCATCGGCGTTGCGCGTCGGCATGGCCGACAACCGCGGCAACGACGACCCGGCCTGGTCGCCGGTTCCCGCCAATGGCCGGGTCTCCGCCGCGTTCGCCGCGTCACGCGCCTCGCTCGTCGGCGCCGGCAGCGCGCCGCGCGCGATCCGGGCGGAGGACGCCGCGCACTTCGATGACGCGCCGCCGCCGGCCGCCTGCGTCGCATACGATCCGTACGGTCCCGCGCCCGCCGTCTCCACGGGCGTGCCTCGCGATGCGCTGAACGACGACGCCGGCGCCGAGACGACGCACATCTCGGTGGTCGATGCGGAGGGCAACGCGGTCGCGCTCACGCAGACCAATAGCAGCACGTTCGGCTCGGGCGCCAACGTGTCCGGGTTTTTCCTGAACGATTCCGGTTACCTCTTCTCTCCGGAATCATTGCAGGCGACGTCGCCCGTGCCGTGGCGCACGCGCACGTCCACGATCTCGCCCACGATCGTGCTCGAGGACGGTCGCGTCCGTATGGTCATCGGCGCGCCCGGCAGCGGTCGCATCCCGACCGCGATCCTGCAGACCATGGTCTACGTGCTCGACTACGGCATGGACCCGATGGAGGCGGTGCGCATGCCGCGCATGTTCCCGAGCGCGACGAACCCGTCCGTGCAGCTCGAGATCGGCTACGACGCGGGCGTGCTCGAGCAGGTGCGCGCGATGGGGTACGAGCCGGCGGCGCTCTCCTCGGGATACGCGCGGATCTACATGGTGGTGCGCGTCGGAGACGAGTGGGTCGGGGTGGCAGATCCGCGGCACAACGGGGAGGCGCGCGGCTACTGAGTCGCGGTCACGGGCTCTCGCCGAGCGCTTCAATGTCGGCCATGTCCCTCAGTCGTCCGGTTGCGCGTATGTTGGACACCAGCGCGGCACGCCCCAGGAACGGGATCTTTCGACCTGCGACGTCGTGCTCGACGCGATCGGCCCAGGCACGATCGAAATCAGCGACACCGGTGATTCGGGTGAGGACATCGATCCGGTTGGGCGCGAGGCCGATCTGAATCACCGTGTCGGGCCGCAGGAAGTCGTCCGGGTCCGTCACCGCATTCGCTCCACCCGGACCGGAATCCGGCGCCGGGAATAGCTCGGCCACGGGCGGCCACTGAGAGACCACGCCCGCTCGGTGAGCAGGCGCAGGATACGCAGCCGTTCCTCCGCGGTCGTGGATCCGAGGAGGTCGTCGAGCGGCTCGTCGCCGATGCGGAAGATCCGGACTACCGCGCGCGAAGCCGGCCTTCCGATGAGTTTCCAGCCATGCCTGAAATATACCCGGCAGTCCCGAACCGGTCACGCCCGGCAATGGGTCCCGGGCAAGGCAGGCCGCCTGCCGGGTTGTGCGCCGGGAAGACAGCTTGATCGTTGCTTCGGGCGTGCGGCACCGATCAGTGACGGACCGACCCGGGGCTGACCGGTCCGGCGACGAAGTCGGCGAACGAGGACGGACGCTCATCGTGCGTCGCGGCCGGAGCCCGGCGCACGCGCCGTCGGAGTGCAGGCCGCGAGCGAGGTGAGCGCGGCGAGGAGGATCGGGAATCGGGGGCGCATGCCGGTCTCGAAGGTTGCCGGAACGGGAGCGACGTGCCAAGCTACGGTCGCGGCGGAAGGTAATCAAACGCCGCCGGCCGTCCCCGGCGCCGGGTTCCTCCCGGCCCTTTGACCCCTTCCCGTTCGAGAGATGCACGAACTCGGCAGCAGTCCAGCCCTGACCTTCGGGATCGCCCTGGCGGCCGGGATGGCGGCACAGGTAATCGCGCGGCATCTGGCGATGCCGGGGATCGTTGCGCTGCTGGGCGCCGGCGTGCTCATGGGGCCGGACGTGCTGAACGTGGTGCGGCCGGAGACGTTGGCGGACGCTCTGCCGATGATCGTGAACTTCGCCGTCGCCATCATCCTGTTCGAGGGTGGCCTCAACCTGCAGATCCGGCACATGCGGGCGGAGGCGCAGGTGATCCGGCGGCTGATCACGACGGGGGCCGTGATCACGGCGGTCGGCGGTACGCTAGCGGTGCGGCTGATCATGGGCTGGGACTGGCGGCTGTCGACGCTGTTCGGCACGCTCGTGATCGTGACCGGCCCCACGGTCGTGACCCCGCTGCTCCGTCGGCTCCGGGTCCGGCCCTCGGTGAGCACGATCCTCGAGGCGGAGGGCGTGCTCATCGACCCGATCGGTGCCATCATTGCCGTCGTCGCGCTCGAGTTCCTGTACACACCCGAGGCGACGCCGCTGGCCGCGCTCGCCAAGACCGGCATGGTGCTCGGCGGCGGCGCGATCATCGGCATTGCCGGCGGTGCCCTGCTCGCCCTGCTGCTCAAGCCGCGGCGCCTGATCCCGGAAGGCCTCGAGAACGTGTTCACGCTGGCCTGGGTCATCGGCCTGTTCCAGGTCAGCGAGGCGATCCTGCCGGAGAGCGGGCTGACGGTTGCGGTCATGGCCGGGATGGCCGTCGCCAACATCGGCACGCGCGTCACCTCCGCGCTCGCCGAGTTCAAGGAGCAGCTCACGGTCCTCATGATCGGGCTGCTCTTCGTCCTGCTCGCGGCCGACGTCCGGCTGGCGCGCGTGCAGTCACTCGGCGTGCCCGCGCTCGCCACCGTGGGCGCGCTCATGTTCATCGTGCGACCCGTCCAGGTCTGGGCCTGCACCGTGGGCGCGCGCATGTCCCTCTCGGAGCGCACGTTCCTCGCCTACATCGCGCCGCGCGGCATCGTCGCGGCCGCCGTCGCATCACTCTTCGCGCAGACCATCGCGGCCCGCGGGTTACCGGGCGGCGAGGACCTGCGCGCGCTCGTGTTCATGACCATCGCTGTGACCGTGACCGTGCAGGGACTGAGTGGTGGGCTGGTTGCGCGGCTGCTGCGGCTGAGACGGCCGACCGCACAGGGCTACGCGCTCCTCGGCGCCAACGCGCTGGCCCGGAAGCTGGGCGCGCTGCTCTCGGAGGAAGAACCTGAGATCGTATTCATCGACTCGAACCCCGAGCGCGTCGCCGCCGCCGAGAAGGATGGGTTCCGCGTGCTCTACGGCCAGGGCCTGCACCAGGCGGTGATCGCGCGTGCCGAGCCCGAGTCACGCCTCGGCTGCATCGCGCTCACGCCCAACGAAGAAGTGAACCTGCTCTGGGCGAACGAGATCCGGAGCGAGACGCGCGCGCCCCGCGTCTACGTCGCCATGCGTCCCGGTCCGCGCCGCGTGCCGGATGAGATCGTGCACGACGCGGGCGCCGTCATCCTGTTCGGCCGCGGCCAGGCCGTCGATCACTGGTCGGACCGCATCGCAGCAGAGGAAGCGAGCGTCGAACGCTGGCGGTTCACGCGGCCGCCCGCCGACGATGACGCCGACCCGCTGCGTCCTGACGAGGAGCGTGACGCGCTGCTGATCCTCACGATCCGCCGGCCCGGACGCATCCGACCTCCAGACGATGAAACCACGCTTCGCGAGCTCGATGAGGCCGACATCGCAATCGTGACGGAGCGGAGGGCGGAGGCGGAGGCGTGGCTGCGGGCGCGGGGGTGGGTGCGGGTGCGCGACGACGAGGGTTGAGCCGGGACGTCAGGTCGAGGTGATCGGCACGATCACGACCACGCGCCGGCGGGTCCGTCTCAATCCCAACGCGGCAGCAGACACTGCGGGCTGACGCGCCCGAGCGTCCCGTCCCAATCCGCGATCGCATCCTGCATGACGCGCGAATCACCGGTGTGGCAGGTCAGGCACGCGCCGGCCGTCAGGATGCGACGCTGCTCTTCGACGCTGAACGGCCGCACGTCGTCGCGCGTGGAGAGCATGCCGTTCCGCGTTCCGAGGAACGGAATCCAGGCGTCCTCCGGCAATCCGTCGTGGACGTTGGCGGGCGCGGCGGGTGTGAAGCGCCAGCGTCCTTCCTCGCCATCTCTCTCGTACGTCAGGGTTCCGCGGCCGTAGCCCAGCGCTTGCGGGTCGCTGTGGCAGGACTCGCACGAGCGGGCGCCTGCCGTGATCGTGTGCGCGAAGGTGCGGGCATAGAGGCGGTGGAAGCGCGTCGTGTCACTGCCGCCGGGATCGATGGCGAGGATCATGCCCGGCACGAAGGTGTCCACGATGTCGCCCTGCGCCGTGGTCCGGATCCCGAGCGTGGGCGGATCGGCGCGGAAGTCCTTCGCGGTCTCGACCCACGCGCCCGGCGTCTCGACGTCGTCGAGCAGATCGTAGCCGGTCGCGTTCGGGTCGAACGCGGTGTGGCAGCTCGTGCAGGTGGGTGCCCATGCGCTGTGGCAGCCGATGCACGAGACGCGCGCATGGCCGCCTCCGCGCAGGCACACGGGCGCCGGGCGCTTCAGCTCGATCGTGTCGCCGGACGTCTTCAGCCACATGCGCGGAGTGCCGCCGGCGTCGACGAACGTGTTGACGAGCGGCTGGCCGGTCGCGCGCGCGGAGAGGAACGGCCCGGCGGCGGAGCGGCCGCGGACCGTCAGGATCTTGCGCGATTCGGCGTCGAGGTCCGCGGCGGTCACGGTGCGCGGCGCGCCTGTGAGGTGGCAGTCCTCGCAGGCGACCCCGGTCTGCTCCCACTTGCGCCCGTGCAGCGCGCCGTCGCCCATCACTTCGCGCGACGTGTGGCAGTCGATGCACTCGAGGCCGTTGGTGTGGTGCACGTCGGGTTCGGCACGTTCGAAGACGCGGCCGTCCTCGAGCGTGCGGTACCGATCGGCCAGCGCCGGGTCGGGCGCCTGTCGCTCGCTCTCCATCCAGCCCTCGTAGCTGGTCGAGATGCGGCCGGACCGGCTGTGGCAGCCGAAGCAGTGGTCGTTGCCGATGGCGAGCGAGAGGCTCGGATGCACGGCCGGCGCCTCGAGCGCCCCGCCCCGTCCGCCGGCCTCCGCGTAGGTTCGCAAAGCGGCGAAGGCAGCGGCCGAGTAGTTCAGGTGGCAGGCGGTGCAGCCGCCGCCGCGCGAGTCCTCGTGGACGGGGCCCCAGTCCGTCTTCGCGGCGCCGAGGTGGCACGATGCGCAGAGCTGGCGCAGGTGCGTGTCAGCCGGCGAGTGGCCGAGGTCCGCGACGTGCGGCGGCGGCGCGCCGGCGGGCGGCGGCTCGCCGAACACGGTGCGATCCACGGTGACGATCCCGGCCATCGTCGTCATGATCGAGCGATCGACGCGCTCGACGACCGACGGGTGGCACCGTGCGGTGCCGCATGAGCGCGCGGCATTGCCGAGGTTGCCGGGAACGAGGATCATGCCCGCGTGCGCGCCATCCTTGTCCGCGCTGAACGGATTGCCCGCGTGGCACGATGCGCAGCCGATCGCGGCGGGCGAGTGCGAAGGCGAGAAGCCCGTCATCCCGGCATGACACACGAGGCAGCCCTCGGGCCGGCCCAGCACGACGGGCACCGGCTCCACGTCCGCGGAGAAGAGCGGCGCGCCGTCGATCGTGCCGGACCGTGAGATCACGACGCCGGCGCCGCCCGCACGGCCGGGCGGCACGAGCGACCAGTTGGCGCCGCGAAACGCGAAGCCGACCACGGTGAGGACCAGGTAGACGCCGAGCGTCGAGGCGAGGCCGATCTTGACGGCGCGTGCGGCCCGCGGCTCGAGGTACGGCACCGCAAACATTGCGAGCAGCAGCACGACACCGGCCACCACCGCGAGCATCGGGTGGGTCAGCCAGTGCAGCAGCTCCTGCAGGCCGAGGAAGTACCACGGTCCCTTGACGACCGGATCGAGGCCGTCGTGCAGCGCGGGCGATGCGAACAGGCTGATCACCGCGACCGGTGCGAACACGACGACGGTCGCGACGGTGCGCGGCCAGATGGCGCGCACGTGCTCGATGACGATCAGCCACACGAAGATCGTCGCGGTGGCGACGTGGTGCACGTAGAGCACCTGCAGGCTACCGCCGGCGCCGAGGAAGAGCGTGGACAGCACCGGTCCGACGAACGGGATGCCGGCGGTCACGGTAGAGAGGATGCGCCAGGCCTGCGTCGCGTCCGCGTCGCCCTTCAGCATGAAGCCGGAGAGCATGAGGAATGCCGCAGCCGGGATCGATACCGTGAGTCGCGCCCACACGCCCGGCCGGACCCGCCGCTCCGTGCCGCGCCGCAGGTGGTCCCACGTGTGGAGCGCGACGAGGACCAGGAACGCCTGCGCGCTCCAGTGGTGCACGTTGCGGAACCACGCGGCCGCCGGGTTCTGCTGCACGAACCGCCCGATCGAGGCCAACGGCGCCGCCACGTCATACGGCAGCGCGAGCAGCACGCCGGACAGGACGGCGATGAAGAGCGAGGCGAATCCGAGGTCACCGTACGTGGGGCGGCGGATCCCGCGAGGCGCCGTCGGCCTCGGTCGGCGCTCAGGTCGCATGGACCGTCACGTTGCCGGTGGCCGGATCCGTCTCGTTCTCGAGCGGTGCGAGTGGACGGATGGCCGGCCCCTTCACGACCGTGCCATCGAGCCGGAAGCGCGAGCCGTGGCAGGGGCAGACGAGCATGTCGCCTTCGGTCCGGTCGATGAGGCAGCCCAGGTGTGTGCACGTCGCCGAGAACGCGCGCACCGTACCGTTCTCGCGCGTGACGACGACGCCATCCGCGAACGTGACCGCGTCACCGAGGTTGCCCGGGACGACGATCGTGCGCGGCCGGCGTCGCGTGGCGAAAACGCGATTCACCATCGAGACGATCGCCGCCGGGAGCGGGACGGCGAGGACGAGGCCCGCGGTCCGGAGGAACCAGCGGCGCGGAGGGTGCTGCGGCATGCCGGATCTTATCGGAATGCCCGCCACATGGCTACGCAGCCAAGGCCTCCGCGGTCAACGCCACACGCGTCGCGCGGAGCCCGCGCGAGTGGGGACTTCGCCGCAGTATCCGCGGTTAGCTCCACACACGTTGTCCGGAACCCGCGCGAGTGGGGACATGGCCGCTCGGCAGCGGAGGTGCGCCGCACGGGGCGACGATCCGGCGCGGTGCCCGGCGCTCGTGGCTCGCGCCTTGGGGCGCCATAGCGGATCCGCGAAAGGACGGCGGTCCGTCCCGCCACACGGTGGCTCGTCCCATCCCCGTGCGGTCCGTCCCACGCGTCGAGTCGGTATCAGGGAGGAGCCGCGACCTTGCGACGGGAAGCACCGGCTGCAGCCGGCGATCGCGTCAACCATGCGGGAGGTTCATCCATGCGAAAGCGGTCTCTGATCCCCACACTCGCCCTCGCCACGATCCCGGCTCTTGCGGCCTGCGACCCCGGCACGGCCGTGGCGCCGCCGGTGGACGTGCCTGCCTTCGCTGCGGCCGCCAACGCCGCTGGCGGGGCGGTGATCGTGCGCGGTGAGCGTACGACGTTCCTCGTCCATCTCGATGCCGACCGGCATCGGCTGAGCGTGCATGCGCCCTCCAATCTCTGCACGGTCGGCGACTTCGATCAGGCGGACGCCCAGTTCGTGATCACGCCATCGTCCATCTCGCAGTTCATCGCGCAGCTCAAGTCCGACGGCGAGACCGTCGCGGTCTACGACGCGGGCTCCTTTGCCGAGGCCGGGATGACCGGGAGCACGGGGACCGGCGGGATCGGCAACATCGTGGATGTCGGTACGTTCTGCGCGTTCCTGGAAGGGCCTCAGCGGATTGCCGAGGGCACGGTGCGGCGCGTCTCGACCCTGTCGAACGCGAGCTTCTCCGCGCACTGGGTCGGCACGCTGGATGGTGTGGCCGGGCGACCTGTGCGGCTGACGGAGGTCTATCAGCTCGGTGCGGACGCGCACGACCCGGCCGACGCGTCGCAGTTCGTCGTCCACGTCTCACGGATCTTGCTCTCGCCCGGCTCCTGACCCACCATTAGCGCCGGGTGGCCGCGCGCCGCCCGGCGCTTCCCTCTCACCCCGCACCGCATGTCCCGGCGTCCCAGACCGGATCCGCGTCTCCCCTTCGCCATCGTGCTGGCGGTGTCGATGGTTCTGGGCGCGCTGGAGACGTTGAAGGGATACCTTGCCGGCCGATCCGCACCCAACACGTTCGGTTGGCACGAGGCGTTCCTCACCAACATGCCGTGGTGGCTGCTGTGGGCGCTGCTGGCGCCCTTCGTCTTCCTGCTCGTCCGGCGAGTCCCGCTGGCGGGCCCGCGCCGGCTGGCCGCGGTCGCTCTTCACGTGGCGGTATCGGCGGTGCTCGCCCTCTTCCACCTTGGTGTTTCGGCCGTGATCGTGTGGGCCGCCGTCGCCCACACGTTCCGTTCGCTGCCGGTGGTGATTCGCGAGCTGGTCGTCGGCTACGTCGTGACCGACATCGTGACGTACTGGGCGATCGTCGCGGGGTACTCGACCTGGGTGGCAGCGCGCAGACTGGACAGCGCGGAACGGGAGACCCAGGCGCTGCAGCTCCGGGCCGCGCAGCTGGAGGCCGAGTCGGTTCGGCTGCGCGCGCTCATGACGGAAGCGCGCCTCGACGCGCTCCGCCTCGAGCTGAATCCGCATTTCCTGTTCAACACACTGAACACGGTCTCGGCGCTGGCGCGACGCGGCAATGCCGAGACGGCGGCAGCGATGCTGGCGCGCCTCTCCGACCTGCTGCGCCGCACCCTCGATGGCGAGCGGGATCAGGAGGTCAGGCTGGATGAGGAGCTGGACATGCTGGAGTTGTACCTGGACATCGAGCGGCTCCGCTTCGGCGACCGTCTGACCGTGCGCATTGCGGTGGATCCGGACGTCACCGCGGCGCTCGTGCCATCACTGCTGCTCCAGCCGCTGGTGGAGAACGCGGTCCGGCACGGCGTGGCCACGGTTCGCGGCGCCGTCCGGATCGAACTGACGGCGCGCCGAAGCCGGGAGACGGTCGAGATCCGGGTGACCGACTTCGGCCGCGGATTCGAAGCTCCCGATGGTCCCGGGTCCGAGGGCATCGGCCTGCGCAACACGCGAAGCCGCCTGCAGGCGCTCTACGGCGATGCCGCCCGACTCGCGTTCACCACGCCGGACGCCGGCGGCGCGACCGTTTTCGTCCGAATCCCGCTCCGCTTCGAGGAAGACATTCGTGTCGAGGCCTGACCTGTCCGCGCCCGGATCGGAGCCGCGCGAGATCCGGGCCCTCGTGGTCGACGACGAGCCACTGGCACGCGAGTTCGTGCGCAACGTGCTTGAGGGGATGCCGGGCGTGCGAGTCGTCGGCGAGGCCGGTGACGTGGTCGATGCCGTCACCGCGATCCGTGACACGGCGCCGGACCTGGTCCTCCTCGACGTCCGCATGCCGCCCTCGGATGGATTCGACGTGATCGAGCGTGTCGGCGCCGATCTCATGCCCGCCGTGGTCTTCGTGACGGCGCACGAGACGTACACGCTGCGCGCGTTCGACGTGCACGCGCTCGACTACGTGCTCAAGCCGATCGATCCGGACCGACTCCGCGCCGCGGTCACGCATGCGCGCCGGTTCATCGAGGCCGAAGCCGAGACGCTTTCCGAGCGACTGACCGGACTGCTCGCTGAGCTGCGACCGGCGGAGGGAGCACGGCGATACCCGCAGCGCATCACGGTACGCGTGGGCGAGCGCATCGCGTTCATCCGGATCGGGGACGTCGACTGGGTCGAGTCCGCCCGGAACTACGTGCGCCTGCACGTGGGCGAGCACTCCCACCTGATCCGACACAGCCTCGGTGGGCTGCTCTCACGCCTGGATCCAGCTCGCTTCGTCCGGATCCACAGGTCGGCGGCGGTCAACCTGGACCGGATCCGGGAGGTCCGACCCTGGGCGGGCGGTGAGCACGTCGTCGTCCTGCAGACCGGAGAAAAGCTGCGCCTGACGAGGACGTACCGCGACCGGCTGCTGCGCCTGCTCCACTGACGCCCCGATCCGGCCGACACGCGCGTCCGGCAGCCACCGTTACGAGCGTGCGCTCGCCAACCGCTTCGCCCGCTTCGCCAGCCACGGCGCCGCAATGCGACGCGTCCATTCCTCCACGGCCCCGCCCGGACCGCGCCACTCCATCTCAGCCACGGTGCCGGAGACCGGCGCGTCCGTCCGGAGCCGCGCCAGCGTGCGGAAGAGCAGCGCGAGCTCCCGCTCCTCGTCGAGCACCGCGGCGAGGCGCCCGGCACCGCGGACCGGCACGTGCCAGTCGCCCGCGCTTGGCGGGATCGCCTCGATCGAGCCGTAGCGGTGGAGCACGGCCGAAGCCGACTTCGCGCCCCAGCCGGGGAGACCGGGGAAGCCGTCCGCGCTGTCGCCGACCAGCGCGAGCCAGTCGGGGATCGAGGCGGGCCGGACGCCGAACTTCTCGAGGACGCCGCCCTCGTCCCGGATCAGGCCGGTGCGCCGATCGAGCTGCACGACGCGATCTCCCTTCACGCACTGCGCGAGGTCCTTGTCCGGCGTGCAGATCACGATCTGCGTGACGCCCGGCTCCGCATCGCACAGTTCCGCCCCCGCCGCGAGCGCGTCGTCGGCCTCGAACTCGATCATCGGCCAGACCGTGAAACCGAGCGCGGCGAGCACGTCCTCGAGCGGACCGAACTGCGCGAACAGCACCGGATCAATGCCGTCACCCGTCTTGTAGCCCGGCCAAAGCTCGTTCCGGAACGACTCGACCACGTGGTCGGTGGCCACTGCCACGTGCGTCGCGCCCGCCTCGAGCATCACGAGGAGCGAGGTCGCCACGCCGCGCACCGCGCGCGTTTCCTCCGGTCCGCCGTCCGGAGCCGGCGAGTAGAAGTGGCGGAACAGCTCGAAGGTGCCGTCGATCAGGTGGATGCGCATGGGGAAGCATAGGGTGGGTGGGTGGGCGGGTCCAGCGGCTTTGCTCGGGCGCGGCGACTCGGCGCGGGTCAGGGCGGCGGGTGGTGGGTGGGGGTGAGGAGATTCGCGGGCTGACAGATCGACATCGGTATGGCGCGGTGACTGCGGGTGTACGTTTGACCGCGCCATCCGCGGAGAAGTCGACACGCGGACCGGCGGGCGATCGCCTTTTGTTAGCTTGACCGCCGTACTTGCGTGCAATTCGACACGCCGGCCTTCCCGCGACGATCCGTGTGGGTTTTTCGGTCATGGCGTGGCGGGGATTCACTCCCCCCAGCCAGTCCGCCGCTCGACCCCAGCGTTGAAGACCAGATCGAAACCGCCCGCCGGCCCGCTCCCCGACCCGCCCCTGTTCACCCGCCTTATCGCCGTTCAAAACCCCTCAGCGATCCTTACGGCATTCGCCATCAATGTGAACGTGATGTTCTTTGCCGGAAGGAACGGGAACGTCGCGCCGTCCGCGATCCAGAGGTTGTCCCAGTCGCGCGAGCGGCAGTTCGTGTCGGTGGTGAAGCGGCCAGCGGGGGCAATCGGCAGCATCCCGGCGTAATGCACGCTCGCGCCCATCGGGCGGGCGTGCTGCATGCCGGGCGGGACGATGCAGCCGAGCAGCCGGAGCGCCTTCCGGATGCGGCCGAGCGCCGCGCTCGTGCGCGCGGGCTCGTCGGGTGGGGGGTCGTAGCGGATCGCGAGGCGGAGTGTGCCTTCGGAGTCGGGCTCGAGCGAGACCGTGTTGGTGTCGCGGCGCGTGTCGTGGAAGTTGAGATTGATGAGGCCAAGCGCGCTGTGCATCAGGCGGGTGAAGGCAGCGGCCGTGCCGAGGTCGAACGGCAGGCGCTGCGTGATGGGGTGCATCATCGCGGCCTTCAGGGTCGTCACCTGGCAGTGCACGTACTCGCGCGCGTCCGGCATGCTCAGCCCGAGCCCGAGCAGGTGGTACTGGTAGCGGTCGCTGTGCACCGGCCGGCCGATCATGCGCAGGTTCACGAACGGGACCAGCACCTGGCGGTTGTCCATCAGGCCTTTCAGCCGCGCGATCTCGCCCGTCGCCGCGTGTACCGAGCGCAGCACGATCTCCGCCGTATTGAGCGCGCCGGCCGCGAGCACTATGCGGTCCGCCACGAACTCGCGCGCAGGTCCCCCGTCGAGCGGCTCCGCAACGACGCATGCGACGCGGACGCCGTCGTACCGGAAATGCCGCACGCGCTGCCCGGGCACGTACTCGAAGCCCGGGTACCGGCGCAGCGTCTCGAGCGAATCGACCGGCGTGTAGAGCGCGCGCACCGGACAGCCCCAGAGACAGCGGCCCAGGTAGGTGCAGGCGCCGCGGCCATCCTGCGGACGGGTCAGCGTCGCGACCCGGGTGCGCCCCAGGTAGCAGCCGAGCCGGTGCAGTCGTTCACGCCGCCGCGTGTACGCCGCGACCAGGTCCTTCGAATGCTCGTCGAGGTCGAGCGGCGCGAGCAGGTGCTCGTGCACCGGCAGGAACTGCGCGAGATCGTCTATGGCGCCGCTGATGCCGATGCGGCGCGCGACTTCCGCGTAGTGCGGTCCGAGTGCGTCGTAGCCGAACGGGAAGTCGGCCAGGTCATCGTCGTTGTACGGGTAGCAGCCGCCCGTCCAGGCCCGTGCCAGGCCGCCGCGCGCCCACGAGAACAGAGGCGCGAAACCGGCGGCGTCGAAGCCGTGGCCGGCCAACTCGCGGAACACGAAGGCCTGGCTGGGCGGCGTGCCGTAGTATTCGCCCTTCGTCCCCGGCAGAAGCGCGCCCTCGTACTCGCTGCCGAGCAGGTAGCCGACGGGGTCGTCCAGCCGTTCCTTGAGCTGGCCGAAGTGCGCATCGGGAAGGATGGGCTCGGGCCCCTCGAAGCCGATGTCGAGCAACGTGACGGTCCAGCCCTTCGCGAGGACGGACTCCGCGAAGTGGACGGCGCTCGCACCCGAGCCGACGACCAGTACGGTCCGGCTCATGGCAGCTCCCCGGCTTTCCCGAGCACGAGCCGCGCGGGCACGAAGATGACGAGCGAGACGAGCAGCGTGAGGACCGCGAGCAGGCCGCGGAGGAAGAGCGACACGAACGCGAGCGCGCGGTTGGACGGCACGGCCTCGAGCCGGCGGTAGTGCGGCGCCGTGCTCTCGAGCATGGCCAGCAGCAGGACCAGCTTCCTGCGGAGCACGGCGGTCGGCGCGAAGACCGCACTCCACGCGTCGGCGAGGCGCGTCATGAACGGCGAGACCCGCGCGAAGGCGCAGAGGAATCGGTCGAGGCGCGACTCCGCGGTGAACACGGGGCGCACTCGGTGCGCCTCGATGTAGCGGGCCACGATGTAGTCGCCGGGATCGCTGCGAATCAGGTGTCGCGTGAAGACCCGGCACTCGCGCCGGAGCCGGGCGTCGCTCACGAAGGCGCTCCGGCCGCGAGCATGGCCGGCACCGTGACCAGCTCCGCGCTCCGCTCCAGCCAGTACGGGTTCGGCTCGGCGACGCCGTCAAAGCGGAACGTGCACAGCTGCCCGACCGTGAAGGGCGCGAGCCGCGGATCGATGCGCTCGAGCAGGGAGAGCAGGGGCCGGAGCGGCGCGGTCGGAACGCTCAGCCGGCCGCCCGCGCCGTGGCCGGCGGCCGTGCGCAACAGTCCGACCAGCTCGTTCGCCGTCAGCACTTCCGGTCCGCCGAACTCGAGTGTCGCGCCCTCGAACGGATCGGCGCGGACCACGTCCGCGATGAGACTGGCCAGGTCTACCACGTCGATCGGTTGGACGCGGGCGCGGCCGCCGTCGAACACCGGCGAGATGGGCAGTCGCGCGAGCGCGGCGAAGCCGTTCTGCACGGACGAACCCGGCCCGAACACCATGGTCGGCCGCACGATCACGTGCCCCAACCCGGATTCCCGCACCGCCGTTTCCGCCCGCTGCTTGGCGAGTGCATACGGGTAGTGGCGGATGTCGTCGAAGCGGACGGCGATCGAGCTCACGAACAGAAAGCGACGCACGCCCGCCGCGGTCGCGGCGTCGAGCAGCGTCTCGGTGCCGTGCAGGTTCACGTCGAAGTGCACCCTCGCCGGCGCCTTACCGGTCACGGCGGCGAGGTGTACGACCGTGTCGCAGCCGGCAAGCGCGTCACGCCACGCCTCCGGCTGCAGCAGGTTGCCCGTGATGGTGCGGGCGCCGCGGGCGGCCGTCGTGCCGGACGCGTCGAGACAGATGACGTCGCCCATGGCGACGAGCCGTTCGAGGAGATGCCCGCCGACGAAACCGCTCGAACCCGTCAGGAAGATCCGGCTCATGTCCCCTCCACCCCTCCCGCTTGCCGGCTACGCCCGGCCGGCCCAGGCCTGCGGCGTTTCCGGGTCCGGCCGCGCGGTGCGGGGCGCGTGCGGTCCGTCGACGCCGGCCGCATCGATTCCGGCGTCGTCCAGGAACTCATCGACCACGTAAAGCGGCCGCCCCTTGATCTCGTTGAAGATCCGGCCAATGTACTCGCCCATGATCCCGATGCAGATGAGCTGGACACCGCCCAGGAAGAGCAGCGCCACCATGATCGTCGCCCAGCCCTGGATCGTGTTCCGCAGGATGAATTTCTGGACGAACACCGACGCGAGGTAGATGAACGCGAGCGCCGAGGCCGCGTAGCCCAGCCACATCGCGAGCTTCAGGGGGACCGTCGAGAACGATGCGATCCCGTCCATCGCGAAGTTCATCATCTTGCGGAACGGGTACTTCGTGTTGCCCGCGAAACGACGGTCACGCGAATACGTCACGCCCGTTTGCCGGAACCCGATCCAGCTGACCAGCCCGCGCACGAACCGGTCCTGCTCGCGCAGGGCCCGCAGCTGGTCCGCCGCGCGCCGGCTGAGCAGCCGGAAATCGCCGACATCGACCGGGATGTTGATGCGCGTCAGCCGGTTCAGCAGCCGGTAGAAGGCGCTGGCCGTCAGCAGCTTCATCCGGCCTTCGCCTTCCCGGCGGCTGCGACGGCCGTACACCACGTCGTAGCCCTCGCGCCACCGCGCCACCATCTCGGGCACGACTTCGGGCGGGTCCTGGAGATCGGAGTCGATGACGACCACGCAGTCGCCGCGGGCGTGGTCGAGCCCTGCGGTGATTGCCGCCTGGTGCCCGAAGTTGCGCGACAGCTTGAGCGGCCGGACCGCCGGATCGCTCAACGCGTAGCTCCGGACCCGCGCCCACGTGTCGTCCGCACTGCCATCGTCGACGAACAGGATCTCGTACGCGCCGAACGGCAGCGACCGCGCGACCGCGGTCATCCGCTCGTAGAACGCGTCGATCACCTCCGTCTCGTTGTAGACGGGCACGACAATGGACAGGGTGCTCGATTCTGTCATGGATTCCGCCCGGCACCGGTTTTCGTGCCTGACAAAGCAATTTCTGCGCCCCGGTCAAGGCCGGGATCGGAGCCCGTCACCGCGGCGAACCCCGATCTGTAGTAGTCACGCAACGTCCTGCGCGGTACTGTTGCAATGTCACTACACGGCAGACGCAAGGATAGCCGGGCCAGCTCGGGGGGGCGAGCGTGCCCGGAGGGACCGCGCCGCGATCCAGCGCTGGAAGACCCGGGCGCAAGGATCATGCGTCGAGTGGTATTATCCTCTCGTGTTGATCGCCCTGTTCGCGGTGGCAGGTGCGGGTGGGGACGAACAGGAAGCCTCGGAAACGGCGGCCGTCCGGGCCCGCGCGGCGTGAGCGCGGGCCGGGAGGCCGCCCGCCCCCAAACCGGCAACGCATGCGGAAGCAGGAAGAGATCGCAGAATTCGTGATCGCGGGCTCCGGCCCGGGTGGCGCCTCGCTGGCCCGTGAGCTGGCGCGGGCCGGCCGCGACGTTCTGCTCCTCGAGCGCGGCCGTGACTGGCGCGGACACCCTCTCTACGGTACCTACCCGGGCGCGCTCCTCTACGCCGACCGCAACGCGCTCCTCTTCACGACCGAGGGGCTGAACATCATCCGCCCGCTGATGCTCGGCGGCGCCACCAGCATGTACTGCGGCTGCTCCGCGCTCCCGCCCGACTGGCTCCGGACCCGCCACGGCATCGACCTCGAGGATGACGCGGACGCCTTCGTACGCGAGTTGGGCATCGCGCCCCTGTCCGCCGAGTTGCGGGGCGCGGCATCGACCCGCATCGCCGAAGCCGGCGCCGCCCGCGGCATGGATTGGGTTCCACAAGCGAAATTCGTCTTCCCCGACCGCGGCGAGTTCGACTGCGGCGCGCGCTGCATGCTCGGTTGCCGCTGCGGCGCCAAGTGGAACGCCGCCGAATTCGTGGACGACGCCGTGAAGGCCGGCGCCCGGGTCATGACCCGCGCTCGCGCCCGCCGCGTGCTCATCGAGGGCGGCGCCGCCGCCGGTATCGAAGGCACGGTGCGCGGCCGGCCGTTCCACGTCCGCGCCGGCACCGTCATCAGCGCCGCGGGCGGGATCGGCTCCGCGGAACTGCTCCGCTGGAGCGGCGTCGAGGGTGCGGGCGAGGGCATGGCGATGGACACGACCGTGATGGTGTACGGTCTCGCGCCGTTCGAGGGGATCGGCCACGATCCGCCCATGACGTGGAGCGCCGCGGACGACGAGCTCGGCGTGCTCTACTCGACGCTGATCGACCCCTGGCTGATGTACCCGATCATCATGATGCGAAAGGGACCGGCGTACCCGTTCACGTGGCACCGCTGGGGACGCACGCTCGGCGTCATGATCAAGCTGAAGGATGAAGTGAGCGGCCGCATTGACGAGCACGGTCGGATCCGCAAGGGTCTGACCCCGGCGGATCGCGAGCGCATGGGCCGGGCGGAAGCCGTCGCGGCCGACGTGCTTCGCCGCGCGGGCTGCGATCCCGCCACCATCTTCACCACGCCGCTCCGCGGCACGCACCCTTCGGCCACGGCCCGCATCGGCGCCGTCGTCGATCGCGGCCTAGAGACCGACGTGCGCGGACTGTTCGTCTGTGATGCCAGCGTGTTCCCCGAAGCACTCGCGCGGCCGACCGTGCTGACGATCCTGTCGCTCGCTCGCCGGCTTGCGCGAGCGCTTCTCGGGCGAGCCGCTACGGCGACGGAGGCGTCGCCTTGAGCGACGGGTGCATCACCCACTTGCCCGACTGGCCCGCCTCGTGGCCGAACGAATCGGCAACGCTGAAATCGACTACCAGCGTCTGCGCCGTTCCGTCCAGCACGATGCCACCCGGCATCGTCACCTTCAGGCCCGACTGGCTGCAGCTCGGACACTTGAGCTCGCCGTCGACCTGGACCGGCGCCTCCGTGTAGTCCGGCGTCGCGTAGACCACCTCGCCACCATTCCCGTCGTCCACTCGCAGAAACGCGCCGTCGATCACGAACCGGAGCTGCGCGTACGTGCCCGAGGGCACGTCCAAGTCGGCCAGCGTCGCGACATCGGTGGCCAGCGTCATCAGATCCGTCGAGACCGGCGTCGAGAGGAGGTTCACCCGTTCGCTCGGGTCGGCCGATTCCGAATCACCTCCCTGCAGGTAGATCTCCGAAATCGTGACCCACGCCTCGAGCACGTCGCCGGGCGCGTCCTTGAGCTGGAGGGTCAGGTGCGTCGTGTCGTTGCCCGTCGTGTCCTGGCAAGCAGCCACGCCACACAGGCAAACGAGAAGGGTTCCGATGCCGATTCTGCTCATGGTGTGCCTAACCGTAGAGAGGGTCTTCGGTCGTTGGGTCGCTTCAAGTGCAACGGTCATGCCGGGTCCGTTACGGCAAGTCCAATATAATGCCGGACAACGATTTGTAGCACTTTCCCGCTTTGGCCCGACGGCATGGGAACCGCGAAATACCTTTCGGCTGCGCGAACCCCTGAAGCAGGGTGGCGGCCAGGATGGTGGCCGGGCCGGATCGGCCACGCCGGGACCGCCATGCCTGGCGCGATCCCCTCGCCCCACCGTCCGCCTCCGGCCGGAACCGGTCTGTCCCAACCCACCATGGCCTCCCGTTCCCGCCGCTCTCATCATTCCCGAACCCGAACCGAACCCGCGAACGCTTCCGCCGCCGCCGTTCGCTCCGCCCGCTTCGTTCCGGTCATCGGGTGCGCAGAGTCCGGTCAGCGGGAACCGGGCGGCGGCATGGCGGGATGCGCCGGATGTTTGTGGGGCAACGGTATGCGACGCCGAACGTGGAGTGGTCCGCGTGATGCCATGATCCGGAGCGCCGCCGGGGTTCGGCGGTGCCTCGCTGCGGAGGCAGCCGGCGCGTCCGTGCCGCGGGGCGGGGAAGGGAGAGGTCCCCGGATGGGGACCGGAGGAGGAGTGGATCATGACGGGAACGATGCGGGCGGCAGCCGTGAGCGTGCTGCTGCTGGGAGGCGTGACGGGGTGGGCCTCGGCGGAGAAGGCGTTGGCACTGCCGTGTGCCGACTACGTGTCAACGGGAATCAACGATGAACCGGGCACGGGTCAGTTGATCGGGACGGAGACGATCACGTACACGGTCCAGGTGAGTCCGGGTGGCGTGGGCGCGACGATTTCGACCACGTTCGAGGTAGGCACGTACCTGATGAGCAATGGCTTTCAACTCCGTCTCGACTGCCGGAACTACACACCCTTCGAGATGTAGGCGGCCGTGCCGTCTGGCGGGAGCGGATGTGGCGAATCCGTTCCCGCCGGGCGGGTGGATCAACCGAACGGAGGAGAACGGGATGGCGGGGAAAGCGCAGCGGCGTTCGGCCGCCGGGATTCGCGGGTATGCGACCGGGATAGCGTGGTGGAGGCTGCTTCCGGTCGTCGCGCTGGCGGCCGCATGTCGGGGTGGTGGTGCGGCGGACGGGGAATTCATGGAAGTGACCGGCTCGGTCCGGATCCGCGAGCAGGTCCTGGCGGGTCCGGTACAGGTTCCCGGTCTGCAGGTGGACCTGGCGTTTCCGCAGGACATCATCGTGGTGGGTGATTCGGTCTACATCGTGGACAACGGAAACGACCGGCTCGTGGTGCTGGACCGCGGACTCCGGGTGCTGGGTGAGATCGGCCGCGAGGGCGAGGGTCCGGGCGAGTTCCAGAAACCGACGGGAGTGCGTGCGAGCCCGGGCGGCGTCACGACCGTGGACATGGGCAACGCCCGATTCACGGAATTCGATCGGAGTGGCCGGTACCTGCGTTCGTGGCCCGCGCCTTCCGGGCTGCTGCAGTTCGGCATGTCCGCCTCGGGCGTGGCGTACGTCCGGTCCGTGTCGCGCACGCACCACTACGTACGCATCGATGGTGAGTCCCGGACGGAGCTCGGGATCTGGCCTCACCCGGTGGCGCCCGGGGGACGGGCGCCGCTGCTCCCGGAATTGCAGTCGGTCGAGGTGACCGCGGGAGACACCGTGCACGTGTACGATGAGGAGGCGGCAGTCCTGTACAAGTACGATCCGGCGGGCGAACTGTTGATGAAGAAGAAGCTCCCCGCCGTCGTGCACGACTCCGCTGTGGCGAGACTGGAGGCAATGATCGCCGCGTTCCGGAAAGCCGGTTACCATCCTCTGGGCGGTTCGACGAGCAAGGACTTCCGCGTGACAGCGGACGGCGAGTTGCTGCTGCTGCTCAATGCCGGGGATGTCGTGGGGTTGCTCATCGATCCTCACACGTACCGGGCGCGGCTGCTGGTGTCGCCGCGATTCCCGGATGGCACTGTGCGCTTCAACTTTTCCAAGGCGGCGCTCGTGGACTCGACGCTCTACGCGATCACGGATTCCGACGTACGGGCGTTGCGGATCGAAGAAGTCCGATGATGCGCGTCCTCGGTTCGCTGCTTCTGCTCGCCGCGCTCGGTGGTGGCGGGATGCTGGCCGGTGCGGTTCTGCGAACGTGGTCCGGTGACGTGGAGGCGGAAGCGGACGCGAGTCCGGTCGGCCGCGTGGCAGGCGAAGCCGGGATGGGGCTCGGCCCCGCCACCGGCGTGCCGGTGCTCCACGTGTTCGGTGACTACGAGTGTCCCGCCTGCTTTTCGCTCGAGCGGGAGGCGGGAGACTCGCTCCGGGCGCTGGCCGAGAAAGGTGCGATCCGCTTCGTCTACCACCACGCACCGCTCCGGGCGCACCTCCGTGGGCCACGCGCCGCCGCGGCCGCATACTGTGCCGCCGATGCCGGTGCTGGCTGGGCCGCGCACGCCGCGCTGTATGCCAGCGCTCCGGAATGGGGGACCGGTGCCGACGGCGAGGAACGCGTGATTCGAGCGCTCGCGCCACTCGTGCCGGACCCGGTCGCACTCCGGGCCTGCGTCCGTGACGATCTCACGGAACGCCGCGTCGACGCGGATCGGCGGGCGGCGGACGCGCTCGGGGTCCGCGCGGTACCGGCCATCTTCCTCGGAGACCACAGGCTGCGCGTCGGATCGTGGCGCGGGCTCGTCCGCTACGTGTCGGCGATCGCGCGCGCCCCTTGACCCGGGTCCCGCGGGGGCGTCATTTCCGCCGGACGCGACCCGCACCCGGAGATCCCGATGACGACGACCGCCTGGCCAAGCCGGTTCCACCTCTTCCTGCTGCCGGTGCTGCTGAGCGCCATCGCCATCGAGGGTGTCTCGGCGCAGAGCCGGACATCCGCGGAGACGCGGCGTCTCGCGCAGTCGATGATGGCGGACGGCGTGCCGTCGTTCGACGCGTTGCAGTGGCGGAACATCGGGCCGGCCAACATGGCGGGCCGCGTCACGGACATCGAGGCGGTGGACGCGAATCCGGCGATCGTGTACGTCGGCGCCGCCTCGGGCGGCGTCTGGAAGTCGGTGAACGCGGGCACGACATGGGAGCCGATCTTCACCGACTACGGCACGTCGAACATTGGCGACATCGCCATCTTCCAGCCGAACCCGGACATCGTGTGGGTGGGCACGGGCGAGTCGTGCACGCGGAACAGCGTGGGCTGGGGCGACGGCGTCTACAAATCGACGGATGGCGGCAAGACGTTCGTAAACGTGGGCCTGCGCGAGACGCACCACGTGAGCGAGGTGGTGACGCACCCGACGAATCCGGACATCGTGTACGTCGCCGCGCAGGGTCACCTATGGGGCCACACGGGGGAGCACGGCATCTTCAAGACGACGGATGGCGGGAAGACGTGGCGGCACCTGGTAAACGGGCTGCCGGATGACGGGCGGACGGGCGCGAGCGACCTGGTGATGGACCCGACGAATCCGGACGTGCTGTACGCCGGGATGTGGGAGCGGCTGCGCAAGCCGTACCGGTTCGACAGCGGCGGACCGAACGGCGGGCTCTTCAAGACCACGGATGGCGGCGAGACGTGGACGAAGCTGACGAACGGCCTGCCGACGGGCCCGACGGGTAAGATCGGGTTGGCGATCGCGCGCCGGAGTCCGCGCGTGCTGATGGCGATCGTCGAGCACGGCTACCAGCCGGCGGCGCGGGTGGACGGCCAGCCGAACCCGGAGTACACGGACATGACGCGGCTGGGCACCGGCATGTACCGCTCCGAGGATGGCGGTGCGACGTGGCAGTACGTGAACCGGTACAACAGCCGGCCGTTCTACTTCAGCCACATCTGGATCGATCCGTCGAACGACCAGCGAGTCTACGTGCTGGCGGGCGATGCCCGCGTGTCGGAGGACGGCGGCCGCACGTTCGCGCGCACGCTGCGCGGCATCGACGGCGATTTCCACGCGCTCTGGATCGACCCGTCGAACGGCGACCGGTTCTACATCGGCGACGACAAGGGCAGCTACGTCACGTACGACGGCGGGCGCGCATTCGTGATGTTCGACAACATGGACATCGGCCAGTTCTACGCGGTGACGGCGGACAACCGCGACCCCTACTGGGTGTACGGCGGACTGCAGGACAACGGAAACTGGGGCGGTCCGAGCAACAGCCGTGACTGGAACGGCATCCTGAACGACCACTGGTTCAAGTTCCACTCGGGGGACGGCTTCCACACGACGGTGGACCCGAACGACTGGCGCACCGTGTACACGGAGTCGCAGGGCGGCGGCATCCGGCGGCTCGACGCGGAGTTTCGTCAGTTCGGCGGCAGCATCACGCCGACGCCCGCGACCATCCTCAACTTCGCCGAAGTGGTGCCGGACACCGGCGGTTCGCAGGGCCGGCTGCCCGACACGTTCCGCTTCAACTGGAGCACGCCGCTCACGCTTTCGCCGCACGACTCGAAGGTCGTGTACTACGGCGGCAATTACCTGTTCCGGAGCGTCGACCGGGGCGACACATGGACGATCATCAGCCCGGACCTCTCGACCAACGACCCGGTCCTGACGGACCCCGAGAGCGGAGGGCTGACCCGCGACGTGACGAGCGCGGAGACGCACGCCACGGCCATTACCATCGCGGAGTCGCCGCTGCTGCCCGGCGTGATCTGGGTGGGCACGGACGATGGCAACGTTCAGCTCACACGCGATGGCGGCCGGACCTGGGTCAACGTGCGCGACAACATCCCGCTTACATCGGCCCGGGGGAAGCCGCTCGCGGTTCCGGCCCGGACCTGGGTCAGCCGCGTCGAACCCTCACACTTCGATCCGGCGGCCGCCTACGTCTCGTTCGACGGCCATCGAAGCGATGACTTCAGGCCGTACGTCCTGAAGACGACCGACTGGGGCGCGACATGGACGAGCGTGTCCGGTGACCTGCCGGACGGCGGGCCGGTCTATGACGTGACGGAAGACCCGAGCAACCCGGCGCTCCTCTTCGCGGGCACCGAGACCGGGGTGTTCGCCTCGGTCGATCGCGGACAGACGTGGCGCCGGCTGGGCGACGGGCTGCCGACCGTCCCGGTGTACGATCTCATCATCCACCCGCGCGAGCGCGACCTGATTGCGGCCACGCACGGGCGCAGCATCTGGATCCTCGATGACATCACGCCGCTCGAGCAGATGACGGATGCCGTGCTCGCCGCCGATGCGCACATGTTCGAGAACCCGCTCGCCACGAAGTGGCACGGCATCAGCCGCGGCGCCACCCGCGGCCACATGCTGTTCATGGGCCGGAACCCACTCACCATCGCGGCGCGCGAGCCCGGCAACTCGCCGAGCGACCTGGTCAACTCGGCGGCCATCGACTTCTGGCTGAAAGCCGCGCCGTCCGGGCCGGTACAGATCGAGGTGACCGACCTCGCGGGAGAGAAGCGGTACACGGCGGAGGTCGATGGACACGCGGGTCTCAACCGCTGGTTCTGGAACCTGCGTTTCGCGCCGAGCGAGGCGGCGCGCCAGGCGCAGCAGGAGCGGCTGCGGCAGATGCAGGCGCAGTTCGGCGGGCAGGGGCCCGGCGGGTTCGGCGGCGGCCGCATGCAGGGCGAGGAGGCCGGTCCGGGTACCTACCTCGTGCGCCTGACCGTGGGCGGTCGGGTCTACGAGTCGACCGTCGCGGTCCGCGACGATCCGGACATCGGGATGGCGGCCCGGTGAGCATCAACCCCGGACGGGCGGCGGACTTCGAGCCGCCCGCGGGCTGGCTCCGGATCCGCGTCATCGACGCGCACACCGAGGGCGAGCCGCTCCGCGTCATCACGGATGGGTTCCCGGAGCCGCGCGGCGGGACCATCCTCGAACGCCGCCGCTACGCCCGTGACTATCTGGACCACCTGCGCACCGCGCTCATGTGGGAGCCACGTGGCCACGCCGACATGTACGGCTGCCTGCTCATGCCGCCCGCCACGGACAATGGCGACCTCGGCGTGCTGTTCATGCACAACGAGGGCTACAGCACGATGTGCGGCCACGGCATCATCGGCGTGACGAAGGTCGTGCTCGAGACCGGCATCCTGCCGATGACCGAGCCCGTGACGACGATCCGCATCAATGCACCGGCCGGCCGCATCACCGCGCAGGCGGCCGTCCGTGATGGCCGGGTCGGACGCATCGCGTTCCGCAATGTGCCATCATTCGCTGCCGCGCTCGACCAGGCCGTGGACGTTCCCGGCATCGGCGCCGTCCGCTACGACCTCGCGTTCGGCGGCGCCTTCTACGCCTACGTCAATGCCGCCTCCGTCGGGCTGACCCTCGAACCGGGGCAGATGCGCTCGCTGATCGGCGCGGGCATGGCCGTCAAGCGCGCCGTCAGCGGGAGCTTCACCATCCGGCACCCGACCGAGCCCGACCTCGGCTTCCTCTACGGTACGATCTTCACCGGACCGCCCATGCGCCCGGACGCGGACGAGCGCAACGTCTGCATCTTCGCGGATGGCGAGGTGGACCGCAGCCCGACCGGCACGGGCGTGAGCGGACGGATCGCGCTGCATCACGCGCGGGGCGAGGCCGGGATCGGCGACACCCGCGTAATCGAGAGCATCATCGGCAGCCGCTTCACCGTGCGGGTGGTCGAGGAAGCGCGGTGCGGGCCGCACGCCGCCGTCGTCCCGGAGGTCGAGGGCGGGGCGTGGATCACGGGTCGTGCGGAGTTCCTCATCGACCCCGACGACCCGCTGCGCGACGGATTCCTCGTGCGCTGATCGCGGTCGCGGGCGCCGCGAAATCGCCACGGTTCAGTCGGCTCCGAATCTCCCGAGGTACGCGTCGAGCCGCACCTTGCGTCGGGTGGAGTCCGAGCTCATGGAGCGGACCTTGCCGAAGATCGCGCGCTCGGGCCAGGGCCGGTCGTAGCGGCCGAGACACCAGAAGATGCCGCTGTACGAGTTGGGGTCGCGGCCGTCGATCGCGTACCGGTTGTTCAGCTCGATCATGATGGCCAGCGCGTCGCGCGGCGATTCCGTCCACTCCAGAATCTTCTTGCCCCAGAGCATGCGCAGGTAGTTCTGGATGCGGCCCTCGCGGAGCAGCTCGCGCTGCGCGGCGTTCCACAACGGGTCGTGCGTTGCGGCCGCCTCGAACTGCTCGAGCGAGTAGAGCCATGGGCGCGGGTCCGCGTCGTGGTCGGCGAGCGTCGCGCGCGCCCACTCCGGTAGCGAGTCGTAGCGGCCGTAGTCGTCACGCATCGCGCACTCGACGAATCCGATCTCGCGCCACGTCACCAACTCGTCGAGGAACGCTTCCGCGGACGCGCTCATGCCCCACCATCCCACTTTCCGGCCGTCCGCGCGCGTCGCCAGCCGCGAGGGCGTCCAGCCCTCGTGCCGCGCCAGCGCGGTGAAGACCTCGTGCGCCGACAGGTGGCCCCAGTGCAGCCACGGCGAGAGGCCCGACGCGGCGTCCGCATCGGGATGATTCCGCTCGCCGTCGTAGCGCGTCAGCCGCTCGCGCAGGAACCGGTCGAGCGCGGTGCGCGCCGGCGTCGCACCGCCGCACAGCATGATCGGAGCGACGTCGTGATCGATGGCGAGCTCGCGCAGCGCACCTTCCGACTCGAGCCACTCGAGCTTCGCCGGTGGCCACTGGCTGGCGACGTCGCCAAGCTCGATGTCGTTGGCAGGGAGCGGCACGCGCAACGGATCGGGTTCCGGGAACTCCGCCAGGTGGTCGGCGAGGTTTCGCTGCAGGAAGCGGCGGAAATGGTACGCGGCGGTGAACGTCCGGCCCGGCGCGCGGATGGGCAGCAGCCCGTTGGAGTCGACAGCCACGAGCGGGACGTGGAGCCGCGGCGCGGCAGCCTCGAGCATGCGCGGCAGAAAATACGCCGGGTACTCGTCGGTCACGACCAGCACTGCCCGCGAGGCCAGCGTTTCCAGCAGACCGTGGCCATCGCCGTGCTCCCGTTCGACGTACGGATGGTATGCGACGCTGGTGCCTTCGAGTTGCCGGGCGTGCTCAGCCATCCCGTCGAGCGCGAACCGGTGCAGCCGGTCGCTCGCCCAGCGGTGGCCGGCGCGGAGCGCCTCCAGGATGAGCAGCGGCCTGCCGCGAGCACGCGACTCCGCCGCGGCGAGTTGGAGGCCGAAGTTGGAGCGGAGTCGCCTCGCCGACGTCATCCAGTACAGCACGAACTCGCCCTGGCCGTTGCCGCCGGACTCGTTCGCGAACCGCAGCCGGAGCGCGGGTACGACGTGGCTCGAGATCAGGGTCACGCGCTCGGGGTCCTTCCGCCGCATGGGAACCGGTCCCCCGGCATTGTCCGGGAAACCAGGGCGAGGGGCGGCCGAATCGGGGTCGGGCAACCCGGGCACGGCCGGCGGCATCGAAAACCCCGGGAAGGGGGCGCGGTTCCGGCATCCGGCCCGCGCACGGCGCGGATTCGACAGCCGCGGCCGCGGTCCGGCGCGCCGAACAAAGCCGGTCAGGCCCGGGTACTCCCCCGTCCTGGGCGGTCCGTGTCGCAGGCCGGCGCGCCCATCCGGAACCGATCCGTGGAATGCAGATCCGGGAGGCAGAACCGTGAACGGACCCATCCGAAAGGTGCTGATCGCAGGCGGCTTCGCCGTCGCCGTCGTGGTCGCCGCCACCGGCATCGACGCGGTGCACGATGCCCAGGCATCGCCCGCGCCCCGACCGGCCGTGGCCTCGCCGGCCGCCGCCGTGGCCGCGGAGGCGCAGCCGCAGGCCCACAACGTGGCCCACGAGCTGAGCCAGGCGTTCCGCATCGCGGCCGGCCGGGCCTCGCCCGCAGTCGTCTACGTCGAGGTCGAGATCCGCCAGCAGGTCTCGAACCGGCTTCCGTTCGGGGTCCCCGGCGGTCAGGACGAGCCACAGTCCCGGCGCGGGTTGGGGAGCGGGTCCGGGTTCATCTTCCGGGCCGACGGCTACATCCTCACGAACAACCACGTGGTCGAGGACGCCGAGAAGGTCCGGGTCACGCTGCAGGACGGGCGCGTGTTCCTGGCGACGGTGCAGGGCCGCGATCCGGTGACCGACGTGGCCGTGATCAAGATCGACGCGACCGACCTGCCGACGATCGACCTGGGCGACTCGGACGCGATGGAAGTCGGCGACTGGGTCGTCGCGCTGGGGTATCCGCTCAACCTCGGGTCCACGGCAACGGCCGGGATCGTGAGTGCGGTCGGGAAGGGGCTCGGCATCCTCGATGCCAGCAACCCGGACGCGCCGCCGCTCGAGTACTTCATCCAGACGGACGCCGCGATCAACCAGGGCAACTCGGGCGGCCCCCTGGTGGACCTGGAGGGCGAGGTGATCGGCATCAACAGCGCGATCGCCAGCCAGACCGGTTTCTATTCGGGCTACGGCTTCGCGGTGCCGAGCAACATCGTGAAGCGCGTCGCGGATGATCTCGTGAAGTACGGCGAGTTCCGGCGCCCGCGTCTCGGCATTGAACTCGGCACGCTCGACCAGGCCGACATGGAGGTCTACAAGCTGCATTCGCTCGAAGGCACCGAGGTCGCAATGGTCCAGGCGGGTTTCTCCGCGGACAAGGCCGGAATGAGGCTCGGCGATGTGATCGTAGGACTGGACGGCAAGAAGATCACGGACCGAGGGCAGCTTCAGGAGCTGGTCGCGCAGTACCGGCCCGGCGACAAGGTAAAGCTCGACATCATCCGGTACGGCAAGCCGCTCACGGTCACGGTGGAGCTGGGCGCGTTCGAGAGCGGCGCGCGTGTGGCCCGCGCCCAGCCCGAGGCGGAGCCGAGCGGCGTGAGCCGGCTCGGCTTCAGCGCCCGTGAGCTGACGCCGCAGATCGCCCGCGCGAGCCGGATCGAGGAGTCCAGCGGCGTGGTCATCACTGCTGTCGACCCGTTCGGATCCGGACGGCTGCTGCTGCAGCCGCGTCTGGTCATCGAGCAGCTGAACGGCCAGAAGATCGAGACGCTGGACGACCTCGAGAAGGCCGCGAAGAAGATGAAACCCGGCGACGTCGTGACGCTCATCGTGCACACGCTCAATGCCACCGATCGGCGCATCATCAACTACCGCATCGACGGCTGAGCGGCGCGATTCTCGACCGGCGCGAGGGCGGCGGGCCCCGGGTTTTCGACCCCGGGGCCCGTTTCGTCGTGGCCCGGCGCACGCTGACGGCCTGCGCGGCTACGGGTGACGGGTCCGAGGGCGGAGGATGAGGCCGGGGAACCTGCAGCGCGCCGTCCGCCTCCAATGTCGTCGGGACACATGACGGCGGCCCGCCCCTACGCCGCGCCGCCACGGGGACAGGAGAGAAAGAGAATGAACGCGACACAGACGACACGATACGGGATCGGCATGACCGTCAACCTGCCGTACGAGCAGGCGGTCGAACGCACCCGCGAAGAGCTGGCGAAGGAAGGCTTCGGCATCCTGACCGAGATCGACGTGAAGGCGACTCTGAAGAAGAAGCTCGACGTCGAGTTCCGGCCCTACGTGATCCTCGGCGCCTGCAATCCACCCATGGCCCACAAGGCGCTCGAGGCGGAGATCGACATCGGCCTGCTGCTTCCCTGTAATGTCATCGTCTACGCCGCCGATGAGCCCGGGAAGAGCGTGGTGGCCGCGATGGACCCGGAGGAAGCATTGAAGCTTACCGGCAACCCCGGCATCGAGAGCGTTGCCCGGGACGTCAGGAACAAACTCGAAGCAGCGCTCAACCGGTTGGAGGCGTGATGAGCACGACGAAGGAAGCACAGACGATCAAGGCGCTGGTCCGCTGCCCGGTCTGCGGCACGCTGAACCGCGTGGACACGGCGCGCATGGCCGAGCAGCCGAAATGCGGTGAGTGCCAGAAGCCGCTCCACCTCGAGCGGCCCACGCCCGTCACCGACCAGGACCTCGAGCGCGTCATCAAGGAAAGCGACATCCCGGTCGTCGTCGACTTCTATGCCGACTGGTGCGGGCCCTGCAAGTTCATGGCGCCCGTGCTCGACGAGATCGCGCGTGAGCGCAAGGGCCAGATCCTGGTCACCAAGCTCGATACGGACCGGAACCCCGCGTCCGCCGTGCACTACGGGATCCGCGGCATTCCTACGCTCATCATCTTCAAGGGTGGACGCGAAGCCACGCGACAGGTCGGTGCCGTGCCCAAAGCCAACCTCGAACGGATCATCGAGCAGGTGGTGGGGATGGAGATCTGAACGGAAGAAAGGCGGGCGACATACGGCGGGCGACATAGGGCGGGCGACATACGGCGGGCGACCAGGGGCGGGTCATGAAGCGGGGGCGGCGTGACCGCGTCGCCCGTCGTTCGTCGCCCGCCGTCCGACCCGCCCCTCGTCCCCCGCCATTCGTCGCCCGCCGTACTTCCCCGGGGGGTAGCGCTACCCACGACCCCCACCGCATCCTCAGCATCCTCGCATCCCGGACCTGGAGCCAGCCATGAGCACGACGCATCCCGATACCCTTCTCGAAGAGGCCCTCGAGCTCTGGCGGTTCGCCCGGGAGGGCGTGATCGCGGAGGTGGAGTCAATTCCGGAAGAGCACTTCGGGTTCCGGCCGGCGGAGGGCGCGCGTACGCTCGCGGAGATCGTCCGTCACATCATCGAGGCGGCGGCCATGGGCTACACGGAACTGACCCGGCCGGATGGTGACTTCCGTCGCCTGCCGCCGGCCGAGTTCTTCGCGGAGCACGCGGCGAACGTGCCCGCCGGCACGACCAGGGCCGAGCTCCTCGACCTGCTACGCACCACTCACGCGCAGGGCGAGCGCCGGTGCCGCGACGCGGGCGAGGTCGGCATGCTGCAGCGGATCCGTCGCTTCGATGGACAGACCAGCACGCGCCTGGCCTGGCTATGGCACCTCATCGACCACGAGTCGTATCACCGCGGCCAGGTCGCAATGTACGCGCGCCAGATCGGGCTCATCCCCGCGCTCACCCGGCTCATCCACGGCGACGACGCCTCCTGACGCGACGAGCGTCCGACGCGCCGTCGTCCATCGAGAGTGCCGTCAGTCCGTGCGCAGCACCCGGACCGGATCCACCCGGCTCGCCCGCAGTGCCGGCACCAGCGCCGCGAGTCCGGCGAGAACCAGTGTGAACAGCGCGACGGCGCCCAGCGCGACCGGATCGGCGGGCGAGACCTCGTAGAGCAACGCGCGGGCGTACCGCGCGAGCCAGACGGAGAGGGCGACGCCGAGCACGGCGCCGACGAGGCCCAGCACGAGCCCCTCGCGCAGCAGGCCGATCCGGACCTCGGGCAGTTGCGCGCCGAGCGCGATGCGGATGCCCAGCTCGCGCGTGCGCCGGCTGACCGCGTACGCCAGCACGCCGAACAGCCCGATGGCGACGAGCGCCGCCGCCACCGCCGCGAGCGTGCCCAGCACGACCACCATCAGGCGCGGCGTTTCGAGCACCTCGCCCATCGCCTGCCGGCCCGTCTCCAGGTCACGGATCGGAAGCTCGGGGTCGAGGCCGCGAACCGCGCGCGCGAGCGCCGGCAACACCGCCGCCGGCGGGCCGGCCGTGCGGACGAGGAAAGAGAGACTGTAGCGAGGCACACTCTTCGGCCGGACCTGGATCATGCCGTGCCGGCCCAGCCGGTCGTCGGGTCCCATCAGCTTCACGCCGTGGATCACGCCCACCACCGTGTAGTACGGCTCGTCTTCGCCCTCATCGAGCTGGAAACGCCGGCCAATCGGATCGGCGCCATTCCACAGGAGGCGCGCGAGGTCCTCGTCGATGAGCACGTTCCGCACGCCCTCCTCGGCCGCGGCCTCATCAGCCGGCCCCAGGTTGCGCCCGGCCACGAGGCGGATGCCCAGCACGTCGAGGTAGTGCTCGTCGCCTTCCGCGAACGGGAACAGCGTCGGCTGCTCCGCCAGCGGAGCCCCGCCTTCCGCCGCGACCTTCACGCTGAAAAAGAAGGCGGTGTGCGGGGGGAGATCGCCAAGCGACACCGCCGCGACGTCCGGCACCTGACGGAGCCGCGCGACCGCCGCGTCCGCGAACGCCGTCCGGCTCCCATCGTCCGAGTAGCGTGCGACCGGGAGGCTCACCGTCACCCGCGCGACATGGTCCGGATCATACCCGAGGTCGGAGTCCAGAAGGTGGAGGAAGCCACGGCCGAAAACCGTCGCGCCCGCGATCAGCACCACGGTCAGCGCCACTTCCGCGACGATCAGCAGCTTCCGCGCGCGCAGCCGGCCCGGCGTCGCGTCCCGATCCGCCAGCGGCGTCGCATGCATTGCCGCTACGCCCGCGACCAGACCGAGCACCATGCCCGCCACCAGCGTCAGCACGAACGCGAACCCCAGCACGCGCGGCCCGATGTCGAACGCGTACACCGACGCGTTCACCACTTCCGCCGGAAGCACGTTCCGTAGCACTATCACGAGCAGGCGTGCGCCGACCACCGCCAGCACCGCCGCCGCCAGCCCCAGGATCGCGCTTTCCGCGAACACCAGCCGGTACAGCTGCGCCCGCGTCCCGCCGAGCGCCCGCCGGATCGCCATCTCGTGGTTCCGCGCCCAGCTGCGCACCAGCGTCAGGTTCGTGGCGTTCGCCAGCGCCAGCAGCAGCAGGATCGCGGTCGCGCCCGCCAGTAGCCAGAGCGAGCGTCGCATCGCCGGGTTCGAGCGCCAGTCCGTCACCGCCGAGAACGCCAGCGTCCAGCCCAGCCGCAACGGCTCCTCCGCCTGCAACGCCGCACCCAATCGGTCCGAACGCGCCTGCACGGCCTCCAGGCCAAGCCCCGGCCGGGCCCGCGCCGCCACGTTCACCTGGCGCAGCGTCTGCCCCGCCGCCTCCCAGTCGTCATGGATCGGGATCCACACGTCCTGCTTCCCGTACACCGGGAACTTGAAAGCCGGAGGAAGCACGCCCACGACCGTGAACGGACGATCGGCCAGACGCAGGTCGCGACCCACGATGTCCGGCGGACTGCCCAGCCGACGCCAGTACGACCACGTCACCAGCGCGACGTCCGTCGCGCCCGGCTTCGCATCGTCCACCCCGAACGAGCGGCCCACATACGGCGCGACCCCGAGCAGCTCGTCCAGACCCGCCGTCACCGCCAGCGCGGTCACGTACTCCGGCTCCGCGCCGTCCAGGCGGACGAGCGACATCGGCTGGTACGCCTCCACCGCAGCCATGAAGTCCGCCGACTCCTGCCACCCCACCAGCTGACGCACCGGAACGAACGCGAGCGCGCCGCCGTCCTCGAGCCGCATGCCCGCCGTTAACAGCGTGTCCGCATCACGATAGGGCAACGGCCGCAACAACAGCGCGTCCACGATCGCGAACAACGCCGTGATCAGTGCGATCCCCAGACCCAGCGTCACCACCAGCGTGAGACCGTATCCCGCCCGCCGCCGCAGATTCCGCAGCGACAGCACCACGTCCGTCCACAACGCACTCGTCGCTTCCTTCATCCGTTGCCCCCCCGACCGCGTTTCGCCTTCCGCCAGCAACAGCGCCCGCAACGCCTTCGAATCGCCGAACCGGTGCCGCGCTTCACGCTCCGCGCTCGCACGCGTCCGGCCCTCCGCTTCCAGACGGTCCGCCAACTCCTGTACGTGATGCTCCAGCTCTCGCTCCACCGCCTCGTCCCGACCCGGACGCCACAACGGATGCAGACGACGACTCCGCCCGACCCTCACCGCGATGACTCCCGCGCCAGCCGCGATACCGCTTCCACGTAGCCCGCCCACGCCGTACGCTGACGCTCCAGCGCACGACGACCCGACGCCGTCAGACGGTAGTACTTCGCCCGCCGTCCCTTCTCCGACACGCCCCATACCGCCGACAGCCAGCCCCGCTTCTCCATCCGATGCAGCGCCGGATACAACGCCCCCTCCTCGATCACCAGCGCTTCGCTCGTCCCCACCCGGATCCGGTCCAGAATCTCGAATCCGTGCAGCTCGCGATCCCCCGCCAGCGTCGTCATCACCAGCATCTCCAGCGTCCCCTGCACCAGGTCCAGCTCCCCTCGCGGCATCCGCCCTCCAACGCGTCCTTGTCCTAAATCTCTTAGGCCATGTGCAGGGTAATGACCTAAGAGATTTAGGTCAAGGGAGACGGGAGGCGGGAGGCGGAGGCGTTTGGGGGGGCGGGCGTGGGAGCGGGAACGGCGGGGTCGGGAAACGGCGAGAGTTGTCAGAGTGGGTTGGCTTTGCGAGCTTGGCGGTACCATGACGATCGAAGGCGGCAGGCGGGAATCGCGTCGGATGGCGCGGGAGCGGGCGACGGTCCGGGCGATGATCCGGCTGTCGTGCAGTGTGCGGCACGGGACAGGCAGCGGATTGTGCGACGCGTGCCGGGAGTTGCAGGCGTACGCGGATGCACGTCTGGACCGGTGTCCGTTCCAGGACGGGAAGCCGACGTGCGCGAGCTGCCTGATCCACTGCTACAAGCCGGAGATGCGGGAGCGGATCCGGGAGGTGATGCGATACGCGGGTCCGCGAATGCTCCGTCGTCATCCGATTCTGGCGGTGCGTCACATCCTGGACGGCCGCCGGAAGCCGCCGAAGCTGCCGAAGAGACGGGGCGAACCCCCCCCTCTGCTCACGCGTCTGAAGAGCTGACGCAGGGTCCGTTGACGGACGGGAGGCTTGGATGACCGTGCGCTGGCGGATGCGTGCGGTGCGGGTGGGAATCGGCGTACTCGCGGTCGCGGTGCTGGTGCACGTAGCGGTGCTGGTACCGCGGATTGCGCCGCTCGCGCGTTCGTTGCCGGAGCGGTTGCGGCCTGCGGTGTGGGCGGTGGTGCTCACGTTGGTGACCGCCGTGGCAGCGTGCGTGCTTGCGCTCGTCCTCCTGTGGCGCGCCGCGGACCGTCCCGGCGTGCCGGTGCTGGCGGCGTTCCTGTGCTTCCTCGCAGGTTTCTGGGGTTCGCTGCTCCGCTTTCTGTCAGTGAAGGTGGAAGCGGACAACGTGAGTGCGTCGCTGTCGTTCGGCGGGCTTACCGGGTTTCTGGCGACGACGGCGCTGCTGGCCTCGGTGGCTGCGTTCGTGCACCTCTCCTCGACGTTTCCGCGCCGGGTGACGGCGGCGGATCTGGGCGCGGCGGGCCGGTTGTCGTGGCTCCGCCGGTTGCGGGTGGCGTTGCTGCGTCCGGGCGTGCTGTGGCCAGCCGTAGCGTTGCTGGTTCTGGTGCAGGTGGTGCTGGGGCGAGTGGCCGGCAGGTTCGAGAGCGGCTCACCGGCACCCGCGTCGCTGCCGCCGACAGCCGTGGTGTACGTGGCGGTCGCGATCGTGACGATCGGGATCCTGCCGCTGCTCGGGATCGCGCTCGGCATCCGGAACCTGCGGGCGGGCTACCGGCTCGCGACGGCGGCGGAGCGGCGCCCGGTGCTGTGGCTGACCGCGGGGTACACGACGGCGGGCTGGATGGTGCTCGCGCCGATCGGGCTGCTGCTCCTGATCGTGCTGCTGCACGTCGACCCGCCGGACCTGCTGGGACTGCTGTGGGCAGTACTGCTCGTGGCGGCGCCGACAGTGGTCGTGCTCACCACCGCGATGGCGGTGTTCTTCGCGGGCGCGTTCGATCCCGGCCTGATCCTGCGGCGCAGCACGATCTGGGGAGTGGCAGGAGCGGTCGGCTTGTTGCTGTTCGCCGGCCTGGAGAACGCGTTGTCGGACTGGGTCGAGTCGAGGCTGGCCTTGCCGGGCGTGTTGGGCGCGCTCGCGGCGGGTGGCCTCGCCGCGGGCGTGATGGTGCCGGTGCGGGCGCTGATGTCGAGCGTGGCCGGAAAGGTGATCCGTGACGATCGTTCCTACGAAGCGCGCCCATGAGCGGAGACCGACCAGCGGAAGCACGGACACGAACGGTGACGCGACGCGCTGTCGATCCCGGGGCGCTGCGCCTGGCCTGCCCTGCGGCCGGGTCCACGATCCGTGGCTGAGCGCTACCTGTCCGCGTCCGGCGATTCGAGCAGCCGCGTGACCGCGGCTCGCAGCGCGGGCTCGACGTAGTAGCCGGTGATCCGGTACCGGATCCGGCCGTCACGGTCGATCAGGATCGACGTCGGCAGGCCACGGTACCCGCCGAACGCGCGCACGACCGCGGGCGTCGCCATCGCAATGGGATAGGTCACGCCTCGCTCGGCGACGAACGCGCGCACTCCCGCCTCGCCCGTCTCGTCGGTCGCGATCCCGATCACGACGAAGCCGGCATCCCGCCGGTCCCGCCAGACCCGCTCGATCCCCGGCATCTCGAGCCGGCACGGCGGGCACCAGGTCGCCCAGAAATTGACGAGCACGACCCTGCCGGCCAGCGAGTCGGACGCGATGCGAGTGCCGTCGAGCGTCGTCACCGCGAACGCGGGCGCCGGCTCGTCGCTTGCGCCCATCCCCGTCACCGCGAAAAGCTGCGGGCCGAAACGCCAAGCCAGCAGCCCGAGCACGACGACCCAGAGCGCGCCGTCGAAGATCCGGCCGGCCAGCGAGCGAGGCCGGTCCCGCTTCATCCGTTTGCGAAACGGCCAGGACATCGGGTCGAGTTCAGTTCACGTGCGCCGGCAGAGGTGGGGCCGGCCGAAGTATCGCGCGCCGTAGGAGCGCGGGCAACGGCAGCTGACCGCACGGTCCGCGCCGCCGGCTTGCCCACCCGGGCGGCGCGCCCCAAGCTTGGCGCATGCGCGTCGCCTTCTTCGCCACCTGTCTCGCCGATTCCTTCTTCGCCGGGTCCGCGCTCGCGGCCACGCGCGTGCTGCGCCGGCTCGGCGTCGAAGTCGTCGTGCCGTCCGGCCAGACCTGCTGCGGTCAGCCGGCCTTCAACGCCGGGCACCGGGTCGAGGCGGCCGCCATGGCCGCACACACCCGCCGCGTGTTCGCCGGCGCCGATGCGGTCGTATTGCCGTCCGGAAGCTGCGCGGCGATGATCCGCCACCACTACCACGAGCTGCCCGGACCCGCCGGCACGGCGACCGGGCACGATCTCGCGGACCGGACCTGGGAGCTCACCGAGTTCATCGTGAAGGTGCTCGGCGTCACCGAGCTCGGCGACGGACTCCGCGGCACCCGCGTCGCATGGCACCACGGTTGTCACGCCCTCCGGGAACTCGGCGTGCGCGAGGAGCCGCTCACCCTCCTGCGCAACGCGGGCGCGACCTTCATCGAATGGCCCGCCGCCGAGGAGTGCTGCGGGTTCGGTGGCGTCTTCAGCGTCAAGATGCCGGAGGTTTCGGGCGCGATGGCGGACCGGAAGATTGAGACGATAGGGGATGCGGGGGCGGAGGCGGAAGCGTTTGCGGGGGCGTTGGCGGGAGCGGGGGGAGCGGGGGGAGCGGGGGCGGTATTGACGTGCTCAGCTCGACGGATGCGGGGTGCCTGATGCAGCTGTCGGGGCGGCTGCGGCGGCGGGGGAACGGGATGCGGGTGTTGCACGTGGCGGACCTGCTGTGGCAGGCAATGGGAGCGGGTGCGGGTGCGGGAGCGAGGCGGGGGCGGTGAGCGGGCACGTGGACGGGTACCGGGAGCGGGCGGCGCGGATCCTCCGCGAGACACCGGGCGTGCGGACGGCGGTGACGGGGGCGGCGCTGCATTTCGACGCGGGGCGGAGCCGGGCGTACGGCGCGCTCGACGCCGATGCGTGGCGGAGCTGGGCGGAGCGCGTGAAGACGAACGCGCTCACGAACCTCGACGAGTACCTCGAGCAGGCGGAACGCAGCCTGCGCGCGAACGGTGTCGAGGTGCACTGGGCGGACACGACGGCGGACGTGCATGAGGTCCTGTCCGGCATCGTGCGTACCGCGGGCGCGCGACGTGTCGTGAAGGGCAAGAGCATGCTCTCGGAGGAGCTCGCCATAAATGAGCTGCTCGAGTCGCTCGGCGTCGAAGTGTTCGAGACCGATCTCGGCGAGTACATCCTGCAACTGCTCCACGAGACGCCGTCCCATATCCTCGGTCCCGCGATCCATCGCTCGCTCGAGGACATCAGAACGCTCTTCGCGGAGCGCTTCGGCACGCCGGCGGACGCGTCACCGGAAACACTGGCGGCCGCGGCGCGCGCGGTCCTGCGGGAGGCGTTCCTGACGGCGGATCTCGGCATTACGGGCGCGAACTTCGTCGTCGCGGAAACGGGCACGGTCGCGCTCATCGAGAACGAGGGCAACATCCGGCTGACGACGTCGGTGCCTCGCGTCCACGTCGTCCTCGTCGGCATCGAGAAGGTGCTGCCGCGCTGGGATGATCTCGCCGGGTTCTTCCAGCTCACGTCGCGTGCGGCAACCGGACAGCCGATCGGTTGCTTCGCGACGCTCGTGCAGGGACCCGCGCGCGGCGAGCCCGACGGACCGGAGTCGGTGCACGTCGTGTTCGTGGACAACGGGCGGACCCGCGTCCTCGCGGACCCCGAGGGCTGGGAAGTGCTGCGCTGCGTGCGCTGCGGCGCGTGCCTCAACGTGTGTCCCGTGTACCGCCAGACCGGCGGCCACGCGTATGGCGGCGTGTACTCCGGTCCGCTCGGCGCCGTGCTCAACCCGGGCCTGCTCGGCCTGGAAGAAACGAAGTCGCTGCCCTTCGCGTCCACGCTCTGCGGCGCCTGCGCCGACGTGTGCCCCGTCCGCATCCCGATCCCGAAGCTGCTGCTTGAATGGCGGAAACGCGCGGTGGACGAGGGCTTCGCACCGGCGGGCGAGAAGCCTGCCATGCGCCTCTACGCTGCGCTGGCGACGCGGCCGAGGCTCTTCCGTTTCGCGGGCGCGCTGCTGCGGCGCGTGCCGCGACGCCTGCTCGGACGGTTGCCCGTCCTCTCGCGTTGGGCGACGAACCGCGAGCCGCCGGTTCCATCGGCACGGTCGTTTCTCTCGCTTCGGGGACGGAACGGGTTTGGGGGCGGGGATGGGAACGCCGGCAGGGATGGAGGCGGACGGTGAGCGGGGCGCGAGAGCGGATCCTGGGGCGCGTGCGCGCGGCGGTCGCGTCGCGGGAGAGGATGGAACATCCGGGCAACCTCGTAGCGGACGACGAGGTCGCGGGTGCGGGTAAGGGGACGGGACCGGAACGGATCGCGCGATTCATGGAGGCGTTCCGGGAAAACGGCGGAGAGGCGATGCGCTTCGCAACACTCGCCGAGGCGCGGGCGTGGCTGGAGGGGTTCGTCACGGAGTTCGCGGGTGTGGTGGTGAGCGGGAGGGTGCCGGAGGACCTCGTGCCGTTGAGCGCGGTGGTGTCGCCGGAAAGAGCGGCGCTCGGCGTTTCGCTGGCGGCGGGCGCGGCGGCGGCGACGGGCACGTTGCTGCTGGAGAGCGGCGAGGGCCGGCGTCTGCAGCTGCTGCCGCCGACGCACCTGGTCTGGATCCGCGAGCGTGATATCGCGGCCACGCTGAGTGATGCGATGTCGAGCATCCGGGCGCATCACGGCGAATCCCTGCCCGCGGCGATCGGACTGCACTCGGCGCCCAGCAAGTCGGCCGACATCGGTCGCGTCCTGGTCGTCGGCGTGCACGGTCCCGGGCGGGTCATCGCGGCGATTCTCGAGGAAGGGGACTGACCATGAACCTCGCATTGCGCGCCGGCTTCGCGTCACTCGTGCTCCTGCTGGCCGCGGCGCCCGTCGCCGCGCAGGCGTCCGGGCTCGACGTCGCGCGGAAATACCGGCAGGCGCATGAAGCGGAGATCCTGCACGCGTACGCCGGGCTGCTCGAGATCCCGAACGTGGCGCGCGATTCGGCCGGCATCGCCCGGAATGCGGACTACCTGACGGGCCGGCTTCGCGAGCTCGGCGTCACGACGGAGACCTGGAAGCTGCCCGGTGTGCCGCCCATCGTCTTCGGCGAGCTGCGTGTGCCGGGCGCGACGCGCACGCTCGGTATCTACGTGCACTATGACGGCCAGCCGGCGGACTCCAGCAACTGGACGACCGCGCCGTGGGAGCCCACGCTCTACGACAAGGCGATCGAAGCCGGCGGCCGACGGATCCCGTTCCCGGACGCGGGCGCGCGGGCGGATCCCGAGTGGCGGCTGTACGCGCGCAGCGCCGGCGATGACAAGGCCCCGCTCGGCGCGCTGCTGCCCGTGCTCGAGGCGCTCCGCGAGGCGGGCGTCACGCCCACATCCAACCTGAAGTTCTTCTTCGAAGGCGAGGAGGAAGCGGGCTCGCCGCACCTGGGGGACTACCTCGAGCGCTACCGCGAGCGGCTCGATGACATCGACGTCTGGCTGTTCTTCGACGGGCCCGTCCACCAGAGCGGCCGGCCTGAGCTCACGTTTGGCGTGCGCGGCGTGACCGGCCTCGAGGTCACCGTGTTCGGCGCGAACCGCTCGCTGCACAGCGGCCATTACGGCAACTGGGCGCCCGTCCCCGGTCAGATGCTGGCGAGCCTGCTCGCGAGCATGAAGGACGAGAACGGCCGCGTCCTCATCGACGGGTTCTATGACTCGACCGAGAAGATCGGCCCGGAGGAGCGCGCCGCGCTCGCCACGTTGCCCGATTACGACGCCGCGCTGAAGCGCGAGCTCGGCCTCGCCCGCACCGAAGGCGAACCGCAGTCGCTCGCCGAACGGCTGCTTCTGCCCTCGCTCACCATCAAGGGCCTGTCCAGCGGCAACACGGGCGCGCTCGCGCGCAACGTAATCCCGAGCACCGCGGTCGCCACGCTCGGCGTCCGCCTGGTCAAGGGCAACGATCCGGAGCACATGCTCGACCTCGTCGAGGCGCACATCCGGAAACAGGGCTACCACATCGTGCGCGAGGATCCGGATTCGGCGACCCGGCTCCGCTACCCGATGATCGCGAAGGTCATGCGCGACACCGGCTACCCGGCCGCGCGCACGCGCATGGATGTGCCCATCGTGCAGCAGGTGGTCGGTGCCGTCCGCGACGCGGCCGGCGACGGCCTCGTGCTTCAGCCCGCGCTTGGCGGCTCGCTGCCGTTGTACCTGTTCACCGACCGGCTGGGCAAGCCCGCCGTGATCGTGCCCATCGCCAACCACGACGACAACCAGCACGCACCCGACGAGAACCTGCGGATCGCCAATCTCTGGTACGGCATCGACCTCTACGGCGCGCTGCTCACCATGCCGCGCGGTCCCATCTCGTAGCCACGCTGGAGGGATCCGTCATGCGTACGAGCCGACTCGCATTTCCCCGGATGGCCCGCATCGCGGCGATCTTCGCGCTGCCCGCCGCCTGCGCACCCGCCAGCGACGCGCCCACGGCCGATGCGCCGCCTCTGTTCGAATCCGTCCAGCCGGAGCTCTTCGCCACCGGCGGCGCGCTCACCAACGCCTGGGCCGACTACGACGCGGACGGCGACCCCGATCTGTTCGTCGGGTTCAACGGGGGAGGGAACCGGCTCTACCGGAACGATGCGGCACGTTCACGGAGGTCGCGGCCGAGTCGGGCATCGCCGACACGAGACCCACGCGCGCCGCCGCCTGGAGCGACATTGACGGCGATGGTGACCCCGACCTGATCGTCGGATTCACGCCCGCGGACGGCCCCGTCCTGAAGCTCTACGCCAATGAAGGCGGCCGCTTCACCGACGTGACCTCCGACCGACGGTTGTCCGCCGACTCCGGCGTCGTCCGCCAGATCAGCGGCATCGACCTCGACGGGCGATGGCGACATCGAGGTGTTCGTCGCGTTCCGCGACCGTGCCAACGCGCTGTTCCTGAACGACGACGGCGTATTCCGCGAGGTCGCGGCCGAGCTGGGGCTCGCCGACCCGCGACGCACCGTCGGCGCGGTCTGGTTCGACGCCGACGACGACGGCGACCTCGACCTGTACGCCGCCAACATGGACGGTGACGCGAATGGCTTCTTCCGGAACGATGAGGGTCACTTCAACGATGTCGCCGAGGCGCTCGGCATCGCCTGGGGCGGCCGCGCGCCGGACGATCCGGAAAACGGCACGGTGCGGCCCTGCGCCGCCGATGTCGACAACGACGGCCGCCTCGACCTGTTCACCGCGAACTACGGACCGAACGGGCTATTCCTGAACCGCGGCGCGCGCTTCGACGACGTGTCGGCGGAGCGGGGCGTCGCCATCGACTCACGGTACGACACCTGCGCCTTCGCCGACTACGACGACGACGGACTCCTCGACTACTACGTCAACGGCACGGTCACTGGCGGCACCAGCTACCCCGACCACCTCTACCACAACGCCGGCGACCGTTTCGTGGAGACGACACCGCCCGAGCTCGCCGCCATCGACGGCGATCACGGCGCGCAGTGGGCTGACTTCGACGGTGATGGCGATCTCGACCTCGCGCTCGCCGCCTCCAACGCGGACAGCCCGCACCCGCTGCTCCGCAATGTCGGCGCGCACGCCGCCGGATCCGCTTCGCTCCTGGTGATGGCGCTCGACTCCGCCGGCCGGCCCGTACTCGCCGGTTCCATCGTCCGTGTCCTGGAAGCCGGTACCGATCACATCATCGCGACCCGCCTGATCGACTCCGGCTCCGGCTACAACAGCCAGAACATCCTGCCCGTCCACTTCGGACTGGCGAGCCCGGCTCCCGTCGACCTCGAGGTCGATCCGGCCGCTCGGCGGCCGTCGCGTCGCCGCGAGAATCCGGGACGTCGATCCCGCCGCACTCGCCGGACATACCCTCATCCTTCGTATCGCCTTGTCCGGCGCCGTCGAGATCGTGCGTTGAGGCCGTGGGGCGGTCAGCCGCAGGCTTCGAAGGCCGGCACGCGCTGCTCGGCCGACGACGCCCGGTTTTCGCTGAGCACCTGCAGGACATCTTCCGGCAGATCCAGCTTCAACAGATCGTCGTACATGTCGATGTCATCCCGTTCCTCGGCCAGCGCCGCCGCGCAAGCGTTCGGGATCGCCGGGTATGTCGGCACGTTGTCCAGGGTCCAGGTACTGGTCGGAACCGCGAGGTCCCGGGCCGTGAACAGGTCCGCGAGCGCCTTCGAGTGACGCGGTTCGCCGTACATGATGTTCTCGAAGGGCTGTACGGCACCGAAATCGCTGAGCACGCGAAGATAGATCGTCTCGACCCGGTACTCTTTCTGGATCGCCCGGGTCAGCGCCGTTTCCAGGTCGGGTTCCGGCGTCGCGGGAGTCAGGGGGAAGGCATTGTCCCCATTGCACGCGGTGAACGCCGCGAGCGCGGCGATGAGCAGGACAATGCGGGGGCGACACAGGGCTTTGATAGACATCGGACCTCCTTCTGCTGCTCCGCCGGAGAGGCGCAGCGGATGTGGGCCTCGATCCGCCCCGGGACTCGGGCGGGTCGAAGCTTCCTTCTCATGATAGTGACGCCGCCGCCGGTGACGGAAGGTACAAAACGTTACATTTCATCGGTTTCCGCCCGGATGTGACAGATATCGGAACGTGGTGTCACATCGCGAGCGCCGTCCGCGCGATCGTGCGCGGGAGAACCGGGGAGGAGGCCGGCGGGCTGACCGTCCACGGCGAACACTCGATCCCATGAACGCGTGGCTCCCACGATGAAGAGTGCACTGCCTCTGCTCGCCCTCCTTTGCGGCCACGCCGCCGCGCAGGAGACGCCGTTCCGCATCCCCGTCGTGGACCTCGCGCAGGACACCGCGCGGCAGGTCGTCGTCGATCGCGTGGCCGGACAATACCTCGGCCATCCGACGACCGTGCTGCTCGAGGACGGGCGCACGATGCTCGCCGTCTACCCCGAGGGGCATGGCCGCGGCCCGCTCGTACTGAAGCGAAGCAGGGACGGCGGCCTCACCTGGAGCGAGCGGCTGCCCGTGCCGGACAACTGGGCGACGTCGCAGGAGACACCGACGATCCACCGCGTCGTCGATGCGGCAGGGAAACGGCGGCTGATCCTGTTCTCCGGGCTCTACCCGATCCGGATGTCGGTCTCGGAGGACGACGGCATGACGTGGAGCCCGCTCTCGCCGATCGGCGACTTCGGCGGCATCGTCGCGATGGCGTCGGTCGCGCGGCTCCGGGACGGTCGGTACATGGCGCTGTTCCACGACGACGGCCGCTTCCTGCGGAACGCCGGCAAGGTGGATGGCTTCCGGGTCTACAGGACGCTCTCGGGCAATGGCGGGCTCACGTGGAGCGAGCCCGAAGTCATCGCGCACGATGCGACGGCGCAGCTCTGCGAGCCGGGCCTCGTCCGCTCGCCGGATGGCCACCAGCTCGCGGTGCTGCTCCGCGAGAACAGCCGCACGCGCAACTCGTTCATCACCTTCTCGGACGACGAGGGCGAGACCTGGTCCGAGCCGCGCGAGCTGCCGCGCACGCTGACCGGCGACCGGCACGTCGCGAAGTACGCGCCCGACGGCCGCCTCTTCATCACGTTCCGCGACATGGCCGAAGCCAGCCCGACGAAGGGCGACTGGGTCGGCTGGGTCGGTACGTACGACGATCTCGTCCGCGGCCGCGACGGACAGTACCGCGTCCGCATCATGGACAACAAAGACGGCTGGGACGCCGCGTACGCCGGTCTCGAGCTGCTTCCCGATGGCACGCTCGTCACCACCACGTACGGCCACTGGGTGGAGGGAGAGCAGCCGTTCATCGTGAGCGTGCGCTTCACGCTCGCCGAGCTGGACGCGCGCGTGCCCGGCCGCGCCGATGCGCAGGCAGCGCTGCCGTGGAACCCGGACTCGCTCGGCAACCATCGCGCGGTGTTGCGGGTCACCGCGGCGACGCCGGCCGTGCGCGCGCACATCCCATGGCGAAGGCGCGACGCCGACGCCGCGAACCGCGCGTTGATCGTGACCGACGCAAGCGGCGCCCGTATCGACAACGTCGCGCGCATCCGGATCGACCGCGAGGCCGGCGACATTGCGTTCGCGCCGGGCGCGGGCGCCGGCACGTACTTCGTCTACTGGATGCCCTTCGCCTCGACCGGTGGGAACTACCCGAAAGTGACGTACCCGCCGCCCGCGAACACGGCAAGCGCGACGTGGCTGGCCCGCAACGGGCTCCGGCCCGCGGACCTGGCGGCGGGCGCCTGGCGTGCGTTGCCCGAGGCCGCGTTCGAGCGGCTCGAAGCGGTGGACTCGCTCGATTCGTTCGAACCCATGGAACGGATCGCCACGACCGTGGAGATGGCCGCGCTGCTCTCCGCGCACACCGATCCGTACCTTGTCTTCCCCGAAGACCGGCGTTACCCGATCCGCATGACCCGGGACCTGCCGCGGCGCTGGATCGCGAACGGACCCGGCGGTGCGCTGCGCGGCGCGGCCGACCGCGGCGAGTGGTATGCCTTCCAGCTCGGCGTGTACGCCGCCCGCTCCGCGCTCGACGACGTGCGTGTCTCGTTCACGTCGCTTTCGAGCGCCGATGGACCCGCCACGATTCCGGCGGACGCGTTCTCCTGCATCAACACGGGCGGCAACGATTGGCTGGGCCGCCCGTTCACCCGCACGCTGTCCGTCGAGCGGGGCGCCGTGCAGGCGATCTGGTGCGGCGTTCAGATCCCGGAGACCGCGACGCCGGGCGACTACCGCGCGGAGGCGACGGTATCCGCGCGCGGCCAGCCGGACTCGCGCGTCGGGCTCGCGCTGCGCGTCACGCCGGACCTGATCGCGAACGCGGGCGACGATGAGCCGTGGCGCATGTCCCGGCTCCGCTGGCTCGACTCTCGGCTCGCGATCGATGATGAAGTGGTCCGGCCCTACACGCCCGTCCGCCTGAACGCGGACACGCTCTCCGTTCTCGGCCGTGACGTGGTCCTCGGCGCGACCGGGTTCCCGGCGGCCGTCCGGAGCCACTTCACGATGGCGATGACCGGGATCGGCGAGTCGTCGCGCGAGCTGCTCGCCGCGCCCGTCGAGCTGCGCGCCACGGCCGCGGACGGCAGGCCGCTCACGTGGCGCCCGGGCGCGCGTCGGGTGACGAAACAGGCGCCCGGCGTGGTGGCCTGGGAGGTGACGAACACGGCGCCCGGCCTGACGCTCGACGTCTCGGCGCGTCTCGAGTTCGACGGCGTGCTCGAGTTCACCAACACGCTGAGTGCGGATCGCGACATCGCACTGGGCGACGTCGTTCTGCGCATCCCGCTCGCGCCCGAGGCCGCCCGCTACCTGCTGGGCATGGGCCGGAAGGGCGGGGACCGGCCCGACTCGCTCGACTGGACGTGGGACGTGAGCCGGAACCAGGACGGCGCCTGGCTGGGCGACATCAACGCGGGTCTGCAGTTCGCGCTCCGCGACGAGCACTATGTGCGTCCGCTGAATACGAACTTCTACCAGCTGAAGCCGCTCGTCATGCCCGTGTCCTGGTCGAACGGCGGCGCGGGCGGCTGCCGGCTGCGCGCGCGCGCCGATACCTACCTCGTCGAGTGCTACGGCGGCCCGCGTACGCTCCGCGCCGGCGAGCCGCTCCGCTTCGACCTGCGCCTGACCATTACTCCCTTCCGTCCGATCGACACGCGCGCGCAGTTCACGACCCGGTTCTACCACCGGTACACGCCGCTCGACTCGATCGCCGCGATGGGTGCGAACGTGGTCAATGTGCACCACGCGACCGCGATCAACCCGTGGATCAACTACCCGTTCCTGCGGCCCGCCGCGATGAAGGCGTACGTCGATTCCGCGCACACCCGCGACATGCGGGTCAAGATCTACTACACGGTACGCGAACTCTCCAACCACGCGCCCGAGATGTTCGCGCTCCGCAGCCTGGGCGATGAGATCCTGTCGAAGGGTCCGGGTGGCGGGCCCGCGTGGCTGCAGGAGCACCTGGGCGACGACTACATCGCCGGCTGGTACGTGCCGCCGCTGCGCGACGCCGCGGTCATCAACAGCGGCGTCTCGCGCTGGCACAACTACTACGTCGAGGGCCTGAACTGGCTGGTCCGCAACGTAGGCATCGACGGACTCTACATCAATGACGTCGCCTTCGACCGCACGGTCATGAAGCGCGTGCGCAAGGTGCTCGACCGCGGCCGGCCGGACGCGCTGATCGACCTGCACTCGGCCAACCAGTTCAACCCGCGCGACGGCTTCGCCAACAGCGCCAACCTGTACCTCGAGCACTTCCCCTACATCGACCGGCTCTGGTTCGGCGAGTACTTCGACTACGACTCGCCGCCCGACTACTGGATGACCGAGGTCGCCGGCATTCCGTTCGGCCTCATGGGCGAGATGCTGCAGGATGGCGGCAACGCGTGGCGCGGGATGGTCTACGGCATGACCAGTCGCCTGCCGTGGGCCGGCGACCCGCGTCCACTCTGGAAAGCGTGGGACGAGTTCGGCATCGCCGATGCGCGCATGATCGGGTACTGGGTGCCCGACGCGCCGGTCCGCACCGGCCGGAACGATGTGCTCGCCACCAGCTACGTGAGGGATGGCCGTGCCCTCGTCGCCATCGCGAGCTGGGCGCCGGATCCGGTCGCCGTGCGGCTCGAGATCGGCTGGGCCGCACTCGGCATCAATGCCGCGCGCGCCCGCATCGTGGCGCACGAGATCGACGCGTTCCAGCCGGCGCGCGAGTTCCGGCCGGGCGAGCCGATTCCCGTGGAGCCCGGTCGCGGCTGGCTGCTCGAGATCACGGCACGCTGATCGGACGGACGGTCAACTGCGCGCGGGACAGGAAGTGCGCACCGCAGCGACCGCAGCGCGGAACTGCGCCGTCTCGAGCAGGGCCCGGAGCCCGTCATCGATGAACGATACGCCGCGCACCGGCCGGCCCAACCCGTCCACGACGGTCCGCGCCTCGCCGCAGCGGCGCTGGCCCGCCAGCCACGTCGCGCGCGCGAGACGGACCTCCAGCCAGACCTGTCGCGGGTTGGTCCCGCCCTCGCGGCGCGGGAAGAAGCGGTTGACGAAGAGCGCGTCCGCACCATCGAACCGGTCCGCCTCCGCCAGCGTCCGCGCCAGCAGGTAGACCAGCGTCGAGGGCATGGCGGCACGGTCGGGGAACCGCAGCAGCGCGTCCGCGCGCTCCGCCGCCGGCCGGTCGAGTGCGCGCAGCGCCTCGTCCATCCCGAAGTAGAGATCGACATTGCCCGGATCGACGCGCATCCCCTGGTCGAACGTCGAGATGGCGGCAGCGGCATCGCCTCTCTCGCGCAGCAGCGCGTAGCCGATGTTCCGGTGCAGCACGGGCATCGTCGGGTCGAGCCGCAGTGCCTCCCGCCATTCCGTCACGGCCGCATCGACCGCGTCTCCCGACATGTGCAGCGAGCCGAGCAGCGCGTGCGCCAGCGCATCGCCGGGGTCGTGCCGGAGTGCGGCTTCGAGAACGGCGAACGTCTCCGGCCGGTTCGGGAATACGTACGTCGCGGGCATGCGCGACGCGGCGTCGAAGTCGGCGTCGCCATCCTGTCCGAAGGACTCGCGCACGAAGCCGCGATAGTACGCGATCAGCGGGTAGCGGCCGGGCGCCGGCGTGCCCGGCTCCCGCACCACGCCGTCGCCTTCCGGATACTCCCGTGCGAGGAGGTCGAGCGCGTCCGCCCACAAACCGGCGCGGACGTACTCGACCGCGATCTCGAGGATGCGTTCCGGATCGCCGGCGAGATGGGCCCAGAGCGCCGGGTCGGCTTGGCCCAGCCGTGTGCCTTCGTAGCGCGGCATCGAGCCGGCCGGATCGAGCCGGCGCAGCGCATCGAGCCGCGCGAGCGCAGCGCGCGTCTGTCCGTCCGCGCGTAACAGCGCGACACGGAGGTTCGCCGCGCGCGTGTCGAACGGCGATTCCGCGAGCGCGGTGTCGAGCAGTGTGAGCGCGCGGCCGAGGTCGCCGTGCCGCGCGGCGAGCGCCGCGAGCGAGTGGCGTGCAGCCGCGCGGTACGTTCCGTACGACTGCGCTTTCTCGAGCTCGAGCCGCGCCCTCGCCGTGTCGCCCGTCTGCAGCAGGGCGAGGCCGAGGTAGTAGGAGGCTTCGCGGTCGTTGCTCACGCGGTCGAGCACCGCGCCGAGCGGCGCCACTGCTTCGTCGAACCGTTTCAGGATGACGAGCAACCGGCCGGCATCCTTCGAGAGCGCGGCGCTCGCCGGAAAACGCGCGAGGCCGGCGCGGTACGTCTCTAGTGCGCCCAGCCGGTCACCCTGTCGTTCTCGTTCCTCCCCGGTCGCGGCCCAGTCGCCATCGTTGCGGTCCGGCTCCGGGAGCGGGGCCGGCGCCGGCACGGGCCCGGTCCGGATCAGCGAGTCGGGCGTAACGTCGTATTCGCCGTCCGTGTGCGCGAGCACGATCGCTTCCGCCGAATCGCGCAGTTCGACGGTGGTGCAGCAGGCGGCGCCGTCCACGCGCAGCCGGAACACGGAGTCCGGGCCCAGGTCGAGCCGTCGCAACTCGAGCAGTCGAGCGTAGCGACGGACGAACAGCACCGCACCCGGCAGCCGGCGCGTCACTTCCAGTGCCACCGTCGTCGAGTCGGCCGCGCTGTCGGGCGCGAGCGAGAGGATCGCGTCCGGGTTGGCGCGTGACACGCCGCCCAGGTCGCGGACCGGCATCCAGTACTCGCTGAAGCGGATCGTCTCGCCCGGCTCGAGGAAGCCGTACGTTTCCTGGTTCCGGAAGATGCCGGCCTGGATCTCGACGTACGCGCTGCTGTCGTCGGATAGAGCGCGCCGCCAGTCGAGACCGTCAGGGTTGCTTCCCCACGACCAGATCTTCTTCGCCGGTAGATCGACCGGCGAGGACCAGTGCACGACGCCCGCCTTCGTATGGGGATGCCAGACGGCCATGAACGGCTCGCGGCTGCCGTGGCTGAACCGGGAGACCGGGCCGTATCGATGGTTGCCCACCACGCTCAGGTCGTTGCCCGTTCCGTCCACCGGCCACGTGTCGATGTCACGGAACCCATGCGACGCGGTATAGCGCATCGGGTAGAGGATGCGCGAGTCGTCCCACACGCGGACGGCCGCGTTGGTCCACCAGTAGAACCGGTTGCGCACGTCGCTCCGGTTGTAGAGCGTGGTGTGTTGCTCGAGCACCGCGCGATCCGGCCGCAGCGTGAGCGTCACCATCCACTGCGTGCCGTAGGGCCGGTCGATGTTGCCCACGTGGATGGATGCGCTGCCGTCATCGTTGTGCGTGATCGCGAAGTCCACGGGCGACGTCGTCATCCAGTTGTGCGAGACCGGGAAGTTGAACTCGATGCCGAACGCGGCCCACGCCCCGCGATACGCGATCTGCGTGAGCTTGATCGATGGGTTGGCGTAGAACAGCTCGGCGCCGTTGCGCTTGTCCGTGCACGAGTAGAGGTGGCCGCCGAGGTCGGGCAGCACGGCGCAGCGCAGGTACTCGTTCTCCAGCATGAGCGCCCGCCAGGCATGCGGGCTCCGCCGGTCCGTGAGGGCGTTGCGCAGCGTGTACGGGTAGTTCCAGCGGCCGTTGGTTACGAACGCGTCGAACGGCGGATCCGGGTCGGGCAGTCCCTCCTCGTACGTGGGCAGCACGAGCGAGTCCTGCCACACGCGCACCGACTGCTGGCCGCGGGCCGGCGCGGCCGCCGGGAGCGACACCAACACGGACAGGATCACGACCCTTGCCCGCTTCGCGACCCGGTTCACTCGTAGCTCCGTCGCATCACCTTCACAGTTCGGGCAGGGGTACCGGGCGTCCCTCGATCCGGGCAGGCGGGCTACGCTCCCGCCAGTGTGGCGCAGCTCGGACCGGGTCCGTCCGCGGCGACGGCCGGCGCCGCGCGCGCGCTGTCCGGGGAGACCCGCCGGAACAGGAAGTAGTCCTCGCAGTGGGCGGTCATCCGGTACCGTGTGCGGAGCGCTTCCGCGAGAGCGGGTGTGATCGACGGGCCCGCGGGGACGCCGCCGACCAGCGAATCGCTGGTCTCGACGGGTGGGCCCAGCACGACCCACAGAGGTTGCCCGTCCACCACGCTCGCGTCGAACTCGCGGCGGCGGGTTTCATCGAACGGCAACTCGACCGCCCAGCCCGACCACGGCGACACGAAGCGGCCCGGTGCCGCACGCCCGGACAGGTAGTTGATGAGCGGGTTTTCGACGGCGAGAACGTGGTCGTCCGGCTCGGAATACCGCGCGATGTACTCCGCGATGAGCGCGCCGCTCCGGTAGGAGTAATCCCGGTCCACGCCTTCGAAATGGCGTGCGTAGTCGGCCTCCGTTTCCTGGCCGAACTTCCAGCGCGCCCAGTCGCGGACCGGCGGCACGACGAAGCGCACGCTCACGAGAACGAGCATGGCCACGAACACGCCGAGCAGCGCCCGCGCCGGGCCGGACGAGGACGTCCATGCGCCCAGGATCCCGATTCCGGCAAGCACGGCGAGCGCCGTGTGCGCGGCGTGCATGTCGGACCCTTCCCAACGGCCGAGCGCGGCCGGCACGATCAGGGCCGCACCCAGCCAGAACGCGAGGATCGCCGCATCGAGCTTGTGGGTGGGTAGCAACGCCACGAATCCCGCCAGCGCGGCGGGCAGGGCGAGCAGCATCCACCCCTGCCGGAAGTGTCGCGCGAATCCGCGCGTGGACTCGGCGAAGGCGTACCCGTTGCTGGACGCCGCGGTGACGCTGGCTCCGATCACTTCGCTCAGCCACTCGCGTAGCGCCCCACCGGCGTGGAGCACGGCACCGGCGGCGCCGAGCACCACCAGCATGCTGGCGAAACCCAGCAGAACGAGGCCGGCCCGATCGCGCCCGGGAAGCCGCTCGTCCAGGACCATTCCCGCGACCAGGATCAGCGCGAATACCAGATAGAGCGGCTGCATGAGCGCGGCCAGGCCGATGCCGGTCCCGGCCGCCAGCGCGGTACGGAAACTGGGCGGCCTGGCGCGACCGAGGAACAGGCATGTGACCAGCGCCCCCAGCAGCGCCGCCCAGGCATCGGGCCGCGCCGTGTTCGAATATCCCTGCGAGAAGTACCAGACGACGAGCAGTCCCAGGGCGAGCGGAACCGCCCGTCGCTGGTCGAGCCGCACGAGCGCGCTCCAGAGGGGAATCGCGACCAGCACGAGCGCGAGCAGATCGAAGGCGCGGATCCCCCAGGCCTGAGGACCGAACACGGCCTGTCCGAGCACGAACGGCAGGTAACCGGCGGGGCCACTGGTGTCGTATGCGTCGTGGTACGGGTACCCGCCTCGAAGCACGGTGTCGCCCACCCACGCGAGTGCGCCGTGGTCCCAACCGAGCGGCCACGAAAGGGACACGACCGCGAACGCGAGGCCGCCGATCAGCAGGATCGCCGCCGCGACGAGCGGCAACCTGTCGCGCTTCAGGGCTCGTCCGCCGGGGCCGGTACCCGCAGCCGGCGCAGAATCCTGAGTGTTCCCGGCCGAAGGTCGTTGAGCCTCAGTCCCTCGACGCATCGCCGTTCGCCCTGCCGAGTTCTCGGTGACAGCCAGTTGCCTCGCTCTGCGAATGTACGCCCCCGTCCCCGAAAGGAAAGCCTCACCTCACCCCGCACCCGCTCCCACCCCCGGCAACGCTTCCGCCTCCGCCCCCGCCCCCCGGAAATGCACGACCGGCGCCCCCGATCCCGGAAGCGCCGGCCCCACTCCACCCGCCCGGCGGTCAGAACTGCGACCATAGATACTGGTTTGTGACCTCGTGATGGAACATGATTTCCGCGCGCTTGACGTACGTGCCGAGTGCCTTCGGACAGCGGTCCGCCTGCAGAAGCTTCAGCTCCGCGTACTTCGAGTGCACGCCGTCGCCCAGAATCTCCTGCGCGTACTTGCTCGACTTGAAGATGCGGGCCGCGTCGTGGATGTTGTCCGGCAGGAAGCGGGTGCGCGAACGCTTGCTCTTCGATTCCTCCGGCATCGGCCCATCCAGCCCGGTGCGCAGGATCGTGTAGAGTGCCATGTACGGATTCGCGTCCGGCGCAATCGAGCGGACCTCGATGCGCGACGAGCGCTCGTTCGCGATCGGGATCCGCACCATCGAGCCCCGGTCCGTCGGCGACGCCTTGATCTGGTTGGGCGCCTCGAAGTGCGGATCGAGGCGACGGTACCCGTTCACGCTCGCGTTCAGCACCAGGCAGATGTCGTCGCCGCTCTCCAGGATCCGCGCCACGAAGTCCCACGCCATGTCCGACAGGTTGTCGCGACCCTTCTTGCTCCAGAACAGGTTCTTGCCCTTCTTCGCCAGCGAGATGTTCGTGTGCATGCCGCTCCCGTTCACGCCCGTCACCGGCTTTGGCAGGAAGCTCGCCGTGCAGTCCATCCGCGCCGCCGCCTGGCGCGCCAGCAGCTTGTACAGCTGGATCTGGTCCGCCGCGATATTCACCTCACTGTAGCCGTAGTTCATCTCGAACTGCGAGGGCGCCACCTCCGGGTGGTCCTTCTCGTTCCCGAACCCCATCGCCCGCTGCGCTTCCGCCGACGTGTCGATGAACTGGCGCAACGTGTCGCCCGGCAGCGAGTGGTAGTACCCGCCCGTGCTCACGTACTCGAAACGGCCCGTCTCGTTGTAGCGACGCTCCGCATCCTTGCCCTTGAACAGGAACCCTTCGATCTCGTTCGCCGCGTTGCACACCAGGCCATCCTTGGCGTGCAACTCCTCCGTGTACGTCTTCAGCAGCGCCCGCATGTCCGCGTGGTAGCGCGATCCGTCTCGCTCCCCCACCTCGCTGAACACCAGTACCTTGCCCGGACCGAAGATGTCCGACGGCAGCCAGTAGAACGCCGACCAGTCGATCTTCAGGCGCAGGTCCGACTCCGCCTGCACCGAGAAACCACGGATCGATGAACCGTCGAACGTCAGGTTGTCCGCCGCTTTCAACAGGAACTTCTTGTCGTAGTCCAGCATGTGCAGTCGGCCCTCGAGATCGCTGAAGCACACCGTCACCGCTTTCAGCCGCTTCTCGTTCGCCAGGTACTTCATTCGCTCTTCCTGCACCTTGTCCGCTGGCACCCGGTCGAGTCGCTGTTGTTTCGCCTTCAGGTTGAGCTCCTCGAGTTCGTCGTACGGGATCTCCAGGAAATCGCGCAGCGGCGTGCTGGACATATGGTAATTCTCCGTTGTTTTACGGTAAAATGACCGAAATTTATGTTAACTTCGGCCTGATTAAGCATAAATATCGCTCCGGAATCGCCAAAATCAAGATCCGGGGGGCGGCGGTAGCGAGCCCGGTCGAGGAGCCGGGCCGGACGCGCGGCACCGGTTCCGGGAAGATATCGAGGTTCGCTGCCGCCCGGTATCCCGGTGGGAGTCGACGGGCCAGGCGTGTCACGCGCGCGGGCAATGCCGACCTGTAATCCTGCCTGTAATCCTGCTGCAAGGGTGCACCAGCCATCTTCCGGGTGCAGTCGCGAGACGACCGCCCGAACGATAGTCCCGCGTGATCACGTCCCGACCGCGAGCAGAGTGTCCGCGGCGGCGAACAGAAAAGAGGAAGTGGAGAGTGAACCATGCGTACGACGATGATGACGTTCCTTCTCGCGGCAGCCACCTCGACGGCCGCGTGGGCCGCGCCCGTGTCAGCGCAGCCGAACACGGCGCTCCCGGATTCCGTCGCCACCCTCACCGTTCAGAACAACCGCAACGTGCCGGTCACGGTGTTCGTGGAGCAGGGAGAGCTTGACGTGCGGGTCGGGATGGTGCCGGCCCTGCGGACATCCACGCTGGCGCTGCCCAGCTGGGTGACGGAAGACCGCAACGAGCTGCAGGTCTTCGTGCACCCCGAGGGCGGCATCGATCTGAACGCGGAGGTCATGGCCGTGAAGCCGGGCGCGCACCTGGCGCTCGAGGTGCCGAAGGGGATGAACACGCCTGCACGTCCGACTCAGGAAATGACGGCCAAGCTGCCGCCGAATGAGATGGCAGCGACTACGGTGACGGTCACGAATGAACGCGATGTCGAGGTGGTGGTCTACCTGGAGAACGGTGATTTCGACGTCCGTCTGGGCACGGTGCCGGCCAACAGCACGCGGACGCTGGGCGTGCCGGAGCAGTACGCGCACGGCCAGCAGTCAATCGACCTGGTCGTGCACCCGGAGCGCGGCTTCGACCTGGAGAGCCAGACGCTTGACCTGCACAAGGGGACACACCTCGGCCTGCGTGTCCCGAAGAAGTAACCGCCGCTCAATCGTCCGTGAGGCCGGCCCAGCGTCGCAGCGCCCGGGCCGCCTCGCGGACGGTGTTTGCATGGATCCCGACCGTATCGTCGACGTTCCTCGCGTAGCCCCCCGCCAGCACCACCGCCACCGGGATGTCGCTGTCGCGGAGCCTTCGGAACACCGCCTCATCGCGTCGCCGCAGCCCTTCGATGGAGAGGCCGAGTCCGCCCAGCTGATCGTGTTCGTAGGGATCGGCGCCGGCGAGGTAGAAGGCGAGCTCGGGCCAGAACTCGGGCAGGATCCGGCGCAGGTTGCGGTCGAGCCGGTCGATGTACTCGTCATCGCCGGTGCCATCGGCGAGTCCGATGTCGAGATCGCTCGCGGGCTTGAGCTCCGGGTAATTGGCCGACTGGTGCATTGAGAACGTGAAGACGTCGGGATCGGCCGCGAACACGGTGGCCGTGCCGTTGCCGTGGTGGACGTCGCAATCGATCACGACGGCGCGGCGGATGCGGTGTGCGGCCTGCATCATACGGATCGCGATGGCCACGTCGTTGATCAGGCAGAAGCCCTCGCCGTGGTTGGGGAAGGCGTGGTGGAAGCCCCCGCCGAGGTGGACGGCGACACCGGTCTCGAGCGCGAGTTGCGCGGTCATCGCGCTGCCGCCGGCGCACAACCACGCCGACTCGCGGAGCGCCCGCGAGAAGGGGACCTCCAGCCGGATCCGTTCCGCCGGACTCAGCGAATCCTCCAGGATCTTTCGTACGTACGATTCCGTGTGAACGCGCCGGACGTCGTCATCCGTGGCCGAAGCGGGGCGGACGATCTGGTTGGGGGAGATCGTGCCCCGCTCGATCAGCCGGTCGCGGACGAGGCGGTACTTGGCCGTGGGGAAGACGTGCGGGCCGATGTCGACCTCGTAGGCCTCGTGGAAGATCACGGGCAGCCGCGGTCCGTGGGGTGGAAGGTGCGCACGCATGGGGACATAGTAGGCCGTGGCGCCGGGTTCGCGCACGCGCCCCGCCCGGCGCCCGGCGCCGGTTCCAACCGAACCGGGTGCAGGCCTGTCGAACCGGAAGAACGCGCCCGCGAACGAGCGTCCCGAACCCGCAGCCGGAACCGATCATGCCGACCGCCATGCGAACCGACCTCCGCCACGCGATCCGCTCGCTGCTCCGGACTCCCGCGGTCTCGATTGCTGCGGTCCTCTGCCTCGGCCTCGCGCTGGGTGCGACGACGTCGATCTACAGCGCCGTGAACACGGCGCTCCTGCGCCCCCTCCCGTTCCCGGATTCCGACGAGCTCGTCACGGTGTACCGGACGGCACCGCAGGCGAACACGTGGCCGTTCTCTCCCGCGAACTACCTCGACCTGAAGGACGGGACGACGTCGTTCGAGGCGCTCTCGGCGGTCACGCCGCGGGTCGCGTTGCTCGAGGGGGATCCCGAGCCCCGGCGCGTGTCCATCACGCGCGCGTCGGACAACCTGTTCGAGATGCTGGGCGTGCGGGCGCAGCGCGGCCGCTTGTTCGGGACGGGCGATGACGATCTCGCGAAGGTGCCGGTGGCGGTCATCTCCGCGGAGTTCTGGCGCGACCGCTTCGGCTCGAGCCCCGACATTGTCGGCAGCACGGTCCGCCTCGACGGCGAGGCGACCGAAGTCATCGGCATCCTGCCCGACGGCTTCGGCCTGCCGCACGGCGGCAATCAGTTCCGTCCCGACTTCTGGGTCACGCTCCGCTTCAGTCCGGAGCAGGCGGCGGTGCGCGGCAGCAACTTCCTCATGCTGATGGGCCGGCTCCGCCCCGGCGTCGGCGTCGAAGCCGCACACGCGGAGTTGCGGGCGGTGATGGACGGCATCATCGCGGAGCACGCCGACCTGCGCGGCGAGCAGCTCCGCGTCGTGCCCATGCACGCGGAGCACGTCGAGGCCGTGCGCGGGCCGCTCCTGCTCCTGCTCGGCGCCGTCGCCTTCGTGCTCCTGATCTCCGCCGCGAACGTGGCCAGCCTGCTCCTGGCGCGGGGCGTGGCGCGGCGTCCGGAATTCGCGGTCCGCGCCGTGCTTGGCGCGCGCCGCGCCGACGTACTGCGGCCGGCGCTCATCGAGAGCGGCGTGCTGGCGGCCGCCGGAGTGGCGCTCGGCCTCGGCCTCGCCTGGGTCGGCGTCACGGTCATCGCGAAGATGCTGCCCGGGCAGCTCTCGCAGTTGCGCGACCTGGCCATCGATCCGGCCGTGCTCGGCGTGTCGCTGCTCATCGCGCTGGTCGTCGCTGTCGTATGCGCGATCGCGCCCGCGTGGCAGGCCGCCACCAGCGATCCGCACGACTCGCTCCGCGCCGGGGGCCGCGGCGGCAGTGGCGGCCGCCATCAGAAGTGGATGCGGGGCCTGCTCGTCGCCGAGGTCGGCCTCTCGCTCGTGCTGCTGCTCGGCGCCGGCCTCGTCATGCGCGGCTTCGAACAGCTCGTGGGCGAGGACCCGGGCTTCGATCCCGAGCCGCTGCTCACTCTGACCGTCGACATCTCGCCGGAACGCTACGCCGGCGGCTCGACATACGACCTCTTCCTCGAGCCCGCGCTCGAGGCCGTGCGCGCCGTGCCCGGCGTCGCCGAAGCCGCGTCCATCCAGCTCGTGCCCTACGACAACTGGGGCTGGAACTGGAACGTGCACTATGAGGGCCGCGAGGTCGACGAGCGCACACGCCTGCCGCTCGTCGAGAACCGCTACGTCTCGCCGTCCATCTTCGGCGTATTCGGGCAGACGCTGCTGGAGGGCAGGCTGCTCAACGACGATGACGGCGGCAACGCGCCGTTCAACGTCGTGGTCAACGAAGCGCTGGCGAAGCGGGATTTCCCGGGCGAGGACGCGCTGGGCAAGCGGTTCTTCCGGGGCGACACCACGTTCGGCACGATCGTCGGCATCGTGAGCGACATCAAGAACGTCGGTCCCGAGCGGCCGCCCGCGCCCGAGATGTACGCCCACTACGAGCAGTGGGATTCCGGCAACACCAACTTCCCGATCCTGGTGAAGGCCGGAGGCGACCCGGTCCGCGTCGCCCGCGCCGTGGCGGCCGCCATCCACTCGGTCGACCCGGGCGCCGCCGTGAGCCGGGTCCGGCCCATGACGGAGGTGATCGCCGCATCGGTGGGCCGGCCCCGCTTCTACCTGGTGCTGCTCGGCATCTTCGCGGGCGTCGCGCTGCTGCTCGCCGTCGCCGGGCTGTACGGCGTCATGAGCTACGTCGTCGAACAGCGCACGCGCGAGATCGGGATCCGGTCCGCCCTCGGGAGCACTCGTGGCCGGACGCTGGCGCTGGTGCTGCGCCAAGGACTGCTGCTCGTCGCCGGGGGCATCGTCATCGGCTTGCTCGGCGCCACCCTGCTCACCCGCCTGCTCCGCGGCCTTCTCTACGGCGTGAGCCCGCTCGATGTCGTGACCTGGAGCCTCGTCACGCTCGCACTCGTGCTGGTCGCGGCCATCGCCGTGCTGGTGCCCGCGCGCCGCGCCGCCACGGTCGATCCGCTCGTCGCGATCCGCGTCGAGTAGCGGCTCACGGTCCGCGGGCCCCGGCCCTTCCCGGAGCTGGCCGCCGGGATTTCAGGCCGCCGCCGGACTGCGCGATTTGCGCTCTCCGGCGGCGGCTGTGACTATATTCCAGCCGTCACCGCGCGGCAGCCGGTCCCAAAAGCAGGGCCGGACCGTGCCGGATCCGACGTCACCCCCCTGCGCTGGAGCAACCCATGATCCGCAGTCTGTCCCCGTTCATCCTGTCCACCGTGCTTCTGGTCGCCGCGTGCGCGCCGTCCGACGAGGACGCGGCGCCTCGAGGTTCGGAAGACGCGGCGCCGGCGGGTCCCCGCATCACCCTCGCACCCACCGCCGATGACGCCTTGCCGGCGGCCGTCCTCGGCACGGCACCGCCGCCCGCCGGAACGGCCGTCCACTACTTCGCTGCCGACAGCGCGACCACCGGCTACCTCGCCGTGCCCGAGGGGGCGGGTCCGTTCCCCGCCCTGATCCTCATCCACGAGTGGGACGGCCTCGGCGATCGCGTGAGACAGGTCGCCGACGCGCTCGCCGCGGAAGGCTACATCGCGCTCGCCGCCGACATGTACTCCGGCAGGACGGGATCGAGCGCGGAAGAGAACGTGGCGCTGGTGAACGAAGTGAACGGCGATCCTTCCACCATGATCGCGAACCTGAACGCTGCGGTCGCATTCCTGCGCTCGCGACCTGATGTGAGCGGCCGAATCGGCGCGATGGGCTGGTGCTTCGGCGGCGGCGTCGCGCTCAGCTTCGGGCTCGACGGCGTGAACCACGATGCGACGGCCATCTTCTACGGCCGCCTCATCGATGACCCGGCGCGCCTGGCCTCGCTCTCGCACGAGATCTACGGCACGTTCGCCGGGCTCGACCAGGGCATCAGCAGGGAGCAGGTGGATGGGTTCGCCCATGCATTGCGCGAGGCGGGCATCCCCAACGACATCCACATCTACGACGACGTGCAGCACGGGTTCTGGCTCTGGGTAGATCAGGATCCCGACACCCGGACCGCGCCCGCGCTGGACGCGTGGCAGCGCCTCAAGGCCTACCTCGGCCGTACCCTGCGGTGATGCGGATCCGCACTCAGTGCAGTATCTCGAACACGCCCGATTCGCGGTTCTTCCGCACGTTGTCCCACGTGAACCAGCGGCCGTTCATCGCCACGTAGACACCGTGGGGCAGGACCTGCACGAGCGAGAGTGCGCTGCCCAGGTTGAACAGGCCGTCGGAGCTGCCGAAGGCGTAGGGCACCATCGCGCCCGTGAGCACGATGGTCTTGCCGGTGACGCGTTTCGCGAGCGCGGCCGCCGTGTCCGCCATGGTATCGGTGCCGTGCGTGATGACGATCTGCGTCTCGTCGCAGGCCAGGCACTGGTGCACGACCAGCTCGCGATCGTCATCCGTCATCTCGAGGCTGTCGATCATCATGAGTGAGCGGATCGAGACCTCGAGCCGGCTCCGCGCGAGCTTCAGCATCTCCGGCAGGTGCGTGTCCTTGAAGAAGAGCGTGCCGCGCCGCTCGTCGTATTCCTTGTCGAACGTTCCTCCGGTCACGAAGATGCGAATCGCCATCTCACCCCTTCTTCTTCTTCCTCCGCACCAGGAACGTCCGCGTCACCGTGGTCCAGTCCTCGCCCGCCGCCGGCCGGCGCCGCAATTCGCGTGACCCGTTGAAGGCGCCGTCGAACAGCATCATGAGTGGTGATTTCGGCTTGTCCCCGGTCGTCGGGGCTGGCGCGCCGCCGCGGGTGCCCTCCTGCTCGAGGAAGCTGAAGTCGGCGGGCTGGCTCGTCACGATCAGTCGGAGCGTGTCCAGGCCTTCGACCACGTTGCCCTCCGGGTCGTTGGCGAACGGGTACTGGCGTGGCAGCGCGATGTCGACGGAGCCGTCCGTGAACAGGTCGAACTCACCGCCGGCGCGCAGTTCGGGCGCCGCGCCGCGGTCGGGGTAGACGCGGCTCACGGCGCCGGTCAGGCCGAAGTCGAAGAGCGTGACGTAGGCCGGCTTGTCGTGGCGGCTCACGACCCGGCAGGCGAAGAGGTCGCCTTCATCGTAGGTGACCTTTCCGCTTTCCGCCTCCGGTGTCGCGACCTCCCATTCGTCCGCGCCGACGCGGCGCAGCAGTTCGATGTCGAACCGGCCGCGGAGCCGGCTCCCGGCGTCCGGATTCTGAAGCCCGAGCGCGAGCTGGAAACGGGCGAGCGTTTCCAGGTTCTGGACGAGGTCGGCGCGCTGGTCGAGGCGTTTCAGGGGCGCGATCAGCCGGCCATTCGGCCCCACCACCGCCCAGCTCGGCGCGCGCACGGACCGCAGTTGCGGTACCGGCGAATCCGGGCGCGTCGCGGTCCGCGTCGGCAGCACGTAGACGCGCGCATCCGCGCGCTTGTTCGATTTCACGACCTCGATCAGCGGCAGCTCGGCGAGCTCCTCGGCCAGCGTTTCCAACTGCGTATCGAAGTTCGTCGGACCCTCGAGCTGGACGCGGTAGCGGAACTCGCCCCAGGCGTGTTCCGTTTCGAACGCACGCGTACCGGCCACCATGCGGCTCACGGCGCCCGAGTCGACCTGTGCCGACGAATTGAGTCCGCCCACCCGCGTAACGGTCAGCCGGCCGATCGGCTTCGCGCCCGCCGGGTCCTTCGTGCCCTCCGCGTGCACCTCATACGTCGAGCCGACCGTCACGCCCTGTGCCGCGCCCGCGCCCAGCGCGATCAGGCTGCCCCGCTTCCCCGCGACCGCCACGAACGGATGCGGCTCGATGTCGCGGACGCCGAAGATCTCCCGGTCCGCCTGCCCTTCCATCTGCGGATTCTGCTTCCGGTACGTCGCGTTCACCCGCGCCGCGGTGCGCTCGAACACGTCACGGTACGTCGTACCCGGGGGCGCCTGGCTCAACTCCTGGCCGAGGAAATACGTCAGCGCGCCGTGCACGACCTTGCCGTCGCCCTCCGGTGGGCGGTACTCGTTCGCCACCTCGTCGTCCCGGCACGCCGCGATCAGGACGTACCGACCTTCCAGCGGCAGCCAGCCGCTCCGGCCCTTGCCGTCGCCTCGACTCTCCTCCCCCCGCATTTGTCGTTGCACCGATTCCGGAATCGGCGACGGCGGAAGCTCGCTCGCGGGACGCCGGTCCGGCGGGATCGAACGCGTCTTCCCGCCGAACCCGTCCCGCGAAATCGTGCCCGAGTGGCAGCAGTCGAAGATCAGCGTCGTGAACGGTGTCTTCTCGCTGAGCGCGAGCAGTCGCAGGTGGATCTCGTCATCGGTGATGTCGCGCTGGTTCCCCGGCGCGCCCGACCAGCCCGCGCTGTCCACCGGCACGATCGTGCTGTCGAGACCGCTCGGCTCATCGCCCTCGCGGTCCGTCATCTGCGAGCCGTGCCCCGCGTAGTGGATGACGACGACGTCGTTCTCCTCTACCTGCCCAATGAGCTTGTCCAGCGTGGACAGGATCCGCTTACGCGTGGCCGTCCCGTTCCGCAACATTGTGATGTTGTCCGGCGCGAAGCCGAACCGGCCTTCCAGCACGGAACGCATCAACTCGACGTCCGCGACACAGCCGTCGAGCTGCCCGAAGTTCTCCGGGAATTCCTTGTACTTGTCGATGCCGATCAGGAGAGCACGATGCGTCGGCCCATCCTTGCGGGGTGTCGTCACGGGACCTGCCTCCGGATTCTGCGTGAACGTCGTTCGGACGGACCTCCGGCGGCCGCGCTACGGCCGCCGGAGTCCACCAGCCAGGCGTGGCCGGCACCCCTCGCGGGCGCCGGCTCACCCTTGTCTGCAGAGCCGCTCAACGGCTGCTTCGCTTCCGCGCAGACTTCTTCGCGGGGCGCTTGCGGGCCGTCTTTTTCGCCGCCTTCTTCACAGTGCGCTTGCGCGCGGCTTTCTTCGCCGGACGCTTGCGCACGGCTTTCTTCGCGGTGCGCTTGCGGGCCGTCTTCTTCGCGGCCTTCTTGCGGACGGCCTTCTTCGCGGTGCGCTTGCGGGCCGTCTTCTTCGCGGCCTTCTTGCGGACGGCCTTCTTCGCGGTGCGCTTGCGGGCCGTCTTCTTCGCGGCCTTCTTGCGGACGGCCTTCTTCGCGGTGCGCTTGCGGGCCGTCTTCTTCGCGGCTTTCCGGCGGACGGCCTTCTTCGCGGTGCGCTTGCGGGCCGTCTTCTTCGCGGCCTTCTTGCGGACGGCCTTCTTCGCGGTGCGCTTGCGGGCCACTTTCTTCGCGGTCTTCTTCCGCACGTTCTTCTTTGCGGCGCGCTTCCGGACGGCCTTCTTCGCCGCCTTCTTCGCCGCCTTCTTCGTGGCCTTTCTCGCCGTCTTCTTCGCGACCTTCTTCTTCTTCGCGACCTTCTTCTTCGCGACCTTCTTCTTCGCGACCTTCTTCTTCGCGGCGACCTTCTTCTTCGCGGCGACCTTCTTCCGGGGGGCCGGAGCCGCGGCCTTGCTCGCGCGCTCGGGCGTGGGCGGCGGCGGATCCGCGGCACCCTCGCGTTTGGCCGGCGGCGGCGGATCGGCGGTGCCCCCGCGGGATCCGGGCGGCGGCGGCGGCGCGGCGCCCCCGCGGGACCCGGGCGGCGGCGGGGGCGGGGCATCGGTCAAGGCGCGGCTGGCGGCCTGCATCGGGCCGGCGCGTCCGAGGCCGGGTGTTTCCGCGGATCCACCCCTGGCGCCGGGTGGGGGCGGCGGAGGCGGATCGGTCATTCCCCGGGCGCCCGCGGGCGGGGGTGGCGGCGGATCGGTCATGCCGCGCGCCGGGGTGCTGCCGTTCGGAATCCTGTTCTCGATTGGCGTCATGCCAACCCTCCGGGTATGGGAGTGGGGGCTACGGCTCCCCGCGCGGCCGCCCCTGGAGGGCGTCGAGCCGTGCGCGGAACGTGGTTGCCAGCCCCGTCTCGCCGAGCGCGTCCGCCGCGTCGGCTCGAAGCATGAGGCTGGGAGCGAGATACAGTGTATGGATCACGGGCCAGTTCGAGTCGAAGACGTTGGCGACGTCGATCGCGCGTTCATAGTCGCCACGCGCCGCGAGCAGCCGTGCCAGCTGGAGGCGTTCGGCGCCGAGCGGCATCACTTCATCGTACTTGAGCGAGTCGCCCGGCGCGAATGCGGGCACCAGCGCGTCGAATTCGCCGAGCGCTCGGGCGGTGTCGCCGCGGGCGAGGGTGAGGTACGCCTCGAGCGACGTGGCGAGGAGGGCATCGTGTCCCGGATCGCCTCTCGCCGCCCGGCGTCGGAGCTCGCCGGCGATCGCGGCCGTAATGTCGAGATTGCCGCGGCCCAGCTCGTAGATGCCGAGCTCCCAGAGACCGTTGCCGAAGTCGAAGCGACGGTAGTCCGTGCCGTATCGTTCGGCGTCCCTGGCCGCCGTTTCCCGTGCGCGCCCGGCGAACGCGGCGGAGTACGGCGCGTCGAGCAGGTAGATCGTCGTCCCGCTGCCCCAGCGCGCGACGAAGGCGTCGACCCGGGCCAGCGCCTCATCGTCCCGGCCCTCCGCGAGCAGCAGGTTCTGCAGGCCGAGGATCTCGAAGAAGCGCCGGCTTTCGGCGGCGACGTCGGCCGAGGTGTCGGTCCGGAGCAGGGCGTCGTATCCGGCCTCGGCGCAGGCGGGTCGAACGCTGCCGCCGCTCAACAGGAACGAAGCCACCATCAGCTCGAACGGGTTCCGGTTCGCGACCGAGTCCCACGCGACGCGCTCGGGTCCCTGTTGCAGGCAATCGAACGCGATGCGGATCTCCTCCGCGTACCGATCCTCGGGCCCCGCCCGGAGGAATCGGTCGACCAGTGGCGCGGCGCCCGCGACGTCGCCCTTCCGGAGCAGGATCTCGATCAGGTGGTAGAGCGGGTTCGTGGCCAGCGAATCGAGCCGGGTCGCCTCCCGGAACGCGAGCAGGGCGGAATCATTCGGCACCCCCATCTTCGGCAACAGGTGCGTCCATGTCTCACCCAACTGCAGCCACGCCACGGCCATTTCGGGGTCGCTGTCGAGCGCGGCGTGGAATGCCGCCAGGGCCGAATCCGCACGTCCCTCCAGGTAGGCCCGGTACCCGCGGGCGAAGGCGGCGTCGCGCGGTGAAAGCGGTTGCCGGAGCGCGACCGCGATGAGACTCGCGGCCTCCGATTCGCGATGGTTCCAGCTGGCCGCCTGGGCGCCGCGCAGGGCCGCGAACGCGAACGTCGAGTCCGCCTCGATCGCCGCCTGGTAGTGCTCCAGCGCAGCCGCGAGGTGGATGCGCCGGAACTCGCGTTCGGCAACCAGGAAATTGGCGATCGCCGCGGGCGGACGGTGCTCCCATGCTTCCGTCACGTCGCTCGCTCCGCCGGGGATCAGCCGCGGCAGCAGCGCGTTCACCGCGCTGAACCCCATCCATTCCTCGCCGACCGGCGCCGTGGCCGTGCCTCGCACCGGATCCGCGTTGCCGCTCGCATCGTTCAGCAGCAGCGTGACCGTGACCGAGTCGCCGAGCGGGGTGACCCGGCCGCTCACGTAGAAGGCGCAGCGCTGGGCGCGCGCGATCGACCGCAGTCCGTCCTCGTCGAGCTCGCGGATGTTCTCCCGGCTCGTCGCGCTCAGGTGCTGCCAGCCGTCGATCCAGCGGAGCGAGCCGGTCCCGTCGAGCGCGTTGCCGATCATCGTCGCGATGTTCTCCCCGATGGCGGCAGAGCCCTGCACCCCCGCGGCGTCGAGCGGAAACACCATGATCCGGTCCGGGTCGAGCGGTTCCCCGCCGCCGAACATGCCGCGCCCGAACACGAGCCCGACTCCTGCAACGACCAGTGCCGCCGTCGCCAGACCGATTCTCGTGAACTGGCGCCGCGGCGACGGAGCTTCCGCCGCATCGAGCTGCCGCAGTGCGTCCCGGAAGGCTCCCGCGTCGGGATACCGATCCGCCGGTAGCTTCGCCATCGCCTTCATGATCGCGGCCTCGAGCGCCGGCGGCACCGTCTCGCGGACCGTGCGCAGGCTCGGCACCGTATCCGCCATGTGACGGGCGAGGATCGCACGGGCCGAGGCGCCCGCGAACGGCGGCGCGCCCGCCAGCATCTCGTAGAGCACGCAACCGAGGGCGTAGATGTCGCTCCGCCCGTCCACCTCTTCGCCCGACGCCTGCTCCGGACTCATGTAGCTCGCCGTGCCGACCGCGAGGCCCGCGGTCGTGAGCCGGTCGTAGCCGGCCGCATCGACCGCCCGCGCGATGCCGAAGTCCGCCAGCCGCGCGTGGCCGTGCGAGAGCAGGATGTTGGACGGCTTCACATCGCGATGCACGAAGCCGCGGGCGTGCGCGTAGGCCAGGCCATCGGCGATCTCGGCCGCGATCTCGAGCGCTTCCTCGAACGGCAACGGGCCCAACCGCCGGATCCGCGCGTCCAGCGTCTCGCCTTCCACGTACGGCATCACGCAGTACGGCAGGCCGTCCGCCTCGCCCGAGTCGAACACGCTGAGGATGTTGGGGTGCTCGAGGCTGGCCGTGATGCGGATCTCGCGCGAGAAACGTTCGACGCCGACGCGTGCGGCGAGCTCGGGGTTCAGCACCTTCACCGCGACGAGCGCGTTGTGCCGCAGGTCACGCGCAAGGTAGACCACGGCCATGCCGCCTCGGCCGATCTCACCCTCGATCGCGTACCGTTCGGCGATGATCCCGCTCAGCCCGCCTGACGATTCTGCCAACGTTGCTCCGCGTCGAGTCGAACGGATCCGATACGGCCGGCTCCTTCCAGGTGCGCGGCCGGATCCCGGGCATGGGCGTCGCGAGGCCGCCGGACTCCGGCCCCTGACGCGACGCATTGATAGAAGGGATTGCTCGTGTGTGTACAACGAATATGCCACGACTGCCCGGAATGACGCAACACACGGGCACGACTACAGTTCGACGATTCAGGAGGGGTCGGTCCGCGCACCCGGGCCGGGGGCGGGCATTGCGGAGCCGGCCGGGCGCGTTGAATCCTACGTGCGCTGTGCGGACCGGCGGGTCAAAACCGTTCCGGTCCCCGACGATGGGGGTGCCCCTTGCCGCATGATGCGCCCGACGATGGAGGAGGGCGAAGTCCGACGGACGGACCGCAGCCCGCCCCCTCTTCGGCCCTGCTGATCCAACGCCTGAACCGTGCCTTGGCGCCGGACTACGAAGTCACGCGGGTGCTCGGCGGCGGCGGCATGGGTTTCGTCTACCTCGCCCGTGACCTCACGCTCGATCGCGTCGTCGCCATCAAGGCCATCCGTCCCGAACTTGCCACGGAAGTGGCCGTCTCGCGGTTCCTGCGCGAGGCGCGCGTGCTCGGCCGCATCCGCCATCCGAACATCGTCCCGGTCCACCGTGCCGGCATGGCCGATGGACTGCCCTACTACGTCATGGAGTACGTGGAGGGCGAGACGCTGGCGGAGCGGCTCGGGCGCAAGCGGATGACGGAACGCGAGGCCGTCACCACCGGACGTGCGCTGCTCGATGCGCTTGCCGCCGCGCACTCGGCCGGCGTCGTGCACCGCGACGTGAAGCCCGCGAACATCTTCCTCACCGGTCCGCGCGTGCTGCTCGGCGATTTCGGTGTGGCGCGCGTCGACACGACCGATCCCGATGCGACGTCGACCAGCGGCCACATCGGGACACCCGCCTACATGGCGCCCGAGCAGGCCGCCGGCGGCATCGTGACGGAGCAGAGCGACATCTACGCGGCCGGCATGGTCATCTACGAGATGCTGACCGGCCGCCGCTGGACGCCGGTCGCGGACCCGCACGCCGCCGACTGGTCGGGTGTGCCGCGCCGCTACCGGCACGCACTGCGTCGAGCGCTCGCGTGGGACCCGGAACAGCGCTGGACGCGCGCCTCGGCGTTCCGTCGCGTGCTCGCGCCGCGGTACCGGGTGATGCGGCGGGTCACGATGTCGGGCTGGCTGTTCGCGCTGCTGGTCGTAATGGGGGTGGTGATCTGGGCGTGGTCGAGACGGGAGCCCGCGTTGCCCGGACCGATCGACGTGGCGGATCTTGCCATCCTGCCGCCGCGTCCCACGCCAGCCTCGGCGGCGGCCGAAAGCGAGGCTGTGGCCATCGCCCAATGGATCGACTTCGATCTGTCGGGCATCGCCCAGCTGCATGTGAGTCCACGCGACGAATCGGTCCGCCGCTGGCTCAACGCGTCCGAACTGGAGCGCGAACAGGAGGGCGCGATGTGCAGGGCGTTGCGCGCCAACCTGTGCACGGGAAGCACGATCCGCATCATTGGCGACTCCCTGGAGTACACGCTTCACGTGCTGGATTCCCGGGGCGTGGAGCAGGACAGGCTCCGGACTCTTTGGGCAGCGGGTCCGGACCGGGCCGCAACCCTCGCGGATACGGCCGCTCTCTGGCTGATCGGCGTGGCGAAGCCGGGCCTGAAGCACGCGATCCGGTCGAAGTCGCAACTGTCGAACAGCCTGGAAGCGATTCGGATCTACTTCGCGGGCGAATACGCGTTCTTCCGTGACCAGCCGGACGCGGCCGCCCATTCCTACGGGATCGCGCTCAAGCTGGACCCCACGTTCGCGCTCGCACGCTGGCGTCGCACCCAGGCCCTGCGATGGCAGCCCGGGGAGGATGCGGACTACCGGCCAGATCTCGATACCCTGGCGCGTGCCGGCCCCGGCAGGCTCGACGTCGTGGATTCGTCGCTCGTGCAGGATCAGTTGCTGCCACCGGGCAGGGGGCGGATCGCCGCGTTTCGGGAGACGGCAGGTCGGTTCCCGCAGGAAGAGTTGCCATGGATGCTCTGGGGTGAGGAGCTCTTCCACCGCGGACCGCTGGCCGGATTCACGTTCGACACGGCCCGGATCGGGCTGGAGCGGGCGGTTGCGCTCGACTCGCTCTGGCCGCAGCCCCTGCAACTGCTCGTGTGGTTGCACACCCGCATGGGCCACGACAGCACCGCCAGCAAGTACCTGAACCAACTCCGGGCAGTCACCGCGGATTCGCTGGCGCAGGGATTCTCCTTCACGAAGTGGTTGTCCTTCGCCGCAACCGAGCGGTTCCAGCCAGACTCGGCAGCCCGCGAGCGCGAGCGGCTGCTCGCCGCGCCGAACCCGGGCAGCCTCCTGACGCCGCAGAACGCGATGCGCATGCCATTCGCGTTCGACATCCCCGATGCAGAAGCGGAATGGGCCGATCTCGCTCTCCGTGTCGGAGGGCCCGGCACGCGGATCAGCGCATACTATGGCCGCTTTCTCGCCGACGCCGCGCGGGGTCGTGGGCAGACCGCGCTGGCGTACCTCGATTCCGCCACCGCGCTGATGGACACGGACACAGCCGAGTTGCATGCGGCGGAGTGGCGCGTGATCCCGCTCGCGCTCGGCGTGCCGCTCTTCGACGAGTACGAACGAGACGTTGGCCGGAACCTGCTGCAGCCGCTGGTCGGCCACCCGGCGACGCGCGTGCGCGCACTGTGGGCGCTCGGCCTCGACGCCGGCCTGGGAGGAGACCCGCTCCGCGCGACGCAGTGGCGCGACTCGCTCGCGGCATTGGCCCGGGACAGTGCAGTCCGACGGTTGCTGCCCATGCTCGATGGCGTTCGGAAGGCCGCCAGCGGCGACTTGGCGGGTGCGCTCGGCGAAACCGATTCGCTGCTCGTCTACGACGCGTACGGCCAGCACGGCGACCCGTTCGCGCGCAGCGTCCTGCACCTGTTGCGATCCGGGTGGCACGAGCAACTGGGCGAAAACGACGCGGTGGAGCGTGACCTGCGCTGGGTCGACAACATGGACGTGACTGGCTGGCCGCACGACCAGCCACAGGCCGTCGAGATCGACTGGGTGTTCGGCGTCGAGACGTCGTACCGGCGTGGCCTGCTGGCCATCGCTCGAGCCGACGCCGCCGCCGCGTGCGCCCATTTCGATCGGGTCCTCCGCTTCTGGTCCGACAGCCTCGCGCCGGCCATCGACAGTCTCAAACGGGACGTCGAGGCGAAACACGCCAGGTACTGCGCCTCATGATCACGATCCGTACGCTCGGTCCCGTCGAGGTCCTGGTCGATGACGGCCCCGCGCCCGCCGAGCTGCTCTGGCGCAAGCACCTCGCGCTCCTCGTCTATCTCGCTCGCTCGCCGGGCCGCGTCCGCAGCCGCGAGCATCTGGTCGGCCTGCTCTGGGGCGAGAAGCCGGAATCGGCGGCCCGGCACTCGCTCAACGAGGCGCTCCGCATCCTGCGGCGCTGCTGCGGCGAGGCCGGCGTCGACGCCAATGCGCATCAGGTCCGGCTCGGCGACGGCGCGATCTCGATCGACACGGCGCAGTTCGAGGCGTGTGCCGCGTCCGGTGACTGGGCAGGCGCCGCCGCGCTGGTCTCGGGCGAGTTCATGGAAGGCTTCTCGGTACCGGGCGAGTGGGGTTTCGAGGAGTGGCTCTCCGCGGAACGGCGCTACTGGATCGAGCAGTCGGTGGCGGCGCTCACGAACCAATCGGAAGTCCTGCTCGCGAACGGCGACGTGGAAGCCGCAGCGGCGGCGGCGGCGTGGGGCTTGCGGCTCGAGCCTGTCAACGAGGCGACGTGCCGAGCCCTGCTGCGCGCCCGCGCGCTGCTGGGCGATCGGACCGGCGCGCTGGCGGCGTACGAGTCGTTCGTGGAACGGTTGCGCGAAGACGTCGGCATCGAGCCGGCCGCCGAAACACGAGCCCTCGCCGAACGCGTGAAGAGCGAGCCGGGCTTCCATGTCCCCGGCCACGTCGAGGAACGGCTGCCGCGAGGCGGGGAATCGAAACGCGCCCCGCTGATCGAGCGCGAGGCGCCTCTCGCGCGGCTGGTCGGCGCGTGGAACGAGTGCCGGCATTCGCGATCGGCGCGCGTCTCGTTCCTCGAGGGCGAGCCGGGAGCGGGGCGGACGCGCGTGCTGCAGGAAGCGGTGGACCGCGCGCGCCTCGACGGCGCCGTGACCGCCGTGCTGCGCGCCGTCGAAGGCGATGCGGCGACGCCATGGAGCGGAGTCACGGGCCTGCTCCGTTCCGGCCTCACGACCGCGCCCGGCGTCGACCGCGCCCCGCCGGCTGCGCGTGCCGCGGTGGCGCGCCTGCTCGCGCTCGCGGGCCGGGGCGAGGTGGAGGAGGCGTCGCTGGAAGGTCCGCCGGCCGCGGCGCTCTCCGAACTGCTGCGTCCGGTCGCGGCTGAGGCGCCGCTGCTGCTCGCCGTCGATGACGCGCACTGGCTCGACGCCGAGTCGCTCATGGCACTTGGCGCGCTGCTGCGCGATCTCGAAGACGCGCCGCTTTGCGTCATCTTCACGGTTCCGTCCAATCGAGTGGTCGCGCCCGTCGAGGAGATGCGGGCGCATCTCGGCCGGGAGCTGCGCGGCGAATCCGTGCGGCTCGGTCCGCTCAGCGGGGCGGGACTGCGTGCGCTCGCCCGCTGGGCTTTGCCCGCGTTCACGCCCGTCGAGATCGATCGCGTCGCGCGCCGGCTCGCGACGGACAGCGCGGGCCTGCCGCTCCTCGCCGTGGAGCTGCTGCACGCGGTCGCGCTCGGGCTGGACATCGACGCCGGCCACGGCGCCTGGCCCGAGCCGATGCGCACGCTCGACCAGACCATGCCCGCCGACCTGCCCGACACCATCACGTCGGCGATCCGCGTCGGGTTCCGCCGGCTCAGCACCGATGCGCAGGCCGTGCTCGCGGCCGCCTCCGTGCTGCCGCTCCGCGTCGAGCCGGCCACGCTCTCCCGCGCGACCGGTCTGCCCGAGGCCGCGCTGCTCGCCGCGCTCGACGAGCTCGAGTGGGAGCGCTGGCTCAACGCCGAGCCGCGCGGCTACAGCTTCGTCGCCCGCATCGTCCGGGAGGTCGTCGCGCGCGACATGCTCACCACCGGCCGCCGCCGCCGGATCCTCGAGGCGGCCGAATCGCGGGACGACGCGCCAACCCCCTGATCCCGCCGCTGCCGGCCTCGCCTCGCCGCGCGCCCCTTCCGAGACGCTTGACTCGCGCTTGACCCGGTCCAGGCATCCTCCCGGGTGTGGGACGAAGTCCGTTTCCGGCCGTCCGGACGATCGAGCCCCGCCTCGCGTCACGCGAGTCGTTCCCCCTCTGGAGGAGGTGACCGATGTACCCGTTCCGCACCACCGTCCGGATCGCCGCAGTCGCGTTCGCGTTCACGGCCCTCGTCGCCTGCGCCGACGAAGCGTTCGATCCGGTCGATACGCCCGAGGCCGCCGTCGCGGCCATGTCCATGAATCCGAACGGGCCGGCCGCTCCCGGCGGGCTCGTACCCGTATCCGTTCGGTGGCAACACCCTCATCGTCTGGCCGTTGACCGGCGAGGACTTCGAAGGCGATATCGCCGATCCGCTCAACATCGTCTTCACGGGCGAGGTCGACATTCTCTCGCTTCGCGCCGCGCTTCGCTCACTCGACGGCAATCGCACTGCGTTCGGGCTGCCGAACGCGCCACCGTTCAACTGCACGTGGACCGATGCCAGCGGCGACATGCAGACCGCGTACACGGATGAGGGAGGCTGGGTCGCCAATCCCGTCCAGCTGCAGTGCGGCGATTACGGCCCCGTTCGCTTCCACATCCGGCTGTTCCCGGCCGGGCGACTGGGTCGTTGCCGGTACGCACTTCGACCTGCTGATTCCCGGGCACGAGCCAGCACCGCGTGATCAGCTGGGAGCTGGCCGAGCAGCTGATCTACATCGATTTCATCCGTAGCGGCCTCGTCAACCCGGCGACCGGCATCGCTCATGTGCCGCTCGGTATGCCTGGCCCCGCCGGAAATGTGATCGAGGCGCCGCTGTACGACGGCCTACCCCCGTCGCTCCAGGCAGCGTCTCGGTGTTGATTCCGGACGGATCGGGCAACTACGTGGCGCTCACGGACGGCGATCGCCACTGGTGCTGAACGTGACGACGCGCACACCGGTCGTTCCCGACCTGACCGAGTCCGCGTTCACGGATCGAGTTCGGGCAGATCGATTCCCCGGCCATTCTGCGCCACGGGGCCGACCGACTACGTCCAGGTCACCGGTCCCATGGACATCAGCACGCGATTCCAGGTCAACGAACGGGGCGAGATGCAGAGCCACAACGTGTTGCGGGCAACTCTCGAGGTCACGCCGATTCGACCTGTCTACCGGATTGCCGGCCGGACCGATGTTCCGCGCCCACATCTCGCAGATCGACGATACCTGGATCAACGACGGCGGCGTCCGCGTCAACTCGTCAGTTCGTGGAGCAGGCGCTTCCGCCCGGCGTCGGCTTCCTTCGCCGCACCTGGTCACCGGCCCGAACGGCCTGGCGAAATCCACGACCATCGAGCGCTGCAACTGACGCGGCGTCACGGATCCACTCGGAAAGGAGCTTCCAATGAAATCGTCCACTGGCTGGCTGGCTGTACTGCTGGTTGCGGAATTCCCGCACTGGCCGCGGCCCAGCAGAAGCCCGCGCTCGAGGCCGGGACGTACGTCGGGCTGAGCATCGCGAAGGCCACAGGCGACAGCGAGTCCATGACGACATTCGGAATCCCCACCGGCACCCTGTACCTCGCGCTGTTCCCGACCGACCAGTTCTTCATCGAGCCGGAGATCGGGTTGACCCGGATGTCCAGCGGCGGATCGTCCAGCACGATGCTCAACCTCAACCTGTGGCTCGACGTCGCGCCGGCCAGCGTCGGCGCCAACTCGGTGTACCTCGGCGCGGCGCCCGCGTTGCACCGCTGGAGCTACGGCGGGAGCGGGACCAGCGGTGGAAGTGAATCCCAGTGGGGCATCGCCGGTCGCGTCGGCTACCGGATCCTCGCGAGCGAAGGCTTCGCCGTCCGCATCGAGGCGGGCTACGAGCACTGGCTGGAGAAGGACGACAACCCCAGCGGCAACGTGTTCACGGTCCGCGTGGGGTTGGGCGGCGTACTGCACCGCGCCATGTGATCCCCGGTCCGGGCGCGGAGCCCGGCCCGACGGCCGCGGTGCGGCGCGAGGACGGGTGACGCGACGAGGCCACCGGATCGGCAGGACGCGGTCCGGTGGACCTCGATGCGTGGACCCGGCTACTCGTCGAGCAGCGCGGTGACCGGCGGAACGCGGGCTGCGCGCAGCGCGGGGATCAGGCTGGCCGCAACGGCCACGGTCACGAGCATCAATCCGGCCAGGATCGCATAGTCCGGCGGCAACCGCACGTTGAACAGGTTGAGCGTGGCGAGTACGCCGTGCCGGACCAGCAGGGCCGGTCCGATCCCGAGCAGCATGCCCAGTCCTGCCATGGACGCGCCCCGTTTCGTGATCATGCCGACGACCTGTCGGGGATGCGCACCCATGGCCATGCGGATGCCGATCTCGCGCCGGCTCTGCGTCACGTTGTGTGACATCACGCCGTAGATGCCGATCGCGGCGAGAACCATCGCGAGAACGCCGAGGAACAGGACGAAAGTGGCAACGGCGCGCGGCCCGGCCAGCGACTGGCGGATGGACTCGTCGAGGGTCTGGAGCTCGCCGATCGGGACATCCGGATCGACCGATGCGATCGCGCCGCGGAGCGCGGGACCCAGCGTCGCGGCATCGACCGAGGCGCGCACCGCCCACGCGGGACCGCGCCCCGGATGCTGGTCGACCGGCAGGTAGATCGACGCCTCGACGCGGCCGTTCTCGGCGATCCGGCTCTGCTTGATGTCGCCGACCACACCGACGACCTCGCGCGTCTCGCCGAAAACCTCGACCTGCGCACCGAGCGCACCGTCCGGCGGCAGGAACCGGCGCGCGAAGTCGGTGCTGACCACCATCACCGGCGCCGTTCCCGCGCGGTCCGCTGCCGTGAACACACGACCCTGCAGCAACGGAATGCGGAGTGTCTCGAAGTACGAGGCGTTGACCGCCTGCCAGTTGACCATCGGCTGTTCGCTTCTCCTCGACGACCGGCGTGCCGGCGACGTGGAATCGCGTCGACGGATTTCCGCGGCTCCGCGGCAGGGAATTCATTGCCGCCACCGCTTCGACGCCCGGGATCCCGGCCAGCGCCCGCTCGGCGTCTTCCGCGAAGCGGGCCTGGTCCGCCGGTTCCGCGTACCGGTACTCGGGCAACGTCGTCTCGAACGTGACCAGACCATCGGACACGAACCCGGGATCGCCGTTCACGACCTCGCCCATGGCGCGGAGCAGGAACGCCGCGCCCGTGAGCAGGGCCAGCGCGACCGCGATCTCGCTCACGACGAAGGCGCTGCGCAGCCGCTTGCGGCGGCGACCGGCCGTCCCGCCGCGGCTGCCCTCGACGAGCGACTCGCGCAGGTTGCCACTCATCGCCTGCAGCGCTGGCGCCAGACCGAACAGCACACCGGCCAGCATGGCCAGCAGCACAGTGGCCGCGAGCGTGGGGCCATCGAGCGCCGGCATGAACGACTTCGGCAGCTCCGGCGGCATGGCGAGGCGCAGCCACTGCACGACGTAGAAGCTCATCGCGACCCCGATCACGCCGCCGGTCAGGGCGAGCAGCACGCTCTCGGTCAGCAGCTGGCGCAGCACCCGCACGCGGCCGGCGCCGAGCGCCGTGCGGACCGCCATCTCCTTCGTCCGCTCCTCCGCCCGCGCGATCAGCAGGTTCGCCACGTTCGCCGACGCGATCGCAACCCCGAACAACGCGACGATGACGAGCAGTCCGATCAGCTTGGTGTCGGTCGGGCCCGGGAACCAGTCACGGGTGCGCCGGACGAGCAGGTCGAAATTGCGATTCGCTTCCGCGTTGCCGCCCTCCACCCTGCCCCATGCGGCGGTCAGCTCCGCGCGGGCCTGCTCGACCGACGTGCCGGGCCGGAGCCGGCCGAGCACGAGGAAGCTGCGGTCCGCCCGGTCGGTCCGGTCCTCGAAGTCGGACGCCGAGAACGCGTCCACGTTGGCCGGGATCATCTCGAAGTCTTCCGGCATCACGCCGACGACCGTGTACGGCACGCCGTCGATCTGGACCGCCTTCCCGAGCACCTCCGGGTCGGAGAGGAAGCGCGACTGCCAGAATCCATGGGTGAGGATCAGCACGCGGCCCGCGCCCGCGGGCCCGTCCGCCGGCTCGAAGTCCGCGGCCCATCCACGGCGGCACGCCGAGCACGTCGAGCGTGTTCGGCGTCCCGACGATCAGCCGGATCTGCTCCGGCTGGTCACCGCCGGTCATGTTCACGACGGGAATCGTGTACGCCGCCAGGCTGCGAAGCGCCGTCGCCGACTCCCGCAGGTCGCGGACGTTCGGCATCGAGACCCCATCCGTCTCCTCGACGCTTCGTCCGTGCTGGAGCTGCTCGACCAGGATCATGCTGTCCTGGTCCGGGAACGGCAGCGGCTGGAGGAAGAACCCGCTCGCCAGCGCGAACATCGCGGTCGCGCCCGCGATTCCGAGCGCCAGCGACAGGGCGGCGACCGCCGAGACGACCGGCCCCTTCAGGAGCATCCGGGCGCCGTACCTCAGGTCCTGCAGCAGGGTCCGCATCGCGTCTGCCTCTCCGACGATGGACGTTGTGGACCCTACTTCGGGGCGGCCGTCACGGTTTCGTCAGGGTTTGCCTGATGGCGGGTGGCCGCGTCGGGACGGTACCTTCCGGAGACCCCTGAACGAGATCGAGGAACCCATGAGAGCAGTGCATCGTTTCGCCCTCGGCGCGACCGTCGTCGGACTCCTCGCGGTCGCCGGCCCCGTTGTCGCCCAGGAGCGTCAGGAACAGGAAGAGATGGGCCCGTGGAAGGAGATGAACGGCTTCCACATGGCGCTCGGCCCGATGTGGCACCCGATCGATGAGAAAGGCGACCTGGGCCCGCTGCGCCAGGACATCGCGAAGCTCGTCATCGCCGCCGACGTGTGGGCGGCATCGCAGGCGCCGCCGGCCTGCGCGGACGTCAAGCCCGAGACCGTGAAGGACATCGTGAAGGATGTGCGCGCGCTCGCCGAACTCGTTGCGGCGAAGGCGACCGACGACCGGCTCAAGACCGGGATCGCCGCGATCCACGAGAAGTTCGAGCCGATCGAGCAGTCCTGCGTCAACAAGTAGCGGCCCGGCGCCGCGCGCGGCTCAGCGGACGATGAGCCGCTGCACGAACGCGCGCGGCGCGCCCAGTGGGTGCTCGACGACCAGCTCGTAGTCGCCCGGCGCCGGTATCACCATCGCGTCCGCGGTTTCTCCCACGTCCAGCGGAATCGCGGCCGGGCCGAACGTCCGCTGGGATTCCGGTAGATCCGCGCCGTCCTTCGCCCACGCCTGCCACGTCACCGGCTCGCCGTCCTTCCGGAGCGAGTATGTGAGCAGCATCGCCGGGCCCATGTTGATGAACCGGAAGCGGTGCCGGACGCCCGCTCTCAAGTGGAGCGGCGCGGGTGGCGTGAACGCGCCGTTCACTAGCACGTGGATCGTGTCTTCGTCCTCCGGGCTGTCCCAGCTCGCGGTGTAGACGTGGTCCGTCGCGGGATCCCAGGTCTCGCCCGGCTCCAGCACGATGAGTGGGCCGTAGAGGCCGTCCGTGAGTTGCACCAGGTCGTTCAGGTGGGTGTGGTAGATGAACGTGCCGGCACGCGCCAGCGTGAGCCGCGCGACGAACGTGTCGCCGGGCAGGATCGGCGGCGCGAGCCGGCTGGTGTCGCCGCTCCAGCCCGCCACTCCGTCCGAATAGCTCTCCAGCTCGAGCCCGTGCCAGTGCAGGCCGGTCGGTTCCCGCAGCCGGTTGACCACCACGATGTCCGTCGGCTCGCCGCGGGTCAGGATCAGCGGCGTCCCCGGAATCTCGATCGAGTCCGGTGCCGGCTCCGCGGCGTCGCGTTGCAGGACGTACCCCATCGAGTGCTCCGCGTGGCCGCGCCGCGCGCCCTCCTGCACGAACAGCCGGAGCCGCCTCGCCTCACCGCGCGGCGGCGCGCTCATGCCCGGCGGGTAATGCACCTCGACGCCCATCACGAGCCCGGCCATGTGCTGGCCGACGTCGCCCGAGAGCGCGTGCGCGTGCTGTCCTTCCTCGGGCAGCACGAGTCGCGCGGCCTCCGGCGACATGTGGAAGCCGATGTGGCAGTGGAACAGCCAGTGCCCGTCCCGGTCCGGCGTGAACACCATCGTCATGGTCTGGTAGGGACGCATGTCCTCCGTCACCACCCGCCGGACCTGCTCCGCCGCGTACGCGGTGTCCGCCATCCAGTCGCCGTGGCTCAGCTCGTCGTAGTAGAAGCCGTGCAGGTGCATCGGGTGCGGGCGGATGGTCGCGTTGATCACCCGCCACCGGCTCGGCGCGCCGACCGTCGCCTGCATCCGCTCCGTGTACGGGAACGACCGGCCGTTGATCGCCAGCGCGTTCCGGTAGCCGATCGTGTCCGCCGTCCCGTCCGGCTTCTTCAGGGTCGCGAGGTCGCCCCAGATGTTGATCACGAGGATGCGGTCCGGCGGTGAGCCGCCGGGTGGGTCGACCACGAGCGCGCCCGCGAGCTGCTCGCGCTCGACGTGTTCGAAGTCGACGACGCCCTGGCGGGCAACGTACGCGTACGTGCCCGGTTCGCCCGCCGCGAACACGAACCGGTGCGACGCGCCCGGCTCGATCATCACCGAATCGCCGAACGTCGCCGGCCGCGTCACCAGCCCCTGTAACGACAACGTCGAGTCCGCGAGCTCGTTCCGGATCGTCACGTCGATCACCGTGCCCGCCGGCACCCGGATCAGCGGCGCCGGGACCATTGGCGGACCGCCCTCCTCGGCGAACGCCGCGACGTCCGCCGACGGCCCATCTTCGGCCTCCGGATACCAGCGCGCGTTTCGCACGACGAGATGGAGCGTGAGCGTGTCGCCGTGGAGCGTGCCCGCCGGCGTGCGGTTGTCGTTCGCCACCACGCGCGGGACGCCGTCCGGATCCAGCCGGGGAGCGGCGTCCGACGCGGCACAGGCACCCACGAACAGGATGAGCACGAGCGCAGAGCCCGAGCGCTGCATCGTCGTCATCGACGTCTCGCTTGTTCTGGAGCGGATTCGAGAATGTGTGGTGAAGTACGCCTAGATAATGGCGGCCCAGCGGCGGCGCAAGGCCGACGCTCGATGCTTCAGTCGATCATGGGGTAGCGGCGCAACAGCTCCTTCTGCTCCGTGAGGATCACCGAGAACGGAATCCGGTTCACGGTCAGGTTCAACGCGACCGAGCCGTTCTGCACCCGGACGACGTCGCCCTCGATCTCCAGCTCGGTGCCGCGGTGAAACCGGAGCAGGCCGCGTACGCTCGACCCCACCGCCGGCCGCGGGTCCGATTCGTTCAACCGGTACCGCAAACCGCCCTCGCAACAGTCCAGGACCTCGTACGCGTACGTGCCCGACCAGAACCGCGGACGCTCCGCGATCGGGTAGTGGATCCGGTAGAACGCGCGTTCGATCCTGAATGGCATGCCCGCTCCAACCTGCGCGACGAACCGGCCGGAGCGACGTACCGGTCGGCCGCGCTCCGGCGGTGATGGCCTGTCCTCAAGGTTCGGTCGCCACCGCCCGGAACTTGGAGCGGGCGGGCGCCGCCACGATCCCGAATCGACACGGGATCGTGGCGACTATCGCCAGCCTCAGCTCGCCGCCAGGCCGTTCGCTCCCATGGGAAGTCCTCCCAGCACGCCGACCGGTGTCAGGCCGCCGTGCGGTCCCACCCGGAACGCATCGATCGACTGCGCCCCGCCACTCAGCACGTACAGATACTCACGGCCGGTGCGGCTGATCGCCGCGTCGATCGGAGTGCCCGCGTTCACCCCCGTCACGCCACTCGCATCCAGCAGCGTCAGACCGCCGTGCGCACCGATCCGGTAGCCCGACGTGCTGTTGCTGCCCGCGTTCGTCGTGTACGCGTACAACCCGTTCCGGCTCACCACCACCCAGCACGGTGCGCTCTGATTGTCCGGAACCGCGCCCGCCAGCACCTGAAGCGCACCGTTCGCGCCGATCCCGTACGACGACACCGTGCCCGCGTTCGCCGCGCCGCCCTCCGCGTTCGACACGATCACACGGTCACGGTGGTCCAGCGCGAACCCGAACGGCGTCGCGCCCACCGACGCGTTGAACACGCCCGGGCCCGCCACGCCATGCGAGTCCAGCCCATAAACGCCGATGACGTTCGTCCCCTTCTCCGTCACCACCAGCTGACGACCCTCTCCCGTGAACTGGATCTGGGCCGCGCCCGTGCCGCTCGCCTGGCTCAACGGTTGCGTCGATCCCGCGATCGGCGTCAGATCGCCCGACGGCGAGAGCCGCAGCCCCGAGACGTTGCCCGAACCACCCGCATTCAACACGTACAACGTCCAGCCATGGCTCGTCACGCTCACCGGCATGCTTCCGCCCGACGACTCCCGGTCCTTCAGCACGAGTCCGCCGTCCGGCGAGACCCGGAACGCGGACACGTCATTGCTGCCCGCATTCACCACGAACAGCCACCGGCCATCGTCGCTCAGAACCACACCGCCCTGGTTGCCCAGACCCGCGCTCGTGCCCGTACCGCCCGTCGCGTACGTGCCCGCCGGCGACAGCGTGCCGTCCGCCATGCGGTCGAACGCCAGCACAGCGTTCCCCGCCATGTCGTTCGTCATCGTGTAGACCGAGCCGTGCGAGCCTCCGCCGAGACTGAACGCGGGATCCGGCCCCCGGTCCGCCGCTCCGTCCACCCCGGCCGGGTCCTGACCGTCCGCGCAGGCCCCGAGCACGACCGCGGCCAGCGCGATCCCCACCAGCGTCGTTTTCCTCATCGTTCCTTCCTTCCGCTTGAGTTGGCTCTCGCTCCGCCTTCGAGCGCCTTCCCCGAGAGGCAACTCCAGGGCCCGACCCAATCGGTCGGACTGACATATGTCATCTGATTATGTGTCAACGACTTGTAGATTCAGACAACGACCCTTCACCACCCGGCGAGCGTTCCATGGAACACCCGCCGGGGACCGCGGAACGTTCCGGAACCCGTTCCGTGCAACCCTGTGGCGGTTTGCGGCGTCCCATTGTATAGAACTGCTATCTAGCTTACACTTCGATAAACCAGGGAGGCGGGAGCGGAGGCGGAGGCGTTCGCGGGAGAGGGAGTGGGGGAGGGAATGACGGAAGAGAGGTGAGGCAATGGCGAGGGGATTGGGGATCACGTCGCTGCAGATTCTGGGGGCTGTACGGGACGGGCGGGCGTACGGGTTGGACATCGTGGCGCGGACGGGGCTGCGGTCGGGGACGGTGTATCCGACGCTCGGGCGGCTGAAGGCGAGCGGGCTGGTGCGGGCGCGGTGGGAGGATCAGCGGCTGGCGGAGCGGGAGGGCCGGCCGCGTCGTCGCTACTACGAGCTGACGGCGGAAGGCGAGCGGGCGCTTGTGGAGGGTGCGGCGCGGGTTGCGGCGGTGGCGGCGTCGCTCGGCGAGGGCGCGGTGGGCGGGGCGTAATGAACGATCGTGGAGCGGCGGACAGCGGTCCGCGGCGCGGACGGCCCACCCGTGGGGACCGTGAGCGGCGTCTGGCGCGGGTCTATCTCCGGCTCGTCTCGCGGCTGGTTCCGGGCTGGCGGAGGCGGGAATGGCTGGAGGAGTGGGAGGCGGAGCTTGCGGCGCTGTCGGCGCTTCGCCGGGGCGGGTCGGGATCGGGCTATCCGGGAATCGCGCCCTATCTGGCGGGTGCGATCCCGCACGTGTTGTCGATGTGGAAGGAGGAGTGGGCGATGACCGGCTGGGTGCAGGATCTCCGTCATGCGGTACGCGTTCTGGGCCGGTCGCCGGGGTTCGCGGTGGTGGCGGCGCTGACGCTGGCGCTGGGGATCGGCGCGAACGCGTCGATGTTCACGCTGGTGAACGGGCTGCTGTTCCGGACGGCGCCGAAGGTGCCGGAGCCGGAGCGGCTGGTGCAGATCGCGCGGAGCTACACGAGCGCACCGCGCTGGGACAACTGGTCGTACCCGGCGTTGCAGGAGATCCGGCAGTCGACGGAGGGCTCGGTTTTCGAGGGTGTGGCGGGGTACACGAGCAACCAGTTCGTTGTCGGGCGCGGGGCGGACGCGGAGCCGGTCAGGGGCCTGTACGTGACGGGCAACTGGTTCGGCGTCGTAGGTCTTCGGGCGGCGCTCGGGCGGGTAATCGAGCCATCGGACGACGTGCTTCCGGGCGGCAGTCCGGTCGTGGTCCTGAGCCACCGGCTCTGGATGCGCCGGTTCGGTGGGGACCGCGGTGTGCTGGGGACGACGATCCCGGTCGGCGGTCGCGCAACGGCGGTCATCGGGATCGCCCCCGAGGGTTTCGCGGGGATCGAGACCGTGTCGGTCCAGCCGGAGTTGTACGTCCCGATCTCGACGGTGCCGGTCCGGCCGGGTCGCACCCTGTTCGACCAGTGGGGCTCGAGCTGGATCCAGGTGGTCGGCCGGCTCGCGCCGGGCACGAGCTTCGACGCGGCGCGCGCCGCGATGCCGGTGGTCTGGGCGCGGCTCCGCGCCGCGTGGCCGGACAACCACGACATCGAGGTACTGCTCGCCCCGGGTGTCGGCCTCGATCCGGAAGCGCGCGCGCAGGCCCGCACGATCAGCCTGCTGTTGCTCGGCATCGCGGCGCTCGTGCTGCTCCTCACGTGCGCGAACGTCGCCAACCTGTTCCTCGCTCGCGCGACGTCGCGGGCGCCGGAGATGGGGCTCCGGCTGGCGCTCGGTGCGGGCCGCGGCCGGATCGCTCGACAGCTGCTGACCGAGAGCGTGCTGCTCTCGCTGCTCGCGGCCGTGCTGGCCTGGCCGCTCGTGCGCGGTGCGGCCGTGCTGCTGCCGCACGTGTTCCCCTACCAACTCGCCTGGTCGATTGCGCCCGACGCGCGCGTCGTCGCGGCGCTGCTCGGTCTCGGCGTGCTCGCCGGCCTGCTGTTTGGGGTGCTGCCCGCGATCGCGGCGGGCCGGGGCGGCGCCATCGGCGTGCTGAGCGCCACCCGTTCGACCGGAAGCCTGGGCCATACGCGCATCCGTGATGCGCTCGTGGTCGTGCAGCTCGCCGTCTCGCTCGGGCTCATGACCGCCGCCGGCCTGCTGGGACGGAGCGTGCGCAACGCCGGCAACGCGGATCCCGGCTTCGACGCGCGCGGCGTCGTCGTCGCCTTCGTGAATCCGGCGCCCACCGGCCGCTACGATTCGCGGAGCGCGCTCGCCCTCTACGGCCGGCTGCTCGACGATGTGCGCGCGTTGCCGGGCGTTACCAGCGCGACGCTCGCGACCGAGGCGCCGTTCATCGGCGGCCACTCACGCTCGACACGCGTCCCGCTCGAGCGGGAGGAAGACGAGGCCGCACGTTTCGAGGCCGAGGAGGTTTTCGTCGGACCCGACTACTTCGCGACGCTCCGGATCCCCGTGCTCCGCGGCCGCGCGTTGCTCGGCTGGCCCGACGAGCCGGAACCCGTCGCCGTCATCAACGAGGCCGCCGCGAAGTTCTGGTGGCCCGGCGCGGACCCGATCGGCAAGCAGCTCGCCGGCGAGAACGTCGTGCGCGTCGTCGGCGTCGTCGCGGACGCGCAGTATCGCTCGCTCCGGAACACGGCGCCGCCCGCCGTCTACCTGCCGATGCCCAGCATGTACGACATCTCGACCGTCGTGCACGTGCGCACCGCCCGCCCACTCTCCGACATCGGACCCGCGCTCCGCGGTGTCGTCGAGAAGCTCGACCCCGGTCTGCCTGTCACCACCGTCGCCGACCTGCAGGCCGCGGTCGCGGGCTCGATCGGCGAGACGCGGACCTTCGGCTGGCTCGTTTCCACCTTTGCCGGCCTCGCTTTCCTGCTCTCCATCATCGGACTCTATGGCCTCGTCTCCTACGCCGTCTCCCGGCGCGTCCGCGAGATGGGCATCCGCATTGCGCTCGGCGCCGAGCCGCGCTCCCTCGTCCGCATGGTCGTCGGCCGCGGCCTCTCGCTGACCGTACTCGGCATCGGGCTCGGACTCGGCGTCGCGTGGGCCGTCGGCCGCGCGCTCCGCGGATTCCTCTTCGGCGTATCCGCGACGAATGCCGCCGCGCCGCTCGCCGCGTCCGTCGTCCTTCTCGCCGCTGCCGGCCTCGCCGCGTGGCTACCCGCCCGGCGCGCCGGCAGCGTCGACGCCGTCGCATCGCTCCGGGAATGAAGACTGCGCCATGAGGCTTCATGCGACGATGCTTGCCGCGTCCTTCGCCACCCTGACCGCCGGCCGTAGGTTCCAAACGTGCACACCCGGCGCCGATCGCGATCCCGTGCGAGCCGAACCCCCGCGGCGAACCCGCTGACCGCACCGCGTCCCGGTCCGACCGGTATGGAGTTCGCCGCGGCGGGCGCGGCGGACTCCGCAGGCGTTACGCACCAGGTGGGGCTGTGTGGAGTTGGCCGCGACGGGCGCGGCGGACTCCGCAGGCGTTACGCACCGGGTGGGGCTGTGTGGAGTTGGCCGCGGCGGGTGCGGCGGACTCAGGACGCATCGCTGTGAGAACGAATTGATCACGAAGGTTTCGACGTGCTGGATCCGGCGAGGAGCCTCAGGTGCGTTCGCCGTTCAGGTCTGGTCGTTCCGGACCAGCGCCCGGGTCAGCCTGACGAGCACCGCCTCCGGTTCGCTCACCAGTTGGCGCCAGGTGATACGCGTCACACGCACACCCGCCGCGGCGAGGGCGGCGTCTCTGCGACGATCGCTGTCGAACATCGCCACCGATGAGTGATAGGCGAATCCGTCGATCTCGACGACGAACCGCTCCTCCCGCCAGAAGAAGTCCACCTCGTAGCCGCCGACCGGGACGTTTGTTGCCGGAATCGGAAGCCCTGCCCGCCGGACGAGTGCAAGGAAGCGCGATTCGGCGTCCGAGCGCGTCAATGCCGCCTCCGGTTGCTGGGCGAGCAGTGCTCGCAGCCTGCGGGTGCCTCGATGCCGTACATGATGAGCAAGCAGCGAGACGATTTCGTCCCGGCTCGTCAGGCCCCGGCGGACGGCCTGCGCCAACGCGCGCTCCACGTCGTGCAATCCCGCGACGCTCGCCAGGTCGAAGATCGTCAAGGTGCGGATGCGATGAACGCGAACGCCCGGCCTGCGGTACGGATCCCCACGAACCACGTTCACTTCCACCGGGGGGGTGCCAGCGCGGCGCGCCAGCAGCTGCCACACGGTCGCTGCGCTCCGGTGGCTCACAACCGCGGATTCGCCGCACGCCAGCACCGCCGCCATCTCCCGCGTGTGCGGTGCCCGCAGCGGACCGACCAGGAAAACGCCTCGATGCACTCGTCGAAGCCGCCCGGTTTTCAGGCGCCGATCCAAAACATCCGGTGGCACGCCCATACGCATGAGCTGCCCGCGCGTGACCAGCCCGTACTGCACGGCCGCCATGCGCAGAATCACGTCCTCGACATCGACCAGGTGTTCTCGCATTCACATCTGCTCCCGCCCATGCGCCCGCCGGTTCCAGGCACGATCGTCGTCCCACTCCCAGCCGCCGCGCCCGCGCCACTCGTCGCCCCCCGGGACGACCGTTCGACAGGATGAACGACACACCCGGGCCGGTCCATGGTCCAATGCGTTGTGCCGGCGCATGCGGGTTGCGTTGTGGGATGGCACGGGATCGGGTCGACCTCCGAAGCGGCCCGGACCGACTCCCGGTACGGGTGGCACGCCCCCTCGCGGGTCTATCGGAAAAGGCACATACGGGTGCATTGCGTTTCCCGATCGCCGCGCAGCCGGATCCCGGCCGAGGGGACACTCTCGCCGCTGCCGGTGCGGCTGGCCGAGCGCGGGGTAGCCGTTCGAGCGCGGAGTGCCCGGTCGAGCGCGGCGCGGCCGGTCGAGCCGTGGCGGCGGCCCGACAAGGTCGCCGGGTCGTCAGGCCGCGCTGTGGCCGGCGGGTCTGCGCCGTCTGGATCTCGCGATCGCTTCCAACGGTATCGTTTAACGCGAGGCCGGTTCGTAGTGTCTCCGATGCCGGCGTCGCAGACATCACATGATGTAGAACCGGCAGGATGCCATGAGCAGATTCTCACGCGACACTCGACTCGTTTCCCGGCGACAGGCCCGTCACCCGGGCATCACGCTCCCTGCGGTGCTCACTGCCCTCGGTGCCGCCATCGCGCTGGCCGCGTGCTCGGGCAACTCGAACGTGCCGCGGGAGCAGCTGGCCGGCACGTGGGTGCTGAGTGAGGCGAACAGCCAGAATCCCGACTCGGTGATGCGGAACGGTGGAGGCCGCCGCCGGGTGCCAAGGGGTGGCGCGGGAGGCGTGATCGACGGTGGCCGGGGCGGCATGGGTGGTGGACGCGGGGGGGTGGGGGGCGGGTTCGGCGGCCGGGGCGGCGCGGGCCGGGGTGGTGATGGCGACGACGGCGGCGTCCGGGGCGGCTCCTTCCCCGGCGGTCGCGGCAACGGCAACCTCGTCGCCATGCGCAACGTGATGCGTGTGCTCGCCGAGGAGCGGCAGCGCGTCATCGTCCGGCAGATGCAGGACACCGTCACGTTCACGTTCGCCGATGACTTTCCCATCGCCTACGCCATGAACGGCAAGAAGCTGAAGCGCGAGCTGCCCGGGCTCGGCGAGGTCGAAACGAAGGCCGAGTGGAAGGACGGGCTGCTCATCGTCGAGCGCAAGCTCGAGGGCGACGTGAAAATCCGCGACGAGTTCGTGCGCGGCCCCGACTCGCCTCGTCTCATCGTGAACACCACGATCTCCGGTCTGATCGCCCGCGACTTCACATACCGCACGGTCTACGACCTGAGTCCCGGCTGAGCACCGCCCCCGCGGTCGCGGCGATCGTCGGGCTGGTCGGTATGTACGGCGTGATCGCGCAAACGGTGAACGGTGAGTCGCCGCACGCGCGAGCTCGGCATGCGGTTCAACCCTTTCGTCGTTCTGGCCGTCCAACCTCATGATGAAAGCGATTGTGGCAGTGCTGCTTTCCGTTCTGGCAGCGTCGTGCGGGCGCGCATCGGCCGGGCCGGCGGTCGAGATGCGTGTCGACACCGTGGGCGACACCGTGGTCGTGCGCACGGTGTCCGGGAGCGTTTGGGGCGCGGACGCGCGCATGGTGCAGGAGCTCTCGATCGGCGCGATCGAGGGCGAGGACGCGTACATGCTGGGCGACGTGAAGGGGCTCGCGGTCACGCGCGCGGGCGAGATCCTCGCGCTGGACACGCAGGTGCCGGTGCTGCGGGAGTACGGACCGGACGGGCGGCACATCCGGGACATCGGCCGCGACGGCGGGGGGCCGGGTGAGTACGAGCGGCCGGATGGCGGGATCGCCGCGCTCGCCGATGGCCGGGTCCTGGTGCGCGACCCGGGCACGGCGCGGATCAACGTGTACGCGGCGGATGGTGCGTCGCTCGGCGAGTGGCGGCTCGCGTCGGGCGGTGGCTGGAACACGAGTGATCCGCTGTACGTGGACACCGCGGGCAACGTCTACACGCTGGTGCTGCGCGAGCGTGGCAAGCCGCCGTGGGAGTGGCGCTACTCGCTGGCGCGCTACAACCCGGACGGCGTGCATACCGACAGCATCTTCGCGCCCGAGTGGGACTACGAGGCGCCGCGCGTCACGGGGCAAGGTGAGCACGGCAGCAGCTCGAACAACGTCCCGTTCTCGCCGACCAAGGCGTGGACGTTCAGCCCGCTCGGATACACGGTTGGCGGGCTCAGCACCGACTACCGCATCGACCTGTACCGCACGGACGCGCCCGTGCTCCGCATCGAGCGTGACTACGAACCCGTCCCCGTCGGTGCCGGCGAGAAGGCCGAACGCGAGGAGCGTGTGACTCGCAACATGCGGAGCCAGTATCCGGGCTGGCGTTGGAACGGCCCGGCGATCCCCGATTTCAAGCCGCCGTTCCGCGGCATCTTCGTGGGCGACGACGGCCGGATCTGGGTCCAGCTCTCGCAGCCGTCCGTCGAGATCATGTCCGAGGCCGACGCCCGGGACGAGGAGCGCCGGACCCAGAATCGGCCGTCCCGCTTCCGGGATGGCGTCGCCTTCGACGTGTTCGAACCCGACGGTCGTTACCTCGGCTTTGTGCGCATGCCCGACGGCTTCAACACGTCACCCGATCCGGTCTTCCGTGGCGACAGCATCTGGGCCATCGTCCGCGACGAGCTGGACGTCCAGCACATCGTGCGTTACCGCGTCGAGCACGGCTGAGCGCCGACACGATCTCGCGACGGAAGATCTTCGTGAGCGGTGTCGCCATCTCGATCGGCGTCTTCACGCCCATGCCGTAGCGGCGCACCGAGCCCGGTGCGAAGCTGTCGCCCGGGTCGCGGCCCGCCTGCACGAAGAGCTCCGTTCCCGGCAACCCGAGCTGGTGCATGCGCTCGTTCACGGTGCGCGGTCGTACCTTTTCGATCAGCAGGTTCGTCGCCGTGTTGTCGCTCATCGTGATCATGAGGAAGACGGCGTTCGGGCCGGCCGATGCCCACGCGTTCGGCGCCGGCCTTCGCACGAGATTCTGAGGCTCTGACACGTTCCGCCCCCGTTTCCCGCGTCTCCTGGCGATTGCAGCAACGGCCGATGCCGGCCGGTCCCGGACACCGGATCGCCAGGAGGAAATCATGTCATCGACAACCATTCGCCCGGCAGGGGTGCTGTTGAGCCTGCTTCTCCCCATGAGCGTGCTCGCCGCGTGCTCCGACAGCATGACAGGACCCGCGCAGGAAGCCGGGCCTCAGCTCACCACCGTCTACGACCTCGACGTCGTGACGCGCTACATCAACGTCAGGGGCTCGTGCGACGAGGACTTCCTGGGTAACTCGGAGCCCGGCGAATTCCAGTACCGGATCGTGGTCAGCGGTGACGGCCAGTCGCACACGCAGGAGAGCAACGGCTACAACAAGGTCACCGGCGACAACTTCCAGAGGAACGCCACCACGGACATCGACTTCGCCAACAAGACGTATACCTGGCGGGGAATCTCGAAGTCCACGTCGATCGAGGTGTACCTGGCCGGCGCCGAATGGGATGGCGTGGTCAAGGACTCGCGCATGGCGAACCGCGGCGGCTCGGTCACGGTGCCCTTCGCGCTGGGCAAGAACACGCGCTCGATCACGATCGGTGCGACGGGCAAGTGCCAGATCAAGCTCTACTACGACGCCAGCTGGTTCGAACGGAAGGTCGAGAGCTGAAGGCAGGCCCGCCAAGGCTGATGTCAGGCGACGAGGGGGCCGGCGATCCGCCGGTCCTCTTCGTCGCTCACCGCAGGGCCGAGTGGCGGCGCCCGGGACCGGCGAGGTTCCCCGATCGGCCACCGGGGTTTATGCTTGCGGGACTCCCCCACAAGCGATCGACGGAGACGAATGCCCATGGACCGGGAACGCTGGGGCCGCATCCAGGCGCTGTTCCTGGCTGCCCTCGAACGGCCGCCCGCGGAGCGCGGCCCGTTCCTCGAGCGCGAAGAGGCCGACCCGGAGATCCGGGCGGATGTGCAGCGCCTGCTCGACGCCGACGCCGACCCCGCCACCGCGCTGGCGGGCTCCGCCGGTGATCTCGTGCCGGAGTTCGTCGGTCCGCCGGGCGAGCGCCCGGAAGGCGCCGGCCGCGACGGCGCCCGGGTCGGGCCCTACCGCCTGATCCGGAAGATCGCCGAGGGCGGCATGGGCACCGTCCACCTGGCCGAGCACGTCGAGTTCGAGCACCGCGTCGCCGTCAAGCTCATCAAGCGCGGCATGGACACCGACGAGATCGTGCGTCGCTTCGGCAGCGAGCGGCAGATCCTCGCGCGACTCGACCACCCCAACATCGCGCGCCTGCTCGACGGCGGCGTGACCGACGATGGTCTGCCCTGGTTTTCGCTGGAGTACGTGGACGGCGAGCCGATCGACGAGTACTGCGACCGGCGGCATCTGCGCCTCCACGAGCGCCTCGCGTTGTTCGTCGCCGCGTGCGACGCCGCGCAGTATGCGCACGCCAACCTCGTCGTGCACCGCGACCTCAAGCCGAGCAACATCATGGTCACCTCGGACGGGACCGTGAAGCTGCTCGACTTCGGCATCGCGAAGGTGCTGGGCGGCGATGAGTCCGATCCGTCGCCCGACCTCACGCGCACCGGCCTCCGCCCCATGAGCCCCGGCTACGCGGCGCCCGAGCAGGTGCGGGGCGAGCCGGTCTCCACGGCGACCGACGTGTACGCGCTCGGCGTCGTCCTCTATCGCCTGCTCGCCCGGCGCGGCCCGTACGGCGACACGCTCGGCACGCTCGAGCTGGAGAAGGCGATCCTGACCGTGACGCCGCCGCCGCCCGGCGAAGTGCCCGCCGGCGTCGTGTCCGACCGCGACGTGGACAACATCGCGCTCATGGCGCTGCGGAAGGAGCCGGAGCGACGCTATCCGTCGGCCGGCGCGCTGGCCGACGACGTTCGCCGCTTCCTGTCGGGGCACCCCGTGAACGCGACCCGTGACTCACTCCGGTACCGGACGCGGAAGTTCGTGCGACGGAACCGCGCCGCGCTCGCGGGCGTCGCCGCTGCCGTCGTCGCCCTCGCCGGCACCGTGTCCGTCTACACGGTGCGGCTGCGCGCCGAGCGCGACCGCGCCGCGCTCGAGGCACGGAAGTTCGAGGCGGTGGCCAACTTCTTCCAGACGACGATCGAGCAATCCACGCCGGAGAACACGGAAGGGAAGGACATCACCGTGTCCGAACTGCTCGTGACGGCGGCCGACCGCGCGGAAGCGAGTCTGGCCGAGTTCCCGGACGCGCTTGCCCAGGCGCTCGGCGCCGTGGGTTGGGCCTTCCGGTACCGCGGCGACTATGCCCGGGCCGAGCCCATCCTGATGCGGGCCCTCGAGATCAAGCGTCAACTGATCGGCGACGGCGTGGACGACGAGATCGTGCAGTTCACGTCCAGCACCGCGACCATGCTCGCCGCCATGGGCCGCTACGACGAGGCCGAGGGCCTGTTCCGGGAGGCCGTCCGGCTCTCGCGGAAGTACCCCGAGTTCAACGGCTACGCCGTCGGCTTCGCCCTCAACAACCTCGCCAAGCACCTCACACGCATGGGCCGCTACCGGGAAGCGGCCGCGACCATGAAGGAGGCCGTCGACGTCTACACGAAAACTGTCGGCGAGCACCACGACTACCGCGCCATCGCGCTCGGCAACTACGCCCGCGCCCGCTTCGCGCTCGGCGACCTGAGCCCCGTGGACTCGATGCTGGCACGGTCAATCGCCGACAAGGAGGCCTCCTACCAGGGTCCCGACCGCCTGATCGCCGAGGACATGTACACGATGTCCGAGCTCGAACGCGTGCGCGGCAACGCCGCCGCCGCAATGGAATTCGCCGACAGCGCCCTGGCCCAGCGCTCCGTGATCGCGCACGAGGACCGGTCCGACGTCGGCCTCAGCCTGCAGCAGCGCGGCCTGCTGCTCGTCGAGCGCGGCGACATCGAGGCCGGCGTCGCCTCGCTGCGCGCCGGCGACAGCCTCTTCCGCGCGGAGGCCGAGCCGGAGCACCCGCTCACGTATCAGGGCGCGATGCGGCTCGGCATGGGTCTGCGCATCGCCGGCCGGTTCGACGAGGCCGAGGCGCGACTCCGCCAGGCCGTGCGCGAGGCCGACGCGTGGCTGCCCGAGGGTCATCCGGGCCTCGCCGATCCCCGCTTCGAGCTCGGGTTGCTGCTGATGGACCGCGGCCGCCGGGCCGACGGCGAGACACAATTGCGTGAGGCGCTCCGGATCATGGAAGCCGGTCTCCCGGCGAGCCACTGGAAGATCGCGCGGGCGCGCGCCGCGCTTGAGCGCATCGAATGACCGACCCCGGCGACGTCACGGGTCTCCTGCTCCGGCTCGACCACGATCGCGACCGGGTCGTGGACGCGCTCTTCGGCGCGGTCTACGACGAGCTCAAGGGCGTGGCCGCCCGGCGGCTCCGCGCCGAGCGCGCCGGCCACACCCTGAGCGCCACCGCGCTCGTGCACGAGGCGTACATGCGGCTCGTGAAACAGGAGCGCGTGGACTGGAAGAACCGCGCCCAGTTCTTCGCCATCGCCGCCCGCGCCATGCGCCGCGTCCTGCTCGACTACGCCATCGCGAAAGGCGCTGCCAAGCGCGGCGGCGGCGCCCCGCTCGTGACGCTCGGTGACGACAGCGCCGCGCGCGAGTCGAACGTGGACCAGCTGCTCGCCATCGAGGGCGCGCTGACCCGGCTGGCGGAGCTCGACGAGCGCCAGGCACGCGTCGTGGAGCTCCGCTTCTACGGCGGCATGACGCTCGAGGAGATCGCCGAGGTGCTCGGCGTGTCGCTCGCCAGCGTGAACCGCGACTGGCGGACGGCGCGCGCGTTCCTGACCGCCGAGCTGCGGGACTGACGTTGCGCGCCGTCGGCCGGCCTGCTGCGCCGTTCGATCGGACCGCGATCCGGTCGCTTCGCCTGCCGTCAGTGGATCGTGAACGCCGTGCCGAGCTGAATCGCGTTGGGCATCACGGCGATCGCGCTGGAGACTCCGTTGAACCACGTCGCGCCCGCGAACGTCCGCAGGTAGTTCGCGTACACCGTCAGCATCGTGTGTCCGCCGACGCGGATGTCGTACCCGATTCCCGTCTGCGCCGTCCACGCGTCCGTCTGCGCCGTCACGACGTCGTTCTCCACGATCGCACGGAGCCCGCCCACGCCGCCTTTCACGAAGAAGCCCGACGTCTCGCTCGGGTAGCCGAGCACGACCACGCTCAGCGCCGCCATCCGCCGGTAGATGGGCACGTCGTTCTTCACCCACCCGGAGAACTCCGCCGCGATCGCGATTCTCGACGTCGCCATCCCACCCAGCTCGATGTTCCCCGCCAATCCGTTCAGCCGGTCGCCGAAGAAATTGACGTCGCAGCCCGAGCACGTGGCCGACACGGACGCGCCGCCGAGGCCGATCGAGAAGTGGAACCCGCCGCGCCCGGAACCGGCGGCGAGCGTTCCCGGGCCGGCCTGCTGGGCGTTCAGCGCCGAGCCGCTCCCGGCAAGCAGCGTGGCGGCGGACAGAGTGAGGGCCAGCAGGCTGGCGGCCCGGTTGCTTCGGCGCTGCGGTCGCATGGTTGGTCTCCGTGACGCGGGGCGTGTTTGCGCTTCCGGACGGAGACGCGGAAGAACCGCGCGCGTCGTGTCATTCCTTCCCGCGTTCCTCCCGCGCCCGGTCCAGGAACGGCACGCCTTCCGTCATCCACGCGGGCGCCGGCGCGTCCTTGAGGTAATGGTCGAAGAACTCCTTCATCCGGATCTGGAAGTCGATCTGGTTGTCCTTCTTCGCGAGGTGGTGGGGCTCGTCGGGATAGCTGAGCAGGATGACCTTCTTCCCCGCGCGCCGGGCGGCCACGTAGAACTCGAGGCCCTGGTTCCAGTCCACGGCGCCATCCGCGGTGCCCTGCAGGATGACGAACGGCGTCGTGATGTTCTCGACGAAGCGGACCGGCGACTGGCTGCCGTAGCCGTCCGGGTCCCGCCAGGGCACGGTGCCCATGCGGCCCTGGCCCCACTGGATGAGCGGCGCGTTCCCGCCGCCCGACTGCTTGTAGAGGATGTTGTGCATGCTCTCGAGGTCCGTGAGCGGGGCGCCGGTCACGACGGCGGCGAAGACGTCGGTCTGCGTGACGATGAAGCTGGACTCGTAGCCGCCCCAGCTGTGGCCCTGCGCGCCGATGTGCGCGGGATCCGCGTAGCCGAGCTCGATCACCTTCTTCACCGCGCTCGTCACGTCGTCGAGCGCCGATGAGCCGGGCTTGCCGACGTCGTACACGATGTCCGGCATCAGGACGAGGTAGCCGTCGCTCGCGTACGCGGACATGTGCGGCCGGTCGTCGTAGGTGGGCATCGAGTACGCGTGGTGGTTCTGCGAGAGCTTCTCGTAGAAGTAGACGAGCATCGGGTACCTGTTGCCGGGTACGTAGCCGGCGGGCAGCGTGAGCGTGGCCTGCAGCTTGTTGCCACGCTGGTCGGTGTAGTCGATCAGGGTGCGGCTGCCCCATGCGTACTCGGCCTGCTGCGGGTTCGCGTCCGTGACCTTCGTCGGGTTCGAGAATCGCGCGTCGCTCACCCACCAGTCGGGGAACTCCTCGAAGGTCTGGCGCGTGAACATCACGCGGTCGGCGTTCTCCGCCTTCCGCACCTGCCCGACCTGCCGGTCTTCCCAGATCAGCGACCGCGGTTCCTTGCCCGCCTGCACGGTCCAGTAGCCGGACTTCTTGGTCCACTCGCCATACGCGGAGAGCAGGACCGGCTTCGAGGTGTCGATGCCGGGCTCGGCGTCGGGATCGGTGTCGAGCCGCTGGAGGCGGAACCGGATGTCGTCGCGCTGGCCGATGCCGGCGGTCAGGTTGACGGGCTTCGCGCTGCCGGACACGGGCAGCATCCAGACGTCGTACTTCGCGTTCACGAGAATGGACCGGCCGTCGCGGGACCAGCCGGCGATGCCCCAGGTCGTGTTCTCGCCGGGGTTCCCGGTCACGTCGCTGGCGAAGCTCGTGCCGGCGAGCGCGGTGAGGTCCCTGGACTGTCCGGTCGCGACGTCCTGCAGGAAGAGCGTGCCGTCCTTCGAGTATGCATGCCAGCGGCCGTCGGGCGAGACGTCGAGCGAGTAGCGGATGCGCTCGAGCAGCGTGGTCCGTTCGCCGGTGCCGACGTCGATCCGGACGATGTCCTGCAGACCGCCTTGCTCGTCCTGCAGCAGGCGATAGGGCGCGTCCCTGCGGCCGATCGCGATGCGGCCATCCCGCGTCGGCTCGACGCGCGGCATGTCCTTGTCCGCGAGGCGCACGAACTTGCCGGACGGCACGTGCACGACGGCGGCGTACGTGAAGCGCTCGTCCGCGCTGGCGCGCACCATCTGCACCGACTGCAGCCGCTCGTCGGCCCAGTGCCAGACGTTGACGTTCGCCTTGACGGCCGTGTCCGTCACGATGGGCCGCTGCTCCTTGATGCCGAGGAAGATGCGCGACCCGTCGCGGCCCCACGCGACGGTGCCCAGCTCGCTCAGCACGTGGTCCGCGGGGAAGGAGGTGTCGGCGGCCGGGTCGTACACGAACGCGCCGTTTCCATGCGACGACGTCGCACCACTCCTTCCGCCGCTCGTCATGCTCCCGAGCGCCGCCGGGTTCAGGCCCGTGAACGCGACGAGCGTGTTCGCGCGCTGCTCCATGCTGTCCGGCTTCTCGCCGCGCAGCGCGGCGAGCGCGGTGCCATCCTCGTTCCAGGCGAGCCGCTCGTAGCGGAGCGTGTCGGTGTCGAGCGCGCGCACGACGCCGGAGCGCGGGTCCATGACGTAGAGCCCGTTGCCCGCCTTGTGCGAGGCATCGACTGTCCAGGCGAGCAGCAAGCCGGGCTTGTTGAACGCGAAGTCGGAGACGTTGCCGATGTTCCGGACCACGCCGCTCCCGAGATCGCGGACGATGAGGTCGGTGCCGCGGTAGCCGTCGCCGCCGCCCGTCGAGCGCCGCACGGCCAGGAAACGCGCGTCCTTCGAGAACGCGGACGACTGCGGGTCCGTCACGTCGAACTTCGCGCCCGTTTTCAGGTCGAGGAGCTGCAATGTGCGCGGGACGCCGCTCGCGCCTCGCCCGCGGCCGCCCGTTTGCGCCGGGGGTGCGCCGCCTCGACCGCCGCCCCGGCCACCCCGGCCTCCACCCGCCTGCCCGGGCGGGTTGATCGTGTAGGTGACCCAGCGCGAGTCGCTCGAGAACTCGGGGCCGCTGCCTCGCTCGATGTCGTAGGTGGTCTCATCGTCGAGCAGCCGGACGTGGAGCGTGCCATCGCCTTCGTTGGGCGTGACCGCCCAGGCCATCCACATGCCGTCCGGCGAGAGCGAAGTGCTCGAGACCCGCGACCACTTCGGGTAGTCATCGAGGGTCAGTGTCTTCAGGTCCTGCGCGGGCTGCGCGGCGGGTTGCTGCGCAGCGATCGGTGCGGCAGCGAGCAGGACGGGGAGGAGCGAGGACAGGAGGGCGAGACGGCGGCGCATTGCGGAGCTCCTTGGGGAATGCTTCGGACCGGTACGGTGGCCGCGCCATCATGGCCGCGCGCGAGCTGGGTGGCAAGGCGGCGAGGCATGTTGTCCTTCCGAGCGGAAACGTGGAAGAGCCGCCCGGATCACGCCATGTCGCGACTCGATCAGGCGAAATGAAGCGGAGCGCTCGTGAGGCGACCTGCGGTTGCATGGGCACCGCCTCGGTCCCATCATCGCACCGATGCCTGAATTCCTCTGCCGGCCTGAATCCGACGCTCCGTCCCGAAGGTGCAGCGCGAAAGCCGGCGCCGGTCCCGCAGCTTCCCCCACCCGGAGGTCCTGATGGCCGACAGAGTCAAGAAGATCAGCTACGTCCACATGTCCATGCCCAACCGTCCCGGCCGCGGCGCCGGGATCCTCGATGCACTCAAGGACTCCGGCGTGGACCTGATCGCGCTCCACGCTTTCCCCGGCAAGCCGCGCATGACCCAGGTCGACCTCGTCCCCGAGGACATGACCGCGCTCCGCCGCGCTGCCCGCAAGAACGATTGGCGGCTGTCGAAGGTCAAGCGCGCGTTCCTGGTTCAGGGCGACGACCGCATGGGCGCCGCGCACCGCCACCTTGACCGCCTCGCCGAGGCCGGGATCAACGTAGTCGCGGACACCGCGCTCGCTGCGGGGAAGGGGCGCTACGCGATGATCCTCTGGGTGAACGCCAAGGACTATGCGCGGGCGACGCGGGTCTTGAAGGCGCGTTGAGTCCGGAAGCCGGCCCGCGCCGCGATTCGCCTGCGCGGGATCGACCACGCCGGGGTCCATGAACCCGAAGCGACGTCGGGCCGGCCGTCATCCGTCGCGCCAGCGCGCAGCATGAAGTGAGCCGCCTCAATGCCCGCCGGCCGGCACTCGTGCGACGCGCTCTGCCGCTTCGAGCACCGGCCTGACCCGCGGCGTCGCCGCGAACCAGACCACGGCGGCGCGCGTCTCATCCAACCCGCCGGCCTCTGCCACACCGGCCGCGAGCCCGCGATACACGACGAGCACGAGGTTGTCGAGGTGCGCGGTGCGGACCCGGGCGAGCTTCTCCTCGAGGTATTCCGGCGTCCAGAAGCCGACGATCTCGATCAGCGCTTCGCGGCCGTCGCGATGCCGGAGTGTGAAATCGGGCAGGAAGAGCCGGTCGCCGGCGGCCACGGGCGTGTCCTCGCGCACAAGCGTCCAGCCGTCGCGGCCCTCCTTCAAACGCGCCGCGAACTCGAGCGCGAGGGACCGCTCGAACATCGAATCGTAACGCGGCCGGCGCCGCGCCGCGTGAAGTCCCGACTTCGCATCGAGATGATACGTACGCCGACGATCGCCGCGCACGAGCCGGGCGTCGACCTGCCAGCGCGGCCCGCCGATCAGCGCCGGCAGTACCCGAGCGAAGCGGATGCCGTACCGTTGGGGCGATGCGACGAAGGCGGCGGCCGGCCCGGTCAGCTCGATGCGGTAGCTCCGGCCCGCGCGCTCGATGCGGTACATGAGCCGGGCCAGCTTGATCGCGCGGAAGATGCCTCGCCAACCGCCCCGCGCGGTCAGCGTCATCGCCTCGGCGTCCAGCAGCACACCGCGGGCGAGGTCCAGGTTGTAGCGCGCGAGGAGCGCGGAGCCATCGAGCCGCGGCGCGCGCGCCAGGATCCGCGCATCCGGGGCGTCGGCATACAACCATCGTTCCACGTCCGCGCCGCTCGCGGTTTCGGCAAGCGCCGTGGCCGCCGTCTCGTACGGCGCGTCATGATCGCCGGGCAGGGGCGGCCAGAGCCGGCCGCGCGCGGCGAACACGGCGTCGCGGATACCGGGCGCCGCAGCGGCGCCTTCCGGCGGCCTGAACTCGCAGAGGTCGAGCACGGTGCGCGCGATTCCCGCGAGCCGGCGCGCATCGCGGACGCGGCGCTCCTGCCGCCTCAGAGCCTCGCCCACGACACTGCGAGATCGGCCTTCCAGCCGCCGGACGAGTCGTAACAGCCGGTCGAGGAACGCAACGACGCGGCCATCGGCGTCGCGCAGGAACTCGACTTCGAGCGTGTCGCCGACTTCACGGATGAACGGCTCGACGTGCGGGCGGCGCAGCACGCTCAGAACCCGAGGCCGAACTGGCCAGGCGTCACACCGCGCAGTCCCTTCGCCCGCTTCTGCGAGGCGTAGAATTCGTGCGTGTCCGCGACCACGATCTCGAACAGCGAGGCGACACTCTCGCCCTGTCGGCGGAGCAGCCGGCCAAGACGCTGCGCGTGCTGGCGCCGCCCTCCGCGGGTCGAGTCGCCCAGCACGATGCCGAGCTTGGCGGACGGGACGTCCCAGCCCTCGTCCAGCACTTTCACGCTCACCACCGCACGCACCTCGCCGGACGCGATCCGGTCCAGCACCCGTTTCCGCTCCGAGGCCGGCGTGTTCGCCGATACGAGCGGGATCGCGAAATGACGGGACAGCCGGAGCGCCGCGTCCGCACGACCGCAGAAGAGGATCGCGCGCTCGGCGGGGAACAGCCGGAACAGGCGCCCCGTCTCCTCGAGCTTGCGCCGCGGCAGTGCGACAATGCGCTCGCGCTCGAGGAACGCGCGGAATGCGCGGCGCGCGGCCGGCGAGCGCCGCGTCTCCGTCATGAACACGCGCCATGCGTGCGATGCGTCCTCGTACCGCTCGCGGTAGCGCTTCGCTTCGATCCACGCTTCGTAGGTGCGCGTCAGCGCGTCGTACCGCTCGCGCTCCTGCGGATCGAGCCGGACGAACCGCCGCTCCAGCGCGAAGGCCGCGAGTTCCGCGTCCGCCATCTCCGCGATGCCACGCCGGTACACGACCGGGCCGACGAGGCGGCGCAGCTCCGTGTCACGTTCGTCGGGATAGGTCGCCGTGAGGCCGAGCCTCTTCCCGGCGGGCGCGATGCGGAGCGCGTCGTGCCACGCCTTCGCCTCACCTTCCGTCGTGTCCGAGAGATGGTGCACTTCGTCGAGCACGAGCAGGCCGAACTGTTGCCCGTAACGCTCGAGCAGACTGAACGCGGAGTGGTAGGTCGTGACCGTGACCTGGCGAACATCCTTCTCATCGCCGTACCACGCGCCTACCCGCTCGCCGCCGAAGGCGTCCGCGAGCTGCGCGTACCACTGCCCGACCAGCGCGCGCGTCGGCGCGACGATACACGCGCCGCTGCCGCTGCGGTGAATCGCCAGGATCGCGACGAAGCTCTTGCCGGCGCCGGTCGGTAGCACGACGCTGCCCCGCGAGTCCGCAGCGAGCCAGCGCGCCAGTGCCTCGGTCTGGTAATCGCGCGGCACGCGCGGATCGAACAGGCGATCGGGCGGCGCATCGCCAGCGGACGCGTACGACCCGGCCGCGATCCCGCGCGCTTCCGCCCACGCGCGCAGCTCTGCCATGCGGTGGCCGGGCGCGACGTACGCGTCCAGCCGCGCGTCGTACGCCATGAACGGCGGCGCCTCGCGCACGAACCGGAGCACGGCGAGGCCCTGCCGGTAGCCGATCTCGGGGTCAGGCATGCTCCGAAGCTAGACGGCGGCCGCGCCGGCGTCGAGCCGCTCAGTACCGGAGTCCGTGCCAGAGCGCCAGGCCACGCACGAACAGCTCGGTGTCGACGGACTCTCCGGTAACTACGACGCGCCATTCCCGGGACGTCACGTTTGCCACCGCGATCGACGCCGTGTGGACATGTCGGCGGTTGAGGAAGAGATCGACCTGTCCATCCGGCCGGACCTGGATCGCCACGTGCGTCCATCGGTTGCCCGGAAGGTCCGGAGTGACATCCACGAGGCGCGTCGTCGGGCCGACGGTCAGTCCCGCGCGGGTCGAATCGCTGGTCGTCTGCAGAAAGGCGGGGTAGTGGAAGCAGATGAGGTCGGTGTGGATCCAGTCGTGCGGGTTGTGGCCGTCCGTTCCGGGCAACAGCAGAGAGTCGCCGAGACAGAGGCCGAAGGATTGACGGTCCCAGCGAGTGAGCTTGAGGCGGAACTCCGCCTCGAGCGTAGCGCCGCGGGGCAGTCGCAACGGCTCGCGAAGGTGGAGGCCGTCCTCGTACTGGCCGTCGCCCGTGAGGCGGAGCGCGGGCTCCCCCTCGTCGAGGACTCCTCAGGGCGCGCCGTGAGCAGGAACAGGCAGGGCGCATCGCGCATGCGCCGAAGCAGGCTTGCCAGCACAGAGCGCGACGATGTGTCCGCCCACTGCACATCGTCGAGCACGACCAGCAGCGGCGATTCCTCCGCCACGGCGCCGATCAGGTCGGCGAGCGCATCAGCCAGCGCAACGGTCGATACCGGACCGGCCGGCTGGGCATCCGGCTCGCCCGAAACCTCGCCGTTGCGGTGCTGCCCACCATGGGCGTTCCCGTTCGACAGGCTGGGCACCAGGGCGCGGAGCACCGCGTCGGACGCGCCGCTCACGCCGGCCGCACCGCGCAAGCGCAGCAGGCGGCGCACCAGCGTCGCGGCCAGGCCGTGCTCGATGTCGCGTTCCGCTTCCGACGCCTTCACCGCGACGACCGTGCCCTCATCGGCGCCCGCGGCCGCCTCGGCGGAGAGCCGGCTCTTGCCGATGCCCGTCGGGCCGCGGATCAGCATCGCGCGCGTGTGTCCGGCCCGCGCACTCCTCCACAGCCCGAGCAGGTCGGCCAGCTCCCTCGCACGGCCCACGAACTCCGTGCTCAACTCCGGTCTGGTCCGGCCGCGAGCGAGGTTGGCGCGCCCCGACGACAGGCGCTCGTCGAAGCGCCCGAAGTCGATGCTCCGTGTCGCGTCGCCGAACTGACGCCGCGCTTCCGCGATCGCGACGCCCGCGGCTTCGAACTCGTGGGCGTCGAGCAACGACTCGATCAGCAGCCCGTGCGCCGTACCCTTGTGCGGCGCGACACCCACCGTCCGGCGCAGCAGTTCGACCGCGGCACCGAGCCGGCCCGCGTCGCGCTCCGCCGTTGCCGCTTCCAGCAGCGCCGCGACGAACGCGTTCTCCGCCGCATCCCTCTGATCCTCGACCCAGAGCTGCCAGCCGCGCGCCCCGCCGATCGCGAACCGCTCGACGAACGTGCCCTGCCACAACGTCAGCGCGGTCGCGACGTCACCGGCCGACAGCGCCGTCCGCAGGTCCGCGAGGTCGACGCTCACGCACGCCGGCGAGAGCTCGACCGGGTCCTCCGAACGGAACGCCTCCGGCCCGAGCGTCCGGCGCAGCAGCCACAGCGCCTGCCGGACCGACTGGCGTGCCCGCTCGCGCCCTACCCCGCCCCAGAACAGGGTCGCCAGATCGTCGCGGCTCACCGGGCTCCGCTCGATCGCGAGGTAAACAAGCAGCGCGAACGGCTTGCCGAGAGGAAGGTCGACCGGCGACGACGCCGGATCGAGCAACGCGGGCGGGCCGAGGGTCAGCAGCCGGAATGGCATCGTCACCCAGATCTGGACGGGGCTTCGTTGCCCGGCGGGCGGAAGATCCGCACCCGGGTCCTCGATTATCCCGGCCGCGTCCGACAGTGTCAAACAATGGTATCACCCCGAACCGGCAGCCTCGGAGAATGCCGCTGCCATCACGTCAATCCTTTCGATTCGTTCTCCAGTGATGTTCCGCATAAACAACGTAATTGCAATATATTGACTGCGGTTTGACGGTCGGTCCCGATCATAGGGGGTCATTGCGCCGGTCGATGCCCGCCCACCGGGCGGGCGGATCGTCGTGGAAAGGGAAGGACAGGCCGGGATGGCACATCGCCTCTTGACCCTCGGCACACTGGCGGTCCTTGACGAGTTGGGCAGGCCGCTCGATTTCCCGCACGGGAAGCCGCTGGCGGTGCTGATCCGGCTGCTGGTTGGCCCGGAGCCACCCACCCGACGGGATCTGGTCCATCTGTTGTGGTCGCGCTCGACGATGGAGCGCGGTCTCCAGTCGGTTCGGCAGGCTCTCTGGCTGATCCGGAAGGCGTTCGGCGAGGACGTGCTCGAATCGAACGAGACCGTGCGTCTGGCACCGGGCGCCTTCACGAGCGATGTGTCCGATCTCGAGCACGCACTCGAGGAGGGGCGGATCGCGGATGCGGCCGCCCTCTGGCGCGGTGCGTTCCTGCACCGGTTCGCGGTGGCCGACGCGCCGGAATGGGACCGCTGGGTCGACAGCGTGCACGATGACCTCTCGCGTCGGCTCGCCAGCGCGGTGTTCTCGGATGCACAGCGTCACCGGGACGCGAGCGACGTGCCCGGCGCCCGGCGCGCCATGGAACGTGCGGTCGAGATCGCTCCCTTCGAACCGCGCTACCGCGAGGAACTGGTCACGTTCCTGCTCGAACTGCGGGATCTGCGCGCAGCGGAGAAGGCGCTGGCGGAGGCCCGGCAGATGGTGGAAGTGCCGGAGGAGCGGAGTGCCCTGGAGCGCCTGAGCTGGCGGGTGGAGGAGCTCCGGGCGGACCGGGCGACGGTTCCCGATGAGCGTTTCGCGAGGCCGGACCTGGTCGGCCGATCCGCGGAGCTGGCGGACCTGATGGCGCTCTGGCGCCGGACGGAGAGGGGCGGCAAGCGGATCGTCCTGCTGACGGGCCCGGCCGGCATCGGCAAGACGCGCCTGGCCGATGAGCTGGCCCGGACGCTGCAGCACGAGAATGCGGCAACGGTGACCGTGCGTGCGGCCGAGGCGGAGCAGGCGATGGAGTACGGCGTCATTGCCTCGCTGACGCGGGCGCTGCTGCAGTTGACCGGTGCGGCGGGCATCTCGACGGCTTCGGACACCCTGCTCCGCGGCCTCGCCCCGAGCCTGCCGGTCCGCGAGTTGCCGGATGACGATCCGATTCGCGGCGACCCGGTCAACCCCGCGGGACTGTCGGATGCGCTGGCCGACCTGATTGGCGCGGTCGCGTGGGAGCGTCCGCTGCTGATCACCGTCGACGATGCGGGCTGGGCCGACGCGTCGAGCATCACGGTATTCGCGCGGGCGCTTCGCACGCTCCGCGAGGGGCCGGTCATGGTGGTGCTGACGGCGAGGACCGCGGGTGGCGTGGGCGGGACTCTGCGCGCACTGGAAACGATCGAGGGAGACGTCGCCTCCTCCACGATCCGCATTCGCCCGCTCTCCCGCTCGGAGACGCACGAGCTGGTCGCATTGCTGGTCAATCTGCCCGATAGCACCGGCGTCCACCGGTTGCTCGACCGGATCCACGCGACGACGGGCGGCAATCCGTTCTACGTGATCGAGCTGATCCGCGCGTTCCTGGACGAGAGACTCGTCGCGGCGGGCGATGGGCAGCTCGTTCTGGACCTGTCCCGACTCGACACCGCCGGGGCATGGCCGAAGAACGTGCGCGCCCTGGTGCGGCGCCGGTTCGAGCGATTGACGCCGCCCGCGCGCGCTCTCGGACACCTGATCGCCACGGTCACACCGCGGGAACCGGAGATGGCCGCGCGGCGGCTCGCGGGCCTTGGCCGGCGTGCGTACGCGATGGCCGTCGGAGAGCTGATCGAACACGGCATCGTCACGTGGGACGGCAATGCGCTGGTCTTCACACACGCCGAGTTGCGGGAAGCGGCGGCGGCATGGGTCGAGGAGGAAACCATCACGCGATGGTGGCGTCGCGTGGGCGTCGGGCAGGTCGTCGCGGCACTCGCCATCGTGGGCGCGGCCGGCATCGTGATCTTCCGCGCCGCCGGTGGCGGAGCACCGGGCGCGCCACCCATGGCTCCATGGGGTGGCGGAGAGATCGTGGTTGGCTCGGGGGACTCGATACTCGCGCTCCGGCCGGTGCGTGATGGGGACCGGATCCGTTGGGACAGCTCCACCCCACCGTTCGACGCCCGGGACCTGGACCGGCTCCGGGTGTTCCGGACGGCCTCCGGCGAAGCGATCTGGTTACGGGAATCGGAGTCGCCGGATCGCCCGCCGGACATTTACCGCGTCGATCCCGCGACCGGCGCCGAAACGCCGATCGTACGCGGACCGAGCGACGATAACATCGGGGGCGTGTCGCCCGACGGGAACTGGCTCCTGTACCTGTCCGACAATCCTGCGACGGACTACGACCCGGGCAGCCACATCGCCCGCATCGATGGCTCGGAGCCGCGAATGCTGAGCGAAACGCGCGCCGGATCCGGATGGTCACCCGATGGGCGATACGTCGGCGCCGTCGCGCCGGCGCCCGTGGATACGCTGTTCGTACTCACTCCCGCCGGCCACGTCGTGGCGCGACGCACTGGCATCCGGTTCGCAAACATCACGTTCTGCGGACCCGATGATCGGATCCTGTTCAGTGACTGGACCGATGAAGGTCCACGGATGGTCTTGTGGCGATGGACAAGCCGGGAACGAGTCTGTCCTCGGCTCGAACGTGACCCGGGTCATTGCCTGTTCTCCGGATGGTACGGCCGCGTTCGTCGGGCTGGTCCAGGATCGGACGGAACGGACGGGCATCCTCGAGCTCGAGAACGGAGCGTTCCACGACCTCGCCCTCTCCGAGGTGGGGTACGGCAGGGTCGCCCCGACATGGCTCGCCGATCGGCGGCCTCCCGTGCCAACGACGCTGACGCTCGAGTTCGACAGCGTCGAAGTGAACTGGGGTGGCGCCGACTCCCTGTCCGGGACGGTGACCCTCACGGACGGCACTACGGACAGCGCGTCCATCGTCTGGTCATCCGCAGACTCGTCCATCGCGACCGTGTCCGCATCCGGCGTGCTGCTCGGCAACCAACCGGGCTCGACCGTCGTTCGAGGTTGCGTCGATGACTGGATCTGCGACAGTGCGCGCGTCGCGGTCACCGGTGAATCCACGGAAAGCCAGATTGTCGAGGACGGGTTCGACGGGGTCCTCGATACCGCGAAGTGGATCCCGTTCGGCCAGCCGATTCCCCGGATCGTCAACGCTCCGGACAACGAACGAGTTCTCTTCCTCAACGGCGACGGCGTCTGGATCGATGGAATCCTGGGCCGCGACACCTTCACGCTGAACCACGGCGCGACCCTCGAGCTCGAGTTCCGCTACCGCACCGGCCTTCACCGGACGGATCGCCAGACGGCGTTGTTCTGCCTGGTCCGATACGATCTCCCCGAGCCACACCCCGCCAGACTCGGAAAGCTGGATGATGAGCGCTTCAGGCAACAGGCCTGCTTCTCCTACCCCTCCGACGAACGCAGGCGGTTCGATCCCACGATGGCGTATCTCTCGATCTGGCCCAGCACGACCGGTGATTACGTTCGCGATCCCCAAGACCTTCCCCCCGTCGATTGGACACACGTCGCGGTCCAGGTCCGGCCGGACGGAAGAGTGAGTCTCATCCTGAATCACCGCCAGGTGGCGGAACACCCGATCCGACTCACCGGCACCGCGCTCGACGACTGGCGCATCGAACTCGCCGGTCATTCCCTCGATACCCACCTCGAGGTGCGCTACGTCGCGCTCTGGAGCGGCCCCCGGTATTGACGCCGCTGCTCGGGCGAACGTCGCGGATCCCGTCATGCACGCCCGGTTCCGTATCCCCAAGTCCATGTCGATTCAAATGAATTGACGGCGCCTTGACGCACGATTACCGCATAGTCGGGATCGCCTGACCTGACCCGGCCGGGGCCCTCCCGGCCGCACGGTCCTCGAGGTTGGAGACCGGCCTTTGTCCAGCTACCGGCTGATCACGCTCGGCGCACTGCGAATCGAAGCGGCGTCCGGCGAGCCCATCGATTTTCCGGCGGGCAAGCCGCTGGCGTTGCTGGTGCGCCTGGCGGTGGGACCGGAGGCGCCGACTCGCCGCGAGCTCGTACATCTGTTGTGGCCGCGATCGAGAATGGAGCGCGGACTCCAATCGGTACGCCAGGCGTTGTGGTTGTTGCGGAAGGCGTTGGGCGAGGATTTCCTGGAAGCGTCGGAGACGGTCCGGATCAATCCCGGTGTTCTGACGAGCGACGTCGCCGATCTGAAGCAGGCGCTGGCGGAGGATCGGGTCGGGGACGCGGCCGCGCTGTGGAACGGGCCGTTCCTTCATCGGTTCGCGGTTGCGGACGCGCCGGAGTGGGACCGGTGGGTGGAGAGCGTGCACGAGGACCTGTCGGGCAGGCTCTCGAGTGCGCTCTTCGCGTCCGCGGCGGGCCGGCGTGATTCGGGCGACGCGGCGGGGGCGCGGCGCGCCCTGGAGCGGGCGGTGGAGGTCTCGCCGTACGAGCCGCGGTACCGCGAGGAGCTGGTGACGTTCCTGGTGGAGCTGCGGGACCTTCGGTCAGCCGAGAAGGCGCTGGCGGAAGCGCGGCAGGCGGTCGAGGCGCCGGAGCAGCAGGAGTCGCTGGAGCGGTTGGTCCGGCGGGTCGAGGAGCTCCGAGCGGACCGTGTGGTGGTGCCGGATGAGCGGTTCGCGCGACCGGACCTGGTCGGTCGATCGGCGGAGCTCGCGGACCTCATGGTGCTCTGGCGTCGCACGGAGAAGGGCGAGAAGCGAGTCGCCCTGCTCACGGGTCCGGCGGGCATCGGCAAGACGCGTCTCGCGGACGAGCTCGCGCGGACGGTGCAGCACGAGGGCGCCGCGACGGTGACGGTGCGCGCGGCGGAGGCGGAGCAGCCGATGGAGTACGGCGTGGTCGCGTCGCTGGTGCGCGCGCTGCTCCAGATGTCCGGCTCGGCGGGAATCTCGACGGCGTCGGACGTGTTGCTGCGGGGGCTCGCCCCCAGTCTCCCGGTGCGCAGGTTGCCGGACGGCGAAGACGAGCCGGAACGCGTGAATCCGGCCGGCCTCTCGGATGCGCTCGCGGACCTGATCGGCGCCATCGCGTGGGAGCGGCCGCTGCTGATCACGGTGGATGACGCCGGCTGGGCGGACGCGTCGAGCGTCACGATCTTCGCCCGTGCGCTCCGCACGCTGCGCGAGGGCCCGGTGATGGTGGTGCTGACGGCGCGGACTTCGGGTGGTGTGGGGGAAGTGCTGCGTCCGCTGGAGACGATCGGTGGCGACGTCGCCTTCTCCACGATCCGGCTCCGCCCGCTCTCGCGCAGGGAAACGCACGAGCTGGTGGCGCTGCTCGTTGACCTGCCGGAGGGCACGGGCGTGCAGCGGCTGCTCGACCGGATCCATACGACGACAGCCGGCAACCCGTTCTACGTGATCGAGCTGATTCGCGCGTTCCTGGACGAGCGGCTGGTGGTCGCGGAGGATGGGCAGCTGGTTCTCGACCTGCCTCGTCTCGACGATGCCGTGCCGTGGCCGAAGAACGTGCGGGCGCTGGTACGCCGCCGCTTCGAACGGCTGACCCCGCAGGCACGGGCGCTCGGGCACCTGCTGGCGACGGTGACGCCGCGCGAGCCGGAAACGGCGGCGCGGCGACTGGCCGGCCTCGGCCGGCGCGCATACGCGATGGCCGTCGGCGAGCTGATCGAGCACGGCATCGTCGTGTGGGACGGCAATTCGCTGGTCTTCACGCACGCGGAGCTGCGCGAAGCCGCTGCGGCGTGGGTCGATGAGACGGTGCCGGCGCCACGGCGCTTGCCTTTCGCGCTCATTCTGGGCGGGCTGGCCGTGGTCGCCGTGGCCGCATGGTCGCTGCTCCGCGCGAGCGGCGTCAGCGCGACGCATGCAGCTCCCGAGGATCCGCCATACGGCGGTGGTGAGATCATCCTGCCTGCGGGAGATTCCATCGTGTCCGTCAGCCCCCGGCGGGACGGGGACAGCGTAGTCTGGCGGGTTTCCGACCCCCGCGAGCCGGTGCCGAGTCCGGACCGGCTGGTCGGGATATACCGCACGGTGGCTGGCCGGATGATGTGGTTTCGTGCCACCCAGCCGCCGGACCGCGGCCCCGACATCGTGGAGGTCAATCCTGTGACGGGCGATGAGACGCCGATCATCACGGGAGCCGACGACGACGCCCTTTATGCGATAAGCCCTGACGGGGCCTGGCTGCTCTATGGCTCGAACGACCCGGCCACGGACTACGACCCCGGCCTTTTCGTCGCGAGAAGCGATGGCACCGAACAGCGCAGGCTCTGGTGGGGACGACGAGGCGCCGACTGGTCGCGTGATGGACGTTTCATCCTCGCGGTCGCGCCGTCGGCGCTCGACACACTGCTGGTGTTGACTCCGCGCGGACGACTCGTGGCGGCCCGTACCGGCCGACGCATTACCGGGTATTTCTGCGGCGCCAGTGACCGGATCGCATTCGCCGATCTGGCGGGACAGCTCTACCGCCTCGGCATCTGGGAGTGGAGGACCGACAGTGTGCGCTTGTTCCCGGAGAATGTGGCCCGCCTGGACGGCTGTTCGCCGGATGGCAGGGCCGCGCTGGTCGAACTCGTCCGGGGTCTGCGGGAGAGAACGGGCGTTCTGGACCTCGAGACCGGCGAGTTCCACGATATCGATGTGGCGGCAGGCCGCTCGTGGACGCGGCCGGCCTGGCTTCGCGATGATCGGGTTCCGGTCGCTGCGAGACTGATCCTGGACACCGACTCCGTCGCGGTGGCTTGGGGCGCCGCCGACTCCATTGGAGGCCGATTGATCCTCTCGGATTCGAGCACGCGGACACCGGACATCGAATGGTCGTCCGCCGACTCGTCGGTGGCGACCGTGTCGTCCGCTGGGATCCTCCGGGGCAACCGGCCCGGGTCGACCCGGGTCACCGGCTGCGTGGACGACTGGATCTGCGACAGCCTGTTCGTCGATGTGCGTGGTGAGCAGGGGCAGGACATACTTTTCGAGGACCGGTTTCCCGACGCACTGGACCGGCAGCGCTGGATACCGTTTGGACAGCCGATCCCCAGGGTCGTATCCGCGCCGGGCGGCGAGCGCGTGCTGTTCCTCAACGGTGACGGCGTCTGGTTGGACGGCGTCCTCAGTCGGAAGGCGTTCTCCCTGTCCCGCGGTGCGACGCTCGAGGTCGGGTTCCGGTTTCGCGGCGGGTTCACCAGGACGGACCATCAGCGAGTCACCTTCTGCCTGCTGGACTACGATCTCGAATCGGATACCGTCTCCGCCCTGCCGGGGCTCGAACAGGACGAGCACACGCGGGGCGGCGTCTGCCTTGTCTATCCGTCCGACGAGCTTCAGCACTTCGACCCGCTCGAGGCCTACTTCTTCCCGCGGCCGTCGGCCACCGGCAACTACGTGCGCCTGCCCGATGACTTCCCGCCACTCCAGTGGACACAACTGGCCATCCAGGTTCAGTCGGACGGAGCCGCCTTCCTCATCGTCAACCGGACGCGGGTGGCGCAGCTCAGCGTGCGGCTGGAGAACACCGCGGTGGAAAACTGGCGCGTCGTCCTCGCCGGACACTCCGTCGGCACGCACCTCGAGGTCCGCTACGTCACGCTCTGGCGGGGATCGCAGTTCTGATTCCGGGCTTGTACTCCGATCGATCCTGCGGCCGCGGCTCGCGAACGGCCCGGCCATGACAGTACCGAAGCGCCCCCGCTCTCCCTTACATTCGAACCAGCCGGGCTGACCGGACCCCACCGCGCGGCGGCGCAGCCGTGAACGTCGGGACTCTCCCCAGGAACCGAACCGGAGTCGTCGAACATCCGGCCGAAAGCAGGTGACTCATGGCGGATCGCCGCGATTTCTTCGAACACGTCGTCTACCACGGCCTCGACCACCGTCGCTTCACGCAGCAGTCGCCGGTGATGCCGGACGTCTGGATCCAGTACGCGATGCACCCGGGCGAGCAGCAGCAGCTGCTGATGGTGCCCGACTACCACTACACGACGGCCGATCTCTCGGCGGCGCTCCGGAAACGCATCGCGGGGGACACGACGACGATGGCCCGGCTCCGACTGGTGTCGAAGCGGATCGGGCCGCCGGCCGTCGTGCACAACCAGAACGTGGTCGCGGCCACGCTCTGGTTCGACGAGCTGGTGCGCGCGGTGCTGCCGCTGTCGGGCTGGTGGCGCGACGCCATCGCACGAGTCCGGCAACGTGACGACTCGGATGCGCTGCACGCCCGGCTCGGCGACCAGGCCGGCTTCGTCAGCGGCCTCGTGGCGGCGTGGCGAGCGAACGACCCGGAGTCGGTGGACGTGCTGTGGCTCGCACGTGTTGCCGGCCTGATCGCGCACATCTCGAGCGCGCCCGGCCGCCGCCTGGTCCGTGCAGACATGACGGAAGAGGAGAAGGTGCGCGCCCTGCAGCGCCTGCTCGGCGACCACGAAGCGTTGGCGCGCGCGCTGGCCACCGTGCTCGCGGGCATCGAGCCGGTGTACCCCGGCGACAACTATCCACTCTTCACCGTCAACCTGAACCGCCGGGGCGGCACCGCGCTCACCGATTCGACGCGGTCGGTCAAGGCCAATGCGACGAGCCGCGTGTTCAACGTGCGTGGCAAGGGGATCCGCTGGGCGCTGATCGATTCGGGCGTGGACGCGACGCACGTCGCGTTCCGGAAACGCAATGACGATGGCACGGCGAAATTGCAGCCGTTCGGCCGGCCGCGGCGCCACCGGACCCGTGGCCCGGCCGCGTCGCATTTCATCAACAACACGCGGGTCATCGCGACCTGGGACTTCGTGCACATCCGTGACCTGCTCGGCGCGGAACCGGACGAGGTGGACAAGCTATCGCGCGAGTGGTTCCCGGCCCTGAAGAGCGCGAAGATGCGCGCGGGGTTGAAGACGATCCTCGAGGACTACCCGACACGGGCCGTGGACTGGGAGCGGCTCGAGCCGTTCCTCGAGGTGAAGCATACGCCGAAGGCCTACCGCCCCCCGGTGCACCGCCATGGCACCCACGTGGCCGGCATCATGGGCGCGGACTGGCGTACGACCGACGAGGCTGCCGGCCTCGCGGCACCGCGCGAAGACATGACGGGGATGTGTCCGGAGATCGAGATCGTGGACCTGCGCGTGCTCGACGAGAACGGCGAGGGCGACGAGTTCGCGATCATGTCGGCGATGCAGTTCATCCGCGACCGGAACGCGCGCAAGGACTTCGTCGCCGTGCACGGCGTGAATCTGAGTCTCTCGATCCCGCACGACGTGGCCAACTACGCGTGCGGCCGGACGCCGGTCTGCGAGGAGGCGGCGCGGCTGGTGGGCAGCGGCCTCGTGGTGGTCGCGGCGGCGGGCAACAGCGGGCGCGCGCGCTACCTCACACCGTCGAACGAGATCGACGATGGGTTCCGCACGGTCAGCATCACGGACCCGGGCAACACGGACGCCGTGATCACGGTGGGGTCAACGCACCGGCGCGATCCGCACACCTACGGCGTCAGCTACTTCTCGAGCCGCGGTCCCACCGGAGACGGCCGGCTCAAGCCGGATCTCGTCGCGCCGGGCGAGAAGATCCGCTCGACGGTCCCCGGGGACGGTGACGACCGGATGGATGGGACCAGCATGGCGGCGCCGCACGTGAGCGGTGCGGCGGCACTCATCATGGCTCGCCACCCGGAGCTCGTCGGGCAACCGCGTCGCCTGAAGGAGATCCTGTGCCGCAGCGCGACGGATCTGGACCGGGAACGCTACTTCCAGGGCGCGGGGCTACTCGACATCCTGCGCGCGCTGCAGTCGATCTGACGGATCGCGACCACCGACGGAACCCACGGAGGAGCCATGGCGGTGTTCACGCTGGAAGCCGTGTTCGCGAAGCACGGCGACGCCCTCATCCTGCACTACGGTCCCTGGGACTCGCCGGACCGGGTCCTGATCGACGGCGGGCCGCGTGGAGTCTACAACAGGTACCTCGAACCGCGCTTCGGCCAGCTGCGCGAGGAGTTCGAGCTGGAGGAGGACGACCCGCTGGCCTTCGAGATGGCCATGGTCAGCCATATCGACGACGACCACGTGGCCGGCATCCTCGACGTGTTCGAGGCGATCGACAACGCGAAGACCGCAAAACGGCCGAAGCCGTACGCCATCGCGACGCTCTGGCACAACAGCTTCGACGACATCCTCGGCAACGCCAGCAAGGAGATCGTCTCGCGCATGGCGGCGAAGGCGGTGTCGGCGTCCGACCCGCTCGGCCTGCCGCTCCCGAAAATGAGCCGCGAGTCGCGGGCCGTCGTGGCGACCACCGGCCAGGGTCGCGACCTGCGCGCGCTCGCTCGCAAGCTCAAGGTCAAGCTCAACACGCCGTTCAAGGGCCTCGTCATGGCGCCCGCCGCGAAGAAGGTCACACTCGGCCACGGCCTCTCGTTCACCATCGTCGCACCGTCGAAGGCGCGCGTCGAAGACTATCAGAAGCGGTGGGACAAGGACCTGAAGGCGATCCTGAAGAAGGAGAAGGATGCGGCCAACGCGCTCGCCTTCACCGACGACTCCCCGTTCAACCTGGCCAGCATCTGCGTGCTCGCCGAGCTCGGCGGCAAGCGCATGTTGCTAACCGGCGACGCGCGCGGCGACTACATCATTGAGGGCCTCGAGAAGGCGGGCAGGCTCAAGAAGAACAAGCCGCTGCACCTGGACCTGCTCAAGCTGCCGCACCACGGCAGCGACCGGAACGTCGAGACCTCCTTCTTCGAGCGCCTGCCCGCCGACCACTACGTCGTGTCCGGCGACGGTGAGTACGGCAATCCCGAAAAGGCGACGCTCGAGATGATCGAGGAGGCGCGCGGCGACGACGAGTACGCCATCCACTTCACGTTCACCGAGGACGCGCACGGGAAGGAGAAGAACGCGAAGCGGAAGGCTGCGCTGAAGAGGGTCGCCGAGTGGGTTGCGCAGAAACCCGATGGCTGTACGGTCACCTGGAGAGATGACGACGCGGAGGCCTTCTCGATCTTCGTGGATCTGCTGGAGCCGCTCTACGAGGAGTAGGACGGCCCGTCCCACGTCGCCCGCCCGATGCCGCCCGCCTCATTTCCGTTCACACCATTCGCGCGCGTTCTGGAACATGCGCAACCATGGTGACGCTTCCAGGTCGCGCCATGAGCGCGGCTTCCACGCCCACTGCCAGGGCAGGAACGTGCGCTCGGGGTGCGGCATCACGGCGAGGTGGCGGCCGTCGGGCGAGCAGAGCCCGGCGATGCCACGGGGCGAGCCGTTGGGCGCGAACGGGTAGGCCTCGCTCGGGTTGCCGGCGTCGTCGGCGAAGCGGAGCGGGACGAGGCCGCGGCGCTCCACCTCGTCGAGCATGGCGGGGTCGGGGAAGTACGCGCGGCCCTCGCCGTGGGCGACCCACACGCCGAGCGTCGAGCGCTCCATCCCGCGAAACATGATGGCGGGACTTTCCTCGACGCGGACGGTCGGGAAGCGCGACTCGAAGCGGCCGGACTCGTTGTGGATGAAGCGCGGCTGCAGCGCGTCGGCGATCCCGGACCAGGGGACCCAGCCCAGCAGCGCTAGGAGCTGGCAGCCGTTGCACACGCCGAGGCTGAACGTGTCGGGGCGCGCGCGAAAGTGGTCGAAGGAAGCGCGGATTGCGTCGTTGAAGCGGATCACGCCGGCCCAGCCCTTCGCGGCGTCCATCACGTCCGCGTAGCTGAAGCCGCCGACCGCGGCGAGGCCGCGGAAGTCGTCGAGGTCGATGCGGCCCGCCGCGAGATCGGACATCGCGACGTCCCAGACCTCGAATCCGGCGGTGTGGAAGGCGGAGCTCATCTCGCGGTCGCCGTTGCTGCCTTCCTCGCGCAGGATCGCGACCTTCGGCTTGCCGCGCCGCGCGAGCCGGTCGGCCGGCGTGCGGGACGGTGTGAACGAGAGCGAGTACGCGGGCGCGGTCCGGTGGCGGAGCCCCGCCTCTTCCTCCGCGACGCAGCCGGGATCCGCCTGCAGACGCTCGAGGCGAAACGCGGTCGCTTCCCACAGGTCGCGCAGGTCCCGCACGTCGTCGTCAAGCACGGTCTCGCCGCCTACCCGGATGCGGATCGCCGGGTCGGCGGTGGTGCGGCCGATCGGGACGCAGGCGACGCCGCGGCTCCGGAACGCGTCGATCGCCTCGGCCTCGTCGCCATCGTCCACCTCGAGCACGAGTCCGAGTTCCTCCGCGAAGAGAATCGCGACCGTGTCCGCTGCGTCTCCCGGCAGCTCGATGTCGATGCCGCAGTTCCCGGCGAACGCCATCTCGAGCAGCGTCGTGACGAGGCCGCCGTCGCTCCGGTCGTGGCCGGCCGCGACGCGGCGCTCCTCGAGCAGTTGCTGCACGGCGTCGAAGGCCCGGGCGAGGTGCGACGCATCGTCCACGTCGGGCGCCTCATCGCCGATCTGGCCGAACACGTGGGCGAGCGCGGAACCGCCGAGCCGGTTCCGTCCACCGCCGAGGTCGATCCACAGCAAGGTGCCGGTGCCCGGCAGTTCGAGGTCCGGCGTCACCGTCTTCGTGACGTCGGGGCAGGTCACGTACGCGGAGATCACGAGTGCGCCGGGCGCTTTCACGGTCTCCTGTCCGCTGTTCTCGCGCGGCGCGAGCGCGGCCATCGAGATGCTGTCCTTGCCACCGTCGACCGCGACGCCCAACTCGATCAGGAGGTCGCGCATCGCGGCCGCCGCATCGACCAGGCGCGCGCCCTCGCCCGGCAGCTTCGCCGCCCACATCCAGTTCGCGGAGCAGCGGACGTCGCGAAGCGCGCTGACGCGTGCCCATACCAGGTTGGTCAGCGCCTCGCCCACGCTCATGCGTGCCATGGCCGCCGGGTCGAGCAGGCCCTTGATGGGCTGTTCGCCGATGGCGGTGGCCGCGCCCGTGACGCCGAAATGGCTCTGCGCGATCACCGCGACGTCGGATACCGGCAGATGCAGTGGGCCCACGCACTGCTGCTGTGCGCCGAGGCCGGTTACGCAGCGGTCCACCTTCGTCGTGAGGAAGCGCTTCGACCCGACGGACACGAGGCGGAGCACGCGGTCGAGCGCGTCCCGCACCGTGAGCCCGTCGGGCAGGCGGAGCGGATCGAGGCGCGGCGGGACGCGCTCGAGCCGGAACTCCTTGGCCGGCATGTCGCCCAGGACCTCGTCGAGGTCCAGGTCCACCGGCGTCGCGTCGTCCGTCTCGTCGTGCAGCACGATCCGACCATCGCCGGTGACCATCCCGACGAACGCGAAGGGCACCTTCTCGCGCTCGCACAGGTCGCGGAACAGGTCGGCGTGCCCGGGGTCGAGCAGCAACGCGTCGTTTTCCTGGTACTCGGCGCCCCAGATCTCGAGCACGGACATCGTCGCATCGCCCACCGGAATGCTCCGCACCTCGATGCGGGCGCCCTCGGGCGCGACGATCTCCTTCAGCACGTTGCAGTTGCCGCCGGCGCCCTGGTCGTGGATGCTCACGATCGGGTTGGCCTCGCCCAGCTCGACACAGGCGCGGATCACGCGGTTCGCCTTCTGCTCCATCTCGGCGTCGCCGCGCTGGACGGCGTTGAAATCGAGTTCGGCGACGTTCTCGCCCTGCACCATACTGGAGGCCGCGCCGCCGCCCATGCCAATGCGATACGCGGGACCGCCCAGCTTGACCACCAGCATGCCGGGCGCGGGCTCGTCCTTCCGCGTGTGCCGCGCATCGATCTGGCCGATCCCGCCCGAGAACATCACGGGCTTGATCCACTCGCGCCGCTCGCCGTCCGGCAGGCGCAGACCGAACGAGCGCGTGTACCCCGCGAGCACGGGCTCGCCGAACTTGTTGCCGTAGTCCGACGCGCCGTTGCTCGCCTCGATCTCGATCTCGAGCGGTGTCGCGAGGTTAGACGGATAGCGGAACCGCTCGTCCTCCCACGGCTGCGGGTAGCCGGGGATGCGGAGCTGGCCAACGCAGTAGCCGGCCGTGCCCGCCACGACGAGCGAGCCGCGGCCCGTCGCGTGAACGTCGCGGATGCGGCCGCCCGTCCCCGTCTCGGCACCCGGGAACGGCGCCACGCCCGACGGGAAGTTGTGCGTCTCCGCCGTGAAGATGATGTCGTGCTCGAGCCGCGTCTCGTTGAGTGGACCCGGCTCGCCGGGCCGTCCGGGGAGCAGCGTGCGGATCGGGTAGCCGCGGATTGCGCTCGAGTTGTCGGCGAACGCAATCACGCTGTTGTTCGGATTCGCTTCCAGCGTCGCGCGCACCATGCCGATCAGATGCGAGTCCAGCTCGACGCCGTCGATCACGAGCCGACCCTTGAAGAACCAGTGGCGCGAGTGCTCGCTGTTCGATTGTGCGACGTCGAACAGCTCCACGTTCGTCGGGTCCCTCCGGATCCGGTCCCGGAACAGGGCCGTGTAGTAGTCGAGGTCGCGGTCGTCGAAGGCGAGACCGAGCTCGCGGTTGACGCGCTCGAGAGCGACGCGCCCCTCCGCCAGCACCGGGATCGCGTACGCCGCCGCCGGCTCGACGCCCGTCTCGAAGCTCGCCAGCGGCTCCGGGTACGGGCACTCCGTCATGCGGTCGTGCACCATCGCCGTGAACGCGGACTTCTCCCGCTCCGACAGCGGCGACGACGTCCGCACCGCGTACCGCCGCGACCGCTCGATCCGCTCCACCTTGCCCAGGCCGCAGCCATGGCTGATCGACACCGCGTTGCTCGACCAAGCCGTCGAGAAGTTCAGCCGCGGACCGACCTCCACGATCCAGCCGTCGTCCAGGAAGCTCGACGGGCCGAGACCGTCCGGCTCGAACGTCTCGCGCAGCAGCCACGCCAGCACGCCCTGCTCCGCGGCCGTGAGCGCGGCGCTCGTCTCGATGTTGAAGCAGAACTCCGTGGCGATCGCCTCGATGCGCGGCGATACCTGCTCCCGGGACCGGCGGAGCAGCTCGTCTGTGCGTGCGGAGGAGAGGCCCGGAACGCGGTAGAGGTGCAGCAGGCTCATGTGCGGAATGCGAGGGTCAACCGGCCCCCCCCGGGCGATTCGTGGTTCGGCAGCCCCGCTCGGGCCACCCGTTCGCGGCGCAAGATACGACCCCGGCCCCCGATCCGGCGAGCACGCGCGTCGGCCGTGGGCGGGGCCCGCCATCGTGTCGCCTGAGGCCCGAACCGGGCTCGGCGTCGCGCGCAGCGGGCACGGCGACCTGTCGGAGCGGGCGGACGAGTTGCTCGCCGGGATGGGGCGCGAGGTGTGATTTCGGGGCGGTCCGGATCCGTGGTGTGCCGGACTTCTACCCGCGAGACCTGCCCGGCTGATCGGCAGCCTGGTTGCGGCGTCGAGGGCCACCTCCGAGCCGGAGCCTGGACCAGGACTTCAACGCGTTCGGCATCGTAATCGGTCCCGCCTGCGGCGAGCTACGTGAGAGGTGCGCTCAACCGGCGGGCGGCGGGAACGCGTTCTCCGGCACCTTCCCGCGCGCGCCGGCGAAGAACCGTTGCAGCGCGGCGAGGTCGGCGGCCTCGTCGCCGGTGGGTGGGAACGCGTCGCCGATCCGTACCGTCCCACGGCCCCAGTCGAGAGCGACGGGGACGATCGGGACGCCAGCCTGCCGCGCGATCTGGTAGAACCCGGACCGCCACCGGTCGACCTTGCGCCGTGTGCCTTCCGGCGCGACGCCGATGACCAGCGACCGGCTCTCCTCGAAGCGGCGGACCACCTGCCCGACCACGCCGTGCGCTTCCCGCCGGTCCACGGCGATCCCGCCCATGGCGCGAAACACCGGACCGAGCGGACCGCGGAAAAGGCTCTTCTTGCCCAGCCAGTGCGCGCGCACGCCGACCGCGAGCTTCGCGGCGTAGCCGACCACGAAGTCCCAGTTCGACGTATGCGGAGCCACGCACACCACGAACTTCGGGCTGTCGGGCAACTCTCCCCCGACCCTGAACCTCGCCGCGGCCAGGACCAGGCGGCCGATCGCACGCGTGAACGCGTCGCCCGAACGGGGATATCCCGACACATGGGTCATGGCCGCCAAGATGGACCCCCTGGCACCGTCCCGGAAAGGTGCCGGCGGTACCGGGCCGGCGCTCGCCGATGAAACCCGTTCACCTGTCGGGTGGTATTGGGTATCCTCAAGGCTGACCCGAACGGCCACCCGCCTCCACACAGAGCCCGGAGTCCGATGAGAATCCTGCGCGTGCGCCGGACGAGCTTCGCTGTCGTCGCCCTGATCCTCGCGTCCTGTGGCGGTGCCACGACGGGCAGCGCGCCGGCGGCGCCGCAACCGTCCGGCTCGGCCTCGAGCGCTGCCGGCGGCGTGGACTACGACGCGCTCTACCGCGCCCGCAAGGCGGACGAGCGGCAGAACTTCACGGATGCCGACGTCCACTTCATGACCGGCATGATCAGCCACCACGCGCAGGCGCTGGTCATGACGGCGCTGGCGCCGACCCATGGCGCGAGCCCGGCGGTGGCGACGCTGTGCTCGCGGATCACGAACTCGCAGGCGGACGAGATCAAGACGATGCAGGGATGGCTCCGGGACCGGGGCCAGGTCGTTCCCGAGATCCACATCGCGGGGCTGAACCTGACGATCGATGGTCCCATGCAGATGATGCACATGCCGGGTATGCTGACGCAGGATCAGCTCGAGGAGCTCGGCCGGGCGCAGGGTCCCGAGTTCGACCGGCTGTTCCTGACGTACATGATCCAGCACCACAAGGGCGCTCTGGTGATGGTGCGCGAGCTGTTCGCCACCGACGGGGGCGGGCAGGGTGAGCTCGCGTTCAAGCTCGCCAACGACATCCAGGTGGACCAGACGACCGAGATCGCACGCATGGGGCGCATGCTCGCCGCGCTGCCCGCGGGCGGCCGCACACCGTAGACCGGCTCGCCGCGGCGGGCGTCGCGGACCGCAGCCCGGAATCCGAAGACCGTTCGCAGCTTCGACCATTCCGATTCCAGTACGCATCAACAAGGGGAACCGCATGACATCATCAACCCCGTGGAGGGGTGCCGCCGTCGGGCGGGTACGGACCCGGCTCGGCGCGCTCTCGCTGGCCGCGCTCCTGATCCCATTCGCTGCCTGCGCCTCGTCCGGATCATCCGGCGGCGGCGCGATGCAGGGCGCTTCTCCGGCTTCGATGCCGGCCTCGCCGCCGAGCCCGGATCCGCGCATCGGACTCAAGGCCGGGCTGATGGATGCCGGTGAGGCCGTCTGGAACCTGCGCGTGCTTTCGGAGACGCCGCCACCGCCGGCGTTCATCGGCGTGACGAACTCCGATCTCGCGTTCCTCGGCAAGTACGCGATCCAGGGCAACTACAACGGCTACCAGGTCTGGGACATCTCGAATCCGGAGAAGCCGGTGCTGGCCGAAGGCTATGTCTGCCCGGCCTCGCAGAGCGACGTGTCCGTGTACCGGAACCTGCTGTTCGTGTCGGGCGAGGGCACGGGCGGGCGGCTCGACTGCGGCACGGAAGGAGTGCGCGCTGCGGTCAGTCCCGATCGGCTGCGGGGCATCCGTATCTTCGACATCAGCGACATCCACAATCCGAAGTACATCGCGAACGTGCAGACCTGCCGGGGCTCGCACACGCACTCGCTGCTGGTCGACCCGAAGGACAAGGACAACGTCTACGTGTACGTGTCCGGTTCCGCGGGCGTCCGCCCGGAAGCGGAGCTGCCCGGATGCGTGGCGGCGCCGCCGAGCGAGGACCCGAACTCGGCGCTGTTCCGGATCGAGGTGATCAAGGTCCCGCTGGCGGACCCGACGAAGGCCGCGATCGTGAGCTCGCCGCGTATCTTCAACGGCCTCGTCGAAGCGCCGACGCACGGGCTGGCCCCGGCCGACAAGGCCCGCGCAGCCAGCGCCGGAGCGCAGCCGCAGGGAGACCCGAACGCGCCCCGGCCGGGCCCGACCCAGTGCCACGACATCACGCTCTACCCGGCGATCGGCCTGGCGGGCGGCGCCTGCGAAGGGTACGGCCTTCTGCTCGACATCAGCGACCCCGTGAATCCGAAGCGGCTTTCGGCGGTGGCCGACTCGAACTTCTCCTACTGGCACTCGGCCACGTTCAACAACGCGGGCACGAAGCTGCTGTTCAGCGATGAGTGGGGCGGCGGCGGCCAGCCGAAGTGCCGGGCCACGGACCCGAAGGAGTGGGGTGCGGACGCGATCTTCACGATCGATGGCCGGCAGCTGCACTTCGAGAGCTACTACAAGATGCCAGCGGCGCAGACGCCACTGGAGAACTGCGTCGCGCACAACGGCTCGCTGATCCCGATCCCGGGCCGCGACGTGATGGTGCAGGCGTGGTACCAGGGCGGCATCTCGGTATTCGACTGGACGGATGCGGCGCACCCGGTGGAGATCGCGTTCTTCGACCGCGGCCCGATCGATTCGACGACGTTCACGATGGGTGGCTCGTGGTCCGTGTACTGGTACAACGGCGTGCTTGTGAGCTCGGAGATCGCGCGTGGCCTCGACATCTTCGACCTGGTGCCGAGTAACTGGCTGACGTGGAACGAGATCGAAGCGGCGAAGTCGGTGAAGCTCGACTACCTGAACACGCAGGGCCAGCCGCAGTTCGTGTGGCCGCCGACGTTCGCGCTGGCGCGGGCGTACCTCGACCAGCTCGAGCGCTCGAACGGGTTCCAGCCGAACCGCATCGGGGCGCTGCGCGACCAGCTGCGCAACATCGAACGACAGATCGGCCCCGTCCGCAGAGATGCGCTGACCCAGTTGGCGTTCGACGTGGACCAGGATGCGCCGGGCTCGAATGACACGCCCAGGGTCCGGCTGTTCACGAAGACGCTGCGCGACCTCGCGGCCGTCAGCTATTAGCCCGCGTTGCGGCTGACCGCCGGGAGCCGGGCCGCGCGATCCATGCGCCGGCCCGGCTCTTCGCGTCGGGAGCGCATCGATTGCACTGGCATCACCGGTCCGCGCGGTCCATCTTCACCGCCCTGACTCCGTTGACACTTCGAGAACCGCGAATGCTGCCATTCAGCCAGACCGTGATCCCCGACACCGCCACCCGGACGGCTACTGCGCTGCCCGGCTGGACCGCCGTGCGTGGCTGGCTCGCGGCCCACCCCGTGACGGGCCCGGTGCTCGGGCTCGCGGTGGTTTTCGGCCTGGCCTGGTTCTCGAACGTGGTCGCCCGGCGCTGGATCCTGCGCGCGATCATGACGCTGGTCCGGCGCACGCAGTTCACGTGGGACGACCGCATCCAGGAACACAACGTGTTCCGCCGGCTGTCGAACGTGGTGCCGGCAATCGTCGTGCACTACGGCGTGTTGCTCGTGCCGGGCCTGCCCGAGGCGGTGTCCGTGCTGATCCAGCGGGTGGCGGTCGCCGTGATCGTGCTGGTGATCGTGCTGGCGGCGGGCGCGTTGCTGACGGCGCTGAACCAGATCTACGCGCAGCGGCCGGAAGCGGCGAGCCGGCCGATCAAGGGCTACCTGCAGATCGTCAAGATCTTCCTCTATATCGTCGCCGTCATCCTCGTCGTCTCGCAGCTGGTTGGCCGTTCGCCCGTCGTGTTCCTGAGCGGGATCGGCGCGCTCACGGCGGTGATCCTGTTGATCTTCCGGGACACGATCCTCTCGTTCGTGGCGAGCATCCAGATCGCGATGAACGACATGGTCCGGATCGGTGACTGGATCGAGATGCCGAAGTACGGCGCGGACGGCGATGTCGTCGACATCGCGCTGCACACGGTCAAGGTCCAGAACTGGGACAAGACCATCACCACGATCCCGACGCACGCGCTGATCTCCGACTCCTTCAAGAACTGGCGCGGCATGTCGGAGGCGGGCGGACGGCGGATCAAGCGGGCGATCAACATCGACATGAGCTCCGTCCGCTTCCTGGAGCCGGCCGAGATCGAAGAGCTGGGCCGCTGGGAGCTGCTCCGCGACTACATCGGAGAGAAGACCGAAGCGATCCGGGCGCACAACGAGAGCCGGTCGCTGCCCGCGGACGTGGTCCCGCACGTCCGGCGGCTCACCAACCTGGGCACGTTCCGCGCCTACGTCGTACAGTACCTGCGCGCCCATCCGAACACGCACGACCGGCTGACGCTGCTGGTGCGCCAGCTCGATCCGACGCCAAACGGCCTGCCGCTGCAGCTCTACGTGTTCACCAACGACACGGCCTGGATCACCTACGAAGGCATCCAGTCCGACATCTTCGAGCACCTGCTGGCCGTGCTGCCGGATTTCGGCCTGCGCGTCTTCCAGCAGCCGGCCGGCGCGGACGTCCAGGCGCTGCGCGGCACGACCGCCGAACCCGGGACGACGACCGCGTGATGGAATTCCTGACCGGAAACCCCTGGATACTCGGGCTCGGGCTCGTCCTCGCCGGCATCCTCGCCGGCATCCTGATCGAGCGTTTCCTCGTCGGCGCGTTCCGTGCCCTCGCGAAACGGACCGAGTCCACGTGGGACGACCTCCTGATCGGCGCCATCCGCTGGATGCCGCTGGTCTGGTGCACGGCCGCGGGCATCTGGGCGGCGACCGGCGTGGGCAGCCTGAGCGAGAACCTCCAGACCCGCATTAACCAGATGCTGGTGGTCTCGGTCATCGTGTCGTTCACGCTGATCGCGATGCGGCTCGCTTCCGGCGCGATCCAGCGCATCCCCTCGCGCGACAAGGAGCGGCTGCCCTCGACCTCTCTCGTCTCGAACCTGGTCAACCTCGTCATCGGGACGATCGGGATCTTCCTCATCCTGTCGAACCTGAACATCGAGATCACACCGCTGATCACCGCTCTCGGGATCGGCGGCCTCGCCGTCGCGCTCGCGCTCCAGGACACGCTCGGCAACCTGTTCGCCGGCGTATCCATCATTGTCGCGGGCCAGATCCGCACGGGCGATTACATCCGGCTCGACTCGGGCGAGGAGGGATTCGTCACGGACGTGAAGGCGCGGAACACGACGATCCGGACATTCCCGGACCGGAACCTCGTCGTCATCCCGAACAGCGTGCTCGCGTCGCGCGTGGTTACCAACTACAGCCTGCCGCGGCGGAGCCTGCTGGTCTCGGTCCCCGTAGGCGTCGCGTACGACAGCGACCTCGAACTCGTCGAGCGCGTGACGCTGGAGGTGGCGAAGCAGGTGCTCGCCTCGGTCGAGAAGGTGTCGGCCGACACCGAGCCCGCCGTGCGCTACCAGGAGTTCGGCGACTCCAGCATCAACTTCAACGTGCTGCTGCCAGCGTCCCGATTCCGCAACCAGTTCCTGATCAAGCACGAGTTCATCAAAGCGCTGCACGCCCGGTTCAACCAGGAAGGCATCGAGATCCCGTTCCCGATCCGGACGATCTACATGCGAAATCCGACGCCGCCCCCGGAGTAGAAGGGTCCGGAATACGAGGTCCTTGACTTCCGACCCCGTACGGGGCGGTATTGGGCGCTCATTTCCAATCCACAATTCGAGCAGATCGGCTCTCGCCCCGACTCCCCGAGGCGAGGTGCCCCCTCATGCGTCCTGGCGGCGCTCCTCCCGAAAGAGGCCCTATGCGTACCTACGTCCGCCTACTGTTGTCCCTCATGCTCCTGGCCGCGACAAGCGGCACCGTGGCGGCCCAGGGCATGCCGACCTCGCAGCCGGGCATGCTGTCGATCATTGTCGAGAGCGTGAAGCCCGGGATGGATGCCGCGCACGCGGCCAACGAGGCCGGCTGGCCGGCCGCGTATGAGAAAGCCAACTCGCCATGGAACTACCTGGCGATCTCCTCGATGACGGGAGAGAGCGAAGTCTGGTTCATGTCGCCGTACGCGTCGTTTGCTGCCGAAGGCGAGAGCATGAAGGAGACCGATGCGAAGCCGGCGCTCGGCTCGGAACTGGACCGGTTGTGGGCGGCGGACGGGCAGTACCTGAGCGGGACCCGGTCGTTCCAGGCGATGGCACGGCCGGACCTGAGCTATGGCGCGTTCCCCGACCTCGCCATGGTGCGGTTCTACGAGATCACGATGTTCCGGATCCGGCTCGGCCGGGAGCAGTCGTGGGAGGCCGCGGCGAAGGTCTACATGGAGCAGGTCAAGAAGAACGCGCCGGGGATGAGCTACCGCGTTTACCAGGTCACGGCGGGGATGCCGGGTGGCTATTACATGATCTTCTCGTCGGTCACGGACTACGCCGACTTCGACAAGATGATGGCCGATGGCAACGCGATGTGGGAGAAGGTGAGCCCGAAGGACATGGCGACGCTGCAGACGTCGATGGCGAACGACGCGCAGATGGTCATCACGAACCGCTTCCGCGTCAGCCCTTCAATGTCCTACGTCTCGGCGGACACGAAGGCGAAGGCTCCCGACTTCTGGAAGTGACGCCGTAGCTTGAGGCGGTCGAACCCCGACGAGGGGGTCCGGAAACGGGCCCCCTCGCTCGCGTCCGTACCTCACGGGGCCGCCCGGCCGGACGGTCAACGGTGGGCCCGCTCGACGCGGCACCCCGCGTGCGGAACCGGTCGCCTCGTGCTACCATTCCCGGGTTCGCGAGGCTCATCCCCCACGCGGAGTTCGGACCCATGTTCGCACCCTTCGACATTGGCGGTTCCCGGGCGTGGATCGCCCTCCTGCTGCTCCCCGTCCTCTGGCCCACAGCCCGGCTGGCGGACCGGACCGGACCCGCGCCCGCCGTCCAGACGCAGTCCCCGATCGACACCGCGCTCCTCGGGACGTACGAGTGGCGGAACATCGGTCCGGACCGGGGCGGCCGCTCGCTGACCGTGGCCGGCGTGATCGGGCAGCCGCAGGTCGGCTATTTCGGCGCGACCGGCGGCGGGCTCTGGAAGACGACGGACGGCGGCGAGAACTGGGCGCCGGTGACGGACGGCCAGATCCGGAGCTCGTCGGTCGGCGCGATGGCGGTGGCGCGGACGAACCCGGACATCCTGTTCATCGGGATGGGCGAGGCCTGCATCCGCGGCAACATCGAGCCGGGCGACGGCGTGTACAAGTCGACCGACGCGGGGAAGACGTGGACGCACGTCGGGTTCTCGGAGTCGGATGCGATCGCGAAGATCCGGATCCACCCGCGCAACCCGGACATCGTGTTTGTCGCGGATTTCGGCAAGTATGGCGCCCCGAGCGAGGAGCGCGGTCTCTTCAAGAGCACGGACGGCGGCGCCACCTGGAAGCGCGTCCTGTACCGGGACGACAAGACGGGGGCCGTCGACATCTCGTTCGACCCGATGAACCCGGACGTGATGTACGCGGCGCTCTGGGAGGCCTACCGCAAGGAGTATCAGATGTCGAGCGGCGGGCCGGGCAGTGGTCTGTTCAAGTCGACGGACGGCGGCGAGACGTGGAAGGAGATCACGCGCAACAAGGGCCTGCCGAAGGGCGTGATCGGCAAGATCGGCGTGGACGTCTCGCCCGCCGATCCGAACCGGGTCTACGCGCTGGTCGAGAACGAGAACGGCGGGCTGTTCCGTTCCGATGATGCCGGCGCTACGTGGGAACTGATCAACGACGACCGCAACATCCGGCAGCGTGCCTTCTACTACACGCACGTCACGGCCGACTCGCAGGACAAGGACCGCGTCTACCTGCTGAACGTGGGCACCTACGTCTCGACGGACGGCGGCAAGACGATGAGCCGGTTCGCGGGTGGCGACTCGCACGACCTCTGGGTCGATCCGGACGATCCGAACCACGTGCTGCACGCGAGCGACAGTGGCGGCGCGATCACGTTCAACGCGCTCGACAACCAGCGCACGTGGACCGCGCGCGACTATCCGACCGCGCAGTACTACCACGTGGTGGCGACGGCGCACGTGCCGTTCCACGTGTGCGGCGCGCAGCAGGATGGCAGCACGGTCTGCCTGCCGAGCAACACGGGGCAGGGTGGTGGTGGCCGCGGCTTCGGCCGGGGCGGTGGCCAGCCGCAGATGTACAGCCCGGGCGGGAGCGAGCCGGCCTACATCGCACCCGATCCGAAGGACCCGGACGTGTTCTTCTCGGGCGGCAACAACGGCTCGTTCCTGATCCGCACGAACCGGCGCACGGGCGAGAGCCGCGAGGTGAACCCGTATCCGCGCATGTTCTCGGGCGAGGAGTCGTCGGCACTGGTCGAGCGCTGGCAGTGGACCTACCCGGTGATCTACTCGCCGGTCGACCCGACCATCGTCTACACGTCCTCGCAGCACGTGTGGAAGACGACCGACGACGGGCAGAGCTGGGAGCGGATCAGTCCCGACCTCACGCGCCACGACCCTGCGACCATGGGCCCCTCGGGCGGCCCGATCACGCGTGACATGAACGGGCCCGAGGTCTACGCGACCGTGTTCGCGCTCGGCCCGTCGAAGGTCGATGTCAACGTGATCTGGGCGGGATCCGACGACGGCCTCATCCACGTCACGCGCGACGGCGGCGCGAACTGGATGAACGTTACGCCACCCGACATGCCGGACTTCGGCCGCGTCAGCATCATCGACCCGTCCGCGTTCGATGCGGGCACCGCCTACGCCGCAGTGAAGCGGCCGCTGCTGGCCGACATGGCGCCCTACATCTTCCGCACGCACGACTACGGTCGGACCTGGACAAAGATCGTGAACGGGCTCCGGCCCGACGACTACGTGCACGCGGTACGCGAGGACCCGTACCGGCGCGGGCTGCTGTATGCGGGCACGCAGCACGGCTTCTACATTTCGTACGACGACGGCGACACGTGGACCTCGCTTTCGCTCAACCTGCCGGACGTGCAGGTTTCCGACATCGCGGTCGAGGATGACGCGATCGCGATCGCGACCCACGGCCGCAGCTTCTGGGTGCTCGACAACATCGGCCCGCTCCGCCAGTACCAGCCGGCCATGTCGGCGAACACGGACCCGGTCCTGTTCGCGCCGCCCGCCGCGATCCGCTCGGCGACCAGCGCCGCGATCACGTACTGGTTGCGCCGGCCGGCAGGCGAGCTGAAGATCGAGATCCTGGACGGGAGTGGTGCGGTAGTGAACACCATTGAAGGTGTTCGGCCCGACACCGCGCGTGGACGGGGAGCCGGGGCGGGTGGCGGCCGTGGGGCCGGGGGCGGGCGTGGTGGGTTCGGGCGTGGGGGTGGGGGCGCCCAGATGACGCCGGGGCTGCACACGGTCAACTGGAACCTGCAGTACCCGGGAGCGACGACGTTCGACGGGATGATCCTCTGGGGCGCGTCCACGTCGGGGCCGAGCGCGGTGCCCGGGAATTACACGGTGCGCATGACGGCGGATGGCGTCACCCGGACGCAACCGCTGGTGGTGAAGAAGCACCCGCTCTACACGGACGTGACGCAGGCGGACCTGCAGGCGCAGTTCGACCTGTCGATCCGGATCCGGGACAAGGTGAGCGAGGCGAACGGCGCGGTGATCGCGATCCGTCGCATCAAGAGCGATGTCGCGGACCGGCTGGAGAAGAACAAGGACTCGCGCCTCAAGCGGTCGGGCGACCGGCTGACCGCGGACCTGAGCGCGGTCGAGGAGGAGATCTACCAGGTGAAGAACCAGAGCGGGCAGGACCCGCTCAACTTCCCGATCAAGCTGAACAACCGGCTGGCGTCGCTGCTCCGCGTGGTGAGTCGGGGCGACGGCCGTCCGATCGAGAACGCGGAGCCGATTTTCAAGGACCTGGTCGCCGAGCTGAAGGTGCAGACGGACCGGCTCGACCAGGTGCTGGCGACGGACCTCGCCGCGTTCAACACGGAAGCGCGGAGGTTGGGGCTCGACGCCGTCAGCGGACTCCGTGACGTGAGCCAGCCATAGCCGCGACGGAAGGCGCTATGGCCAGGATCGACCGCGCTGCGGATGTGGATCGGCTCGGCCTCTCGTTCTCGACGGAGCTGAAGAAACGGTGACAAGAGGCCGCATGGTCCCCATCCTCACCGTGCTCACGGCCGTGTCCGGGTGCGGTGGCGATAGCACCGGACCTGTCGACGATCGGCTCGACATCGACCGGCATTCGAAGATCCCGGCCTCTGCCGTGAAAGGCACGCCCGCGACCGATCGAACCCCGCCCATCCTCCATTCCACCGAGTTTCTCGAGCCCGTTCCCGTTCCCGTCATCAGCACGGCGGGCGCGGAGGACGCGCCCTTCATCCCCGCGGACGGATCCGCGCTCTATTTCTTCTTCGCCGCCGACGTCCGCCAGGACGCGTCGATCCAGATCGGCGACCCCGTGAACGGAATCTGGGTTTCGCACCTCGTGAACGGAGCCTGGCTGGAACCGTCGCTCGTGCAGCTCCAGCAGAGCGACGAGTTCGCTCTCAACGGTTGTCCCTTCGTGGCCGGCGATGAGATGCTCTTCTGCACGGCGCGCGCAGGGTACACCGGGGTGCACTGGTTCCGCGCCACGTACGCGGACGGCCGCTGGCGAGACTGGGAGCCCGTCGAGTTCCCCGTGGAATACGATGTCGGCGAGCTACACATCGAAGGCGACGAACTGTACTACGGCTCGGCTCGCGCCGGCGGCGCTGGCGGCCAGGACATCTCGGATGCTCACACGCACCGCCGGCGAGTGGGCGGATCCCGTGAACGTCGTGGCGGTCAACACGCCGGCCGACGAGACGCGGCCGTACGTGACACCCGGCGGCGGCGAGCTGTGGATCACGCGCTGGTACCAGGGCAGCCCGGCGATCTTCCGCTCGAGGCGGGTGAACGGCGATTGGCAGCCGGCCGAGCTCATCATCTCCCGCTTCGCGGGCGAGCCGACCCTCGATCCGCAGGGCAACGTCTACTTCGTCCACCACTTCTACGTGGACGGCGTCATGCTCGAGGCCGACATCTACGTAGCCCGGCGGAAGTAGTGCGCATCCTGTTCCTGAACTCTGCGCGCGGTCCGGGCGGCGGCGTCACCACCGCGCTCGAGCTGGCGACGGGTCTGACGGACGCCGGGCACGAGGTCACCCTCGTGTGTCGGCCGGACGACGCGCTCCACAGCCGGATCCGGGAACATCCCGCGGTGCGGGCCGCGCCTCTCGCCATCCGCGGCGAGTTGAACCTGTGGCGGATCCTGCAACTGCGCCGGCTGATGCGAACGGTGAATCCGGACATTGTGCTCGCCGATCGGCACAAGGACGTGAAGTTCGCCGTGCCGGCGCGCGGCGCGCACCGCACACCCGCGATCGTGCACCGCCACGGCGCGCCATACGCCCTGCCGGACCGTCTGTACTATCGTCTGCTCTGGTTGCGCCTCGATGCCATGATCGTGAACTCGGAAGCGATGAGGCACGAGCAGCTGGGAACGACGCCGTGGCTGTCGGCGGTCCCGATGTACGTGATCCACAATGGCAAGGACCTCGAGCGGTTCCGGCCCCGGCCCTCGCTGCGTGTCGCGATGCGGGAATCGCTCGGTATCCGCGAGGCCGAGTACGTCGCCGGATTCCACGGCTCACTCCAGCCGCGCAAGCGCGTGGCTGACCTGCTGCGGGCCGCGGCCCGGCTCGAGGGTCGCCTCGACGTGCATGTTCTCATCGCGGGCCGCGGCACGGACAGCGATGCGCTCGAAGCGTTGGCGCGCGAGCTCGGCATTCGCAGCACCTTTACCGGCCAGCGCGACGACGTGGCGGAAGTCCTATCGGCCTGCAATGTCTCGGTCAATCTCTCGAGCGCGGAAGGCTTCTCGAATTCCGTGGTCGAAGCGCTGGCCTGCGGGCTGCCCGTGATCGCCAGCCGGGCCCATAGCCATCCCGAACAGATCGAGGACGGCGTGACCGGCCGGCTCGTCCCGATCGGGGACCTCGATGCGCTGGCCGCGGCTCTCATCGAGTTCGCCGACCCCGCGGTCGGGCGCCGCGCCGGCGAGGCGGCGCGGCGTCACGCCGAGGCAGCGTTCGGGTTCGAAGCCATGATCGAGGCCTACGTGCGCGTTTTCCGCGAGGCGGCGGCCGCAGGGCGACGACGGGACTGAGATCCGGCCCGCGGCGGACAACGGTCGTCACGGCCGGCTGGTCATCGTTCCCCTTCTGCGCCCATTTTCCAAGCCTCCTGTCCGTTCAATCCGCGGCTTCCGGTTGACCGGTCCCGCGTTTTCGACATCTTCCGGTATGGGGGGTCCGGCCGCCCGTTACCATCCCGTCGCACACGTTCCAATGGAGGACACCGCGGATGACCTCGCGCGCCGTTCATCGGCAGGCTCGTCGTCGTCGTGGCCCCGCAGGCGGAGGACGACCCGCCGCAGGCCCCCGTGGGTGGGCGGCAGGAGCGGTCAGTGGAGCGGTTGCGGGTGTAGTTGTGGAAGCGGGGGCGGTTGCGGGTCCGGGAAACAGAAAGGTCCGGGGGGGATCATGACGATCACGTTCATTCTGAACGGGACTCCGACGACGGTGGATGTGCCGGCGGACATGCCGCTGCTCTGGGTGCTGCGGGATGTCCTCGGGCACAAGGGCACCAAGTTCGGGTGCGGCATCGGGCGGTGCGGCGCATGCACGGTGCACTGGAACGGGGCGCCGGAGCGGTCGTGCCAGATCCTGGCGAGCGAGGTCCGGGGCGAGCAGATCACGACGATCGAGGGGCTCTCGGCGGAGGGCACGCATCCGGTGCAGCGCGCGTGGGAAGAGATCGACGTCCCGCAGTGTGGCTACTGCCAGGCCGGTCAGATCATGTCGGCGGCGGCGTTGCTCGAGCGGACGCCGAAACCGACCGACGCGGAGATCGACGCGGCGATGAACCGCAATCTCTGCCGCTGCGCGACCTACCTGCGTATCCGCCAGGCGATCCACCGGGCCGCGGAGCTGCCATCGACCGACGCTTCGGGCGGCCGGTCCGGCGCCGGCGAGCCGATTCGCAAGGAGGCCCCGTGAACACTCGATTCACTACCGACCGCCGCCAGTTTCTGCGCGTCACCGCTCTGGCGGGTGGCGGCCTCCTGATCGGCACGCATCTCGACTGGCTCGGCGGGAGCGAGGTCGCGGGCGCTTCGGCGGACGGAACGATCAACGCATGGATCCGCATCATGCCTGACAACGCCATCACGATCATGGCGCAGAACCCGGAGATCGGACAGGGCGTCAAGACGATGCTGCCCATGCTGATCGCCGATGAGCTCGACGTGGACTGGAAAGACGTGCACGTCGAGCAGGCCTCGCTCGACACCGTGAACTACCAGCGGCAATCGGCGGGCGGCAGCACCGCCACCCCGACGCACTTCGAGCCGATGCGCCGCGCAGGAGCCGCGGGCCGCGCGCTGCTCGTTGCGGCGGCGGCCGAGACGTGGGGCGTGCCGGCCTCGCAATGTACGACGTCGTCCGGCGTTGTACGTCACGCGGGCAGCAACCGTTCGGCGACGTACGGCGAGCTGGTGGCGAAGGCGGCCACAATGCGGCCACCTGACATGGACGCCGTGACCCTCAAGCAGCCGGCGGACTACCGCATCATCGGCCGGCGCATCCCGGGCGTGGACAACCACGCGATCGTTACGGGGAAGCCGCTGTTCGGCATCGACACCGAACTGCCGGACATGGTGCACGCGGTGTACGTGAAGTGCCCCGTATTCGCCGGCAAGGTGATCGACGCCAACCTCGACGATGTGAAGGCGGAGCCCGGCGTGAAGGATGCGTTCGTGATCGAGGGCACCGACCAGCTGTCCGGACTGCTGCCCGGCGTCGCCATCATCGGCGACACGTGGTGGGCGGCACAGAGCGCGCGGCGCACGCTGCGCGTCCGCTGGGACGAGGGCGAGACCGCCGGGCAGAGCAGCGCCGCCATCGCGGCGCGCGCCACCGAGCTGGCGAAGCAGCCGCCCCAGCGCTCGCTCCGCAAGGACGGCGATCCGGACGCGGCGCTCGCGAGCGCCGCCCGGACGGTCGAGGCGTCCTACTTCTACCCGTTCATCGCGCACGCGCCGATGGAGCCGCAGAACTGCACCGCGCAGTTCCGGGGCGGCAAGCTCGAGATCTGGGCGCCTTCGCAGACGCCGCAGAGCGGCCGCCGGCTCGTGGCCGGGACGCTCGGTCTCGATGAAGACGACATCACGATTCACCTGACGCGAGCGGGCGGCGGCTTCGGCCGGCGGCTCAACAACGACTACATGGTCGAGGCCGCGGCCATCGCGAAGCAGCTTGCGGGCCCGCCCGTGAAGATGCTCTGGTCGCGCGAAGACGACATGCAGCACGACTTCTACCGGCCCGCCGGCTTCCACAACTTCACGGGTGGCGTCGACGCGAACGGGAAGCTGGTCGCGTGGAAGAACCATTTCATCTCGTTCGGCGACGGGCGCCGCTTCGCGTCCAGCGCCAGCCTCGGCGCGACCGAGTTCCCGCAGCGGTTCGTGCCCAACTACGCCCTCGACGCCTCGATGATGCCGCTCGGCGTACCCACCGGCGCGCTGCGCGCGCCCACCAGCAATGGCGTGGCGTTCGCCGTGCAGTCGTTCATTGACGAGCTGGCGGAGGCGGCCGGCAAGGACCCCGTGCAGTTCCGACTCGACCTGCTCGCGTCCGCCTCGGGCGAGGAAACGCGCGGGCTCGTCGCGGACCGGATGCGCGCCGTGCTCGAAGTCGTCGCGCAACGCTCCGGCTGGTCCGACCGGAAGAGCCTGCCACGCGGCACCGGTATGGGTGTCGCCTTCCACTTCAGCCACCGCGGCTACTTCGCGGAGGTCGTCCAGGCGAGCGTCAGCACGGACGGCGCGGTGACCGTGGACAAGGTCTGGGTGGTCGGCGATATCGGGAGCCAGATCGTCAACCCGAGCAACGCGGAGAATCAGGTGCAGGGCGCCGTTCTCGATGGCATCGCCGAGGCGCTCGCGCAGGAGATCACCATCGAGGGCGGCCGAACCGCCCAGTCCAACTTCAACAACTTCGCGCTGCTCCGCATGACGCAGTCCGCTCCCGTGGACGTCCACTTCCACATCACGGACTATCCGCCCACCGGCCTCGGCGAGCCCGCGCTGCCGCCCGCCATTCCGGCGCTCTGCAACGCGATCCGGGCGGTCACGGGGAAGCGTGTCCGGTCGCTGCCGATTTCGAAGACCGACCTGAAGTGGGGATAAGGGGAGGGATCGGGAGGCGGGAGCGGAGGCGGAGGCGTTTGCGGGAGAGGGAGCGGGTGCGGGGGGAGCGGGTTCAGGGGGCGGGGGGTGAATGAAGAGGGGCCGGCCACAGCGGAAGGTGTGGCCGGCCTTGCTTCGTCGTATGTCGGGGGGCGCGGACGCGATCCGCGCTCCGGGACGACGCGGCGATCAGTTTCCGATGTGCGCTTCCACCAGTCGCGCGACGGCGCCGAGCGTGGTCTGTGCGGCGTTGAAGCCGAGCCGGAAATCGTCGTCCGAGTACATGACGAACAGGTCGGTGGGTTGGTGCCAGTGCGGGTTGGCGCGGTTGCCGGTCTCGTACAGGCGACGATTCTCGCGCAGGCTCACGGCGGGGATCAGGTCCTGGAACGGCGCGGAGTCCGTGTTGCTCATCGCATTGCTCACGACCGCAGGATAGTCGGTGGCGAAGTAGCGGTTCGCGTTCAGCAGCTGCAACGCGAGCGCGGCGGACTCGTCCGCGATCCCGGAGTTCAACTGGTACTCGATGTCGACGTCCGCATCGAGCGCCTGGTTCCAGGTCACCGGGTTGCCGTGGTCCCACATCATCATGTCGTGCTGGATCATGCCCAGCCACTTCGGTTCCGGATAGAGGCCGGAGCCGGCGGGGCTCTCGATGCCCTGCAGCGGCGCGCGCTGCTCGACGTACGCGCGCGCACCGTTCAGGCCCGTCTCCTCGTTGTTCCAGAGCGCGAATCGGACGGAGCGCGTGGTGCGCACGTCCGGCGATGCGAGCACACGCGCGATCTCCATCACCAGCGCGGTGCCCGAGCCGTCATCGTTCGCGGCCTCACCGCCGCCACGCCCATCGAAATGGCCGCCGAGGATGTACATCTCCTCCGGCACCGTGCTGCCGACCTTCGTCGCGAACACCTCCTCGCGCGGCTCGCCCCGATACTCGTACTGGATGCGCTCCGTGGCGTAGCCCCAGCCACTCAGCTGCTGCTCGATCCAGTCGAGCGCGGCCGCGTTCCGCGGCGTGCCCTGCTGCCGGTCGCCGAACTCGGTCAGGCCCTTCACCAGCTGCTTGTAGCTGTCGAAGTCGAGACGCTCGACAACCGTCTTCACCATGCTGTCCGCCGCCGTCATCGGCACGCCACCCAGCACGCCGCGCAGGTTCCGTCTCGGCAACGCGCCACCCTGCCGGCCCGCACCACCGCGTGCTCGGGTGCTGTCCTGCACCGCGCCACCACGGCCACCCTGCGCCGACGCCGGCAACGCGACGAGCGATCCGAGAAGAGCGGCGAGGATCGGGATTGCTGCGATCCGCGATGGGCGGACGAGTACCGGGCTGCGGTGGTGGCGCATGGGGCATCCTCAATGTCGGGGTGGATTGGCCCGATCTAGGGCATGCAGACCTCCAGCGCAACCCGCACCGCATGGTGGCTCGGAAGGCCGGCTCCGGGCACGCGCCGATCTGGTGCAGGATACCTGTCAATCGTGCAGATGTCCGCCGCGGGCCGTCGCGCCCGGTCCGGCCGGGACCGTTCGGCGCGCAGGCAATCCATTGGTGCGCAACGCATTCGGACGATCCCTCGGTACTCGACCGCAAATCGCGCCAACGACGGCGCGCTGGCACGGATGTGGCCACTAGCGATTCCGCGGACGTACGCGACGATGGGAAGGGATGTCATGTTCGTGAATGAAGCGCCGTTCTCGACCGCCGGACTCGACGACTACCGCGCACTGATCGGCGATCGCGCGGTCGAACGAATACGCCGCCGCGGAGCCCTGCTCGCGGGACTCAAGGTCCTCCACATCAACGCCACGCTGATCGGTGGCGGTGTCTCCGAGATGCTGTTCAGCCTGATCCCGTTGATGCGCGGCGCCGGCCTGTCCGTCGACTGGTACGTGCTCGATGGCGACGACGAGTTCTTCCAGGTCACCAAGTCGATGCATAATGCGCTCCAGGGCGGACGCCAGCGCTGGCTTCGACGCTACCTCGATGTCTACCGCCGCGGCAACGCGCGGAACGCGTCGAAGCTGGCGAGCCGGCTGAGCCGCTACGATGTCGTCATCGTGCACGACCCGCAGCCGCTCGCGCTCCGTTCCATGTTCCCCGCGCACGGCGGCTCATGGTTCTGGCGCTGCCACATCGATCTGACCGCACCCAACCGCCGCTGGTGGATGGCGCTGGCGCCGTTCCTCCTGCCCTACGACCAGGCCATCTTCTCGACCCCCGAGTACGTGCCGCCGGAGTTGGGGGTGCGCGCCGAAACGGCGTTGCCGTGCATCGATCCGTTTCGCGCGAAGAACTGTGACCTCGAACCCGACAGGGTCCGGCGGGTGCAGCGGCGGTACGGCCTCGACCCGGAACGCCCGGTGATGCTGCAGGTCTCGCGCTTCGACCCGTGGAAGGATCCACTTGGCGTTCTCGAGGCGTATCGCATCGTGAAGCGCGAGCGTCCGGCGCTCCAGCTCGCGTACATGGCGTCAATGGCCAGCGACGATCCCGAGGGACGCGAGGTATACGAGCGGGTACGGGCCGCCGCGGGCGACGATCCCGACGTGCATCTCCTCGCTCTGGATGTTCCGGCGGACCGCGTTGACGAGAACGCGCGCGAAGTCAACGCCATGCAGCGCGGTGCCGACATCGTGCTCCAGAAGTCGATCCGTGAGGGATTCGGCCTCACCGTGACGGAAGCGCTCTGGAAGGAGAGGCCGGTCGTCGCGGGCAACGTCGGCGGGATCCGCTACCAGATCCGGGATGGTTGGAACGGGTATCTGGTCGACGACGTAGCCTCGTGTGCCGACCGCGTGCTCCGCGTCCTGGATGATCCCGCCGCATCGGCGGTGCTCGGCCGGCGCGGCCGCGAGACGGTCCGGGATCGCTTCCTCATGACCCGCCTGCTCGAGCAGTACCTCGGCTGGATCGAGGCGCATGCCCGCCGACCGGGCATCGTTCCCGACCGGAGCCGCGGCGTGCGCACTGCCTGACCCACCCGGGCCGGGCCCCGTCACTGCCGGCCGTTCCGGGCACTGCCCGACGGGCCCGCCGCTCTCCGGCCCGTCTCACCGCCGGCACCCGGAACATTCGCGCGGCGCAGGGCTCCGAGGGAAGTCGCCTACCACAGACCCTTCGATCCCAGGGAACGAACCCCGCGCGAGTGCGTGGGCCTCGGGCAGGGCGGACGGCCGAAGGTGTACCAGCTTCTCTGATCCCCCCCGGCCCTGAATTGACGAGGGCCGCCGGAATCGCGTTCCAGCGGCCCTCGCTCCGTCGGCCTGAGGCGCTCAGCCCGCCGGCATTCTCTTCGCCGTCCACTTGATGGGCTCGGTGTTCCCGCCACGGCCGCCACCACCGGCCATGGTCCCCTCGGCCGTGTCGCCGGTAACCTTGCCGGTATACGCCGTCTCCATGCTGCGATCGCCGAACGTGCGCACGATCGAGAACGTCAGGTCGTTGCCCTTGATCGTGCCCTTGCTGATCTCGACCGGCCCGCCGCCGCGTCCGCCGCGCGAGGGCATTTCCATCGTGCCCTTCAGCGCCTCGCCTTCCTGCGTGAACGTGACCGTCATCGTAGACTGGCCACGCTGCGTGGTGTACGTGAACTCCCACTTGCCGGCCATGTTCGCCGGCTTGGTCTGCGCGGCCAGAGGCGCGGCGAGCAACGCAATGAATGCCAGCGCCGTGAGTGTTGCGGTTCTGCCCATTGGATCCTCCGGGTACCCGAGAACGGGAATGACGTCATTGCAACAATAATGACGGCTAACCGGTTGGCAACGTTTGCGGGTCGGAAGCCGGCCAGGCTTCCCGGCCGGGCAAGGGGCCGGGCTTTTCTTCCGGAGCCCGGGACACTTTATTTGTCGGGGGCGTGTGCACCGTGCCCGCTCCACCGCTTGTCACTACCCTTCGGACCTTCCAGGGGAAGACGCCGATGTGCCGGAACATCCGTACGCTCCACAACTTCGACCCGCCCGCGACGGATGACGAGATCCGCGCGTCGGCGCTCCAGTTCGTGCGCAAGCTGAGCGGATCGACCCGGCCGTCGAAGGCCAACGAGGCCGCCTTCGAACTGGCGGTCGACGAGGTCGCCGCCACCGCCCGGCGGCTGCTCGACTCGCTGGTCTCAGGCAGCCCGCCCAGGAACCGTGAGGTCGAGGCGGCAAAGGCGCGAGCGCGGGCCGCGAAACGCTACGCCTCCTGAATCCCGCCCGCCGGGCCAGTTCGGCGCGCGCCGGCCGCTACCGCTCGCCGATCGCACCGTAGGGCTCGATGGCGCACAAGATCGAATCGCCTCGAACGTGGCCCTGCCCGGCGTTCGCTCCACAGCCCGGTCACCACCCCGCCCCGTGTTCCAACCGCCCCGTCACCCTCTCGCGCATCGTCGCCCTTGCGCGCATCTATCTAATCCAACAATATATAAATGAGTTATATATACGAGTCCGAATCCGTGAGGCGGAGGAAATGGCGCTGACACCGTTGACGTTCGACATCCTGCTGACGCTGGTGGGTGAAGCGCGGCATGGGTATGGGATCATCCGCGAGATCGAGGAGCGGTCGGGGCCGGAGTCGGCGCCATCGACGGGAGCGTTGTACCTGGCGCTGCAGCGTCTGGAAGCGGAGGGTCTGATCGAAGCGGACGCCGGTCGTCGGCATGCGGGCGAGGACCGGCGTCGTCGGTACTACCGGGTGACGCGGCAGGGGAAGGAAGCGGCGTCGGAGGAAGCGAGCCGTCTGGCGGGGCTGGTGACGGTCGCGCGGCGGAAGAAGCTGCTGACGAGCGAGCGCGCGTGAGGCACGGAGCGGTGGATGCGTGAACGCGAGCGATCAACGGGGCCAATGATCCGGTGGCTGCTGGCCATGTCGCCGCGCTGGTTCCGCGAGGAGCATGGCGACGAGCTTCTGTCGGTTCACGAGGAACGGTGGCGGGAGTCGCGCGGAGTGTTGGGGCGCGCCTGGTTCGTGGTACGGGAGGCCGCGGGTCTCGCGGTTCTGGGGGTGCGTCTCCGGTTGAAGTCATCGAGTCCGGGGTTGAACGGACGAGCGGTCAGGAAGCGAGGAGCGAACGTGCTGGAGACGACGTGGCAGGACGTGCGGTACGGGTTTCGGACGTTGCGGCGGAACCCGGGCTTCACGGCGGCGGCGGTGCTGGTGCTGGCGCTCGGGATCGGCGCGACGACAGCGATCTTCTCGGCGGCGAACGCGTACTTCTTCCGTCCGTTGCCGTTCGCGGAGGCGGACCGTCTGGTGATGCTGTACGAGACGAACCCGGAGTTCAAGTGGACGGACCAGACGGTGGCACCAGCGAACGCGTTGGATTGGCGCGACCAGGTGGAGGCGTTCGAGGACGTGGCGCTGTACTCGGAGTTCGTGAGTCCGGTGACGTGGATCCGGGACGGTGAGCCGGAGCTGCTCGGCCTGGCGAACGTGACGGGCAACTTCTTCGACGTGCTGGGGGTGAAGCCGGCGTTGGGCCGGGCGACGCGGTACGAGGAGACGTGGGACGGCAAGGCGGCCGTGGTGGTGCTGAGCTGGGGGCTCTGGCAGTCGCGGTTCGGCGGCGACCCGTCGATCGTGGGTCGCCAGATCGAGCTGTCGGGAACGTCGGCCGAGGTGCTGGGGGTGATGCCGCAGGGCTTCACGTTCCCGCGCGACGACGTCCAGCTGTGGGCGCCTTTCGGCTGGCCGGAATCGAACCGGCAGGAGGCGTGGTTCCGGCGTGCGCACTGGCCGCGGGCGGTGGCGCGTATCGCGCCGGGCGTGTCACTCGATCAGGCGAACGCGCAGCTGCAGGTAGTGGTGCGACGGCTGCAGGAGGAGTACCCGGCGACCAACAGCGTGATGGGCGCGGGCCTGACATCGCTGCGCGACTTCCTGATCAAGAACGTGCGGACCACCGTGCTGGTGCTGCTCGGCGCAGTCGGCCTCCTGCTTCTGCTCGCGTGCACGAACGTCGCGAACCTGCTGCTGGTCCGCGCGAACGGCCGGAAGCGCGAGGTCGCGTTGCGGCACGCGCTGGGCGCGGGCCGCGTGCGAGTCGCGCGGCAGATGCTGACGGAGAGCATGATCCTGGCGCTGGCGGGTGGTGGCGCCGGTCTCGTACTGGGCTGGGCCGGCATCCGGCTGATGGCGCGGTTGAACCGGGTCGGCATCGACGGCGCGACCGGGCTCGCGCTCGACCATCGCGTGATCCTGTTCGCGCTGGTCGCATCGGCGGCGTGCGCGGTCCTGTTCGGGATGGCGCCCGCGCTGCGCGCGACCGGCGGTCGCATCCACGAGGCGTTGAAGGAGGGCGGCCGTTCCCGCACGGCGGGCCGGGAAAGCAACCGGACGGCGGGCGCGCTGGTCGCGGTGGAAGTGGCGCTCGCGCTGCTGCTCGCGGCGGGCGCCGGCCTCATGGTGCGGAGCGTCTGGCTGCTGCGCCACGTGAATCCGGGGTTCCGCACGGATGGCGTGATCGCGGTTCAGTTCACCATCCCCTCATCGCGGTACGCGAACCGTGATGCGGTGCTCGCGTTCTACGATCGCTTCGAGGAAGCGCTCGAAGCGCGACCCGGCATCGACCGGGCGGGCACGGTCGGCCAGCTGCCGCTGAACGGCACGAGCTGGACCAGCCAGTTCCAGGCGAAAGGCTGGCCGGCGGACCGGGTCGGCTTCGAGATCCTGCATCGTCGCGCGGACGACGGCTATTTCGAGGCGCTCCACATCCCGCTGATTCGCGGCCGCCTGTTCGAGCCCTCCGACCGGCCGGACGGCCCGAGCGTCGTCGTGATCAACGAGGCGTTCGCCCGGCAGCATTTCCCGGGCGAGGACCCGATCGGCAAGCAGATCGCGTACGACCGCGAGGCCGGCCCGGAGTCGGAGTGGCACGAGATCGTGGGCATCGTCGGCGACCAGAGGCAGGAGACGCTGCGCGACGCCGCGCGCCCCGAGGTCTTCGAGGACCGGAACCAGGACTGGAACCGCACGAGCTGGGTCGTCGTCCACGCGGCGGTGGATCCGGGCGCGGCGATCCCGATGATCCGCGCGACGCTGCGCGAGCTGGACCCGCTCATCCCCATCGCCGAGGTGCGGCCTCTGCACGACGTGTGGAGCCAGTCCATGGCGCGCGAGCGCTTCGTGCTCGTGTTGCTCGGCGTCTTCGCGGTCGTTGCGCTCCTGCTCGCTGCCGTCGGCGTGTACGGTGTCACGGCGCAGGCGCTGCGTGCTCGCACGTCCGAGATCGGCGTGCGCATGGCGCTCGGCGCCGCCGCGCCCCAGGTCGTTCGCATGATGCTTCGCCAGACTGTCGGCCTCGTCCTGCTCGGACTCGCCGGCGGACTCGTCGGCGCGCTGCTGCTCGCGCGCGCTCTCGGCTCGCTCATCTACGGCGTGCAGCCGCGCGATCCGGGGACGTTCGCGGCGGTCGCCACGTTCCTCGCCTTCGTCGCACTCTTCGCGTCGTGGATTCCGGCCCGGCGCGCGAGTTCGGTGGATCCGGCGGTTTCGCTGCGGAATGAGTGAACGGAGGCGGGAGGCGGGGGCGGAGGCGGAGGCGGGGGCGTTTGCGGGAGTGGGAGTGGCGGGAGCGGCGGGAGCGGGAGGAGTGGGGGCGGTGGGAGCGGGGGGGCGGTCAGAGTGGGAGCTCGAGCATCGGTGAGCGTGGATCGCGGGGTCGATCCACGCCTCGGTCGACGGGACGATCGGGGCGCGTCGATCTGCGGGTGCGGAACGTGCGCTCCTCGTCGGGTAGCCGGAGCTCGAGGTTCATTGTCGGTGGCGACATCGCGCGGAGCCGGTCCGCGGCGAGGATGCGGCGGTCGTCGTCGGTGAGCGTTCCGGTCACGCGCAGTCGCAGAACGGCATCGGCCGGCGCCTCGGCGAGCAGCGCCCGGATGCGCGGCTCGAGCGAGTGCGGCGCACGGAGCGGGAGCCGGATCTCGCGCACGAGCATGGGCCGCGCGGGCAGCTCGTGGAACCGCCACCCGGAAAGACGCCCGCCCGCGCCGCCGGGCACCACATCGAGCGTCATGAATCCCTTGCGCTCGTCCTTCTCCGCGATTGCCGTCCGCTCGACCGAGCCGGGGTAGAGCACGGGCGCCGCCAACGGTCGGCCGCGCAGGTCCGTGCCCAGCACCTGATGCCGGTGGATGTGGCCGGAAAGCACGGCCGCGAACCCCGCCGGCAGCTCCGCACCCCGGATCACGTCGGGCGCCGTCGTGAACGTGAAGTCCGACGGTCCCACCGTTGCGCCCTCCACGCAGTGATGCAGCACGAGCAGCCGCGCGTCCGACTCAAACGCCCGCCAGCCTGTCTGCTCCAGCATCTCGTCGAATCGCGATCGAACCTGATACCGCTGGTACGGGAATCCGGCGAACGCGACGCGCGCGCCGCCGAGCCGCAACAGGAACGTGCGTGGGCGGTCGAAGATGCGGAGCCCGGGATGGCCCGCGAGCCGGACGTGCGGAAGCCGCGAACGCTCGTGGTTGCCCGGCACGATCAGCACCGGGATGCCCGCAGCCGCCACCCGCAGCAGCGGCGTGTACGCGGCGTGCGCCACCGATGCCGGGACCCGCGATCGGTGGAACACGTCGCCACCGTGGACCACCACGTCCACCCGGCCCTCCAGCGCGGGCGCCAGCGCCCGCTCGAAGTTCGCCTGGAAATCGTGGCCACGACGCCGGCGCCGGACTCGCGGACGAATCGGCAGGTCGAACCCGAGGTGCGAGTCGGCGAGCAGCAGTATCCGGATGGGTCGCATGTGGGGAAACATGGATGTTTCGGTTTTATTTCGGTAGTGGCGCGATGGTGGGAGTGGAAACGGGGACGTCGGTGGGGCTCCGGTTCCGACCCTCTGCCGCACGATCCCGGCGCGACGTCGAGAGCGTCCGTGGCGGTCCGGTCGGGCCCACCGGCGTCGTGCAGGCGCTCTCGCCGCCGGCCTCCCGAGCGGCTACCTTGACGCCGGTCGCCGGGTCCCGTTGCAGCGGGCGTCCTCGAAGCTGTGTCGGTGCGACGGGCTCCATGGATCGATTCGTTTCCCGTCCAGGAGAAAGACCATGAAAGTCCACGGATCCCCCCGGGCGTGCGGCGTCGGCGTGATGCGACGTTTCGCGTCCTTTGCCCTCCTCACCATTCTCGCGTCCGCCATTGCCGCTCCGGCCGCGGCCCAGGGCTTCGGCTTTGGCGCCCCGCAGGGCCAGGAGAAGGTCGACACCGCCGCCATCATGAAGATCAAGGCGGAGGGTTTCCAGCACTCGCAGGTAATGGACCTGCTGAGCTGGCTTACCGACGTGTACGCGCCCCGCGTGACCGGTGCCCCGTACGCGCGAGTGGCCGGTGACTGGGTCGTCGACCAGTTCAAGCAGTGGGGCCTGGCCAATCCGCACTACGAGACTTGGGGCCCGTTCGGCCGCGGCTGGGAGAACGACCGGATGACGGCGCAGGTGACGGCTCCCGTCGCCTACCCGGTCATCGCCTATCCCGGCGCGTGGACCGATGGCACCAACGGCACGGTCAGCACCGACGTCGTCATGGTCCCGAGCAACATCATGACAGCGAAGCAGTTCGAGCCGTACCGCGGCAAGCTCAAGGGCAAGATCGTGGTGAGCCAGCCGCCGCCCGCCATCCCGGCGCTCTGGAATGCGCCGGCGCACCGCTACACGAAGGAAGAGCTCGACGCGCTGTCCAACCCGTTCCCCGTGCGTGGTGGCGGTCGCGGCGCGTTCGCGGGCCGCGGACGGGGCGGCCGCGTTGCCGCGGAGTCTCCGGATGGCAGCCCGCTGGTCATCCTGTCGCAGTGCTTCATCGATGAGGGAGCGGCGGCAGTGCTGCTGCCGGGCCGTGGCAACGGCGGCACCGTGTTCCCGGGTGGCCAGGGCAGCCGCGCAGCCGATGCGCCGAAGGGCATCCCGCAGGTGTCCGTCGCATCCGAGCACTACGGCCGCATCTGGCGCACGCTCGAGAAGGGCGTGCCCGTGAAGATGGACCTGAACGTGAAGAACACGTTCTACACCAACGACCTCAACTCCTTCAACATCATCGCCGAGATACCGGGCACCGACCTGGCCGACGAGGTCGTGCTGATCGGCGGCCACTTCGACACCTGGCACTCCGGCACGGGCGCCACGGACAACGGCGCCGGCACCGCCATCATGATGGAGGTGATGCGCATCCTGAAGACGCTGAACATGCCGATGCGCCGTACCGTCCGCATCGGCCTCTGGATGGGCGAGGAGCAGGGGCTGATCGGCTCACGCGAGTACGTCACCGCGCACTACGCCGACCGCGCGACCATGGAGCTCAAGCCCGAACACGCGAAGTTCGACGCCTACTACAACGTCGACAACGGCGGCGGCGCGATCCGTGGGATCTACCTGCAGGGCGATGCCGATGCCGGCCCGATCTTCTCGCAGTGGATGCGGCTGCTGAACAGCGACAGCATCCCCATGGGCTGGATCGCGCCCGGCAACACGACCGGGACCGACCACCAGTCCTTCGACGCGGTGGGGCTGCCCGGGTTCCAGTTCATCCAGGACCCGATCGAGTACATGACGCGGACGCACCACTCGAACCAGGACGTGTACGAGCGGATCCAGCCCGAGGACATGATCCACAACGCCGTGACGGTCGCGGTCTTCACCTATCTCACGGCCAACCGTGACGAGGCGATTCCGCGGGAGCCGCTGCCCGAGGTCGCGGCCGGCCGCGGTGGCGCGTTCGGCGGCGGTCGCGGCGCCATGCAGGCGCCCGGCTGTCCGAGGAACTGAGCCGGCGAGACGCAGAGAGACTGATCGCGCGAGACGCGGGACAACCGCTCCGCGATCGACGCAGGAACGACTGGCCGGCCGGCACCCCCGACGGGTGCCGGCCGGCCGGGGCCGCTTCCGGCCCCTGACATCCCGAACCGCGAAACGGAAGGCGACCTCCCATGCTGCCACGTCCCGCACCCGACGAGCACGCGTCGTACTACGCCAACTACATCGGCCAGGTCCCCGATGGCGACATCGTCGACCTGCTGGCGACGCAGGTCGACGAGACCGTCACGCTGCTCTCGGCCGTGTCACCGGAACGCGAGACCTTCCGCTACGCACCGGGCAAGTGGAGCGTTCGCGAGGTCGTCGGCCACATCATCGACACGGAGCGCGTGTTCGCGGCGCGCGCACTGTGGTTCGCGCGGCAGGCGGAGGGCGCGCAGCCCTCCATGGACCAGGACCGCTGGGCCGAGGTGTCCAATGCCGGCGATCGCCCTCTCGCCGACCTGACCGCCGAGTTGCGCGCCGTGCGCGACGCCTCGCTTGCGTTGTTCGCGAGCTTCGACGATGAGACCGGACTCCGCCGGGGCATCGCCAGCGGCAACACGTTCACGGTCCGCGCCATCGCCTGGATCATTGCCGGTCATGAGCGGCACCACGCCGCGATCCTGCGGCGTGAGTACGGCCTCTGATTTCCGACACGCGGCGATCGATCCGCCGCCGCCCTCTGTTGCCGGCCTCCCGCCCCGCCCCGTGCGTGCGCGTCTCGCCTTGCGTCGGCGCGCGGGCCCGGCGATCATTGCCCGGCCCCTGCCGTTACTCCGAACGAACCGAGTGAACGGACCGGCCCAACGGTCTCGAAAGGAATAGCATGAAGACGTTGAAGATCGGCGTGCTGCCAGGTGATGGCATCGGCCCGGAGGTCACACGGGAAGCACTCAAGGTGCTCGAGGCCGTCGCCTCGCTCGAGTCGTTCGACTACCAGTTGGTGGACTACCCGTACAGCGGCGAGTACTACCTGAAGACGAAGGAGCTGGTGCCGGACCGGGTGATCGACGAGTGGCGCACGCTCGATGCCGTGCTGCTCGGCGCGATCGGGCACCCGGACGTGGAGCCGGGCCTCGTCGAGCGGTCCGTCATCCTGGGGCTGCGCTTCGGCCTCGACCTCTACATCAATCTGCGGCCCGTGAAGCTGTACGCCGAGCATCTCTGCCCGCTCAAGGGCAAGAAGCCCGCGGACATCGACTTCGTGGTCGTGCGCGAGAACACGGAAGGCGAGTACGCGCAGATCGGTGGGCACCTGAAGAAGGGGACGCCGGACGAGGTCGCGCTGCTCAACGGCGTGTACACGTGGAAGGGCTGCGAGCGTGCGGTCCGCTACGCCTACGACCTCGCCCGCCAACGCGGTGAGCTCGCCGGCAGCAAGGGCCACGGACCGAAGCTCACGCTGGTGGACAAGGCGAACGCGATCCGGCCGCACGACATCTGGACGCGTTCCTTTGCGCAGGTGGGTGCCGAATACCCGGACGTGGCGCAGGACCACGCGTACGTCGATGCCTGTTGCATGTGGATGATCAAGAACCCGGAATGGTTCGAGGTCATCGTCACGACGAACCTGTTCGGCGACATCATCACTGATCTCGGCGCGATGCTGCAGGGCGGGATGGGCATCGCCGCTTCCGGCAACATCCACCCGGGCCGGACCTCGATGTTCGAGCCGATCCACGGCTCCGCGCCGAAGTACAAGGACCGCAACGTGGCCTGCCCGCTGGGCGCGATCAACGCGGTCGGCATGATGCTCGAGTACCTCGGCGAGACCTCGGCGGCGAACCGCGTCGACACGGCCGTCAGCGAGCTGCTGCAGAGTGGCGAAGTCCGCTCGGCCGATGCGAAGAGCGGCATCTCGACATCGGACATGGGTGACCGCGTCGTGCGTCGCATCCGCGGAGAATGAGGGTCCGGCACGTGCGCCGGGCGGCGCTCGCTGGCGCCGCGTCCGCGCTGTGCCTCGCTGCGGCTGCCGGTCCCGCGCACGCGCAGCGCAGCGCGATCGACCCGGCGGCGCTGCGCGCGCGGCTCTTCACGATCGCCGCCGACTCGATGGGTGGACGCGATACGGGCAGCCGCGGCAACTGGTTGACGGCGGAATACGTCGCAGCCGAGTTCCGCCGCTTCGGACTCGAGCCGACGGGCGAGAACGGGACGTACTTCCAGACGATCCCGTTCGTGCATGAGCACGTCGATACGGAAGGCGTTCTCACGGCGGGAGGCCAGCGCCTCGGGATCGGGCCGGACATCATCCCGATCGGTGGCGCCGTGGATTGGAGGGCGGGAAACCAGGTCCCGCTATTCGGCGGTGTGGCCGGCGATTCGACGACCTATCCGCAGGCCGGCCTCGCGCAGGGCCGGCTCGTCGTCCTGACCATGCCCGCGGGCGAGATCCGGCAGGCCTTTGCCAACATTGGTCCGACGCTGGGCAGCCCGCGCATGCGCGGCGCGTCCGGCTTCGCGTTCATCGCGCTCGACCGCGTGGCCGCCGATCTGCGCGAACAGCTGCTGCAGGGCAACTACACGACCGACCCGCCCGCGCCGACCGGCGCGCCTCCGCTGTTCCTCGTCTCGGAGCGGGCGGCCCGCATCCTGCTCGCCGCCGATCCGGCAACGCTCGAGGCGGGCGCGACAGGCGGCCCGATCGAGGGCGCCGTCCACATCCGTCGCGACTCGTTGAGATGGCCGGCGCGCAACGTGGTCGCGGTGCTGCGCGGAAGTGATCCGGCGCTGGCCAGCACGTACGTGTCGGTCACCGCGCACAACGACCACGTCGGGTACACGTCGATCCCGGTCGATCACGATTCCGTGTTCGCCCACAACCGGGTCGTGCGTCCGCTCGGTGCCGACTCGCCCGACCGTCCGGTCACACCCGCCGAGGCCGCGCGCATCCGCCAGGTCCGGGACAGCCTCGGCGCGATCCGGCCGAGCCCGCGCGACTCGATCTTCAACGGCGCCGACGACGATGGAACCGGCACGGTCGCGCTGCTCGAAATCGCGCGCGTGCTGTCATCCGGCACGCGTCCGAAGCGCTCGATCCTGTTCGTGTCGCACGCGGCGGAGGAGCGCGGCCTGCTCGGTTCACGGTGGTTCACGGACCACCCGACCGTGGCGCGCGACTCGATCGTGGGCGAGGTCGACATGGACATGATCGGGCGGGGCGATGCGGAGGATCTGCCGGAAGGCGGGCCCGCGTACCTGGAGGTGATCGGTTCGCGTCGCCTGTCCACGGAATTCGGGGACCGGCTCGAGGCGGTGAACGCGCGCCAGCCGCTGCCGTTCCGCTTCAACTACGAGTACGACCAACCGGGGCACCCGCTGCAGTACTACTGCCGCGCGGACCACTACAGCTACGCGCGCTGGGGCATCCCGGCGATGGCGCTATCGCGGGGCGAGCACGCCGACTACCACCAGGTCACCGACGAGCCCGCGTTCATCGACTACGATGCGCTGTCGCGCGTGGCCGGGCTGGTGCTCGACTTCGCGCGCGAGATCGCGGACCTCGACACGCGTCCGGTCGTGGACGGACCGCGCCCCGATCCGCACGGGCCCTGCAGACAGTAGCCCCGTCCGGGCGGACGGCGCGGATCAGAAGTTGGCGCGGAATCCGAGCGTGAGAGTCCGGCCCGGCAGCACCGTGATGTTGTCGGGCTCCCCGATTTGCCGGTCGAGCAGGTTCTCCCCCGAGAGGACGAGCGCGAGGCCGCCGCCGAGGTCGCGGGTGAACGTGGCGCGGAGCCGCGGCACGCCGTCGTACTTGCGCCAGAAGGCGCGGAGCTCGCTGCCGACGACGCTCGTACCCGTGGTGTCCGCGCTGCTGGCGCGGGCGAGCGCGATGCGGTCGTAGTTGATCCAGTCGTTGGCGGCGGCGGCGCCCAGCGACAGGGACCAGCGCGCCGACGTCCAGGCGGCCGTAAGTCCCCAGATGCGGGCGGGGACGGCCAGCACCCGATCGCCCACCTGCAGATCGCCGGTGTAGCCCGCCGCGAGTTGCCGGACCCGGCTGTCCACGAGGGAGAGGTTACCGGTAACGGACAGTTGCCGGCGCCGTACGGACGCCTGCATCTCCCAGCCCCGGTTCGTGATAACGCCGACGCTCTGGATGGTCGAGGCGAGGCCGTAGCCGTAGCCCGCCTCGCCCTGGTTGCCGTAGCCAGTGCCGGGAGTGCCCGAGGGCGGGCCGTTGGCGACGGCGACGCGCTGGACGAGGCCCGACGCGGTCTGGTCGAAGCGCGTGACCTGGAGAAGGAGGGCGCGGCCGAGCGTCACGTCGACGCCACCTTCAATACCCGTCTGCATCTCGGGGCCCAGCTGGATATGCTCCAGATGCTCGTGCAGGTCTTCCCAGTATCCCTGCGGCGCCGTCAGGTCCGGCCAGCGGATCCCCCGCCCGTACGCCGTGCGGAGCTTGAGGCCGACCGGTCCCGCGCTCGCGATCCAGGAACCGCCCAGCATGGGCAGCGCCGCGATGCCTGACGACTCGAGCGTGCCGTTGTGCTCGAGTCGGAGTCCACCCGTAAGGAAGAGACGGTCACGCAGGGCAACGTCCGCCTGCATGCTGAATCCCGTGCTGTTCCGCGAAGTACCGGGCGGCGCCTGCGCGCCGTCCGTGAACTGCTGGAGCAGCGTGTGCTCCGCGGCGAACGTGAACGCGCCGCGCGCGCCCGCACCGAGCGCGACGCTCGCCGTGCTGCTCAGGCGCACGGTGCCGCGCACGGCACCCGCGCCGGCCGCCCGCAGCGCGGAGTCCGCCGGTGACAGGATCGCGGAGAAGCCGGACACGTCACCCGAGAGCGCGTATCCGTCCACACCGGCGACCGCCGTGTGGGTCCAGTGGTTGCCGGTCGACCACGCGGCGCGCATGCCGGCGGTGAACTGCTGGAGGTCGAGCGGCCGGGTCGTCGTCGGGCCCGCGCCGCCGCCCGCGGTCAGCGCCGAGAAGCCGGCCACCGAGTCGGACAGCACCGGGCTCAGGGGCGTGCGCGTCCATTCGTCCGAGTAGCGGAGCGTGCCGGTGATCAGCGAGTTGGTGCCGACGAACCGGAGCGAGCCATTGGCGCCGACGTGGCGCGACGAGGCTCCCGGGATGAAGTCGCCTTCGGTCCCGACCGACAGGTCCAGGGCCGCCGATCGGTGCTCCGAGCCGAGCTGCACTCCGAGGTTGTGGTCCTGCGCGAGCGAAGCGCCCGCCGGGTAGTCGGTCGAGGACAGGCCGAACCGGCTCCGGATCCGGAACCGCGGCGCACCGGCGTCGAACGCGCCCTGCCGCGTGAAGATGTTGGTCACGCCGCTGATCGCGTCCGCGCCGTACAGGGCCGCACCCTGCGGTCCGCGAATGACCTCGATCCGGTCGATCGCGTCGGCGGGGATGCGCGTCAGCAGGTACGGATTGGCGACCTCGATTCCGTCGATGTACACCTTCGGCGCGCTCATCCCGAAGGAGGTCGCACCGCGCACGCTCGCGTATTGCGTCATCAGCCCCGACGTCGAGGCGTTCCAGATCCAGACGCCCGGGATCGTGCCGTTCAACGCGTCGGCAAGGCTGCCTGACGACTGCTGCGCCAGCTGGAACGACTCGAGCACGCCCGGCACGACCGGAAGCTCGCGGCGCGCGGGATCGGTCGCGGGTGCCTCGACGATCACGGGCTCGAGCGGCACCACGGAGTCCGGACGTGCGACCGTCGATGGCAGGGCGGGTCGCGTCCGCACGGGCGCAAGCACGACCAGGTCATCCCCCGCGGACACGGGCTCGAAGGCCAGGCCCCGGAGCAAGGCCACGAGCAGGTCACCGACCCGGGCGGAATCGCTCGCGATGCAGACCTGGCGGTCGAGCGGCAGCCTGTCCGCGCTGTACGTGATCCGTACACCGGCGCTGGCCGAGACCCGGGTGAGCGCCTCCTGCAGGCTGATTCCGTTCGCCCGCAGGGTGACGAACCGGCCGAGCGGCGGCGCCCAGGATTCGCCGCGCGCCTCGACCGGACCCGTCACCCGCGTTTCACAGCGGACCTGCGCCCGTGCGGACAATGGCAGCACCGCGAGCGCCCCGATCAGGATCGGAGCGCTCGCGAATCGCCCATGGCCGCGGAGCAGGTTCATGTACCGCCCGGTTCCGGTTGTATGATCGCCGTGTCGCCGCGTTGCACAATCCGCGCGCCCAGCGCGAGTCCGATCACATTCAGCACCCGCTCGATCGGTTCCCCTTCGAACGTCGCCGTGATGTGGCGATTCGCAAGGGACGGATCACCCACCTTCAACTCGACGCCGTACCAGCGCTTCAGGTCCGCCATCACGTGCAACAGCGTCGCATCCTCGAACACGATACCACCGCGAGTCCACGCGAGATCCGCATCCGACACGGCGCCGGCCTCCGTCCGGATCGCGCCCGCCGCGTCGAGCGCACCACGGTCGCCCGCCCGCAGGACTACACCCCTCGTCTCCGCGGCCGTCGCCGCGTTCAGCAGCACGGAGCCTGCGGTGACCGCGACGTGCACGTTCTCGCCGTCATCGAAGCGTACGGCGAATCGCGTGCCGAGATCGCGGATCGTCGCATTGCCCGCCCGGACCGTGAAGGGCCGGCCGGCGTCGTGCCGGACGTCGAACACCGCCTCGCCCGCCAATTCGGCCGTGCGGCCGGCGTCGCCATAGCCGGCCCCGAGCTGGAGCCGGCTGTCCGGTCCGAGAATCACGGCGGTCCCGTCCGGGAGCCGGACGGAATCGACCTGGCCGACCCGCGTCGCGAACGCCAGCCCCGCCGCCGGCACGGGCCCCGGTGCGGAAACCGCGCGCCAGACCGCAAGCGCCCCGAGGACCAGGACCACGCTGGCCGCGATCCGGAAGCCGGTCGTACGCCAGATCGGAACTCTCCGTTCCCGCGAGGCGGACATCCGCGGCTGCAGGGGCAGGACGGCAGGCTCGTCGAACCGGGTCCGGACCTTTCGCAGCGCGGCATCGATATCGAGATCCGCGGGCGCCGCCCGTGCGAGGCCCTTCATTGACCGGTCGAGCGCGGCCACCAGCTCGGCGCGTGATGGGTCGCCGGCGAGCCAGGCACGGATGGCCGCGGCCTCCCCGGCCTCGCTTTCCCCGGACAGGTACCGGGCGAGCGCTTCCCAGGTCTCCGGCTCGGCCGGATTGAACGGATCGGCAGGTTCCCGCGTCATGCCTGAAAGACACGTGATCGGGGACGTCCCCCTATCCCGCTCGCGCATGTCTCGCGGCGAGCTCCGGGGACGTGGTTGGATCCGGCGCGGATCGGGTTTTGCCTCATTCCGCACCGAGCAGGTAGTTTCTGCACGTCGAACGGCAGAAATGTAACCACAACAACGCGTTCAGGGATGTCTCCCAACCATCGTGCCGTGGCGTGAGCGATCACGAATTGCTCGATCGGCTTCGAGCCGGCGACGGCGACGCCTTCGACGCCATCTTCCACGAGCACTACGCACGCCTCGTCGGCCTCGCCGAGTCCATGCTTCGCGACCGCGCGGCCGCCGAGGAGATCGCCCAGGACGTGATGCTCGAACTCTGGCGCCGCCGCGACTCGCTCCGGCTCGAGGCGACGCTCCGGGCCTACCTGCTCCGTGCCACGCGCAACCGTTCGCTGAATCACGTCCGCCACCAGCGAATCGTCCAGAGGGCCGAGCCCTTCGCCGCCGACGAGATCGCTCCGGTCACCCCCGCCGACCACGCGGTCGCGCAGTCGGAGATCGATGCCGCGCTCCGCGACGCCGTCGCCGACCTGCCTCCGCGCTGCCGCGAGGTCTTCGAGCTGAGCCGGGTCCAGGGCCTCAGCTACGCCGAGATCGCGCACGCCATGGAGATTTCCGTGAAAACCGTGGAAGCCCAGATGGGGAAAGCGCTTCGCACCCTCCGCGAACGGCTCGCCCCATGGCTGCCGGCCGAGAACGGGACCTGACCGGTAGTAGAACATTGACCCGTCAACTAGGGGGATCCCCGGACTCGTGTGTCTGTTGATCCGAAGGCCTGAGAATCGGACGGCGCGGCGCATGTGGCCGGCGACCCTGAACGAGAAAACGATGGCGAACCGAGGAACGACCTCCGCATTCGCGGCCCTGCTCTTCACTCTGGCAGGGCCTCTTTCTGCCCAGCAGTTGCGGGTGCTGCCCGCTGTCGGCGGCGGGTACGGCCCGCGGCTACGGTTGCCGGCGCTCGAGTGGACCCACGAGCTGCCACTCCCATCGGTGGAAGCGCCGACGCAGTTCGTGCCGCGGCTCACGGTGCCGCTGGCGGTCGAGACGGGCGCGCAGCAACGGCGCGTGGCGATCGAGTACAGCGACGCGTACTACACGCGGCTGACGATCCACCGGATCGGGAGCTACGTGATGCTGCCGTTGTTCGCGGGCGAGTACGTACTGGGCAAGCGGCTGCTGGACGGCGGCAACGTGGCCAGCTGGGTCCGTCCGTGGCACGGCAACCTGGCGGCCGGGATCGGCGTGCTGTTCGCGGTGAACACGGTGACGGGCGTGTGGAACCTGGCCGAAGGGTGGAAGGAGCCGGAGGGCCGGACGCGCCGGATCCTGCACTCGGCGATGATGCTGGCCGCGGACGCCGGGTTCCTGTACACGGCGAGCCTGGCCGGTGAAAGCGAAGGCTACGAGTTCGGCGGAGACGGCGGCGGCGCGTTCGGGTCGGGCAACAACTCGATCCGACACCGCAACGCGGCGCTGGTGTCGATCGGGCTCAGCACGGTGAGCACGCTCATGATGTGGCTCTGGAAGGACTGAAGCATGGGGATCGTCGAAGGCCTCGCCGGGATCATGTCACCCTGGCAATCGATCTATTCCGACTCGCTCGCGCTGTCGACCACGGTCACGACCGTACACATCGTGTCGCTCCTGTTGAGCGGGGGCTTGGCCATCGCGGCGGACCGCGCAACGCTGCGCGCGCTGCACAAGCCGGTAGAGGAGCGGGTGCTGCCCCTCGCGGAGCTGGGCTCCGTGCACCGGCCCGTTCTGATCACGCTGACCGTGCTCATGGTGAGCGGGGTCCTGCTATTCGCGGCCGACGTGGAGACCTTCGCCGTGTCCGGGATCTTCTGGGTGAAGATGGGGCTGATCGCGGTGTTGCTGGCGAACGGCGCGGGCCTGTACCGGACGGAGAAGCGCCTGGCGTCCGACGCGGTCGAGGAGGATCCCGAGCTGTCCGAGAAGCTGTGGAGCCGGCTCGGCCGGCGCGCCCGCGCGAGCCTCGGCCTGTGGCTTCTCGTCGCCGTGCTCGGGACCGTGCTCACGAACGTGGGCTGATTGGGGAGGAACCGGTGGAGCAGGAGAAGACGCAGGTGTGCGATAGAGACGTCGAGTGTGGCGGCTGCGGTGGCGGTTCATCGCGCCGTGATTTCATGCGTGACCTCGTGGGCATGGGCGCGGCCGCGCTCGCCACGCTCGCGATCAGCCGGGACGCTTCGGCCGCTACCGTCGGCTGGGTTACGGCGCGGGCGCGGCGCGGCACCGCCGTGCGCTACCCGATCCCGGCGGCCGATGGCGTGCAGATCGATCGGGACAACCAGGTCATCCTGGTGCGGTGGGAAGGCGCGATGTACGCGTTCGCACTTTCCTGTCCGCACCAGAATACGGCGCTACGCTGGCGCCAATCGGATGCGCGGTTCCAGTGCCCGAAGCACAAGTCGAAGTACAGTCCGGACGGCAACTACATATCCGGCCGCGCGACGCGCGGGATGGACCGCTACACGATCACGCGCGAGGGCGACGAGGTCGTGGTCGACGTGGACGTGCTGCATGAACAGCCCGACGATCCGGCGGCGTGGGAGGCCGCCGTCGTCCGGCTGAACTGAGAGGAGGACCGTGTCATGAGTGATTCGATGGCCTGCGGGGCCGGGTGTGGAGGGTGCGACGGCGGCGAGGCCCTGACCGCGGAGTCGGCGGTCGACCGGCGCTCGTTCCTTGTCCAGGGCGCCGTGTCCGCGGCGCTGCTCGCGCTGGCGGCATGCTCGCTGGATGCAACGGCGCCGAATTTCGGCAAGTCGATCGGGCCTTCCATCAACGTCGCCGATTATCCGGAGCTCGCCAGCACCGGTGGCGTACTCCTCGCCGGGCTGAACGGCAGGCCGGTCGCCATCGTGCGGACCGGCGATACGTCCTTCCTCGCCCTGTCCCGCATCTGCCCGCACCAGGGCGGTACCATCGGGACGTACGGATCCGGCTTCGCCTGTCCGGTGCACGGCGCGCGCTTCGACCAGTCCGGACACTGGACCGGCGGGCAGCCCACGACCAACATGCGCACCTTCTCGACGTCCTATGACGTCTCGACCGACACGCTGACCATCGCCTGACACGCGGACGCGGTGGTCGACCGCCGCGTCTCGCCCGCGGGTTGCGCACGGCCCGCTCGCGAGCCAGGCTTCCGGCATGGCTCGCGCGCTCGCCTGCACCCTGATCCTCGTCCTGGCCGGACCCGCCTCGGCGCAGGTCCGGCCCGACGGACCGTGGCGCGACCCGTCGCTGCCTGTCGCCGAGCGAGTCCGCGACCTGCTCGGCCGCATGACCCTCGAAGAGAAGTTCTGGCAGCTGTACATGGTGCCGGGCGATCTCGACGATCCCGCCGACGACTGGTCGCACGGCACGTTCGGCCTCCAGATCTCGACGAAGCGCGACACCGCGGCGGGCCCGTTGTCCGGCGCCGCCGCCGCCCGCGCGCACGCTGCCCGCATCAACGCGATCCAGCGCCGGTTCGTGGAGGAGACGCGACTCGGCATCCCGATCATTCCGTTCGATGAAGCGTTGCACGGGCTGGTCCGCGATGGCGCGACCGTGTTCCCCCAGGCGATCGGGCTCGCCGCGTCGTGGGACACCGCGTTGATGACGCGCGTCGCCACGGCTGTCGCGCGCGAGACGCGAAGCCGCGGGATCCGCCAGGTCCTCTCCCCCGTGATCAACCTCGCGACCGACGTGCGCTGGGGCCGGGTCGAGGAGACCTACGGCGAGGATCCGTACCTGACCTCACGCATGGGCGATGCGTTCGTCCGCGCGTTCGAACAGGCCGGCATCGTGGCCACGCCCAAGCACTTCGTCGCGAACGTAGGGGAGGGCGGCCGCGACAGCTACCCCATCGACATCGACGAGCGCCTCCTCGACGAGCTGTACTTCCCGCCGTTCGAGTCCGCGATCCGCGACGCCGGCGCCCGCTCGATCATGACCGCCTACAACTCCGTGGATGGCTCGCCCGCCACGCAGAACCGCTGGCTGCTGACCGACAAGCTGAAACGCGAGTGGGGCTTCACCGGCTTCGTCATATCCGACGCGGCAGCGACCGGCGGCGCGACCGTGCTGCACATGACCGAGGCGAGCACCGCGACGGCGGCCCGCCACGCGCTCATGTCCGGGCTTGATGTCATCTTCCAGTCGTCGTGGGCGCAGCACCGACCGTACCTGGCCGCGTTCCGGAACGCGGGCATCCCGGACTCCGTGATCGATGCCGCCGTTTCGCGAGTGCTGCGCGCCAAGTTCGAGCTGGGCCTGTTCGAGCGGCCGTACGTCGATCCCGACAGGGCGGCGTACTGGAACGGCAATGCGGACCACATCCTTCTCGCCCGCGAGTCGGCGCGCGAGTCAATGGTGCTGCTCAGGAACGAACGCCAGGCGTTGCCGCTCTCTCGCTCACTCTCGACCGTCGCCGTGATCGGGACGGACGCTGTCGAGGCGCGGCTGGGCGGCTACAGCGGGCCGGGCACCCACGCGGTCTCCATCCTCGACGGGATCCGCGAGGCGCTCGGGACGGGCACGGATGTCCGCTACGCGCCGGGCCCCGGGCGCATCACGCGCGAGACCGTGGTCGTGCCCGCCGGGAACCTGAGCTCGATGATGGACGGCAGCAGGGTGCCGGGCCTCCGCGGCGAGTACTTCGACAACAACCGGTTGGACGGCGAGCCGCGCATCGTGCGGACGGATCCGCGCATCGCGTTCGGCTGGACCCTGAACTCGCCCGGCCGCGGCATCCCGTTCGACTGGTACTCGGTGCGCTGGACCGGCACGCTCACCGTCCCCGCCGGTGGCGTGAACCGGATCGGGCTCGAGGCGAACGACGGGTACCGGCTCTGGATCGACGGCCGGCTCGTCATCGACAACTGGATCAAGCGTTCGTTCCGGACACTGCTCGCCGATGTCTCGCTCTCCCCGGGTCCGCACGACCTGCGCCTCGAGTACTTCGAGAGCACGGGCAACGCGCGGGTCCGCCTCGTCTGGGACGCCGGTGTGGCCGACGACTGGCGCGCGCGCATCGACGATGCGGTCGCCGCGGCTCGGGCGAGCAATGTCGCCATCGTCGTGGCCGGCATCGAGGAGGGCGAGTTCCGCGATCGCGCGTTCCTCGGCTTGCCCGGCCACCAGGAGGCGCTGATCCGTGCGGTCGCCGACACGGGCCGGCCCGTCGTCGTCGTGCTGGTCGGCGGCAGCGCGATCACGATGTCGTCCTGGATCGACCGCGCGGACGGCGTGCTGCTCGCGTGGTATCCGGGCCAGGAGGGCGGACACGCGGTAGCCGACGTGCTGTTCGGCGATGCGGACCCGGCCGGCCGGCTGCCCATCACGTTCCCGGTCGCCGAAGGGCAGCTCCCCCTCCGCTACAACCACAAGCCGACCGGCAGAGGCGACGACTACCTCGACCTCACCGGCCAGCCGCTCTACCCCTTCGGCTACGGCCTGAGCTACACGCGCTTCGAGTATTCCGGACTCGTCATCGAGCCTGATACGATCGGTACGGACGGGAGCGCGCGCATCCGGTGCACGGTGCGAAACGTGGGCACACGCGCCGGCGACGAAGTCGTGCAGCTCTACGTACGCGACGTGCTCGCGTCCGTCGCGCGACCGGTCATGGAGCTGAAGGGGTTCCGGCGGGTGCGACTGGAGCCGGGCGAGGAACGCGAGGTCACGTTCGAACTCGGACCCGAACACCTGTCGATGCTCGACGAGGGCTTGAAGCGCGTGGTGGAACCGGGCGCATTTCGCGTGATGGTCGGTGCTTCCTCGAAGGACATCCGTCTCAGAGGCGAGCTGATCGTGCGTTGAGCGACCGCGCGCGTGTTCCGCCGGACTCCCACCGTCTCACGGATCACGCCGGCGCCGGGTCGATGTCCACCTGGATACCGCGCCACTTCCCCTGCCGGAACCGGATCACGCTGAGCGTGCAGCGCGTGAAGTGCCCGAGCAGGATCGCCATCCGAGATGTCGCTCGGATGCAGGCCCCGCGTCTGCTGCAGCACGAAGCAGATGCCGAGCGGGATCACGATCTGCGAGATGATCGAGATCCAGAGCGGACTGCGGGTGTCGCCCGAACCCTGCAGACCGCCGGTGTACACGAGCGCGACCGTGATGAACAGGCCGGACACGCTCAGGAAGCGGAGCAGCAGAACGCCGATCTCCGCGACGGCCGGGTCGTCCATGCCGAAGACGCCGAGCAGCACGCGGGGAACCGCGAGGAAGAGCAGGCCGACCAGTACCGCGACGGCGAGTCCGATCCGGGAAGCCGCGCGCACCGCGAGCGTCGCCCGTTCCGGCCGCTTCGCGCCGAGGCTCTGCCCGACCACCGTCGCGGCCGCGCCCATCAGCCCGACCGACGTCCACGTGATGAGCGAGAACAGCTCGGTGTAGCCGATCGCGTAGGCCGCCTGCGCCTCCGCGCTCTGCTGCAGCGATCCGATGAAGCGCAGCAGCATCACGCCCGCCACGTTCATGGCCACGCCCTGCACCCCCGTCGGCAGGCCGAACCGGAAGAGCGAGCGGATGATAGTCCAGTCGGGGCGGATGCCGGCGCCGCGCGGGAACGAGACCACCCAGTCACCCTTCCTCAGCATGAACAGGGCGACGAGGCTGGTGCCACCCGTGGCGATCACCGTCCCCATCGCGGCCCCCGCCGTGCCGAACGCCGGGATCGGACCGAGGCCACGAATCAGGATCACGTTCAGGATGATGTTCAGCACCGTGACGACGAGTCCGATGCGGAGCGGCGTCTTGGCGTCGCCCGCGGAACGCAGCGCCCCGCCGAGCATGAAGAACGTCATCATCCCGAAGCTGAACACGAACATGGTGCGGAGGTAGGGCAGCGCTTCGACCTTGACCTCGGGCGCGGCATTCACGATGTCGAGCAGCGAGGGCGCCAGGAAATAGCCGAGCGGCGCGAGGACCCCGACCGAGAGCACGACGGACGTGAGGAACGCCTGGTGCACGGTCCGGTTCACCTTGTCGTGATCGCCCTGCCCGGCGAAGCGGGCGACGAGAATGCCCATCCCGGTATACAGTGAGGCGATGAAGACGACGACCACGAGGAAGATCTGCCAGCTCACCCCGATCGCGGCGTTCCCCGTGAAGCCTACGAAGTTGCCCACCATGATGTGGTCGACGATGCCCTGCAGCCCGCCGATCATGTTCTGCAGCATGGTCGGCCACGCGATCTTCCAGACGGCCGGAGCAACGGGTCCCTCGATGAGCGAGCGGTCGAACTGGCGGGGCTTGCGAGCGGGCGGCGCCGGCGGGCCGGCTTCCCGGCCGCCGGCGGATTGAGCGCCGGGCGGACTCCGGTCTTCGTCTGACGGCTTGCGGCTCACCGCGCCCGGTCTCGGCTGTCAGGGGTGTCGCACATCTTCATCGCAAAAGGGTCGCGCCGGCGTACCGGTCTGCGCAAGGCGGCCGGCACGAACTGCCTGGCCTGCGAGACGGACAACCGCCGGGACCGGCCATGGAAAGGGAACCCCACCCCGGCCGCGGCACAGACTCGCCGCGACAGCGTTGACGGTCCATTGACGGGTCCGTCCGAAGTTACCCGGTCCACGGCCGGATGCGTCGAGAGGGGCCGGCTCATTGCCTCGGGTCCCGTTGCCGCTTGGAGCGTATCGGGGCAAGTTGACGCGGTCCGAGGCACGACTCCCGGTCCCGAGGCGCTCGAGGTTCACCATGCGACGTCATTCCACAACACGATGATGGTGGTGCACGAGCTGATCCGGCAGAACGAGGATTTCCCCGGCGTACGCCCGCTCATCGGCGATCTCGCGTGACCGGTTGGGAACCGCCCGATAGGGGTTCTCACGGTTGGCATGGAATTCGCTCCCAAACGGCATTTCAGCTGACGGTGAATCGTCAATGACGGCCATGATCAGACCCGGGGACGGTGGCGCCGAGCGCCTTTTCTGTTCCAAGCCCTTCACCTGGTTCGAGGTGTCGCGAGGCACCGCCGAAGGTGAAGTCTACCTGTGTTGTCCATCATGGTTGTCGCGTCCTGCCGGCAATCTGAATCACCAGTCCGTCGGCGAGATCTGGAACGGCATGGTGGCGCAGGACATCCGCCGGTCCATCCTTGACGGGACGTTCCGCTATTGCAGCACCGACCGCTGCCCCCACCTCAACTCTCGGACCGGGCCGGTCCAACCGGTTTCGGCGGTCACGGACCCCGACCTGCTGGACGCGATCCACAATGGCCGGACGGAGCTGGCCCACGGCCCGCGGGAGATCAACTGCTCCTACGACCGCTCCTGCAATCTGTCCTGTCCGTCCTGCCGGACCGCTGTCATCGTGGAAACGGGGCGGCGCGCCGAGATCGGTGGGATCCAGCGGAAGCTGCAGGCCGAGGCGTTGCCCGGCGCCCGCCTTCTGTACATCACGGGTTCGGGCGATCCGTTCGGCAGCCCGTTCTTCCGCACATGGCTGCGCACGATGCGGCGCAGCGACGTGCCGTTGCTGGAGTGTATCCGTCTGCACACGAATGGGCTGCTCTGGACGCCGGCCATGTGGGCGTCGATAGCGGAAGAGATCCGGGCCCTCGTGAAGCACGCGGACATCTCGATCGATGCGGCCACGCCCGGAACCTACGCGGTCAATCGTCGCGGCGGGAACTGGGAGGTGCTGCTGCGCAACCTGGAGTTCATCGGCCGGTTGCGTTCCGAAGGCCCGCTCGAATGGCTGGGGATCAACATGGTGGTGCAGGACAACAACCTCGAGGAGATGCCGGCCTTCATCGAATTGGGCAGACGGTTCGGCGTCGATACCGTTTACTTCCACCAGCTCGTCAACTGGGGGACCTTCACGAACGAGGAGTACCAGCGGTGCGCGGTGCACCTGCCCGCTCATCCCCGCTATCGTGAATTGCTGCGGATGCTCGAGTCACCGGCATTCCGTGATCCGATCGTGTTCGCAGGAAACCTGCCCCGTCCCGAACCCGACGAGGCGACGGCGTTGCCGGGCTCGGCTGCGCCGGTCCCCGGCCCGAGGCCGTGAAGAGCGTGCGGAACGGAGAAGTCCTGACCGCGGTGTCCGTGTCCGCGCTACCTGTTCGCCTGGCTCGCTTCCGCGACCTGGCCACGGAGTTGATCGCCCGCGATCTCAAGCTCCGCTACAAGCGATCGTTGCTCGGGATCCTGTGGTCGCTGGTCACGCCCTTGTCGTTGCTGCTCGTGCTCAACTTCGTGTTCACCGCCGTGCTGCCCCTGGGGATTCCCGACTACGGCTCGTTCCTTTTCGTCGGTATCCTCGTGTGGAGCTGGTTCAACAACTCACTGGACCAGGCGACGGGGGCGATCGTCGACAACCGGGAGCTGGTCCGCCAGCCCGGGTTCCCGGTTGCGATCCTGCCGGTCGTGACCGTGGCTGCCAACGTGATCCACTTCGTGCTCGCGCTGCCCGTCCTCGCGGTGTTCCTCTGGATCGGCGGCTGGGTGCCGGGCCCCAGCCTGCTGCTGCTGCCGGTCCTGATCGCGGTCCAGTTCGTGTTGACGCTGAGCATCGCCTACTTCGTGGCGGCACTGCATGTGACCTTCCGCGATACCAAGCACCTGCTCGGAGTCGTCCTGACGCTCGGCTTCTACGCCACGCCGGTCTTCTATTCGCAGGAGCAGGTGCCCGTTCGCCTGCGCACCGTCTACGGGCTGAACCCGATGGCGAGCCTGATCGAGTCGTACCGGCAAGTGCTGCTGCACAGTGGCTGGCCGGATGGATTTGGTCTGGCGGCGGTCGCCGTGGCAAGCCTGCTGTTGCTGGCCCTCGGCTATCGGCTCTTCACGCATACCAGCTACCGATTCGTCGACGAGCTGTGATGAACGCGATTTCTGTCCGCGGCGTGGCCAAGCAGTTCCAGGTGCGGAACCCGCATCGGCCGCACACGCTGCACGAAGCCCTGTCGCAGGGGTTCCACCGTTTGCGCCCGGAGGACACGTTCTGGGCATTGCGGGGCATCGATCTGGACGTTCCGCGCGGGACGACGCTCGGCATGATTGGTCCGAACGGGGCGGGCAAGTCCACGCTGCTCAGGCTGATTGCCGGCGTGGGCCGACCGGACAGAGGCACGATCGAGACGAGCGGAGCCGTTACTGCACTTCTGGACCTCGGCGCCGGGTTTCATCCGGACCTGACCGGGCGGGAGAACGTGCACCTGTACGGCGTAATCACGGGCTGGACCCGCGCGGAAGTGCGTCGTCGATTCGAGGAGATCGTGAGCTTCGCGGAGCTCGAGAGCTTCATAGACAACCCGCTCCGCACGTACAGCACCGGGATGCGCATGCGGCTGGCCTTCTCGGTAGCCGCACTCGCCGACCCCGAGATCTTCCTGCTCGACGAGGTCCTGGTCGTCGGAGATCTGGCTTTCCAGAGGAAGTGCACGGCGAGAATCGATCAGCTGCGCGCGAACGGGTGTACGCTCGTGCTCTGCTCGCACGACACGGCCCTGGTCCGCGGCTTCTGTGATCGGGCTATCCGGCTCGAAGCCGGCAGGCTGGTCGCGCGCGGACCGGTCGAAGAGGTTCTCGACGCGTACTCCAGATTGGTCGCGGAGAATGACTGATTCGTCCGAGCACGTCGCGACCGCGACCGACCACTCCGCGGACGCGGACTACCGAGTGGAGAGCATACGCGTGCTGAGTCGCGGCGACCTGGCCGCGTTCACGGTTCTGACCGCGGCGAGCCTGGCCGCGGTCGGCTACTTCCTGTTGATGTGGTTCCGGCACGGGGACATGGGTCGGCATCCCCTGCTGTTTCTGCTCGTGACGGGGCTCTTCGCTCTCATCCTCGTGAACCAGCAGGGCCGCTGGTTTCTGCTGCTGCCGATGCGTCGCCCACGGCCGGTCATGCCGCTCATCGGACTCAAGGTGGCGGTGGTCACGACGTTCGTGCCGGAAGGCGAGCCGGTCGACATGCTCGAGCAGTCCCTTGCCGCGCTGGTCGCGATCGAGTACCCGCACGACACGTGGCTGCTGGATGAAGGCGACGAGCCGAAGGTCAGGGCGTTGTGCGAGCGGCTCGGCGTCCGCCACTTCAGCCGCCGCAACAGGCCCGAATACCAGACGCCGGGGCGCTTCGCGCCACGCACCAAGTACGGCAACTACAACGCCTGGCTGGACGCGTTCGGGTACGATGGGTACGACGTCCTGGCCGCATTCGACCCGGACCACGTGCCGCACCCTTCGTTTCTCGGGCACACGCTCGGGTACCTGCGTGACGCGGGTGTAGGATACGTGCAGGCGGCCCAGGCCTACTACAACCAGGACGCCAGCATCATCGCGCGGGGTGCGGCGGAGGACACCTACGACTACTTCTCGACCGTGCAGATGGCGAGCTTCGGGATGGGCTACCCGATCATTGTAGGCGGACACAACGTACACCGCATGACCGCGCTGCGGGCAGTGGGCGGGCTGGCTCAGCACGACGCCGATGACCTGCTAATCACGCTCCGCTACCGGGCCGCCGGCTGGCGCGGCGTCTATGTGCCGAAGATCCTCGCCCGCGGTCTCACCCCGGTGGACTGGCGTGGCTACCTTACACAGCAGCGCCGCTGGGCGCGCTCCGTGCTCGACATCAAGCTCCGGCGCTGGGACGATTATGCCGGTCAGCTGCCGACCACGACGCGCATCATGAGCCTTCTCCACGGCATCAACTTCATGCATCGCAGCCTGGTAGGTCTGGTTGCCACGCTGCTGCTGCTCTGGATGCTGGCGATTGGAGGAACCCACAGTTTCGTGCGGTGGGACACGCTCCGGTCCGTCGGCATCCTGCTGCTCACGCTGGAGGTGGCCGAGCTCTACCGGCAGAAGTTCTACCTCGACTGGCAGAACGAGCGTGGCCTGCACTGGCGCTCGGCGTTCCTCGAATGGGCGAAATGGCCGTGGTTCCTGTTCGCGTTGATGGACGTGTTGTTGCGTCGGAACATCGCCTATGCGCTCACCTGGAAGTCCGGGCGGCAAGGCGTGTGGTGGAAGATCCTCGTGGTGCACGGCGGTTTGGCCGCGTGTGTAGTGGTCGCGGTCGTGATTGGCGCGATCCGCCATCACGTCGCGCACTGGTTCTTCCTGCTGTGGGCCGTCCTCGTCATGGCGCTTGGTATCGTAGTGGTCGTGACCGAGCTGCGCGGATTCCCGCCGCCCTGGGAGCCCCGCTTCTGGCAGCCGATCCCTGATCCGGACCGGGCCCCGTGACGGAGAGCATCGCCATAAAGGCTGCGGCCGGCGCCGGCCGCCGGCACGTGGTGGTGGTCGATGCCTGGGACAGTCATCTCGAGTTCCTGACCGATGAGCCGGCAGAACGTGCGGCTGCGACCGGCCTCGGACTGCCATGGCGCGAGCTGGCGGGCCTGCTGGATTGCCGGGTGACCGTCCTGACCTGGGATGAGTGGAGCGCGTGGGAGCTGCAGTACGGCTCTCCGTTCACCTGGACTTCAGTCCGGCCCGCGACACGGCCGGCTCCTCCCCTCACGCGATTGCCCGCAGGCTCCGGGCTCAACGGCGGCAGCGTGCGATGCCGACCCATTCCGGCACGGGACCCGGAACACGGCTTGCCATTGCGCGAACGGGGACCGGGCCCGCGTTCGCACGGACTGCTGGCGGGCAGCGATCCGTGGTTCTGGGTTTCGTACTGCCTGCGGGATGCGCTGGTGCGGCTCGTCGCGGAAGATCCCTGCGACGCGATCATCCTGCCAATGTGGGGCGGTTTCGGCTACGCGGCGCAGCTCGCGCGCGCGACCGGCCTCAGCCGGCACATGGATCTGCCCTTCATCGTCGTCGTGACGGATCCCTCGTCACGCCGCCACGCGGCGAACCAGGAGGGCCACTGGACGCGCGAAGCGGTGGTGCGTCGGCAGATGGAAGATCTCTCCCTGGCGTTGGCCGATGGGGTTCTCGCATTCGGCGCGCGCGGTTTCGCTACGGCACTGGCCGGCCGATTGTCCGACTCGCCACCGCCACTGCTTGCGCCGAGGAGGATCAATAGCGGACTGCTGCACGAGATCGAGGCACAGTCCGGTCGGCCCGCCGGTGGCAAGGCCGTGCGCTCGTTCCTGCTGGAGCCGCAACAGGGCGCAACCGGCGCGCTCGTGGCACTCGACGCGATCGCCAAGTCGGTCGGCCGGGGCCACAAGCCCGGGTCGTTCGTGAGTGCGGGCCCCGATTGTGTGTTCGCCCCCATGCAGCCGCGAACGTTCCGCGAGTACTGGTCGGACCGCGGCTACGTGCGCGACCTGATGGCGGCAGGCGCGTGGGCCTGGCAGACCGACCGGCCCGAGTTCGCGGGTGACTTGTCCCTGCGCATCTATCCGAGCGCGTTCGAGTTCCTGCCGGACGTGTCATCGGAGCTGGCACGCGGCAGTGCTGTGCTGCTCTCGCCGGCCGCCGCGGAAGGTCTGGCGCCGGGCGTGGAGCTGCCTGAGGGAACCGTGCTTCACCGTGACCCCGAGGCCGACGACGTCGCCGACGCGCTCGTGCGGCTCCGCGACCTGGGGGTCGAAGGCGTCGACGCACTGCGCCGCGAAACCTGCGCGCGCGTCGCCGGGGCCGAATGCGCGGCGGAACGCGCCCGCCGACTGGAGGCGGTGGCGGACCAGATTGATGCGGCCCTCCGGAACTCGCTTCCGAGACCGGACACTGGTCGTGCCATGCGGCTGCTGCTCGACCGGACCCGGCCGCTTTCCGAGATCACATCGAACCCTTCGGCCGGAGCCCGTGTGCGCTTGGTGCACGCCGCTCCGGAAACCGGGCTCGCCAGGTCAGACCGGACGCGCGCCGCGACCGAGGTGGAACGACCCGGCCGGCTCTCGGCCGTGATCACCTGTCACGAGATGGGCGCGCTCGTCGTCGAGTCCGTCCACAGCGTGTGGGCGTCGGAGCGGGGCCCGGATGAGCTCGTGCTGATCGATGATGGCTCGCGTGGTGCGGAAACGGCGGAGAGCCTGGCGCGCCTGGAACGGGAGGCCGCCGATCCCGAGCGGCCGCTCCGGATCGTGCGCCAGGACAACCGCGGGCTCGCCGCGGCGCGCAACCGCGGGCTCGACGAAATCACCGGCGATTTCGTTTCCTTCCTCGACGGCGACGATCTCCTTGCACCGGCGTTCTACGGTCTGGCGGTGCCCCTGCTGGAAGGGAATCCCGGGCTGGGCGGTGTCGCAGCCTGGGCGCACATCTTCGGAGATGGCGTGCCCGCTGCCGGCTGGTTCTGGAACCCACCGCAGCCCGAGCTGCCGGCCTTGCTGGTGGAGAACGGCGTGATCGTGCCGTGTGTCATGAGAACCACGGTGCTGCGCTCGCTCGGCGGGTATGACGTAGGTCTGCGCTACAATTACGAAGACTGGGATCTGAGCATCAGGCTGCTCGCCGCCGGGCTTCCGATCCTGACGATCCCGGAATACCTGATGCGCTACCGGACGCGGCGCACCTCGCTGTACCGCAGCATGACCGACGTTCAGAACCAGGTCATGCGGGAACGAATGCTCGAGGCGAACCGATCCGAGGTCTCCCGATTCGGCCTCGAACTGGCCATGCTCACGGAGGACCGCCGCGCGCGGGCCGCACCCGGGACGGCCGCGGCCGCGACGGCGAGTCTGAGCCGGTTCTTCGATCGGGCACGTGGTGCGCCAGCCGCCATCCTGAAAGCGGTCATGCGCCGCGACCTGCCGTGAAGCACCTGATTCTGTGCCGCGAGTATCCGCCGGCTCCATCTGGCGGGATCGGCACGTACGTCTGGCACATCGCGCGGATGCTCGCGGAGGCCGGCGAGACCGTTCACGTCATCGGTCAGTTCTGGGAAGGTGCCGAGCGGGAACGCGAAACGGCCTGTGACGGACGGCTGGTCGTGCATCGGGTCCCGTTCGACGATCCGGCCGCCGTGCTCCGGGTGCGGCCTCACCCGCGCATGATCTCACCGATCTCGCGCGGCCTGTTCGAGTCGACGCTGCCCGCGCAGGCCTTCGCCTGGGAGGCGGGATTGCTGGCGGAGCGACTCGTGCGGCAGGAGCGGATCGACGTGATCGAGGCGCAGGAATACGAGGCGCCGCTCTACTTCTTCCAATTGCGTCGGGCGCTTGGCCTGGGTCCGGACCACGAGCCGCCGTGCATCGTGCACCTGCACTCACCGACGGAGTTCATTGCGCGGCACAACGACTGGGCTCCGGACTACCCGCTCGCGGTCACGTCCACCCGGTTCGAGGCGTTCAGCAATCGCGCGGCCGATGCGCTGCTCTGCCCAAGCGCCTGGTTGGCACGGCAGGTCGAGGCCCGCTCGGCGCCAGGCGCACCGCCGGTCACTGTCATCCACTGCCCGTGCAGCGACGATGCACCACTCATCCGCGACGCTACTGCCTGGGAGACCGGCCCGGTGCTCTATTTCGGCCGGCTCGAGCGACGGAAAGGCGTGCTCGAGTGGATCGATGCAGCCGTGAAAGTCGCCCGCGAGCGGGACGACGTCCGGTTCGAGTTCGTGGGCCGGAACGTGCTGGGTACCGCGGAGGCGAGTGGTGAGGAACAGATACGCCGCCGCATTCCCCCGGAGCTCCGACCACGCTTCGAATTCCACGAGCACCGCGACCGCGCCCTGCTCGGAAAACACATCGGCCGGGCGCGGCTCGCCGTGGTCCCCTCTCGGTGGGAGAACTTCCCCAACACCTGCGTGGAGGCGATGGCGGCGGGACTGCCGGTGCTCGCATCGCCCGAGGGTGGCATGGTGGAGATGATCGAGCACGGTCGCACCGGCTGGATCGCCGCGTCGTGCTCGCCAGACGATCTCGCGCACACTCTCCGCGAGGCGCTCGATACGGGTCCCGACCGTCTCGCTCACATGGGTGCGGAAGCCGCGGTCGCGATCCGCCAGCTGTGCGATGGTCGCTGCATTGTCGCCCGGCAGATCGAGTTCCGGGACCGCGTGCTGCATGCAGGTCCCAACGCTTCCCTTCGACTGCCGCGGTTGCCGGGTGTGCCGGCCGCCACCCCGTTGGAGCCAGCGCCCCGCTCCGCCGCTGGAAAAGGCCTCGCGGTCGCGGTGATCGACTGGGGTGATCCGGTGCGGCTGCGGCAGACGGTTTCAAGCATCAAGCAGCAGACCGTACCACCCGCAATTGTCCTGCTCGTCAGCGCGGCGGTACCCGGCGCACCGGCAGACAGGGTGATGGGCGACCCGGATGTCGATGCCGGATGGATTCGCGTTCGAGACGTCTTCCGTAATCCGGCTGAAGCCCGGAACCGATGCCTGCAGGAATCTCGCACCGCCGCCCACGCGGCCGCCGGCGCACTTTCGGCGGTGGCGTTCATCGACGCCGGCATACGGCTGGAGCCGGAATTCGTCGAGCGTTGCGTTCCGGTGCTGGAGTGCGACGCGGAAATCGGCATTGTCTCCGGCTGGGCCTGGCGCACGGACGAGACCGGTGAGCTCGTCGCAGCGCCGCGTCCGGAATTCCCGCATCAGTGGTTGCAGAACGATGTCGCCTCGTTCGCCGTCTTCCGCATGGGGGCGCTCGACGCTGTGGGCGGATTCCGGGAAGATCTCGACCCGGGTTTCGAGCGCTGGGATGCCGCGAACGCGATCATCGCGGCGGGCTGGAAGACCGCTACGTATCCGGCTCCGCTCGTATCCGGACTGGCGGCATCCGCCATCTGCCCCGCGCCGCCACTGCATACGCCGGCGACGATGCACCGGCGGCTGCTCGAGCGATTCCCTGACCTCGTACCCGGCATGGCCATCGAGGGCCTGCTCCTGGCGGCGGAGTCCAGGCGGCGGGCTGCGCCGGGAGAGCAACCGGGCGTGTTCGGTTCCGCTTCATTGCTGGAAGCCGCGCGGATCGCGCTGCGGAGTCCGGTGGCGAGCGGACGGATGCTGCTGCACCGGGTGGCTCGTCGCGTACGGACCGCTCCGGGCAGGTGGCAGAACCGGAAACAACCGCCGCCTCCCTCACCCGCGGAGCCGAAGTGAAGACCCCGCTTCTCTCGGCCATCATCTGCACGCACAACCGTGCGCGCACCGTGGGCGGCGCGATCGAGAGCCTGCTCGCGCAGGACGTTGAGGCGGGCACCTGCGAGATCCTCGTCGTCGACAACCGGTCAACGGACGAGACCCGCTCGATCGTGGCCAGCTACGGCGCCGGGGTGCGGTACATCGCGGAAGACACGCTCGGCCTGGCGCACGCGCGCAATGCGGGCTGGCGCAACGCGGCCGGACGGTACGTGGCCCTGCTCGACGACGATGCGGTCGCAAGCCCGGAGTGGGCCCGCACCATCCTGGAAACGTTCGAAACGGTCCGCCCGCAACCCGGTTGCCTGGGCGGGCGCGTCCATGGTATCTGGGAAGCGCCGCGGCCGCGCTGGCTCGCCGACGAGCTGCTGGGGGTGCTGACCGTCGTGGACTGGTCGGACCGGCCGCATGCAATCGAGGATCTCGACCGCGAATGGCTCGTCGGCACGAACATCGCCATTCCGCGCGCGGTGCTGGATGCGATCGGCGGGTTCGTTCCAGGGCTCGACCGCGTGGGCACGCGCCTGCTCTCGAGCGGCGACGTGTTCCTGCAGCGGCAGATCCGAGCGGCCGGCCATACCGTCTGGTACGAACCCCGCGTGGCAGTCGGCCACCACATCCCGGCCGCCCGTCTGAATCGCCGGTGGTACCGCCGGCGCTACTTCGCGCAGGGACTGTCTGACACGTTGATGCGCCTGATCGAAGAGGATCTGCGCGGCCCGGCCCGCGCCCGCGCCGCAGTCCGCGAGGCGGTTGCACTGCTGCGCAGCCGCCGCGACCTCGCGGCCCTTCTCTCGAGGTCCGACGACCCGGTCCGCTTCACGGCGCACTGCTGGGCGTTGATCCGGTGCGGTCACGTGGCCGGCCTGTTCGGCGCCGCCTGAGGCCCGCAATGCCGATCCGGATCCACGCCATCTGGACCCGGTACCCGCACTGGGGGGTGCACTCGGGCATCGCGCAGTACCTCGGTCACCTGGATCCGGCGCGCTTCGCCGTCACCCGGCACATCGCCCTCGATGGAGACGACGACTTCCCGGTGCGCAACTGGAGATTCCGGGCCCTGCTCCGCCGCGGCGTGCAACGGAGAGGAATGGCGTGGTACAAGCTGAGCGACGTGCGTGCGGAAGCGAGCGCATTCAGGCGTTCCGCCGCACGCGCCGCCGATATCGTGCACTATCTGGACGGCGAGCACTCCGCACAGTACCTGCCCCTGCTGCGTCGCCTGCCGTTCGCCCGGGCCCGGCTGATAGCGACCTACCATCAGCCGGCGAGTCTGCTCCCGGAGCTGGTCCGATCGGACGTGGTGAGGCAGCTCGACTGCGTCACCGTCGTGTCACCCGCCCAGGCGGAGTTCTTCGCGGAGCTGTTGCCCGCGGACAGGGTCCACACGATCCTGCACGGCGTCGACACCGGGTTCTTCCGGCCGCCGCCCGATCGGCCGGACCGCGACGACTTCGCCTGCATCACGGCCGGGCACTGGCTCCGGGACTTCGCCGCGCTGCGTCAGGTCGCGGAACGGCTGGCAGACTGCGCCGGGCTCCGCTTCCACGTGGTGACCGGCAAGCAAACGGGACTCGAGCACCTGTCCAACGTGACTCTGCATCGCAACGTCCCGGATGCGACGCTGCTCGAGCTCTACCAGCGCGCGGACCTGCTGCTCCTGCCCCTGCAAGACTGTACGGCAAACAACGCGCTCCTCGAAGGGATGGCGTGCGGCCTGCCCGTGATCACGACAGATCTCGCGTCGGTCCGGGCCTACGCGCCGGGTGAGGAGGCGATCCGGCTGCCGACCGGCGACGCCAATGCCATCGTGCAGACGCTGCTCCGCTTGCGGCTCGATCCGGCCGCGCGCCTGTCGATGAGTCGGGCCGCGCGTGGCCGCGCCGAGACGCTGAGCTGGGATCGGGTCGCCCACGAATACGAACTGGTCTACCAGGCAGTGATGGACGAGGTCGGGTGAACGTCTCCGTCATCATCCCGGCACACAACGCGGCCGATACCCTGTCCGCGGCGCTCGACTCACTCGGCGCCCAGAGCCATCTGGACTGGGAGGCGATCGTGGTCGATGACGGATCGGGCGACGCGACCGCCGCTATCGCGCAGCGGCACGCCGCGGGCGACGCCCGGATCCGGCTGATCCGGCAACCGCGGGCGGGCGAAGGCGCCGCCCGCAACACCGGTATCGCCGCCGCGCGCTGCGAGGCGCTGCTCTTCCTCGATGCGGACGACTGGCTCGGTGCTCGGGCGTTGGAACGACTCAGCGCTGCGCTCGTTGCGGATCCGGAAGCGGACGTAGCCTGGTGTCGCTTTGAGCGAGTCACGCCGGCGGACCGGCGCATTGCGGAAACGAGCATGCCTCGGCCGGATGCGATGTTCGCAACGCTCGCCCGCTACTGTCCATTCGCAATTCACAGTTGCCTGGTCCGGCGAGAGGTACTCGCGCGCGTCGGATCCTTCGACGAGAACCTGCGAACGTGCGCGGACTGGGATCTGTGGCAGCGCGTGGCGCGCAGCGGTGCCCGCTTTGTCCCCGTGCCGGAAGTCCTCGCGTACTACCGGATCCGGCCGGGCTCGGCCGGACAGCAGGCGATGCAACTCGTGACCGATGGGCTGAGGCAGGTCGCGCTCGGCCACGCGCCCGATCCACGCCTACCCAGGCCGGACCCGGCGTACGCCCGCGGCGAATCGGCCGAATCGCTGGCCGACGCTCAGCTGCATTTTCTCTGCTGGCCCGCCGGCCTGAGGATCGGCGCGGGTGAAGAAGGCACGAGCGTGCTCGACGCAGCACCGGACACGAACGTGCCCGGACTCTCGGCGAACCAGGCGGCGGATACGCTCTTTCGCGCGATCGCGATCGGAGCGGGCCGCGCATTCGACGAGATGCCGGAGCTGTGGCCGCGGATCGAGTCGCGCGTGGGCCGGTTCGCCGCTGCGCTCGCAGCACGGGCCGCCGCTCCCGGCTTCGCCCGGCGCATGAGCGATGCACTCGAGGAACTCGTCGTCGGCTGGGCAGCCGCGAGCGGTCCGGCCACGATCGGCCGCACACAAGCCTGCGTAGTCGACGTGACGCGACCCTTCGTGGATGTCTTCACGGAACCGGAGGTGGAACGGCTGCTCCTGCGCGTGTCAGCAGCGGAAACGCCCCTCGGAACCCTGCTCCTTCCCGCAATCGACGGGTGTGTACGAGCGGATGTCGCTGCCAATGCCATCGCGGATCGGTACAGCTGGACGATTCTGGGCCGATTCTTCGAGGCCGGAATCTACCGTGACCTCCGCACGCGCCAGCAGCGTGGAACTCGCCTCCTTTTCCGCGGAAGCGTCCCATTGGGCCCCGCGCTCGAGGATGGCGCGGACTTCAGAACGCTCCACGACCACATCGGCTGGACCCTGTTTCTGCAGGAGCTGTGGGGAGCGCCCGATCAGAGGCTCGCGGATTTCTACGATCCCGGTGCCCGGCGGGTGCGTCGGCGGAGAGGCGTGACCATCGCATGCGAGCCCGGTGACTGGATCGAGCTCGAGGTCGCTCACGCCCCCCCCCGGATCCGTTGTCGACGGGTTGCGAACGGCACCCCGGAACCCATTCACGTAATCGTCGCCATCGGCGGGGCGCGCGTTACGACACTCGAATTGAGCGGACCGGATCTCGATTCTGCGCGGTTGCGCGCCACGATCACTGGCGTCGTTGGCCTCGAGCTCTGTCGCGTCGCCGTTCGTGAGGGATTACTGGGCCGTCCGCTGGATCCCGCGGTCCCGTTGCGAGAACGGCTCCGAAACGCAGCGGCCGCCCCCGCGTTGCCGCAGCCGCACGCGGTGGTTGCCGGTGGCGCCGGAATCGAGTTCGCGCCCGGATCCGATCGCGCGATCGCGCGGGCTCTGCCACAGAACGTCGGTGTCGTGCTGGCGAGACGCGCGGGCATGGTCGGGACGAGTGTGAGCCGGCGGGCATCGTTGCCCTCGGGCGCGCTCGACGCTCTACGTGAAGCCGCCGCGGCGGCGGGCGAACCGCTGCTGGATTTGCCGGGCCGCGGCGTGCGGCCGGTTGTCTACGCGCCCGAGCTGCTCTGGCTTCACACGGAAAGGCCGCAACCCGAAGGCGATCGGGACGCAGTTCCGGATGCTTCCGCAGCGCCCGCTCGACCGTACGACCGCCATCACTTCGAGCGCATGTTCGCCGAGCGGCAGGACCCCTGGAGCTACGCCACGCCCTACGAGACGCTCAAGTACGAGCAGACGCTGGAAATGGTGCCCGCCGACCGGCCGGCGCGTGCGCTCGAGCTGGCCTGTGCAGAAGGCAGGTTCACCGCGCTCCTCGCTCCGCGCGTCGGCCGCCTGGTCGCCTCGGATATCTCGGAGGTCGCCCTGAACCGTGCGCGCGAGCGGTGCGCGGCACACGACAACGTCGAGTACGTCCGCATGGATCTGCTGAAGGATCCGTTGCCCGGTCGCTTCGACCTCATCGTGTGCAGCGAGGTATTGTACTACCTGCCTGACCGTGATGCGCTCGCCCGTATCGCACGCAAGCTCGCCGAGGGACTTGAACCGGGCGGCTGCCTCATTGCGGCCCACACGAACGTGCGGGTCGACGATCCCGGCGAGACGGGGCTCGATTGGGACGTCCCGTTCGGAGCCCGCGGGATCGCCGCCATCCTCGGGCAGGAACCTGCGCTGGAGCTGGTGCGCGAGGCCCGCTCCGAGCGGTACCGGATCCTGCGATTCCGGCGCCGGCCGGATGGGCAGGCGCAGTCCCCGGAACAGGAGCCGGTGGTGGAGCGGATTCCCAGCGTCGCGCCACCGCCGCACGTGGCGGCCCGTTTCCGATCCGGCGGAGCCCGCGTGGCACTGAAGGCGCCGCCCGACAGCCGCACCTGGCGGTTGCCGATCCTGATGTACCACCGGATCTCGCCAGGGGGCTCGCAGCACAATGCGCGCTACCGCGTCAGCCCGGAGCGATTCGAAGAGCAGCTGCGCTACCTGGTTGATGCGGGGTTCCGCCCGGCAGGCTTCGATGAATGGGAGAAGGCCGCGCGGCGCCGGGAGCCGTTGCCGGGACGCGCGGTGATCCTGACGTTCGATGATGGCGACCGTGACTTCGCCGAATTCGCGGCCCCGCTTCTCCTACGATATGGTCTCGGGGCGATGGTCTTCCTGGTGACCGACCGGGTGGGCTCGCAGAGCGACTGGACCATGCCCTGGGGCGAAGCGCTCCCGCTCATGGACTGGCCCACGATCCGCGACCTCGAACGGCAGGGCATCGAGTTCGGCGCGCACACCGCGACGCACCCCTATCTCACGGCGGTCCCCGCCCTCGACGCCGTCCGCGAGTTGGCCAGTTCCCGGGCCGCCCTCCTGCGCGAGTTGCAGTCGCCCGTTCCCGCCATGGCGTATCCGTTCGGCGCCGAGAACGCCGCAGTGCAGCACCTCGCCGGCGCGTGCGGATTCGTCTACGGCCTGTCCTGCCGGCCCGGCCCCGCCGGCTTCGACGACCCGCTGCTCGCGTTGCCACGCATTGAGATCACGGCGGCCGATTCGCTCGGAGTCTTCATTCGCAAGCTCTCCGACTGAGTGCACCGGGCGAGGCCTGCGCCGGTCGGGGCAGACGGCCTTCGTTCCTTGCTACTCCGAACGCAGCGCCGTCACTACGCTCACACGCGTGGCCCGCCGTGCGGGCAGCCAGGATGCGAGCACGGCTACGGCGAGCAGCACGGCGGCGGTTCCGCCGAACGCACGCGGATCGAACGCGGTGACGCCGTAGAGGAAACGCGAAAGCAGCAGCGCGAACAGCGTGGACAGCACGAGTCCGGCGATGGCGCCCGCGGCGACGAGGCGGAGCCCCTCGCCCATCAACATCCGCACGACGCCGCCCGGAACGGCGCCGAGCGACATGCGGATTCCGACTTCACGCGTCCGTCTCGAGACGGCGTAGCTGACCACGCCATAGAGCCCTATGGCCGCGAGCAGCAGGGCGAGTACCGCGAAGACGGATGCGGCGGCCGCCGACATCCGGGCGGGCAGCAGGACGGTCGCGATGTGCGCGGCCATCGTGCCGGTTTCGTAGATGCGCAGGTCCGGGTCCAGATCGCGGCCGAGCCGTGCAATCTCGAGCGCGAGCACCCGGGGATCCCGCCCCGTCGTGCTCGCCACCAGCGTAGCGTAGTTGGGCGTCCCCTGGTCGAACGCCGAGTACAGGTACGGCCGCGGCACCTCGCCCAGCGACCGGATCTTCGCCGTGTTCACGACCCCGACGATGACCGGTTCGCTCCCGGTCATCTTCACGGTCCGGCCGATCGGGTCACCGGTGGGGAAGAAGTGATCGACGAACGCCTGGTTGACGACGATCACCGGCTGGGTGCCGGTGTGGTCGCCGTCCGTGAACACACGGCCGGCCAGGAGGCGGAGCCCGACGGCGTCGAAGAAGCCGGGCGTGACCGCCGCGTAGTCGACCTCCAGGTAGTCGCGTCCGGGCGGCGGCTCGATGCCGTCGACGTTCACCGCCCGCGTGCTCGTGCTCAGCGTGTTCAGGTGCAGGTTCGTCGTCATGCCGACGTCGCGCACGCCCGGAAGTTGCGCCACGCGCGCGGCGATCCCCTCGAGCGCGAGCGTGTTCGCCTCATCGCTGTCGCCCCGGTTCGTCGCCATCGACACGATCGCGGCCGGCGCCCGGCCGAACCCGGGATCGACCGACTGCCGCGCCTGCATGCTCCGCAGCAGAAGCCCCGCCCCCACCAGCAGCACCAGCGAGGACGCCACCTGAAGGACGACCAGCAGGTTGCGCAGGGCGAACCGGCGGCGCGGGCCGCCCACCGTTCCCGCCCGGATCGTCCCCACCAGATCACGATTCGTCGACTCGAGCGCCGGAGCGAGCCCGAACAGCACGCCCGCCGCGAGCGAGATCCCAGCCGTGAACAGCAGCACGGTCCCATCGATACGCAGCCCCAGGTCGATCGGCACCGGCAGCGGCAGCCGGGCGTTCTCGAACAACCGGATCAGCCACAACGCCAGACCCACACCCACGCCGCCGCCGATCAGCGCCAGCACCGTCGTCTCCGTGATCAGCTGCCGGATCAGCGAGAGACGACCCGCTCCGAGCGCCAGCCGGACCGCCATCTCGCGACGCCGGTCCGCCGCCCGGGCCAGCAGGAAGCCCGCCAGGTTCGCGCACGCGATCAGCAGCACGATCCCGACCACCCCCATGAGCAGGCCGAGCGCAGGCACCAGGACGCGGTCGATCATCGGGTTCACGACCACATCCTTCGTCGGCATGACCACCAGCGCCTCGTCACTCTGCCACTCCTCCGGGTACGTCTTCTGCAGCCACGCCGTCATCCGCTCCGTCGCACCCTCGACTTGCGCCCGCGTCACCCCCTGCCGGACCCGTGCCCGCCCGAAGTACGACTGGTTGTCGCGCCTCTCCAGCTCGCCACCATTCGACGGGTCCAGCGCGTCCACCATCGTCACCGGCACCCAGATGTCCGGTTGCAAACCCCGGATCATCCCGCCGTACGACTCGTCGATCACGCCCGCGACCGTCAGGTCCCGGCCTCCCAGCCGGAGCGACCGGCCCACCACGTCCGCCTCGCCCCCGAACCGCTTCTGCCAGTACGCCTGGCTCAGCACCACCACCGGATGCGACTCGCCCGCCACATCATCCTCCGCCAGAAGCGTCCGGCCCACCACGGCCCGGACACCCTGCAGCGTGAAGTAGTTGCCCGACACGAACTCCGCCGGGATCATCTCCGCGCTTCCGTCGCCCGCGTCCGCCGGCAGCAGCGCGAGCCGCGCCGTCGCGACGCCGTCGAACACGTCTCCCATGTCGTCCCGGATGTCCACGAAGTCCGGATATGAGATCGAGCCGTGCGAAAAACCGGGCTGCCTCAGGTAGATCTCGTACAGCGAATCCGGGTCCTTCAACGGCAACGGCCGCAACAGCACCGCGTCCACCAGACTGAAGATCGCCGTGTTCGCGCCGATCCCCAGCGCCAGCGACAGCACCGCCACCATCGTGAATCCCGGACTCCGCACCAGCCGCCGCACCGCGTACCGGAGATCCTGAACCATCGCGTCCATCACCATGCCACGCCTCGCCTTCTCAATGCCTCGGCCAACACCCGCACGCAGACCCGCGTACAGCCGCCGCAACCCCACTTCCGCGACCTGGCCCACGTACCACACCTGCAGCCGCACTATGCCCCGCCGCGTCGACCGCGACCGGTACACTTCCTCCAACTCGCCCGGCCACGTCAACCGGTCCTCCGCCGGTAACAGACGCGCCAGCAGACGAACCGCCCAGCGCGGTGGCCTCCGCACCGACGAAGATCCGTTCACCGCGAGTCCTCGATCGCCTTCTCGTAGCCGCGCCACAGCGCCATGAACCGCCGCCGTGACTCCCGCATCAGCTCGAGGCCCCGCCAATGTACACGGAAATACCGCCGCTCCCGACCCCTTTCACCCGAATCACCCGCCCGGAATTCCGACGTAACAAGCCCACCTTCTTCCAGGCGACGAAGCGCGATGTAGACCGCCGCCGGTGACACCTCCCGGCCCGTCACACGCTCCAGCTCCGCTACGATGCTCGCACTGTACGCCTCGCCCTCCAGACGCAGCGACGCCAACAGCACCTGATGCTCGAACTCGCCCAGCACGTTCTTCGCCATTCGTCCTCACTCCATCGCGCCCGCCTCGACCCGCCCCGGACCCCGTCCCCTACGGTACACTAGCAACGTTAGTTTCAGCGTAGCGGCAGGCGCAAGGGCTCGCCATCCTGGCGGCCGTCCGGCGGACTATCGAGATCGCGGGGGGGGTACGGTGATGCTGGACGACGGCCAGGTCAGCGGCCACACTGCTATACTACTCGTCGCAGGTGGTGGCGGGGAAGCCGCGTTCGATCCTCATCGCGGCGTTTGTCACGCCACTGCTGCTGATGCTCGGGGTCATCGCCGCGGCTTTCCTGGTCGTCGGCGTGCTGGTCTGAACGCGCGGAGAAATGGAAGTCCAGGTATTCGGAACGAAGAAGAGCGCGGATACGCGGAAGGCGCTCCGCTTCTTCGCGGAGCGGCGAGTGAAGGTGCACTTCGTGGATCTGACCGTCAGGGCCGCGTCGAAGGGCGAGCTCACGCGATTCGCGCAGAGGTTCGGCGTGCAGTCGCTGGTGGATCGGGGCTCGAAGCGGTTCGCGGACCTCGGTCTCGCGCACGCCTTGCTGAGCGACGAGCGCTGGCTCGAGAAGCTGATGGCGGAGCCGTTGCTGCTGCGGCAGCCGCTGGTACGCGGCGGGAGCCATTTGAGCCTGGGTGCCGACGAAGCGGCGTGGAAGGAATGGCTCGCGGCTTGACGGTGCAACGCGTGTGGGTCGGGCCGTGAGTCTCTTCTCGCTGAACGGGGTGGCGTTCGACTATGCGGGCGATCCGCTATTGCGCGATGTCAGCTTCGCGGTGGAGCGGACCGAGCGCTGGGGCATCGTCGGGCGGAACGGCACGGGCAAGACGACACTGTTCCGCCTGATCTCGGGCGAGCTGGAGCCGACGGCGGGCTCGATCGCCCGCGAGTCGGGCGTGCGGGCGACGCTGCTCGACCAGCACAGGGTGTTCGAGGGCGCGGCCACGGTCTGGGACGCGGCCGCGATGCCGTTCGCGGAGCTGATCGCGCTGGAGCGGTCGCTGGAGCGACAGGCGCACGCGCTCGCGACGGACGCATCCGAGACGGCGCTCGCTCGCTACGACCGGGACCTGCAGCGCTTCGACCGCGAAGGCGGCCACGTCTTCCGGTCCCGCGTCGATGCCGTGCTCGAAGGCCTCGGCTTCGACGCCACGCGCGCGAGGTCGCAGCGCACCGAGTCGTTGTCCGGCGGCGAGCGTGGACGGGTCGGTCTGGTCCGCCAGCTGGTGGCGCCCGGCGACGTGCTGTTGCTCGACGAGCCGACCAACCACCTCGACCTCGAGACCACACGCTGGCTCGAGGACTGGCTGGTCTCCTCCCGCGCGACCGTGCTCGTCATCAGCCACGATCGCGCCTTCCTCGGGCGTGTCGCCGATCACACCCTCCACCTCGAGGCCGGCACGGCTGTCCCCTACGAAACGGGATATGGCGGATTCGTCGCGTTGCGCGCGGAGCGGCGCGAGACGCAATCGCGCGCGTTCGAGCAACAGCAGAAGCAGATCGCGGCGGACGAGGACTACATCCGGCGCAACCTCGCCGGCCAGAAGAGCCGGCAGGCGAAGAGCCGGCGCAAGCGCCTCGAGAAGCTGCCCCGTCTCTCCGCGCCGCCGTCCGCCGAGGACGCGATGGCGCTCCGCCTGGTCGCGGCCGAGCGTGGCGGGAACCAGGTCCTGCTCGCGAAGGACGTCCGTCTCGAGCTGGGCGGCCGGGTCCTGCTCGACGAATTCGCGGTGCGGGTGATGCGCGGCGAGGTGGTGGGGATCGTGGGTCCGAACGGATCCGGCAAGACCACGCTGCTGGGTGCGATCGCGGGCGAGCGGGCGCCCGCCGGCGGCGAATTGCGTCTGGGCGAGGGCATCACGGTCGCGCACTACCGCCAGGACCTGGCGCAGGTGCCGGTCCAGAAGACGCTGTTCGATGCGATCAGCGACCTGCGACCGCGCTGGCAGCGCGGCCACATCCAGTCCCATCTCGGCCGCTTCGGTTTCCCGGGCGAGGAAGTCGAGCGCATCGCCGGATCGCTGTCCGGTGGAGAGCAGGCGCGGCTCGCGCTCGCCATGATCGTGCTCTCCGGCGGGACATCGGGCGGCCCCGTCGCCGCCAATCTGTTGCTGTTCGACGAGCCGACCAACCACCTCGACGTCGAGTCGATCGAGGCGCTCGAAGACGCGCTCGACGCGTTCGACGGCACCGTCATGCTCGTCAGCCACGACCGCGCCCTGCTCGAGGCGCTCACCACGCGGACGTGGGCGCTCTACGACGGCCGTATCGAGGACTATCCCGGTTCCTTCGACGAATGGGCCACCGTGCGTGCCGAACGGCAGCGCGAGACGAGCGCCGCGGCGGTTGCGGCGGGTGCCGAGGCCCGGCGGATCGACAAGCGGAAAGCGCGACGTGCCCACGACGAGCGGCAGGCTCGCGCATCCGGGAAACGCGCTGCCGCCCGGGCGGTCGAAGCGGCGGAGGCCCGCTCCCATGCGCTGGAGTCGAAGGTGGCGGATCTCACCGCCCGTCTCCACGACGCGTCGCTCTACACCACGCCCGCCGGCGTCGCCGAAGCCGCGCGCATGCAGGGCGAACTGCACTCGGCGCAGGTGGGACTGGACGCCGCGCTCGAGGAATGGGCGGAGGCCGAAGAGCGGCTCGGTTCACTCGATACGGCGCGCGAAGGCGGAGCGGGCTGAGCCCGCGCCCACCTACTGTTCGATGCTGACGAGCTCGATGTCGAAGGTCAGGTCCTTGCCGGCCAGCGGGTGGTTCGCGTCCAGCTTGACCATCTCCGGATCGGCCGACGTTACCATGACGTCCATCTGGCGCCCGTCCTTGGTCTCCATCCGCAAAACCTCGCCCGGCTTCGGATCGTAGCCGGCCGGCAGATTCTCGCGCGGCACCATGAACGTGAGCTGCTGGACGCGCGGGCCGTACGCATCGGCGGCGACGATCGTCTCCGTCTTCGAATCGCCGACCGCCATGCCGATGATCGCCTTCTCGAAGCCGGGCACGACCATCCCCTTGCCGAGCACGAAGGACAACGGATCCCGGTTGCGGGACGAGTCGAACACGGTTCCGTCCTCGAGACGCCCGGTGTAGTGAATGTTGACGGTGTCGCCCTTCTTCGCCTGGCTCATGCCGACTCTCTCTCTGAGTACGCGGATCGTCCGGCCCGTGCGCCGAACGTCGTCGTCTTCCCTCGCGAACCTGTGCGCTGGGTACCCCGCTGGCATCGGATCGAGTCATTGTCGCCTGAACGCGACGAAGCCGTGCACCGGCACGACGCGGCCTGACCGGAACCGCGACCGGTCAGGGCTGCTTCCACACGGTATCGATCACCGTCCCGTCCACCCACTTGATGACTGCCACGGGCTCGTCCGTCAGTCGGGCGCGGGCCGGCGGCCCGCCCACGATCTTCTCGATTTCGGCCTTCATTTCCTCGATCGGCCGGACCGGCAGGCTCGAACCCTTCACGGCGTCGAGCAGGTCCTGCCGCCGCGGATTGATCGCGATGCCCCGCTCGGTTGCGATCACGTCGATCAGTTCGCCGGGTCCCGTCAGGGTCGTGACCTCGTCGACCAGTACGGGGATGCGGTCGCGGAAGGACGGCACGGCGAGGATCGTGCACGGCGAGAAGATGCAGTTCTGCCAGCCGCCCGTGCCGTGGAGCAGCACTCCGTCCGAGTGGGTGTTGACGTTGGCGTTGAAGTTCACGTCGACCTCGGTCGCGCCCAGCACGGTGGCATCGACCATGGACGCGAAGTTGCCCTTGCCGTGGTAGTTGTACGACGTGAACGGTGATGTCGCCACGTGCCGCGGATCGGAGCCGATCGACTGCACGGCGGCCAGGTCGAACGTCTGCCCATCGAGGATGTAGTCGACCAGACCATCCTGCAGCAGGTCGACCAGGTACTGCGTCGAGCCGCCGCGCACGAACCGGGCGCGGACGCCGGCCTCCTTCATCAGCTCCCTGAGGTAGCCGACGAAGGCGAGCGCAATACCGCCCGCCCCCGCCTGGAACGAGAAGCCATCGCGCATGATCCCCGCTTCCTTCAGGAACCGGGCGATGTACTGCGCGATGATCAGCCGGTCGGGGCTGCGCGTGATCTGCGTCGTGCCCGAGACGATCTTCGCCGGGTCGCCGATCGAGTCGACCTCCACCACGACATCGACGTTGTTGCCCTGGATCTGCCACGGGATGCAGGGGAAGGGCACCAGGTTGTCGGTAACCACGATGACGTGGTCGGCGAACATCGAGTCGGCCAGCGCGAAGCCGAGCGAGCCGCACGCGGACGGTCCGTGCGACCCGTCGCCGTTGCCGAACGCGTCCGCCGTGGGCGCGGCGATCACCGCGATGTCGATGTGGACCTCGCCATCCTGGATCGCCTGCCAGCGCCCGCCGTGCGAGCGCAGCACGCCCATGCCCCGCATCCGGCCTTCCGAGCAGTAGCGACCGAGCGGGCCGTTCATGCTGCCCTCGATGTGGTGGACGACGCCCCGCTCCATCAGGCCGATGACCGGCTCGTGGCACGGGAAGGATGCGCTGGGCAGCCACATCAGGTCCTTCGCGCCCAGCTCCGCCGCGGCGTTCAGCGCCATGAGCGCGACCTCATCGCCGTCGCGCAGGTGATGGTGCGTCGAGATCGTCATCCCGTCGCGGAGCCCGCAGGCGCGCAATGCCGTTCTCAGGTCGCGCACGCGCTTGTCGCCGTTGGCCGGGTAGTCCCTGGCAGACCGGATCGGCGGCGCGGCACGGGCGCCCTCCGGCGCGTAGCCGGCGACGCCCCGGTACGGCACCTGCTCCCGTCCATTCACGGTGGTCGGAACGCGCCGCCCGGCGGCGTTGGTCACCAGCTCCGCGCTCATCCTGCCTCACCTTCCGGAATGACGCCCATGCGCCGCGCGTTCGCGACGAGGCGCTGTGCCCGCAGCACGACGGGCGGATCGATCATCTTGGTGCCGAGCCGCACGACACCGAGGCCGTGTGCCTTCGCTTCCTCGAACGCGGCCACGATGGCGAGTGCCTTCTCGATCTCCGCGGCCGACGGCGCGAACGCCTCGTGGATCAGCGGAATCTGCCGTGGATGGATGCAGCCCATGCCCTCGAACCCGAGTCCGCGGGAGCGCGCCGCCCATTCGCGGAGCCCGTCAATGTTGTCCACGTCGCCGTACACCGAGTCGATGGCCTGGATGCCCGCCGCCCGCGCCGCGTTCACCATTCGGGACCGTGCCCAGAGCGTCTCGCCGCCCTCCTGCGTCTTCGGCATGCCGAGGTCGGCCGTAAGGTCCTCGAGCCCGATGGTCAGCGCCACGACCGTCTCCGACGCGACCGCGGCGGCGAACGCGTTCTCGATCCCGAGCGCGGACTCGAGGATCGGCATCAGCCAGATCGGCCGGCCGTTGCCGGACGGACCGATGTCGTTGATCCGTTCCGCGACTGCCGCGACCTGGCCGGCATGCTCCACCTTCGGGATCAGGATCAGGTCCGGTCCTTCCGGCACGATCCGGTCGAGGTCCTCGAGACCGAGCGGCAGCTGGTTGATCCGCACCATCCGTTCGGCGCCCATGAAATCGACCGTACGCAGCGCGTTGCGTACCAGCAGCCGGGCCGCGTCCTTCTCGTCCGGATGCACGGAATCCTCGAGATCGAGGATCACCGCGTCGGCGTGGTACAGGCCGGCGTTGAGGAAGAGCTTGGGCTGGTTCCCCGGCAGGTAGAGGCGTGAGCGCCGCAACCGGTCGCGAGCCGTGGGCTCGCCGAGGGGCACCGTCCGTTCCGGCCGCGCATCGCCCGATGCCCCCGCGCCCGCGCGTCGGGCGGCCGCCTCGACCCGCGCGGCGATGGTGAAGGGGAGCGCGCCGCCATCATCGATCTCGACCCGCGCGTCTGCCACACCCAGCGAACGCAGCACGGCTTCCGCGTTCGCGCGGATCGACTCGCCGTACATGGACGCGACCTTCGAGCGGACTACGATGCGGAGCCCGCCGCCGTCCGTCAGCTCGACGACGGCGTGGAGGTCGGAGCGGACATCCGCACCGGTCGGTCCCGACTCGCCCCGTCCCGGCTGGCCGTTCGCGTTCGCCATTACGCCGCTCCCAGCCGGGAGATGATCGCGTCCGTCATCTGCATGGTGGTCGCCGCGCCACGCGCGATCGAGTCCCTGCCGCCCGGGATCCGCATCATGTCATAGGTTCGCACCTTCCCTTCCGCGACCACGGCGGCAATGGCCTTGCGGATCGCTTCGGCCTTCCCGGTCTCGCCAATGTGGTCGAGCATCATGGCCGCGCTCAGAACCATGGCGATCGGGTTCACAATGGGCGGGTCGAGTTCCGCGTACTTGGGTGCCGAGCCGTGCGTCGGCTCGAACACCGCGACCTCGTCGCCGATGTTGGCGGAGCAGGCGAAGCCGAGTCCGCCGACCAGACCGGCGAACGCGTCGGACACGATGTCGCCGAACATGTTGCCGGCGACGATCACCGAGTAGTCCTCCGGGTTCTTGGTCAGCCACATCATCTGGGCGTCGATGTTGGTGGACCAGTGCGCGATGCCCGGATAGGCGGCCTTCACCTCGCGCGTCACCTCCTCCATCATGCCCGACGTCTCGCGCAACACGTTCGGCTTCTCGCAGATGGTGACCGACGTGTAGCCGTGCTTCTTCGCGTACTCGAACGCGGCCGTCACGATGCGGTGGCAGGCCGTGCGCGTGAAGATGCGGGTCGAGATCGCCAGGTCCTCGCTGGGCGTGTTCGCGAACGCCTTGAACTTCGGGTGCGTCGCCAGTCCGTTCCGCACCACGTCCGGCGGGTTCGTCCACTCGACGCCGGCGTACAGCCCTTCCGTGTTCTGCCGGAAGATCACGGCATCGACCACCGGCTCGTCCATGCCGCCGCCCGTCTTCTGGCGCACGAAGTTGAGCGGGTTGCCGGGGAACGAGCGGCAAGGCCGGATGCAGATGTCGAGGTCGAACGTCTGGCGCAGCCCGACGATCGGGCTGAAGTACACGAGGCCCTTTCCCTGCAGCTCCGCCTCGAGCTCCCTATTGGCCTCGTTCTTCGGCTTCGACGTGATCGCGCCGAAGAGGCCGAGCCGGTGCTGGCGCAGCAACTCGAGGGTCCGGTCGGGCAGCGGGTTGCCCTCACGGGTCCAGCAGTCCCAGCCGATGTCGGCGTGCACGTAGTCCGCCTCGAAGCCGACCGCCTCGAGGACCCGGATCGACTCCGGCAGGACCGTCTTCCCGATGCCGTCACCCGGCATGCTCACGACTGTGCGTCTGGCCATGTTCGGCGATTGTCCTTTCAGAGACCGAGCTTCTTCTTCACCAGGTTCTCCACGCCGCCCGCGATCACCAGCGACTGCGCCACCGAGCCGAGCGCGGCGAATCCGTACTCGATGCCGCCGTACCGGGCCGTGCTGCGCGAGAAGTCCACCTCGATGGCATCGCCGGGGATGATCGTCAGCTCCCCTTCGCCTGCCGCACGGGCGTGCTCTTCCTTCAGGCGATCGACCAGTGCGGGGCATTCGATGCACAGGAAGCCGTTGTTGAACGCGTTCCGCAGGTACGTCTGCGAGAAGCTGCCCGCGATCACGAGCGGGATGCCGGCCGCCTGCAGGCAGGTCGCCGCCTGCTCCCGGCTCGAGCCTGTGCCGAAGTTGTAGCCGCCCACGAGCACGTCGCCCGGACGGCTGCGCCCGACGAACGCCGGATCGTAGTTCTCGAGCGCCACGCGCGCCATGTCCTCCCGCGTGAGGTCGCGGTACGTGTAATCCTTCCCGTAGATGCCGTCGGTGTTCAGGTTGTCGCGCGGCAGGAACACGAGGCGGCCCTCCACGCGTTCCGGGAAGCCCGCCTGGATCGTGACGCGCTCGCCGCCGCCGCTCGAGGACGCGGTCTTCTCGAACGCGTACGACGGGGCCCGTCCGTCGGTCTCGGCGGTACCCGTGATCCAGCCCGCTGCGGCCGAGGCCGCGACCACCCGCGGACTCGCCAGGTAGACGCGCGCATCGCGCGAGCCCATCCGGCCCTTGAAATTTCGGTTCGTCGCGGAGATGCCGACCTCGCCGGCCTCGAGCAGGCCCGTGCCGAGCCCGATGCATGGACCGCAGCCCGGCGGCAGCGCGTGGGCGCCGGCGTCGAGCAGCGCGCCCCAGGCGCCGCTCCGCTCGGCCTCCGTCTGGATCTCCGCGCTCGCCGCCGCGACGTACAGCGAGACGCCGGCCGCCACCGTCTTCCCGCGCAGCACGGAGGCTGCGGCCTCGAGGTCCTCGAGCCGGCCGTTTACGCAGGAGAGCAGGTACGCCTTCTGGATGGCGACGTGTTCCTCCGCGATGTCCTCGAGCGAGCGCATCACCTGGACGGTGTCGGGTCCCGCGACGTGCGGGCTGATGTCTGCGAGGTCGACCACGATGCGGCCCGCGTACGGCGCGCCGGCGTCCGCGTGGACCGGGTCGGCCGCCCACGCCCCGAGGTCGGCATCCGTGTACCGCTCGATTCCGCGCGTGGCGAGCACCGCTTTCCGCCGCCGCAGGTACTCGAGCGTCGTCGCGTCGGCCGGGAACCAGCCGGTGAGCGCACCCCACTCCGTGGTCATGTTCGCGATCGCCATGCGCTCGTCCATGCCGAGCGAGGCGACGCCCCGTCCCGTGAACTCGACCGCCGCGTTCAGCACCTCGCCGCTGTTGTAGAGGCCGCAGAGCGTAATGATAAGGTCCTTCCCCGTTGCGCCGCCGCGCAACTCGCCCTTCAGCTCCACCTGCACAGTGCGCGGGATCTGCCACCAGAACTCGCCGGTCGCCCAGATCGCGGCCGCATCGGTCCGCACCACGGGCGTGCCGAGCGCGCCGAGCGCGCCGTACATGTTGGAGTGCGAGTCGGAGGCGACGACGAGCGAGTTGGGCACGACGTATCCCTGCGAGACCATGATCTGGTGGCCGATGCCGGTACCCGCGGGATGGAAGTCGACGCCCTGCTCGCGCGCGAACGTCTCGATCGCGGCGTACTTCGCCAGGTTGCTCGCCGCCGTGTTCTGGATGTCGTGATCGAGCGCGAACACCGGTTGCCGCGGATCCAGGATGCGAGCCGCGCCGATCGCGCGGAACTTCTGCATCACGGCCGAAGTGTTGTCGTGGGTCATCACGTGACGCGGCCGGAGCGACACGACATCACCCGCGCGGAGCGGCCGGTTGGGCCCCTCCGTCATGTGCCGCTGCGCCAGCTTCTCGACGACCGTCTGCCTCGTCACCCGTAGCTCCCGCCCCTCGAGTCGATTCTCCCCATCCCCGTCATCTCCCCATCCCCGTCATCTCCCTATCCCCGTCATCTCCCCATCTCCCCGACGTCGGCCCGACACAACCCCATCAGCGCGCTCACCGAGCCGAGCGTCTCCAGGTTCCAGACGGCGTCCTTCAGGCGGGCGCGGCCCGCTTCGGAGAGCACGGGCGCCGCCAGCGCGTCGAACTTCTCCTCGACCTCGCGGTCGGTGAGCCGATTGCGCGGGTCGCCTTTCGGGTAGTCGAGCTGCTCGTGGTACTCGCGGCCGTCGGTCATCGCGATGGTGACCGCGACGCGCTGCAGCGCCGGGAACACCGCCTCGATCTCCGGATCCGCCACGACTTCGACCTTGTTCAGCTGGGCGCGGATCACAGGATCCATGATCTTCGCCGCCTCGAACTGGAGCGGCGTGACCTGCCGGTCCACGATGGCCGCCGCGATCACGTACGGCAGGCTGTGGTCCGCCGTCTCCTTGCTTCGCGGATCGTACTTGCTCGGATCCGCCAGGATGTCGGCCGCGCGAGCCAGCGACCGGATACGCACCTTCTCGATGTCGTCCGGCTTGAGGTTGTGGTCGATCACCAGCTTCAGCACCGCCGAGATCGGCGCGTGTGTCAGCGCCTCCGTCGGGAACGCCTTCATCCCGCACTGCTCGATCCGCCACGACTCGCCCAGCCCGTCCGTCAGGATCTCCAGCTTCCACTCCGGACCCATGCACCGGACCAGGCCTTCCTTACCATCGATGATGTGCTCGGGCCCCGTGTAGCCCTTCTCCGCCAGCAGCGCCCCGAACACGCCCGCCCGCGTCGCCATCGGGTCCACCGTGTTCTTCATCATCGTGAGCTTGCCCGCCGTCACCGCGCCGTACGACCCGTGCGCCGCCGCCGCGATCCCGATCGCGTGCTGGATCTTCTCCCACGGCAGCCGGAGCATCCGCCCCGCCACGATCGGCGAGACGAACGCCGTCAGCGTCGCGTGGTGCCACCCCCGCTCCCGGATCCCCGGGAACGCCGCCTCGCACAGCCGCATCTCGAACTCGTGACCGAGCACGATCCCCACGATCAGCTCGCGCCCGTCACTGCCCTGCCGCTCCCCGCACGCGAGCGCGGCCGGGATGATGTCGGATGGGTGGGAGGGGTCCTGTCGCCAGTAAATGTCGTTGAAGTCCATCACCCGGATCATCAACGCGTTCGCCAGCGCCGCCGACACCACGTCCACCCGCGCCCCGCTCCCGAGGACCGTGGCCGGTCCCGCCCCCGCCGTCTCGCCCAGCACGTCCAGCGCGATGCGGGCATCCTCCTGCCGGTACCCACCGAACGCGCACCCCAGCGAATCCAGCAGGTACCGCTTCGCCTCATGAACTGCCCCCGCCCCGATCCCGCCGTACTCCACCTCCGCCGCCCACCTGCTCATGACCGCAGTAATCGTCTCCGCCATTTCCCTTCTCCCGCCTGGTTCCCGCCGTTGGTCGCCCGCCGTCCGACCCGCCCCTCGTCCCCCGCCGTATGTCGCCCGCCACCCGTCGCCCGCCCTATCGCCTCTCCCCCTACAGGTTCTTGAACGGCAAATATGTCATGAAATCCGCATGATGAACGATGTACGCCTCCGTGCTCCGCTTCACGAGATCGCCCTCCGCCGCGTGCGCCGCGATGATGTGGCAGACGTTGTCGGGCACCCCGCATTCCATGGCCAGGGCCACCCCCGTGAACGGGTGACGGAGCGCCTTGCCCCGTTCGCTCTGCACCGCCTTGCCATCGACCTTCTCGTACTCGAGCAGCTTGCCGACGTCGGCGAGGATGGCGCCCGCGATCACCGTGTCCATGTCGATGGGAAGGGCGCGTCCCAGGAACTCGCGCATCGACTCCGCCGCCTTCCTCGCCACGTGGACCACGCAGCGCTTGTGCTCCATGAAGGTGGCCGGGCAGTCCTTGACGAGCAGCGTGAAGGGGATCTCGTCCAGGTCGCGCGGTTCGAGGGGACTGCGTTCGAAGGCGAGGATCCAGGTCCGGGTGACCCGGTCACGCAATTCCGGGTTCTCGATCCAGGCGAGTTCGGGCCAGAGCGCTTCAACGGCTTTCCGCATGATCTCGGCTCCGCGTATTCCTGCTGGCATCGGGACTCGGATGAAGCCGTCCGCGGCGCGTCCCGATCGGCCGCGGACGGTGCTGTCCGGCCAGCCAATCTAGGGTTCCGGCCCGGGATCGCGTGTACGGAAAATCCTGATCCTTCGCGGAATGCGGGAGCGAGTCACCGCCTCGCTTTCCGATCGGTACCATGTCGAACGCGAGTTCGGTCGTGGCGGCATGGCTGTCGTGTACCTCGCTCAGGACCTGAAGCACAAGCGCCAGGTCGCGATCAAGGTATTCCAGCACGAGATCGCCGCCGCGGTCGGCTCCGAGCGGTTCCTCCGCGAGATCGAGATCTCGGCCCGCCTCGACCACCCGCACATCCTGCCGCTCTTCGATTCCGGCGAGGCGGACGGACTGCTGTATTTCGTGATGCCGTACGTCGAGGAAGGCACGCTCCGCGACCGGCTGCGGCGGGAGAAGCAGCTTCCGCTCGAGGACGCCTTGCGGATCGCGCGCGAAGTCGTGGGCGCCCTTTCCTGTGCGCACAGCCGCGACGTCGTGCACCGCGACATCAAGCCCGAGAACATCCTGCTCGCCGGCGGTCATGCCCGGGTCGCGGACTTCGGTGTCGCCCGCGCCATGAGCGTTGCCGACGGGGAGCGGCTGACCCGGACCGGCCTGGCCGTCGGGACGCCCGCGTACATGAGCCCGGAACAGGCGGCGGGCAGCGCCGACCTCGACGGCCGCAGCGACCTCTACAGCCTGGGCTGCGTCCTGTTCGAGATGCTCGCCGGGCAGGCGCCGTTCGCCGGCACGCCGGCGAGTATCGCCCGGCAGCACATGGTTTCCGATCCGCCGTCCATCGCGTCGCGCCGGCCGGCCGTGCCGCCCCGGCGGCGCAATTCGCGGACGCACTCCAGTCGGGCGACGCCGCCACGTCCGGGGGCAGCGCCCTGACGTCCGAAGTCTCGGCGCATCCGATGGCCGCGGCCGGTGTTTTCGGCGTGGTCTCGATCCTCGTGCTGGCGCTCATTCTGGCTGCTCGTCCTTCAGATCGGCCTGCCGATGTGGGTCTTCGCCGGAGCGGTCGTGCTGCTGGTCGCCGGCCTGCCGATCACCATGGCGGCGGCGGCCGCCGACCGACGGCGCCTCGTGACCGGCGGGCCGGCCGGCCTGCTGACCCTGCGCAACGCCTTGCGCGGCGGCGCCCTCGCCTTCGCCGCGCTCGGCCTGACCACCGGCGGGTACGCCGCCTCCCGGATTCTCGGCGTCGGGCCATGCGCCAGAACTACGACAGCGCGGCCGTCATGGTGCCGAAGTTGCTCGCCGACCAGCGAGGCACCGTGTACTGGGAAGCCATCGCCTACGAGTGGTGGGGACACCTGGACGCGTTGCGCGGGCAGATCGTTTCCGCGCGTGAGCGCTGGCGCGACGCGTTCCGTCTCACGGAAGGGCGCGGTCTGGAAGGCACGTACCTGGCCCGGACCGCCCGCCGTTCCATGGCGGAGCGGTTCCTGCTCGATGATCAGGCTCAGGGCAGGAAGCTGCTCGCGGACGCGTTGCAGCGGTTCCCGCTTTCCAGCATGTCGCCGCTCGACCGGCCGTACGGCCATCTCGGCGATGGCCTGGGCCGCCTCGGGCGAACCGTCGCGGGCCCGTGAGCTGATCGACGAATTCGAACGTACGCCCGAGGCTGACCACAGCGAGGACGCCGAGCTCTGGGTCCACGGCGCCCGCGGCGCGATCGCGCTCGCCGAGGGCCGGACGGCCGACGCCATCTCCGCGTTCAAGGAAGTTCGATGACGGCAACGCCTGTGCGACGTGTGCCGCGCCGTGGCTGGGCCGCGCCTGGGACCTCGCGGGCAACGTCGATTCCGCCCGCGTCGAGTACGAGAACTTCGTCGCTCTCCCCTCGGCCGACCTCTGGTACGACGACGCACACCTGTTGCAGGCCTGGCAGCGCCTGGGCGAGATCTACGAGGCGGCCGGCGACACCGCCCGGGCGGTCGACAGCTTCCGTCACCTGGCGAATCTGCTCGCGGATTCCGACCCGTCGTTCGCCGCACGCCTGAACTACGCGCGGTCGGCCATCGCGCGCCTCACGGGCGAAACACGGCGCTGACGGCCCGCCGACCCGCCCGGATGGTCCAACGACGCGTCCGGGGCAACGAGTCGATTGCTTCCAGCCCGTGCGTCGCGGTACCTTTCGGGTGTGCAGAGACGCAGACGGTGGTAATGCAGTGAGTGCCGGACAGCCGCGCAGGAAGGGACTCCTCCTCGTACCGGGGTTTCCCCGCGATTCGTTCTGGAGCTACCGCTACATCATCCGCCTGATCGGGCGGAAGGCCGCATTCCCGCCGCTGGGTCTCCTCACGTTCGCCGGCTACCTGCCGGACGAGTGGGATCTCGAGCTGATCGACCTCAACGTCACCTCCCCGTCCGACCGCGCATTGCGCCGGAAGATCGAGGAGGCGGACGTCGCGTTCGTCACGGCGATGTCCATCCAGAAACGGTCGCTGGTCGAGATCCTGGAGGGGCCGGCGCGGGGCCTGGACACGCCGTTCGTACTGGGCGGCCCGTTCGCCTCGTCCTACCGCGACCAGATCCTGGAACCGGAGTCCGGGTCGGACCGCGTCCTGCACGAGGGGCTCGACGTCCTCGTCTGGGGTGAGGCCCAGGGCTCGATCGGTCCGCTCCTGGACTGGTTGGAAACGCGTCCGACGCACGACCCCGGCACGCCGCGACTGCTGATCCCGGCGCACGTCGCGGAGGTCGAGCCGGGGTCGCGCCGCTACCTGAACGACCGCTCGATCTTCACGCCGCTCGAGGCCGTGCCTTTGCCCCGCTGGGATCTGGTCCGGGTCCGCGACTACCAGACAATGATGATCCAGACCACGGCGGGCTGCCCGTTCCGCTGCGACTTCTGCGACATCATCCAGTTCAACGGCGGCTTCAACCGGCCCAAGACGCCGGCCGCGGTCCGCCGGGAGCTGGAGGCGATCCTCGCGACCGGGTTCCGGGGCGCGGTCTTCAGCGTGGACGACAACTTCATCGGGAAGCCGGACGCGATCTCGGTCATTCTCGACGAGATGATCGAGTTCCAGCGGGAGCACGACTACCCGTTCGCCTTCCTCACCCAGGCGAGCGTGGACCTGGGCACACCGAAGCACGAGGGCCTCGTCGAGCGGATGAAGCAGGCCGGTTTCAACGCCGTGTTCCTCGGGATCGAGAACCCGGACGAGGACGCGCTCCGGCGCATGAACAAGAAGCAGAACCTGCGCGTCGATCTGGCGGATACCGTGGCGAAGATCCAGGCGGCGGGCATCGAGGTCTTCGCCGGATTCATCCTCGGCAGCGACGAGGACTCGCCGTCAACGGTGGACCGTATCGTCGAGTTCGTCCGCAGCAACCGGATCTTCACCGCCATGGCCGGCATGCTGACGCCGGTGCCCCACACGCCGCTATGGGAACGACTCCGGCAGGAGGGCCGACTGCGGCCGGCGGAGTACTCCGGCAACAACACGGACGACGAGGTCCAGTTCGAGCCGCGCGGCTTCAGCGCCGTCCAGTTGCGCGAAGGGATCCACAGTCTGGCGTTCCGCCTCTTCAATCCCCACGAGTCGTACCGGCGTGCGCTCAGCACGCTGCAGGTCGTGACCCCGCAGATCTTCGCCGCGCGCCCGCTCCGGCTGGCGTACGTGCGGGCCGCGCTCGTTTCGTTCTGGAGCCAGGGCCTGCTCCACTTCAACCGCGACTATTTCCGCCTCATCTGGAAGGCCGTGCGGCTGGATCACGAGATCCGGCGGCAGAGCCGGAGGCAGGCGCGTCGTCTGGCGCGCCTCGCCCACAGGATACGGACGGATGCGGACATCCACATAGCCGTAGCGCGCGAGTCGATGGACCAGCTCCTCGAGATGGCGCACGACTACCGTGTCCGTTTCATGCCGGAGGAGAAGCTCGATCAGGTCCGCGCGTGGCTGGCCGGCGTCCGTGAGCGGCTCGGCCAGGATCTGCTCTCCGCCACCAATGTGCGCGCGGTGTACGAGCAGGCCGCGCGCTACCTGAAGGCGCAGACCCGCAGGCACCGCTTTCCGGGCGCCACCCTGGCCGCCGCGGTCGAGTCTGCGCTCAAGGGGTTGCACTACGAGAAGGTCATGAAAGTGATCGTGGACGGCGGGCTCGTGCCGATCGAACTGCAGCGGCCTCCCCTGAAACCCCGGTCCACCACTCTCCCGTAGGGATTCCAGCCAGGGTCCTCCGAAAGGACCGTTCGAATGACGCGGACGGGTGCCCCTGCCCGCGCGGGCCGCGGAACGCGCCTCACGCCGACGCGTCCGATACAGGGAGGTGGTAACCATGGGCGACCTGCTCCGCGATCTCCGATACAGCGTTCGCATGCTCGTCAGGAACCCGCTCTTCACGATCGCGGCGATCCTGACGCTCGCGCTCGGCATCGGGCTCAATGCAGCCACGTTTTCCGCCGTGTACGGCATCCTGCTCCGCCCGCTGGGAGGCGCCGACCATCCGGAGCGGCTGGTGCAGATCTATCGCCAGTGGCCCGCCATGGACTACGGCTCCGTCTCCATGCCGCACTACCGCGACCTGCGTGACCGGACCGGCGACGTGTTCGAGTCGGTGGCCGCCTACTACATCCGGCCGATCGCGATCGCCGAGGGCGGGCGGAGCGACCGGGTCCTGGGCACCCTGGTCAGCGCCAACTTCTTCCAGACCTACGGTGCGAAGCCGCTGCTCGGCCGCGCCTTCCTGCCGGACGAGGAATCCGTCGGACCCGGGGCGCACCCCGTCGCCGTGCTGGGGAACGGCTTCTGGCGGAGCCGTTTCGGCGGGGATCCCGACATCGTCGGCAGGACCGTCCATCTCAACGGGCACCCGTTCGAGGTGGTCGGGGTGATGCCGCCCGAATTCCGGGGGCCCGTCGTCTTCGCCGACATCCCCATCTACGTGCCGCTGATGATGCAGCCGCAGATCGATCCGGGTCAGAACCTGATCGACGCGCGCGGCTGGAACATGATGACGGCGGTCGGCCGGCTGCGGGATGGGCAGACGGTCGAGCGCGCGGGCCAGGTGCTCGACGCCCTGCTCGCCCAGCTCCGCGAGGAGTATCCGGAGGAGTACGACACGCAGCGCGGCCACACGCTGGTGCCGCAGAACGAGGCCGGCATCCACCCGATGTTCAAGAGCGCGCAGGTCGGCATGAGCACGGTGATGATGGCGGTCGTCGCGTTGCTGCTGCTGATCGCGTGCGTCAATGTCGCCAACCTCTTCCTCGTCCGTGCCCGCGAGCGGCGGCGCGAGATCGGGATCCGCCTCAGCATCGGCGCGGGCCGCGGCCGCATCATCCGGCAGCTCATGACCGAGTCGCTGCTCTTCAGCCTGCTGGCAGGCGTGGCCGGCTTGGGCCTCGCCTGGGTCGCCATCGGGTTCCTCGGGCAGATCCGTCCGCCCATGGACGGGCCGTGGGACTTCGCGTTCGGCCTCGACACCGCCGTCCTGCTCTTCACTCTCGCCGTGTCCGTCGCGGCCGGTTTCCTGTTCGGCCTCGTGCCCGCGCTTCAGGCCTCGAACCCGGACACGATCAGCGCCGTGAAGGGCGAAATGGATGGCAAGGCCGGCTCCTCGCGCGTCAGCAGCGGACTCGTCGTCCTGCAGATGGCGCTCTCCCTGCTGCTGCTGATCAGCTCCGGCCTCTTCATCCGCAGCCTGCAGGGCGCGACCCGCATCGATCCGGGATTCGATGAGCCGTCAAGCCTCGTCATGGCGTCCGTCGATCCCGGATTGCAGGGATACGACGAGGCCCGGTCCCGCGCCTTCTTCGACCGCGTCCTCGAGGCCGTGGGCGCGTTGCCGGACGTCACCGCGGCCGGCTTCACCGATGCCCTGCCGCTCGGCCTCGGCTCGAGCGACCGCGGCGTCGAGATCCCCGGCTACGAGTTCGGTGAAGGCGAGAAGCGGAGCCTGATGTATGCGGACGTCACGGAAGGCTATCTCGAGGCGATGGGCGTACGCCTGCTCGAAGGCCGGACGTTCACCCGCCAGGACGATGCCGCCGGTGCGCCCGTGATCATCATCAACGAGCGGATCGCGGACCGGTTCTGGCCCGGCGAATCCGCCGTCGGCCGGATCATGCGCACCGCCGGCACGGACCGCGAGATCATCGGCGTGGTCGAGACCGGCAAGTACCAGAGTCTGGGCGAGGCGCCGACCGAGTTCATGTTCATGCCCCAGCGCGAGCAGTACCGGAGCGACATGACCCTCGTCGCGCGGACGCGCGGCGATGCCAACGCGGTGTTGAGCCGTATCCGCGAGATCGTGCGCGACGCCGACCCGGAAATGCCCGTGTTCGACGTGCGCACGATGCAGGATCACATGGGCATCGCGCTGCTGCCCGCGCGCCTCGGCGGGTCCGTGCTCGGCATCTTCGGCCTGCTCGGCCTGAGCCTGGCCGCCGTCGGGATCTACGGTGTGATGGCGTATACCGTCGCGCAGCGGAAGCGCGAGCTCGGCATCCGCGTCGCCCTCGGCGCGGACCGGGCGAGGGTACTGCGCCTCGTGCTCGGCGAGGGCATGAAGCTCGCCGGGATCGGGACGGTCATCGGCCTCGTCGCCGCGGTGGGCGCGGCACGGCTCGTGCGCGGCCTGCTCTACGACGTTAGCGTGCTCGACCCCGTCGCGTTCGCCGGCGTGCCGCTGTTGCTGATCGGTGTCGCGCTGGTCGCGGTCTGGATTCCCGCGCGGCGCGCGGCGCGGACCGAGCCAATGCGAGCGCTCAAGGCCGACTGAGGCGGCGAACCGAACGAATCGACGGTCTTCGCCATGCCCGTTCCCGGCGCTGCCGCTCAGCGCGCGGTCCGCCTCGATTCCATGTAGCGGGCCGCGATGCCGACGAACTCGGCGTTGCTGAGCCGCTCGCCGGGCCGGGTCGGGCTGTAGCCGGTCCAGCAATGCGGCTGGCCGCGGCCGTACTCGAACGTGGCGCGTGCGGGCGGATCCTCGAGCGCCGCCACGTCGTGCTGCAGCAGCTCGACCGCGTCGTTCAGGTAGTAGGTGTCCATGTCGCCCACCGCGACGTGCAGCTTGCCGGTCAGCTTCGGGCCCAGCTCGGCCCAGTTCCGCTGCAGGTACTGGTTCAGGTCGTAGTGCTCGCGCCAGTAGTCCGCAACCTCGTGGTCGATCACGCCGCTGAGCGGATCCCAGATGGGTGCGGCCAGGCCGTCCGCCGCGACGGGCCCGAACAGTGCCTCCCAGATCGCCCACTGGCCGCCCGACCGGCCGCGCGGACCGGCCGCGTACTCGTACAGGTTCTCGTCGCGCATGCTGTAGCGCACGTTGCCGTCCGGCCTGCGCGCGCCCGGTCGCTCGACGCTGTGCCAGTCGTCCGCGATGGCGTACGCGTTCGCGTCGTCGTACACGTCCACGATCTGGTAGTAGCGGAAGTCCACCGGGTCCGGGCACCAGCCCCACGCACCGCCGAACACGTCCGGGTAGAAGACCTGCGCGCCGAGCGCCTCCCACCCGCCGGTCGAGCCGCCCGCCGTTACGCGCGCCCACGGCTCGGGGATGATGCGGAACGTGTGCTCGAGCAGAGGAATCAGTTCCTCGACGATGGCGTCGCCCCAGGGGCCGACGTTGGCCGAGTTCACCGAGTAGGAGGTGTCGTAGAACGGGTTCGCGTCGCGGATGCTCACCAGGATCACACGCGGTGCGGCGTCCGAGAGCCAGAAGTTGGTGAAGTCGGCGCTGCGCCGCGTGCCGTCCTCGCTGTAGCCGAACGGCGCGCCGCGCCCGGGGAAATGCCCCTGCACGTAGATCACCGGGTAGCGCTCGTTCGGCCTCGTGTCGTAATCCCGGGGCAGGAGCACGTTCGCGCCGATGTACATGTCGTGGCCCCAGAACGCCGAGACTTTCTCGCTCCGCATCTTGACGAAGCGCGTGAGTTTGCCGTCCGCCGGATTGCCTTGCTGCAGCACGCCGCCCTCGGGCGGCGGCTCGATGGGCGGGATCACGTCCGCGAGCTCGAGACGTACCGTGCCCGGCGCGCCCGCTCCGATCTGCACGCGCACCGGCGGCGACACCGGGTTGCCCGGGGAGCGCCACAGGTTCTGCCCCTCGCCCGTCTCGTTGTGCATCTCGACAGTCTTGCCGTCGGCGCGCGAGAACGTGGTGTACACGTTGAGCAGCGCCTGCGCCGTGTACTCGCCGGGCGGGATCTCACCGAGCGTCGGCAGCGGGTAGCCGTAGACAGCCGGGCCGGCAAGCGTCACGGTGCTCCCCGCCGCGAGTCCCTGCACATCCATGCCCCAGAACGGCACACCCGTGACATCCGTCTGCAAGCGCGGCTCACGCGCGGTGTCGCGCGTCAGGATCACGAACAGTCGCCCTTTCACCGGCGTCTCCAGGCCCAGCGCACCGAGGGCATCGAACGCCGGCGCGGAGAGCGTTACCTCGAAGGTCGGTGCGGAGCCCTGCCGGCAGCCCGTTGCGACACCGACCGCGAGGAGGAGTGTCGCTCCGATGGTGGAACGGGCGGGAAGGAACCGGGATCGCGAGGCAGCGGACATGTCGGCACCACCGGTCCGAGGAATCACGTCGATCGTGCGGGCATTGTGCGACGCGGCGCAGCCACATGCAAGCGGGGATCCGAGGACAATGGCGCGTGAACGTGGCCGGGCCATTTCCGGGATCCATGCTCGCGCACTATTCTGCCGGAACCAAAGTGGACACGCCATGCTCTCGAAATGGAAGGGATCGATGCAGGTCCGGCTCGCGCGACTCGTCAACGTTCTCTGCGCCGCCGCGTTTCTCGCGGTCGCACACCCGGCCCCGGCCCGTGCGCGGCAGGCGGACCCGTCTGGCCCGCGTCCCCGCCCCTACCCGGTCTTCGAAACGCACGCCTTCCAGCGCGCGGTCGAGCGGGGGACACGCACGCGGACTGGCCGGCCGGGTCCCGCGTACTGGACGAACTACGCTAGCTACCGGATCGACGCGGAGCTCGAGCCCGCGAGCCGTACGCTCACCGGCCGGGCGCTCATCCACTACGAGAACCGTTCGCCGGACTCGCTCGACCACATCGTGCTGCACGTGTACCAGAACGTGTTCCTGCCGGGTGCCCTGCACAGCCGCGCGCTGCCCGCCACGACGGGCATGCGGATCACTCGCGTGGTCGCCGATGGCGTCCGGCTGGCGGAAGCCGTTGGCCGTGTGAGTGGCCCGGCCTTCGCCATCAACGGCACGATCATGACGGTGTTCCCGCCCGAGCACGTTCCGGCGGGCGGCGCCATCGACCTCGCGCTCGACTGGTCCTTCACGGTGTCGCCCGACGGCGCGCCCCGCGGCGGGACCGACGGCACCGTGTTCTTCGTGTCGTACTGGTACCCGCACGTCGCCGTCTACGACGACGTCAACGGCTGGAACACCGACGACTACCAGGGCAACGCCGAGTTCTACATGGGCTACGGCGACTATGACGTCTCGCTCACCGTGCCGGCCGGCTGGTTGATCGGTGCGACGGGGACGCTGCAGAATCCCGGCGACGTGCTCGGCGCGGACACGCGGAACCGGCTGGAACGCGCCCGCGGCACCCGCGACATCGTCCACGTCGTGACCGCGGACGAGCGGGGCGCCGGGCGCGCGACCGCGACCGGCGCCAACGGCCGCCTGACCTGGCGGTTCACGGCTGAGAACATCCGCGACTTCGACTTCGGCGCTTCCGACCAGTACGTCTGGGATGCCACGGCCGCGGTGGCGGGTGACGTCGACGGGGACGGCCGTCCCGACACGGTCGCCATCCACACGCTCTACCGACCCGATGTCGCCGCCGCGGCGTGGGACCGCTCGGCCGCCTTCGAGCAGAACTCGATCGAATTCCTGTCCGCCTTCCTCTGGCCCTACCGCTACCCGCAGATGACGGCAGTCGACGGACCCCGCACCTCCTGTTCCGGCATGGAGTATCCGATGATCACGTGCATCGGCGGCCAGCAGGACACGCTCTCGCTCTACGACGTGCTCGTGCACGAGACCGGCCACATGTGGTTTCCCATGATGGTCGGCTCCAACGAGACCCGCCATTCCTGGCAGGACGAGGGCCTGACCACGTTCAACGAGAACGAGGCGATGGCCGCGTACTTCGGCGCCAACGAATGGCCCGACGCCCTGATGGCGTACACCGCGGTCGCCACTGGCGACGGCGAGGTCGAGCTCATGCGCCACGGCGACCTCTATCCGCGCGGCTCACCCGCGTTCAGCACCGCCAGCTACACCAAGATGGCCCTCATCCTGCACGCGCTCCGGGGTATGCTCGGCGAGGAGACCTTCCTGCGCGCTTACCACGAGTACGGCCGGCGCTGGCTGAACCGCCACCCGACGCCGTACGACCTGTTCAATACGTTCGACGATGTGAGCGGACGCGACCTGTCCTGGTTCTGGCGCACCTGGTTCTACGAGACGTGGACGCTCGACCAGGCGGTGGCGGGAGTGACGGTTGCAGGCGGCGATGCCGAGGTCGCGATCGAGGACCGCGGCCTCGCGCCCATGCCCGTCCGCCTCGCCGTCACCCGCGAGGATGGCAGCATCGAGCGCTACGAGGCGTCGGTCGATGCCTGGCTGAACGGCGCGCGGCGGCAGGTGATGCGCGTTCCGCGGGCCGCGTCGATCGTGAAGATCGAGATCGACCCGGAACGGTGGTTCCCCGATGTCGTGCCGGCCAACAACGTGTGGATGCGACGGCCCTGACGGTGCGGCAACGCGGGCGGCCTGCAGTCCCGTGCGGTGCGCCCGCGGCTGTCACTCCATGCTATCCGCGAGCCGGCGTATCGCGCGCCGGAGCGGTGCGTGCGCATCGAAGAGCCGGACGAACTCCGATTCGTGCCGGCCGCCCTTCGCGCGGATCACCGCCACCGCCGCGCGCTTCTCCGCCGGGCTCCACCGCTCGACGCCCGCAAGGCACATCACCACGGGCGCCCAGCGCGCCCACGCCAGGCGTTCGCCCGCCGTGAACCGGCCGAGCGAGCGCACGCCCAGCCGCCGCATCGCCTCGCGCGAGAATTCCCGCGCTGCCGCTTCGCGATCCGCGCCGAAGCGGGCGGCCACATGCTGCGTCACCGCCAGGCCGACATTGGGCAACGGCAGAATGCCGATCACGTCCTCGCGTTCCCGTCCCGTCTGCAGGTACACGTTGACCGTGGACAGGCGGCGCAGGGTCTCGATGCCCGAGCGGTGGCCGGGACTGCGTCGCATCCGCTCCAGCTCCCGGTCCATCAGGGCGAGCACATCCGGATCGCGTGCCCGGAATCCCAGCTTCTGGTAGAACCACCACGCCCCCGATTGCAGCGCCTCATCGTTCTCGTGGCCGAGCTGGTACGGGTAGATCGTGAAGGTGTCCGCGCCGAACAGGTGGTGCACCATCGAGAGCACCCGGCCGTACACCGGCGCCGCTTCCGCGCCGCGGTACGTGTCGAACACGTTGTAGGCGATCTCCGCCGAGCCATACAGCGCGCTGTTCAGCACGTACCCGATCGGGACCCCGTTCTTCAGCGTGAGGAAACCGTAGACCGCCTCGAGCAGCAGGCGCCGCTCCGGGATCGTGCCGATCGCCGCCAACTCCAGGCCCTCGCCGCAGTCCACCACGCGCACGTCGTCCCGACTGCCGTACGCGAACGCATCCAGGTCGCGGCTCCGCGTCACCATCGCCTCGCGCGACATGTCGAGCAGGCGATCGGCCTCGCGGCGGGTGACGGTACGGACCGAGAGCGGCGGCCGCGCCAGCTCCGCGAGCAGGTCGGGGCGCGGGCCCGTCACGGGGTCGCGCTGCCAGTGCACAGCGCGGCGCGGCAGCTTCGCCAGCGTCCGGGACGGCGTGTCGGGGCCGGCCTCGAGACGCAGCCAGAAGCCGAGTGTCTCGTAGAGGTATTGGCGGATGAACGGATCGGCAGCCAACGCCGCGAACCGTCGCACGAGGAACGCGCCATCGGCCTCGCCTTCGCTCTTCAGCCGACGCACCCACTCCTCGAGAGGGAACGCGATTTCGTCGAGTCCCGCCTGCTCGGCCGGGAGTGCCAGCAGCGAGAGCGCCCGCTCGAGCCGGTCCGGTGCCTCCATGTCCGGCCACTGGACGGTGAGGCGCGCCGGCCAGCGCCGCGCCAACCACTGCGCCGTCTCGAAGAAGAACCGGTAAACCGTCGGCGTGCCGGCGATGCCGCTGTCCTGCAGCGCCTCGGTATGGTGCCGCAGGTCCGCACGCGCGGCGAAGTCGGCGAGCATCCGCTCGACCTGCTCGAGCACGGCCCGGTCGTCCGGATACGCATGCAGGAAGCAGAGCAATTCGTGCAGCCGGTGCACCGTCGCCGCCGACGGCAGCCGCGCCGTCGCGAGGCGGCCGAGCAGTCGCAGCTTGCGCGAGGCGAGGCCTTCGCCGTACTGCCGGTGGATGCGTTCGAGTGAACGCAGCGTCGATGTGCTCATGCGAGGATCATGATCTGACGGGTCGATGCGACACGCAAGGGGATGCGGGGAACGCGAGCGGAGGCGGAGGAGTTTCCGGGAACGGGGGAGGGAGCGGGAACGGCGATGGAGCCCTCGCACCGACCGTGGGTATCAGAGGCCCGACAGGAGGGAAAGGCGATGGCGGCAGATGGACCGACGCTGCGTCTCATGGCTGTACTGGCACATCCGGACGACGAGTCACTCGGGTTCGGCGGGATCCTCGCGCACTGCGCCGCCGATGGCATCGAGACGCACCTGGTCACGGCGACGCGCGGTGAGAGCGGACGCTTCGGCGACGGTTCGTCGCACCCGGGCAAGGACGCACTCGGTCGGATCCGGGAGGCGGAGCTGCGAGCCGCGGCCGCGGTGCTCGGCGTCGGCGACGTGCGCTTGCTCGGTTACGCGGATGGCGGCCTCGACCGGGTCGACCCCGAGGAAGTGATCGGGCGCATCACCGCCGAGTTCCGTCGATTCCGGCCCCACGTCGTCGTGACGTTCGGCCCCGACGGTTCCTACGGCCATCCCGATCACATCGCGATCTGCCAGTTTACGACTGCGGCCGTGATCCGCGCGGCCCAGCCGGCACCCGCCGGTGTCGATTCGCACACCGTTTCCAAGCTCTACTGGATGGCGTGGCCACAGGGTAAATGGGCGGCGTACGAGTCGGCGTTCCGCCGGCTCGTCTCGACCGTGGATGGCGTTACACGCGAGCCCAACGTCTGGCCGGACTGGACGGTGACCACCGTCGTCGACACGTCCGAGCAATGGCAACGCGTCTGGCGTGCAGTCCTGTGCCACGAATCGCAGCTCGCCATCTACGGCAAGCTCGCGGAACTCCCGGAAGAGCATCACCGCGCGCTCTGGGGGACGCAGGAATTCTACCGCGCATCCAGCCAGGTGAACGGCGGCCGCGCGCGGGAGACCGACCTGTTCGAAGGGCTCCGCTGAACATCCCGCTGTACGCGGGTGCCCGAAGCGGAGCCGGCGCGATCAGCCTTCCGTGCGGAGTGCCGCGTTCGGGTCCGCGCGCGCGGCACGCGCAGCCGGCAGCGCGGCTGACAGGCACGCGAGTGCGCCCAGTACCAGGACCACGACGCCGAGCGTGAGCGGATCGCGCGGCGCGACGCCGAAGAGAAGCGGACCGAGCCGGGGCGCCAGCGCGAGCGTCAGCGCGACGCCGATCGCCGAGCCCGCGCCCGCGAGCGTGAAGCTGCGACGGACCACCAGGCCGAGAAGCGAGGCCGGCGTGGCACCGAGCGAGGCGCGCAGGCCCAGCTCCCGCATCCGCTGCGCGACGTCGAACGCGATCAGCCCGAACAGGCCGATCCCCGCAACCAGCAACGCCAGCAGGCCGAACAGCGTGAACAGCGTCGCGCCCAGACGCCACGGGCGCACCTGCGCGCCCAGCATCCACTCGAACGGGGTCGCCTCGACCCAGCGGACCTGCGGCGCCGCGGCGTAGAGCGCCGCCCGCGCGCTCTCCACCACCGCCGCCGGCTCGGCGCCCGGCGCGAGCCGGATCGGAAACCCCCAGAGCTCCGCGACGTCGGGGAACTGGGCGGAGGCCAGGTAGAATTGCGGGACGGGGCGGCCGCCGATGCCGTCCACGATGGCGTTCTCGACGACACCGACGACTCGAGCGCAACGACCCGGCGCCTCGCCGACGTACAGGCAGCGGCCCAGCGCGCCGCCCTGCCAGATCGACTGCAGCTCGCGGTTCACCACCGCGACCGGCTCCGTGCCGAGCCGATCGTCATCTCCGATCGCGCGGCCCGCCAGCACCCCCAGCCCGAGCGCGCGGAAGTAGGCGCCCCGCACCGAGTGCACCAGCACGTTGTCCGTCACCGTGTCCACGCCTTCCAGCCGGAAACGCGTGCCGTGTCGCTGGAAGAACGGGTACGTGGACGATGCGGCCGCCGCTTCCACGCCCGGCGTCGCGGCCAGCGCGCCGACAGCGTTCTCGAAGAAGGCGTCCTCGTCCGGCAGCGGGTCGTTCTCGACGGTCAGGTACCAGCCCCGGTCGAGCTCGACCCCAAGGTCCGACCGTACCGCGTTGTCGAAGCTGCGAAGGAAGAGTCCGGCACCGGCCAGCAGCACCGCGGACAGCGCGACCTGCGCGACCACCAGGCTCGCCCGCACCGTGGCGTTGCTCCGCGCGATTCCGCCCGACGTCGTTGCCAGCGAACTCCGCGCCCACGCGCGCCCCGTCCACACCACCGGGACCAGCGCCGCGAGCAGGGCCGCCACGAGCGTCAGCGCCAGCGTCGCCCCGACCTCCGAGAGCGACAGCCCGGCGCCGCCAACGTCGGACATCATCCGCGCCGCCGACGACCCGGGCACCAGCGCACGCAGCATCGCCGGGCCTCCCCAGTGCGCGACCAGCAGCGCCGCGATCCCGCCAGCGCCCGCCAGCAGCAGCAGCTCGATCGCCGCCTGCCCGGCCAGCCGCGCCCGCGTCACGCCCAGCGCCCGCTGGATCGCCAGCTCGCGCCCCGACCGCGCCGCCCGCGCGAGGAACAGGTTCGCCACGTTGATGCACGCCACCAGCAGCACGATCAGCGACACCGCCGACAGCCAGCGCGCGATGTCCACTTCCGCACCGCCCAGCGGGCTCCGCCCGGGGATCAGCGAGAACGCGCGAATGCGCGCATCGGAGGGAATCGAGTCGCGCGTTCCCGCACCGGCCGCCCGGCTCAGCGCCGTCAGCTCCGCTTCCGCCGTCGCTTCCGGCACGCCCGGCGCGAGACGCGCCACCACCGTCAGCCAGTGGTTCCTGCGGTTCGCGTTCCAGTCCGGTCCCTGGATCCGCCTCCGCCACGGCGCCATCGGTTGCCAGAGATCGATCGTCGCCAGCTCCGCACCCGTGAACCCGCGCGGCATCACGCCCACGATCCGATGCGGATCTTCACCGAAGTCGATCGTCGCCGACAACACACCCCGCGAGCCGCCGTACGACCGGCGCCACAACCCCTCGCTGATCACCACCACCGGTTCCGCGCCCGGAGCCTCGTCCTCCGGTCCCAGCGTCCGACCCAGGATCGGTTCGGCGCCCAGCACCTCGAAGTACCGGCCCGTCACCGCCAGCCCGCTCACCCTCTCCGATCCGTCGCCCCGACCCACCGTCAGGTCCCGTACCGAGAAGTTGTAGCCCGCGATCCCCGACAGGCTCCGCGCCGACTCCCAGTCCGTCAGGTCCGGATGGCTGTGGATCGCGCTGTTGATCCGCTCCCCCCGCTGCCGCGAGTACAGGTCTTCCGCGATGATCCGCAGCGACGACGCGTCCCGCAGATGCGCCGGCGGCCGAAGGAGCAGTCGCTCCACTCCGCCGTACATTGTCGCGTTCGCGCCGATCCCCAGCGCGAACAGCAGCACCACTCCCGCCGACAGCCCCGGCATCCGCACGATCCGCCGCAACGAACCGCGCAGCACCACGAGCACGCCATCCGTATGGCCTGCTCGCCCGACTCCACCACGCACACCCGCGCTCCATTCGCCGTACCGGGCTCCGAGTCCGTGTGCCACCATTGCCGCGAGACCTTGCACCAGCCAGACCCGGCTCCGCACGTGGCCCCGCTTCCGCTGCGACGCCGCTTCCGCCACGAACGTCGCCACCAGATCCTCACCCAGCACCGACCGGAACGACGACGGGTACAGCCGCAGCAGAAACCGGATCACACGCTCCAGCCGAGACGCCCTCACGGCCGCCCCTCGCCACCCAGCAACGGGTTCACGAATCGACGCCAACGCTCCGCCTCCAACCGCGCCGCCTTCATACCCGAACGAGTCAGCCCGTATCGCTGCCCCGGCCGACCCGGACCCTGAGCCACGCCTTCCACTTCCTCGACCTCGATCCAACCCCGGTCGATGCACTCCTTCAACCGACGGTACAGCGTCGGGACCGCCGGTACTCCGCCCGGTTCTCCGCTCCCACGGAGCGTCGCCAGTATCTCGTTCGCCGTCGTGGCGCCATTCACCATCGCCGCCAGCACCTGAAACATGTCAACCCGCATGGCGTTCAATATCTATCATTTTGAGAAAAATTCAATCCGCATCGAGTATGCAGATCCCGCAACCCGTTCCCGCGATCCGATTCCGGTTTCCCCGACGCGCCGGAACCGTCCGTCCCCGCCCCCTCCCCCGATCCGTACCCGTTCCCCTACCTTACCCCGCGAACCAGCCAGCGTGGGGCCTGATGGAAGGAGCGGGCCACGCGGTCGGAGGCGAGTCCCCTGGACAGGAGGAATGCATGCGTCTGCAACGGTTTGCGGTGTCAGCAGTCACGGTTCTGGGGCTGGCGGTCGCGACGGTGGATGGGGCGAGGGGTCAAGAGCTGGCGCGGGCGGGGCAGTCGCCGGATCACGGAGCGGCGATCGCGCGGGCGCGGCAGGTCGCGGACTCGCTGTTCCAGGCGCAGGGGCTACCGGGGTTGTCGGTGGCGGTGGGGATTAGCGGGCAGGTGGTGTGGACGGAAGGCTTCGGGTACGCGGATGTCGAGAACCGGGTTCCGGTGACGCCGCTGACGCGGATGCGGATCGGGAGTGTGTCGAAGTCGGTGACGTCAGCGGCGCTTGCGCAGCTGTACGAAGAGGGCCGTCTGGACCTGGACGCGGAGGTGCAGCAGTACGTGCCGACCTTTCCGCGGAAGCGGTGGCCGGTGACGGTGCGGGAAGTCGCCGGCCACATCGCGGGGATCCGGCACTACCGGGGAAACGAGAACGAGAGTGCAGTGCGCTACCCGACGGTGCTCAGCGGTCTGAAGATCTTCGAGGATGACAGCCTGCTGTTCGAGCCTGGAACACGCTACTCGTACTCGAGCTACGGCTGGAACCTGCTGAGCGCGGTGGTGGAGGGCGCGTCGGGACAGCCGTTCCTGACGTACATGCGGGAGCACGTGTTCGAGCCGCTCGGCCTGCGTAGCATGGTCGCGGAGCACACGGACAGCATCATCGACTGGCGTTCGACGTTCTACGAGCGGACCCGGGACGGCGTCCTGGTGCGGGCGCCGTACGTCGACAATTCGTACAAGTGGGCGGGTGGCGGCTTCATCTCGAACACGGAGGACATGGTCCGCTACGGAATGGACTGGCTCGATGCCTCGTTCCTGAAGCCGGAGACAGCGGTTCTCTTCTTCACATCGCAGACGCTGCGCGACGGCGATGAAACCGGCTACGGCATGGGCTGGTTCTCGGCGACCGACGCGCAGGGGAAGAAGATCGTCTGGCACACCGGTGGCTCGGTCGGCGGCCGCGCCGTTCTCGTGCTGATTCCCGACGAAGACATCGTGGTGGCGATGCTTTCCAACGCCGGCTGGGCGCCCATGAGCCGCGACAACGGTCTCAAGGTGGCGGCACCGTTCCGCGCCATGCGGTAGGCCGCGGCGGCACGCCAGCATCCGGATGAAGACGACGAGGGGCCGTCTCCCGACGACCCCTCGTCACCGTTATCCGCCCATCCCCACTCCCGGGCTGCGCCAGTCCTCGAACGCGTGGACCGCGTACCTGTGGCCCATCCTTCAAGCACCGATTCGAACGGTCATCAGTTGGCTGGCGGCAGAATCACCGAATCGATCACGTGAATCACGCCGTTCCGCGCAGCCACGTCCGTCTGGACCACACGAGCACCGTCCACGTATACCGTACCACCCGACACCGAGATCGAGACCCGGGCACCATTCACCGTCGCCGCATCCGTCAGCGATACCACCTCCGACGCCGGCACCCGGCCCGATACCACGTGGTACGTCAGAATTGACGTCAGCGTCGGGATATCCTGAAGCAACGCCTCCACCGTACCGGCCGGCAGCTTCGCGAACGCCTCGTCCGTCGGCGCGAACACCGTGAACGGACCCTCACCCTGAAGCGTCGCCGTCAGACCCGCCGCCTCCACCGCCGCCAGCAGCGTCTCGAACGAGCCCGCCGCCCGCGCCACCTCCACAATGTCCCCCGCCTCCGTCGCCACCGCGTCGTCCTCGCACGCCCCCGCCCCCAGAACCAGCCCGGCCGCCATCGCGACCGCCATCATCTTCCGAACCATGACCCCGTCCTCCCGTTCTTGGTTTGCCACGTTTCCTGACTGCCTGTTCGACAAGATGGGGCGCGCTTTTCATTGTGTCAAGGCAATGTCCAAGATAATACCATTACACGTCCGAACCAGAGACGGAAAAGGGGGTGCGAGCCGCTTTTCGCGACCCGCACCCCCCTTGACCCACCTCGTCCCGCTCCCCGCTCCCGCTCCCCGCCGCCCCCGCAAACGCCTCCGCTTCCGCCCCCGCAAACGCCTCCGCCCCCGCCTCCCGAATCAGTACCGGTAGTGCTCCGGCTTGAACGGCCCCTCAACCGGCACGCCGATGTAGGCGGCCTGCTCGGGCGTCATCCGGGTGAGCTTCACGCCGAGCTTGTCGAGGTGCAGGCGGGCGACTTTCTCGTCGAGCTTCTTGGGCAGCGTATAGACCTTCCTCTCGTACCTGTCCGCGTTCAGGCGCAGCTCGATCTGGGCGAGCACCTGGTTGGTGAAGCTGTTGGACATGACGAAGCTCGGGTGACCGGTGGCGCAGCCGAGGTTGAGGAGGCGACCCTCGGCCAGGATCATGACGCTGTGCCCATCGGGGAAAGCGAACTCGTCGTACTGCGGCTTGATGTTGATCTTCTTCACGCCGTGCTTCTTGAGCCCGGCCATGTCGATCTCGTTGTCGAAGTGGCCAATGTTGCCGACAATGGCCTTGTCCTTCATGCGAGCCATGTGGTCGTACGAGATGACGTTCTTGTTGCCGGTCGCCGTGACGAACACGTCGGCATAGCCGACCACGTCCTCGACCGTATTCACCTCGAATCCCTCCATGGCCGCCTGCAGCGCGCAGATCGGGTCGATCTCCGTGACGATCACGCGTGCGCCCTGGCCGCGCAGCGCCTGCGCACACCCCTTGCCGACCTCGCCGTAGCCGCAGACCACGGTGATTTTGCCGGCCAGCATCACGTCCGTCGCGCGGTTGATCCCGTCGATCACCGAGTGACGGCAGCCGTAGATGTTGTCGAACTTCGACTTGGTCACCGAGTCGTTGACGTTCATCGCGGGGAAGAGCAGGGTGCCGTTCCGCTCCATCTCGTAGAGTCGGTGCACGCCCGTCGTCGTTTCCTCGGAGACTCCGAGGATGGCGGGCGTGATGCGCTGCCAACGGCCTGACTCCTCGTTCGCGATGCGACGCAGCGCAGCCAGGATCACGCCCCATTCCTCGGGGTCGTGCTCCGCGTCGAACTCCGGGATCGCGCCGGCCTTCTCGAACTCGAGGCCCTTGTGCACGAGAAGCGTGGCGTCGCCGCCGTCATCGACGATGAGATCGGGGCCGGAACCGTCCGGCCATTGCAGCGCCTGCTCCGTGCACCACCAGTAGTCCTCGAGCGTCTCCCCCTTCCAGGCGAACACGGGCACGCCCTTCGGCGCGTCCACCGTGCCGTCGGGGCCGACCACTACGGCCGCCGCCGCATGGTCCTGCGTCGAGAAGATGTTGCAGGAGACCCAGCGCACGTCGGCGCCGAGCGCCCGCAGTGTCTCGATCAGCACCGCCGTCTGCACCGTCATGTGCAGCGAACCCATCACCTTCGCGCCCGCGAGCGGACGGCTGCTCGCGTACTCCTCCCGCACCGCCATGAGCCCCGGCATCTCCTGCTCCGCCAGCCGGATCTCCTTCCGCCCCCACTCCGCCAGCCCCAGGTCCGCCACCTTCCAGGGCAGTCGCTCCGACTTCACGCCAGCCCGCTCCCGACTCAGCACTCCGCTCTCCATGCCCGCATCCTCTCCTTCAGAGTTCCCGTTCTCTTTCCCTTCACCCCGCCGCACCCGCCCCCGCCGCACCCGCCCCCGCCGCACCCGCACCCTTCCCCGCAAACGCATCCGCCTCCGCTCCCGCTACCCGCTCCGTTTCACCATCCGGGCGAGGAAGAGCAGTGGACCCTTCGCCTCCGGGTCCGGCGATACCGGCGCCCAGTCCATCCGCACGAATCCCGCGCGCGCCGACCACCCTTCCAGTTGCCCACGACCGAAGCCCGGCCAGACATGGCCCATCTCTGCGCGGTACTCCTCCCGCTCGTGCTCCCGCATGTCCACCACCACGAGACGTCCGCCCGGGCGGAGCACCCGGAACGCTTCCGACAGCGCCCGACGCGGCTCCGGCACGTAGTGCAACACCAGCAGCATGATCGCGACATCGACGCTCGCCGTCTCCAGCGGCAACGACTCCATCTCGCCGGGCACGACCTCGACGTTGGCCACATCCGACGCCCGCGCCCGAAGCGCTCCCAGCATCTCCGGCGAGCTGTCCACCGCGTACACCCGCTTCACGTGCGCCGCCAGTCGCATCGCCAGCGTGCCCGTCCCCGCCCCCAGGTCCGCAACCTCCCACGACGGATCCAGAAGACCCCACAGCGGAAGCAGCGCCGACTCCCGTCCGAACAGCTCATCACGAAGGCGATCCCAGTCACCGGCCGCGGTCGAGAAGAACGCCTGGGAACGCTCCCGGCGGCGGGCCACCACCGCCCGCGCCCGCTCCGCATCCTCCTCCGCCGACCCCGCCTCCGCCATCGGCGCCCGCACTACCGTCCAGAGCTCTGCCATTGCCCCGTCCAGCTCCGCCATCCGGTAGTGCCGGCTCGTCCCCGATGTCCGCGACCGCACCCACCCATCGTCCGACAGCACCTTCAAGTGCCGGCTCACCGTCGACTGCGGCAGTTGCAACGCCTGGCACAGCTCCGAGACCGTGAACTCCTGCTCCTCCAGCACCAGCAGCAGCCGTGCCCGCGTCTCGTCCGAGAGCGTGCTCAGCCGTTCGAAAACGTCCCGGGGCGCTACAATCGTCTTCATTTCCTTTATCCGTGTATCCGCATATAAGGATGGAAGGAATGCCGGGGATGTCAAGGTCCAAGGGGGACGGCGGGCGACGAGGGGCGGGTCCTCAACGGTGGGGGGCGGCGAGGATGCCGACGGGGACGGGGCGCCAGTTGGTCCAGCGGGTGAGGGTGCCGTCGGGGGCGCGGAGGGCCATCTGGGAGGAGATTCCGCCGTCGAGCATCATGGCGCGGCGGCAGCCGAGGGATTTCATGAAGGTGGCCATTTCGAGGACGGTGGGGCCCCAGGGGAGGGTTTCGCCGCCGGATCCGATGCCGGTGAAGCGGGTGAGGGCGACGACGACGGATCCGTCGTCGAGGATGCCGATGGCGAGGCGGGAGTCGCGGTGGTCGAGGCTGACGCCGCGGCCTGGCGCCTGGAGCTCCCAGGGCAGCTCGCCGTCGCCGGAGAGGAGCGCGGGATAGGACTGCAGGGCGAAGCGGACGTGGCCCCGCGCGGCGGGCACCTCGCCGGGGCTGAGGAGGGCGGCCTGTCCGGCGCTGTCGATGGTGAAGGCCATGGCGAGGGTGCCGGAGCCGGGCGGGCGGGTCTCGTGGCCGTCGAGGACGAGCCAGCCGAAGGGGTGTCCGTTCTCGAACTGTCCGCCGTTGAAGGCGACGAAGGCGTCGGTCGGGATGCGGTCGACGGTCCATGCGCCGCGGGTCCCGAAGTCGCGGGTCGCGGTGTCGAGCGCGATGCGGACGAGTTCGGGGTCGAGGCGGAGCGCGATGACGCGGACGGCGGAGAGGGCTCCGTCGTCCGCCATCATCGCCTCGTGCCGCCAGACTCCGGGTCGCACCGGCTGCCAGATCACGCCGAGCGCGAGGGCGAGCCGGGCGACGGCGAGGATCACACCACGGCCTGGATCAACGGGACCAGCGTGACGCAGTTCTTCATGAGCAGCTTGGCCTCGTCCGCCGTGTACACGTACCGGGGGTTGCCGTCCGGAAACGTCGTGGAGAGGCCGTTGGCGGCGGCGTCCTGCTGGGCCTGCTGGGAGAGTCCACAGAAGGGGAGGATCCATTCCTGGAGCACGCCGTACCGCCAGCGGACCTCCGAGAGTTTGACGCCGGAGAACGCCTTGCCGAACTCCGCGACGCCGGCATCGAGAGCCTTGGAGAACTCACCGTCCTGCGCGTCGAGCTTCGGTTTCGGATCGGGGCCGCAGGCCTTGGTGGCCAGCACCGTCATGCTGTCGGTCATCCAGGCGGTCACCTTCTCCATGTCGGCCAGGTCGGTCACCTTGTCCATCCGGTTGCTGTACTCGTCCTGGAGTGCCATCCCCTCCGGGCTCGCCGCGACGTAGCCGGCGCAGACCTGGAACTCGTCCTCGGACTTGAGGCCGGCGATGCTCTTGAGGTAGGCCTGGCGCCCGGCGATCTCGGTGTCGAGGCCGTTCTTGAAGGCCTGCAGCACGGGGTCGGTGAGCACGAATCCGAGCTTGGATCCGCCCTGCGACGCGGCCTGCGTCGTCGGCGCCGGGCTGTTCGGCTTCGTGGCGTTTGTGACTTTCTGCTTGATCCGGGAACCGATGCCCTGTGCCTCCGCGCTCGTCGCGACGCAGAGCGACAGCAGGATCGCCGCGAAGACCTTCCTCCGCACCATGGCAATACTCCTGAAAGAGGGAACAGCTCGGACAGAATCTGCGAATACCGGCGGCGGTCTCGTCGCGACAGGCGGCGAACCGGTTTTCAGTCTTCTCTGCTGACATCGGAAACGGATGACTCGAGCGTTGGGAAGTCGCGGGCGCGCGTCGCACCGGGAGGTCTTCCGCCGCTCGAGAACAGCACGGGTCGCGACGACGGCCGTCGTCGCAATCGATCCTCGCACGAACCTAACAGCTTCAGCGAGGACGCCCATCTGTCAAGAGGGATCGCGTCCGGCAGAGCCCGAGCGGGTCGGGAAAAGAGGAGTCGGTGAGGTCGGGTTGGGGTCCTGCAATGTCAGCCCACGCGACATTGCCATCCCGTGGCGATGCAGGCGACGTCCCGGATCGGAGCGTGCGGACTGGAGGGACCGCGCCGCCCGTTCAGCGCGCGGTCGCGAAACGTTTGTTGATCCAGTCGGCGATGGTCTGAAGCGCGAGCGGGCTCATGGTCTCCTCGATCTTCGCGTACTCGTCGGGAGAGCCGGTGCCGGCGGTCTGGAAGAGGTGGTTGAGGCCGGGCAGCTCCTTCACGGTGATGTCCTTGTCTCCACCCTCGCGGAGTGCTTTCTCGATCGCGGCCAGGTTTTCCTTCGGCGGTACCTGGAGGTCCTTGCTGCCGTTCAGCGCGAGGACCGGGACCCTGACCTTCCGCAGGGCCGTGGCGGGCTCGTAGGTCAGGAAGAACCGCATCCACGGCGACGTCGCCTGCGCGGTCTGTGTGCGGATCGCCGCGTCAATCGCGCCGGCTGCGTCAAGCCCGAGCTCGGTGCGCCGGGCGGGCGGCATCTCGTCGATCTGCTTCCGGATGAGGGCGGAGATGCGCGTGCGGGCAAGGAGGACTTCGCGGGTGGTAGCGGTGTCGGCTATGGTCTTGACGACGTCGAAGATGTTCCTCTGCAGCGTTGCGTTGGAGTCGATGTATTCCTGCGGCACGCCGCCCGCCCGGGAGATGAGCGCGGTCTGCAGGAGCAGGATCTGCTCGCCGTTCAGGCCGGTGCCCGCGAGCAGGACGATGAAAGCGACGTCGTCCGATTCCGCCGCGACCATGGGCGCGATGATCCCGCCTTCGCTGTGACCGGCGATGCCGATCCTGGCCGGGTCGATCCGGCTCCGCGTCTTCAGGAACTCGACGGCGGCGAGCGCGTCCGTCGCGAGGTCCGCGCTGGTCGCGGTCGCGAAGTTGCCCGTCGATTTCGCGACGCCGCGGTCATCGTAGCGGAGGACGGCGATGCCGTGGCGCGTCAGGTAGTCGGACAGCACGAGAAAGGGCTTGTGCGTGAGCAGCTCCTCGTTCCGGTTCTGCGGGCCCGAACCCGTCACGAGGACGACGGCCGGAAAAGGCCCGTCGCCCCGTGGGATAGTCAGGGTCCCGGCGAGGGTCACGCCGGGAGCCTGTGCGTTGGCGAACGTCACGTCTTCCGAGTCGTACGGGTAGGGCGGCTTCGGCTCCTGCGACCGTTCCGGTGCCTTGACCGGTCCGGCCTGCTTTTCGAGCGGGAGCGGAAACGTCGTGCCGCTCTGGGTCCACGTTCCGTCGATCGTCTTGCCGTCCGCGGCGACGGTGCCGACGTAGCTGCCGGCCGCGATCGTGACGTTGAACTTCACCGTGTCCCCGGTCAGGCTCACGCTCGCTACGGGCAACCCGCTCGCGCCCTGGTCGGGACTGTCCATCGTCGCCTTCAATGCGCCCGCCGAATCGACGGACACGTTGAACACGACGCGCAGCGTGGTGCCGCCTGCGCTGAGCCGTCCCAGCCAGGTCCCCGCGAGGCGGCTCTGCTGCGCCGCCGCCGAACCGGTCCCGATGCCGACCGTGGCGAGCAGGGCGAATGCCGTCGTCGCCATCTTCAACCTCATGCTTCCCTCCGCTGTGTTCGTTGTCCTGCCTCCCGGGTGCCGGAAGGTGCCGGAGTGCTCCACCCCAATACGAACGAGCCCGGTCGAAAATTCCCGGCCGGGCCGGCCCCGGGGCGGCAGGCCTCCAGCATGACACGAGACCGGACCGGTCGAATCTTCCGACCGGTCCGGTCTCGTTGCCTCTACGGGCACGGATTCACTGACCGCGCCGTCGTGCGTGCGGCGCTGCCCGGCTCAGCTCACACCGCGCAACTGCTGCCCGATCTTCTGCGCCTCGTCCATCACGCGGAGCAGGTTGCCGCTCCAGATCTTCGCGATCTGCTCCTCGGTGTAGCCGCGCCGGACCAGCTCGAGCGTGACGTTGAAGGTCTCGCTGGCGTCGTTCCAGCCGTCGATACCGCCGCCACCGTCGAAGTCGGTCGAGATGCCGACGTGGTCGATCCCGATCCGCTTGACGACGTAGTCGATGTGGTCCACCAGGTCCTTCACGTTGGCCCGCGGGGGCGCCGGGTACTTTGCGTCGATCTCGGCCATGCGGCGCTGGTACTCGGCGCGCTGCTCCTCGGTCAGCGACGCCATGCCGCCGCGGCCGCCGCGCCCGCCGCCCGCCGCGCTCGCGGCGCCGCCGCGGCCGCCTGTCATGCCCATGTCCTCGCGCAGCTTCGCCATCGCCGCCTGCCGCTCGGGCGGCTGCGGGTCACACTTGAGGTAGCCGTTGAAGGCGACGACCTGGATGACGCCGCCGTTCTCCTTGAGTGCGTCGAGCTGTTCGTCGTCGAGGTTGCGGCTGTTGTCGCAGAGCGCGCGGACCGCGGAGTGCGACGCGATGATGGGCGCTTTCGTGATCTCCAGCGTCTGCATCATCGAGGCCTTCGACGGATGCGAGACGTCCAGCATGACGCCCCACTTGTTGGCTTCTGCCACGACCTGCCGGCCGAGCGGGCTGAGCCCGTTCCACTTCCAGCCGTCGCGCTCGCCGGTGTTCGAGTCGGAAAGCTGCGAATGGCCGTTGTGCGAGAGCGAGAGGTAGCGCATGCCCAGGTCATGGAACTGCTTGACGTTGCCGAGGTCCTCGCCCAGCGAGTACCCGTTCTCGACGCCGATCAGCTCGACCTTCCGGCCCGACGCGGCGATGCGGCGGACATCGTCCGAGGTGAGCGCGAGCCCGATCCGGTCGGGCGCGATCTCCTCCGCCAGCCGGTGGATCGCCGCGAACTTGTCGAGCGCGTCCTGGTGCACCCGGGCGTAGCCCTCGGGCGTGAAGTCGTCGCGCTGGCCGACGTACACCGCGAAGAAGACAGCATCGTACCCGCCCTCCTCCATCTTGGGCAGGTCCACCTTGGTGTTGAGCCGCTGCGTATAGTTGCGCTCGGCCGTGAAGTTGTTCGGGCTGATGTCCACGTGGGTGTCGAGCGTGATGACGCGGTCGTGGATCGCGCGCGCCCGGGCGACGAGCGCCGGGTCGTCCTGCGCCGCGGCGGGCGCCGCGAACAGCAGGGTCGTGGCCACGGCCAGCAGGAATCGGGTGGAACGCGGGGCATGCATGGAAGCCTCCGGTGGAGCCGTGTGGGATCGTCTTCGGGTTGTCGGTTGGAAGGTACCGGGCCGGACCGAGGCGTCAAGAATTCCGGGCCGATTCGAGCGGTACCGCCTCGGCCCCTTTCAACCGCACTTCCGCGAGGCCGGGGCGTCACGCGCCAGTGACACTTGCCCGATACGCGACCCGTTGACAGCTTTGAGCCGGGAGGTCGGCCGGCGCAGGCTACGATCCGGTTTCGCAAGCCGTTGCCGTTCCTCGCGTTGGGCGGGCTTCCCCGGCGCCGGGCGCCCGTCCCCTTGTACGGGATGATTTCACGGCCCGCGCCGCGGACACCGGGAATAGAGGGTTGACGACGATCGGACCCTGGATCGGGTTCCACGTCCTTGTGCTCGCCATCATGGCGACCGATCTCAGCATCGGCCGGCACAAGCAGGGCGTGCTGACGTTGCGCGCGGCCGCGGGCCTGACCGCGCTGTGGGTGACCGTCGCTCTCTTCTTCGGCGCGTTCGTCGCGCTCCGGTTCGGCCGGGAATCCGGGCTCGAGTTTCTGGGCGGCTACCTGCTCGAGGAATCCCTTTCCGTCGACAACCTCTTCGTCTTCACGGTCGTGTTCGCGGCGTTCGGGATCGCGCTCGAGCGGCAGCGCCGTGTCCTTTTCTGGGGTATCCTCGGTGCGCTCGTGCTGCGCGGGATCATGATCGCCGGCGGCGTCTACATGGTCGAGCGCTTCGAGTGGATCCTCTTCATCTTCGGTGGCCTGCTGGTCATCACCGGGCTCAAGCTGTTCCGCGACCGGAACCACCCGACGCGGCCGGAAGCGAGCCGGCTGATCCCGCTCGTGCAGCGCATGGTGCCGGTCACGACCCGTCGGGACGGCGACCGGTTCTTCATCCGGGAGCGGAGCGCGCGGGGCCACATGCGGCTGGTGGCGACGCCGTTCTTCGCGGCGCTGCTGGCGATCGAGGCGACGGACGTGGTGTTCGCGATCGACTCGATCCCTGCGGTCTTCGGTGTGACCCGCGACCCGTTCATCGTCTACACCTCGAACATCCTGGCCATCCTCGGCCTGCGCTCCCTCTACTTCCTCGTGCTGCACGGCCTCAAGAAGTTCCGCTACCTGAACGTCGGCGTCGCCGTGCTGCTCGTCTTCATCGGCCTGAAGATGCTGCTCAACGACTGGATCCACATCCCGGTGACCGCCTCGCTCGCCGTGATCGCCACGATCCTGATCAGCATGATCCTGCTCTCGATCGCGATGGGCCCGGCCAACCCGCTACCGGGCGATACCGACGAGTTTCCGGCCGCGCAACCGGAGCCGCCGCGCGCGGACGGCGGGATGTGAAACCGCCCGGTGGCCGAGGCCGCCGGGCGGTTCCGGTTCGTGGCGACGCCCGATCAGCGGTGGTCGTAGACCAGGCTCCGGCCCTGCCGGTCCCACGCGATGATGTCGTAGCGCTCGGGCGGACGGCCCGGCACCACCATGCCGGGCGACCCGTTCGGCATGCCGGGCACGGACACCCCGACAATGCGCGGCTTGTCAGCGAGGACGCGCCGGATGATGTCGGCCGGCACGTGGCCTTCGACGAGGTAGCCCTCGACCTCGGCCGTGTGGCAGGCGTAGAGCTTCGGCGGGATGCCCAGCCGCTGCTTCACCGCGTCCAGCTCGTGCGTGTCCTTCTCGATTACCTTGAATCCGTTCTCTCGCAGGTACCCGACCCACTCGTGGCAGCAGCCTCAGCCGGGGTCCTTGTGGACGGTGATCTCGATTTCGCTGCGCTGCCGCGCGCCGCTCGTGAGCGCGAGCGCCGACGTGGGCGCGAGCGCCGCGCCCAGCGCGAGCCGGCGGATGAAGTACCTGCGATCCATCAGTCCTCCCGGTTGGTGTCAGCGGGCGGTGTCGCCCGGGGTCCTCACGTAGAACGCGCGAACGTCGGCCACCGCCTTCTGCCGCGACGGCTCGTGGATGTGCACGCGGCTGCTGATGAGGCAGGCGACCGCCAAGATGACGGAGCGCCGCCGTCGCATCAAGGGAAGGTCGAGCTCCTTGCCGGCGCCCGACCCGCCCGCCGCTCCACTGTTCCTACTCGGCCAGCAGGCGTTCCACCAGCTTCCGGTTGGCGGGTGAGAACCAGTCCTCGCCGTAGCGGCTCGCGCGCACCCGTCCGTGGCGGTCGATCACGAGCGTCTGCGGCACGGCGAAGCGCGGCAGGAGGTCCATGATCGCGGTGGATGGGTCGTGCAGGATCTCGAACGTGAGGCCGTGCTCCTTGCGGAACTCGCGGATCAGGTCTTCCGAACCGGAGTCGTCGATGCTGATGGCGACGACGGCGAGGCCCGAGTCCGCGTACGCCTCGTACAGCTTCTGCAACGTCGGCATCTCCTGGACGCACGGTACGCACCAGGTCGCCCACACGTTCAGCAGCAGCACTTCGCCCCGGTAGTCCGCGGGCGTGCGCGTCTTCACCGGCGGGTCGATCGTCTCCGCCCGGAACGCGGGCGCCTCGGATCCGATCGCGACCGCCGGTCCGTCATCCGGCGCCGGTGTGCGCAGGCCAAGCATGAGCCCTCCCGCGGCGAGCAAGCCGACCCCGACGCCTGCCAGAATCCCGTTCGATATCCTCATGGCACGGTTCCACCCCCGGACCGTCGCACCGATTCGACCGCTTCCGTATCGGAAACGAAGGCGATGTCGGGCCTGCGCCTGTCCTTCGAATTGTCACGACCGGACCCGCGAGCGACTCCGGCGTGAAGTCCGGGGCCGTACGTCCACATGCCGGGTCTCACTGCGCGTTCCGTTTCCAATCGATGCGGCCCGGAACGCGCCTTGCAAGTACACTCGGCGTTTCCCGGGGTTCGCGCGGCGCCGTGACGAAGGAAGGTGCCATGCTGACGAACGAGCAGATCGATGACGCGCTGCGCGCTTTGCGCTCTGATCCGGAATCGTACTTCCGCTGCGAACAATGTGGCCGTCCCACTCTGAGCGCTGCATGCGCTTGACGGGTGTGCCGGGCCGGGTGATTATCGGGTCCCGCGCACGTGACGCGGGATGGTGGACGGAGCCGTAGCGCTCCGCTCCGCCGTGTCGACGGATGCCGGTTCGGCCGGCGCTCACCGCACGCCGCATCGTCGCAGGAGGCCCCATGTTCCCCTTCCGCTCTCTTCATCGAACCCGACCCCGAGCTCTCGACGCCGTCGTCCGGTGCGCTTCCCGGCCGGCAATGGCCGGCGCCGCGGTGGCGCTGCTGTTCGCGTCCGCTCCGCTCGCCGCGCAGCAGAAGCCCACGCTGAAGCCCGAGGACTATGGCCGTTTCGAGAACCTCGGCTTCGGCACCTTCTCGCCGGACGGCCACTGGCTGTCGGTTCCCGTGAGCCGGGTCAACGAAGAGAACGAGCTTCGCCTGCACCAGGTCGGGAGCGACTCGGTCGTCACGGTCGCGTACGGCATCCAGCCCGTGTTCTCGAAGGACTCGCGTTGGGCCGCGTACCTGATCGGTCTCTCGGCGAAGGACCGGAAGGCGGCGGAGAAGGCGAACCAGCCGGTGCACATGAAACTCGGGCTGCTCGACCTGCGCACCGGTGAGGTCGACACGGTGACCGACATCGCGGGCTTCGCCTTCAGCGGCGATGGCCGCTACCTCGCGCTGCGGGGCTACCCGGCGAAGGATCAGAAGCACGAGGGCGTGGACCTCATCGTGCGCGACCTCGCGACCGGCCAGAACACGGCGTTCGGCAACGCGGCGGACTTCGCATGGCAGGACAAAGGTCGCCTGCTCGCGCTCACGATCAATGCGGAGACGAAGGCCGGCAACGGCGTCAAGCTGTATGACCCGACCACCGGCGTGTTGAAGACGCTCGAGTCGGACACGTCGAGCTACACCGACCTCGGCTGGCGTGACGAGAGCGACGACCTGGCCGTGCTCCGCGTCCGCGCCGACAGCGCGTACGAGGGCGCGACCCACGTCCTGCTGGCCTGGACCGGGCTTTCCGGAAAGAGCCCGGTCGCTCACGTCTTCGATCCCGCGACGATGGCCGGTTTCCCGGCCGACACCCGCATCGTCGACTTCCGCAGTCCGTCCTGGTCCGACGACGGCAGCACGATGTTCTTCGGCATCCAGCCGTGGGAAAAGAAGGAGCCGAAAGACTCGGCTGCCGTGGTAGACGAGGAGAAGCCGGGCGTCGAGATCTGGAACGCGAAGGACGTCGACATCCTGCCCACCCAGAAGATGCGAGCGCAGCGCGACCGCGAGATGAACTACCTCTCCGGCTGGCGGCTCCGGGACAACCGCTTCGTCGAGATCGCGAATGACCTCGTCGAGGACGCGCAGACGGCGCGCGTCGGCATGGTCGCGCTGGCCTCGGACGCGACCCCATACCAGCGCGAGCGCATGTTCGGCCCGCTCTACAAGGACATCTACGTGGTCGACCTTGCCACCGGCGCGCGCACCATGGTCAAGCAACGACTGTTGGCGAGCAACACCAACGACCTCGGCTGGGGGACCGTCAGCCTGAGCCCGACCGGCCGCTATGTGCTCTACCTCGAGAAGGACAACTGGTGGGTCTACGACGTGCAGAAGAAGACGCACACGAACATCACCGGGAAGATCCCGACCACGTTCATTGATACCGACGACGACCACACCGTCGAGCAGAAGCCGCCCTTCGGCGGCGGGATCTGGACGCCGGGCGATCGCTCCGTCCTGCTCCAGGACAAATACGACGTCTGGGAGGTCGCGCCCGACGGCTCGAAGTCGGAGCGTCTGAGCGACGGCGCCGCCGATCGCGTCCGGCACCGCTTCGTCCGCCTCGACTTCGACGAGTACACGCTCGACCCGGCGAAGCCGGTCTACGTCGCGCTCTACGGCGATCGCACCAAGAAGTATGGCTACGGCACCGTACAGCGAGGGAAGCCCGAGCAGCGGCTCCTGTTCGTGGACGAGAACGTCGGCCGGCTCACCAAGGCGGACGACGCCGACGTCTACGGCTACGTGTCCATGGACTTCGACGACTCGCCCGACTACTTCGTGGGCGGCCCGACGCTCTCCGACTCCCGCCAGGTCACGCACACGAATCCCTTCATGGGCGAGTACGCCTGGGGCCGCCCGGAGCTGGTCGACTTTCAGAACCGGCAGGGCAAGGACCTGCAGAGCGCGCTCTTCTACCCGGCCGACTACCAGCCCGGCCGGAAGTACCCGATGATCGTATACATCTACGAGATCGTCTCCAACGGCCTGCACAACTTCAGCACGCCGTCCGAGCGTAGCGCCTACAACACCACGATCTGGACGCAGAACGGCTACTTCGTGTACATGCCCGACATCGTGTACCGCGACCGTGACCCCGGCCTCTCCGCGCAGGACGCGCTCGAGCCCGCCGTCGAGAAGGTGGTCAGCATGGGCATGGTCGATCCGCAACGGGTAGGCCTTGTCGGCCACTCCTGGGGCGGCTACCAGACCGCGTTCGTCAGCAGCGTCAGCAAGACGTTCGCCGCCGGCGTCGCCGGCGCGCCCCTCACCGAGCTCGCCAGCATGTACCTGTCCATCTACTGGAACAGCGGCGGCACGGACGCGCGCATCTTCGAGGTCAGTCAGGGTCGCATGGAGGTGCCGCCCTGGAAGGACGTGGACGCCTACATGCGCAACTCCGCGGTGTGGAACATCGAGAAAATGACGACGCCCCTGCTCATGACCTTCGGTGACAAGGACGGCGCAGTGGACTGGCACCAGGGCATCGAGCTGTACAACGCCGCGCGTCGGGAGAACAAGGATCTCGTCATGCTGGTCTACGCGGGAGAGAACCACAGTCTGGCGAAGAAGCCCAACCAGATCGACTACCACCGCCGGATCATGGAGTGGTTCAACCACTACCTGAAGGGCGATCCCGCGCCCGAGTGGATGACCAATGGCGTCCGGTTCCTCGATACGGACAAGGAACTGAAGCGCGCGGTTACGAAGCCGGTGAGCAGCAGCGGCGGCGGCTGAAGGGGGAACGAGGGGCGGGTGACGAGGGGCGGGCGACGAACGGCGGGCGACGAAGGACGGGCGACGAAGGACGGGTCATGGAGCGGGCGACGAAAGGCGGGTAATCGGCCGGGGCGACCTGACCGGATCCCCGCCGCACGACCCGCCCCACGTCGCCCGCCTCATCGCCTTCTAGGGCGTAAACTCCCGGTACGCCTGCCCCCCGTCCTTGAGCGTGACGGTCACCCGGTACCGCACGCCCGCGGAGAGCGTCCGCTCGCTCGACGTCGTCTCGATCGCACCGGACGGTTTTGTGCCGTGCGTGACGGGCGACTGGATGTTGCTGTTGATCGGATCGGCGATCCGCCAGACGACGACCGACGGATTGGACGTGCGCACCACGTCGACCGTGAATGCCGGTCCGGCCGACCAGCTGTACGACGGGTGTGTTCCGCTGCTCACGCCGATATCGAAGTCGCCGCCCGACTGGCCGGGGCCGGCGACGTCATCGGTGCAGGCCGCCAGCACGGTGGCCAGGGCCAGGAACCCCAGGAGCCTGGATCGCATTCCCCCTCCTCGAGCGTCGGTGCCGGGACCGGGCGCCGCGCCGGCGGATCGAGCGCCACTCGCTCGATTCCCGGCCCCTCACTACCTTGCGCCGATGCGGCCGATCATGAAGCCGCAACGAACCTCATACCCCGAACGGAGCCGAACGATGGCAGAGGCCGCCGTGACTTTCACGCGTTGGGAGGACCTTCCCTGGGAGCAGCTGAACGAGAAGCTGGAGCGTCGCCTGATCACCGGAGACCGGATCATGCTGGCGCACGTGCTGCTGCGGGAGGGCTGCATCGTTCCCCGCCACCAGCATGAGAACGAACAGTTCACCTTCATCCTGTACGGCGCGCTCAAGTTCAGGCTGGGCCCGGATGGCACGGAGGAGGTCGTCGTTCGCACGGGTGAGGTTCTGCATCTGCCGGGCAACGTGTGGCACGAGGCGGAAGCCCTGGAGGATACGCTCGACATGGACATCTTCAGTCCGCCCCGCGAGGACTGGTTGAAGGGGACGGACGCCTACCTGCGCGGGAAATAGTCATGGATCTCGGTCTGAAGGGAAAAGTCGCTCTGGTCGGAGGGTCGAGCCGCGGGCTGGGCCGGGCCGCCGCCGAGGAGCTGGCCGCCGAAGGCGCGGCCGTGGTCGTGTGCGCGCGCAACGCAGACGCGGTCGATGAAGCGGCGCGCGCCATCGCCGCCTCGGCCGGAGTGCAGACGCTCGGCATCGCCTGCGACCTCTCGGTCGCGGGCGAAGCGGAGCGAGTCGTGGCGGAGGCGACGGCTGCGCTCGGCTCGATCGATGTGCTGGTCACGAACACGGGCGGCCCGCCCGCCGGCCGCTTCGAGGAGCACGACGCCGCCGTCTGGCGCGGCGCGGTCGCGCAACTGTTCGAGAGCGTGGTGGCACTGACGCGGGCCGTGTTGCCCGGCATGAAGGCACGCGGCTGGGGCCGCATCATCAACGTCACGTCGATCGCCGTGAAGCAGCCCGTCGATGACCTGATCCTGTCCAACAGCGTGCGTGCCGCCGTCACCGGCCTCGCCCGGACGCTCGCCAACGAGGTCGCGACCGCCGGCATCACCGTGAACAACGTGATGCCCGGATACACGCGGACGGACCGCCTCGAAGAGTTGGCGTTGCGGGTCGCCGCCGCGCGCGGGCTCGACCCGGCCGACGCCTACTCGGCCTGGAACGGCGAGATCCCGATGGGCCGCATCGGCGAGCCCGGCGAATTCGCCGCGCTGGTCGCCTTCCTCGCGTCCGAGCGCGCCAGCTACATCACGGGCACGTCGATCTCCGTGGACGGTGGCTGGATCCGCTCCCTGCTCTGATGGCCGCGCCGCGCATCGCATCGCTGCTCGCGAGCGGCACCGAGATCGTGTGCGCGCTCGGTCTCGACGACGCGCTCGTCGCCATCTCCCACGAATGTGACTACCCGGTCCGCGTGCTCGACCGGCCGCGCCTCAGCCGGCCGCGCTTCGACCCGGCGGGCCGCGACAGCGGGGCCATCGACCGCGCCGTCCGCGAGGCCATGGCCGAGCACGGCAGCGTCTACGAAGTCGATGCCGAAGCCCTGGTCCGGCTCGCGCCGACCGTGATCCTGACCCAGGCGGTCTGCGAGGTCTGCGCCGTTCCCACGCCCGGCGTCGAGGCCATCGTGCGCGAACGGGGCATCGCGGCCGATGTCGTTTCGCTCGACGCGCACACGCTCGAGGACATCTTCCGCACCATCCTGCAGGTGGGCGCGGCCTGCGACGCGCTGGACCCGGCGACGTCCCTCGTCACAGGGCTTCGGGCGCGCATCGACCGGGTCGGCCGGGCGGTCCGGGACCGGCCGCGGCCGCGCGTCCTCGCGCTCGAGTGGCTCGACCCGCCCTTCGTGCCGGGTCACTGGGTGCCGGAGATGATCGAGCGGGCGGGTGGCGAGTGCGTAGCGGGCCACGCGGGCGAACGGTCGGACCCGGTGAGCTGGGAACGGATCGCGCGGCTCGACCCCGATGCGCTCGTCGTGATGCCGTGCGGCTATGGTCTCGCCCGATCGATCGAGGACGCCGACCGCTTTCGCGCGGAACTCGAGCGCGTGGCGCCACGCGCCGTCGCGACCGGCAACGCGTTCGCCGTCGATGGCTCCGCATACTTCAACCGGTCGGGCCCACGTGTCGCCGACGGCGTCGAGATCCTGGGCGGGCTCCTGCACCCCGGCGCGGGCATGAGCGTGACGCAGGAGGCCGCGATCCGTTGGGGGCCCGGCTCCGGCTGAGGCGGGCGCACTCCCTCAGTTCCGGCCCCGCCGCATCACCTGCTCGTGGAAGTCGGCCGGCATTTCTCGCGTCACCACCGTCTCGTTCACGCGGTAGTGGCAGAAAGAGCAGAAGCCCGGCCGCGCCTGCGGACCGAGGTCCGGCGTCGCGGGCGGCGTGCGGCCCGCCACGCGGTACGCCGTGGCCGCGCTCGTCAGCGCCTCGCGGAAAAGCCGGTCCGCGAGCACGACGTTGTGTTGCGGGCCGCCGTGCTCGAGCAGGCGCAGCAGCGTGTCGGAGCGCGCAAGCAGAATCCCCACGGAATCGGCGGTCGCCGACGCGAGCGCTGTCCGCGCCCGCTCGACGTACCCGCCGACCAGCCGGTCCCGTTGTGCCGCGCCTTCCTCCCACCACGTCACGATCCGGTCGTACTGCGGCAGGTGGCAGCTGCCGCAGGAACCGGGCTGTCCCCGGAGCGGCGTGGCCGGCGCCGGCGCATCACCGGTGCGCACGTGACACGACCGGCATGTCAGCCCCTGCAGGAACTTGTAGGCCGGCTCCGCCTGTTCGGTGCCGGGCACGATGCCGAGCAGGAGCGCCTGTTCATCGATGTGGACGTGCGCGTGACAGGCGTCGCACGTCGCGGGCTCCGGCCACGCGTGGGTGAGTGCAACGTCGTGTTCACGGGCATGGCAGTCGGCGCATTGCAGGTCGACCGCCGAGCTCATGGCGAAGATCCTGTGCGTCCCCGCCTCGTGGCACGACACGCAGGCAAGGCCGTCGTGCTGCGGGTGCAGGTCCGTGCCCATCCCGCGCGCCAGCACCGAGTCCGCGTTGACGTGGCAGTTCTGGCAGCGGCTGATCGACACTTCGGTGGGCGGTGCGGCGACGTCGTAATGGCAGCGAACGCACGTGTTCTCGACCCACGGCAGCCCCGCGTGCGGCAGCGGCAGGCCCTGGCTCGTGAAAGTCACGTGCTGCGCCTGGGCGTGACACTCCTGGCAGTTCTGGGTGCCGCCGCCGTCGATCTCGCGGATGTGGCACAGCGCGCAGGCGTCCACCGAGGCCGTGAGCGGTGCGCCGCCGTGCGAGTGGGTATGACAGCCCGCGCAGGAAGGCTTCACCGCCGCGGTGTCAGCATGATTGCGGTGCGCGAAGGTCACGGTCGCGAGCTGCACCTCGGCCGGTCCACCATCGGCGTGGCAACCCGATGCCATGCAGGTCTCCTGGCGCGCCGCGGGCAGCCCGCTGTCGGCGATGCCACCATCGTGGCAGGAGACGCAGGCAAGGTCCGGGTGTTTCGGGTCGACCGTGCGCGGACCTCGCTCGCAGCCTGCCGCGAGCGCTACGGCCGCGCAGGCCGTCAGCAGAAAAAGACGCCCCATAGAATCAACCCCACGCACAGGAGCCCGAGTCCCAAGGCCATGAAACCGAAGATCGTACTGGCCAGCGACGAACCCATCCCGGGCGGCGGCGCCTCGGCGTCCGGCGTCGCCTGCGGTCCCGGCGTACCACCCGGCGCCGGCTTCAGGCTGCCCACCATCCCGGGATGCTCTTCCTCCATGTACTCCGCGGTGGCCCGGCCGTGGAACATCACGGCGTCGAGCGGGAACTTGTCCGGCCGGAAATGCACGTTGAAGAAGTGGACAGTGAAGATGAAGCCCGTCGCGAGCAGGGCCTCCTCGCCGTGCACGACCATTGCGATGTTGAAGACCCAGCCGGGCAGGAACCCCGCGAAGAACTCGGGGAACCACAGCAGGAGCCCGGACCCGCCGATAATGGCGACGCCCCAGAACACCGCGAAGTAGTCGAACTTCTCCATGTAGCTGTAGCGCCCGAAGCGAGGCCGCGGCCCCAGCCGCAGGAACCAGCGGAACTGCGCGATGAAGTCGAGGACATCGTGCGGTTGCGGCACGATCGAGTCCGGCCCCCAGAACAGCTTGCGCCGGTCCGGCGCGCGCACCACGGTCACGATGATGAAGCCGAGGTGCATGGCGAAGTACGTGAACGTGATGACGGCCCCGATCCGGTGCAGGATGCCCGCCATCTCGACGCCGCCCAGCAGCCGCATGAGCGCCGGTGCCCACGCGGCACAGCTGAAGCGCAGCGGCAACCCCGTGTACGCGAGCAGGAAGAAGGAGACGATCACCAGCGCATGCGTCCACCGGTGGAACGTGCGGAAGCGCCAGTAGAACGGGCCCCGTCCACGCTGCGCGGTGTCGATCGGCGTGAGCGCCGGGGCCTCGAAGCGGTCCTGCGCGCCGGTCGGCGCGTTGCCCTCAGCCATGGTGGCCTCCGTTCTCCGCCGCGCCCGGCTTGTGGCCGCTGACCAGCCGCACCCACCACAGCATCGTGTGCGCGCCGAACACGCCGAACACACCGACCAACAGGATGTTCATGAAGAGGAAAACCCAATAGAGGATCGCGCTGCGGTCCCGGTTCCCGGGATCGGGGTGCGAGTCGTACTCGACGAACGAGGCGCGCGCCTGCGTGTGGCAGTTCCCGCACGTGTCGATCCGGTTGCCTGGCGCGATCGATGAGGCCGCGTCCGATGCCGGCAGGATGTCGTGGGAGCCGTGGCAGGCGCTGCAGGTCGCGACGATCTTCGAGCCCAGCGCCGAGGCCTGGCCGTGGTACGTCTCGAGGTAGCTCTCCGCCGCGTGCTCGTGACAGACCGAGCACCGCTCCAGCACCACGTGCTTGAAATCCGGGTCCGTCTTCGCCAGCATGTCGTGAGAGCCGTGGCACGACGTGCACGACGGCGGCGCGTGCCCGTCCGCTGTCGTCACGGCCTGTCCTGAAAGCAGCGCCGATCCATGCGCATCGGACGGCCAGCCCGCGACGTCATCCTCGTGACACGCCCGGCAGGTTCCGAACTGGTTGGCGGGTGCGACCCGGGCGGCCTGGTCATCGACACGCTTCGTTTCGTGCTGCGCGTGGCACGCGGTGCAGAGCACCTTCTGATAGTGCGGATTCGTCGTCGGCAGGTGCGACGACTCGTGGCACACCGTGCAATGCGCGTTCAGCCGGCCCGCGCCCGCGTCCGTCTGCCGGGCCGCCGCGCCCATCACGTCGTGCACGTCGTGGCACGAGCTGCAGCGCGCCGGCCGCGAGGTGGTCGAGTCGGCGTGCACGCCGTCCTGCCAGAGCGCAGCCGCCTCCTCGTGGCACGAACCGCAACTCCGTGTCGCCGCCCGCGTCGCGTGCGGATAGCGGCCGAACCCGGTGTGGCATTCGGCGCAGTCCATGCCCGCGTGCGCCGAGCCCCGCACCTGCGCCGCGGTTGCGAACAACCGCTCCGCTCGATCGATCGAGCCCGTCTGCGCCCGCAGCAGCTCGAGTTCGCCATGGCACAGTTCGCAGCCCACCGCACTGCGCGTCTGCGCCGCGGCCGGTCGGGGCGGCACCGCCAGCCCGAGTGCCAGCAGTGCGAGGCCCGCGCGGATCCCGCGGCTCATCCGGTGGCTTCGTGTCGGGGTCATTCGTCCAATCCGAATTTCTGCAGTCGATTGCGGATCTGATGACGGCTGAGGCCGAGAAGTCTGCCCGCCTGCGTGCGATTGCCCTCCGCGCGCCGGAGCGCTTCCAGCAGGAGACCGCGCTCCAACTCCTCCATGTCGAGGCCCTCCGATCCGAACATCGATGCCGCGCCCGCGGGCGCGGACACGGTCCCACCCCGGATCGATGCGGGCAGCATTTCCGGCGTGATGACCAGGCCATCCGCGAGCAGCACGGCGCGCTCCACCACGTTGCGCAGCTCGCGCACGTTGCCCGGCCACGGGTGCCGCGTCAGGATGTCCATCGCCTCGGGCGAGATCTCACGGATGCGTTTCCCGAATTCCCGGTTGAACGTGCCCAGGAAGGTCTTGGCCAGCGCCGGGATGTCCGACTTCCGCTCGCGCAACGGCGGCATGCGGATCGGCAGGACCTTGAGCCGGTAGTACAGGTCATCCCGGAACGAGCCGTCCAGGATCGCGGACTCGAGGTCGCGGTTCGTCGCCGCCACCACCCGCACGTCGACCGTCAGGTCCCGGGTCCCTCCCACCCGGCGGAACATCTTGTCCTCGATGAACCTGAGGAGTTTCGCCTGAACCGCAAGCGAGAGTTCCCCGATTTCATCGAGGAAGAGCGTGCCGGCTTCCGCGATCTCGACCAGACCCCGCTTCATCGTGCGGGCATCCGTGAACGCGCCCTTCTCGTGGCCGAACAGCTCCGACTCCATCAACGACTCCGCCAGCGCCGAACACGTGACATTGACGAACGGCCCGTTCGCCCGGGGGCTCATCCGGTGGATGGCGCCCGCGATCACGCCCTTACCCGTCCCCGTCTCGCCTTCGATCAGCACCGTCGCCGTGCCCGCCGGCGCGATCCGCTCGACCAGCGCCATCACTTCCTTCATGGCAGGACTCGCGCCCACCACCGTCCCGCCGATCGACGACTTCTCGCGCAGGGAGCGCAGCTCCCGCTGCAGCGCCGTCCGCTCGAGCGTCGAGACCAGCGTCGCCTCCAGCTTGTCCAGCGAGAACGGCTTCTCGAGATAGTCCCACGCGCCCTGCTGCACCGCGGCCACCGCCGCCTCCACCGTGGCGTGCGCCGTCATCATGACGCAGGCCGTCTCCCCGTCGGCCACCAGCTCGGCCATCAGCTCCGGACCCTCGCCATCGGGCAGCTTCACATCGAGCAGCGCCACGTCCGGCGTGTAGCGATGCAGCGCCGCGCGCGCCTCGCCGAGCGTGCCCGCCGCCGTCACGTCGTACCCGCTTCGCTGGAGCCGCTCCGTGATGATCGTGCGGAGCAGCTTGTCGTCCTCCACCACCAGTATCCGTGCCGCGCCCATTCAGGCTCCGTTCCCGGCTGTCGTTCCGGGCGGCAGATGGACCCGCACCGTCGTCCCGCTGCCCGGCCGGCTGTCGATCCCCATCGTGCCGAGATGCGCGGAGATCAAGCGCGTGACGAGAGGCAGGCCCAGGCCCGTCCCGTGCGGCTTCGTCGAGTAGAACGGCTTCAGTGCGTACTCGATCGCTTCCGCCGGCATCCCCGTCCCCGTGTCCGAGACCTCGAGGTCCACACCGCCGTCCGCCGACCGTCGCGCCAGCAGTGTCAGAGTGCCGCCGCCGGACATCGCCTCCACCGCGTTCGCCATCAGATTCTGGAACGCGTGCTCGAGACGCCGCGCGTCCGCCCGGATCTCCGGCAGGTCCGGCCCGTAGTCCCGGATCACCTCCACATCTTCCATCCCCGGATAGCTCGCCAGTCCGAACAGCGCCGAGTCGAGCACGTCCGCGATCCGCACCAGCGCCGGCTGCTCGATGCCCACCGGCCGCGCCAGCGCGAACAGGTCCTTCATCGTGCCGGTCAGGTGATCCAGCTGCTCGTTCACCGCCTCCAGCACGTACTGCCCCTGCCCATCCAGCTCGTATTCCGCCTGCAGTACTTCGAGAGCGGTGCGGATCGACGCGAGCGGCCGCTTGAACTCGTGCGCCATCTCCGCCGCCATCTCGCCCACCTGCGCCAGGTTCTCCTTCTCCGCCAGCGCACGGTCCTGCGCCTTCGCCCGACGCTCCGCCGCTTCCTCCGCCGCGATCAGACGGGCCACCCCCGTCTCCAGCGAGCCCATCTCATCACGTTCCTGGCGGCCGTGCTCCTCCGCCCCGTGCGTCAGCATCCCCTCCACTCGCCGGATCGGCGCCACCACTTCCCGCTCCAGCATCGCCAGCACGATCAGGCCCAGCGCGAGCGTCGAAGCCAGCAGCAGGCCGATGCCGAACGTCGCGCCCCGGTCCAGCGCCGAGATGAAGGGACCCACCGAGAAATCGATCTCGAACACGTCGCCCGCCGGCGCCGTCAATGGCAGGAATATCCGCAGACCCCGCCCGTCATCCGACTCGCGATCCAGACCATCGGCCGGAAGATCCGACGCGCGAGGGATGAACACCGCCGCCCGGCGCGTCCCTTCCTCCGCCGCGTCCGCCGAGAGGAGAACCATCCCCGACTCGTCGTACACGCGCGCCGCCATCACCGAGGGAGCACGGGCGAGCTGACGCAGATACCGACGCGCCTGGTCCGTTTGCCCGAACGCGAGCGCGGGCTCCAGCGCGCTCCGCGCCGATTCCGCCACCGCCCGCGATTGCTCCTGCACGGACCCGATCGCTTCGCTGCGCCAGTACCGGAAGGAAAAGAACGTAGCCGCGCCGAGAAGCACGATCGCACCGCCCGCCAGCGTGATCGCCAGCTTCGAGCGGAGCGACAGCCCCCGGAGCTTCTGGACCCAGCCGCTCAGCATGACACCGCCTCGACGCGGACCTGGATCACCCATGTGCGAACGAGGCCATTCGTCTCCGAATGGCACTCCAATGTCGTCGAACGCCTCATTCCCGGACGCGAATGCCGCCGCCCCCGCGGCCGAATTGACCGCGGGGGCGGCGACGACGGCTCGAGTGTCCCAACTTACAGCACGATCGCCGCGAGGGCCACGTACGCGACCACGTGCGCGAGGACCGCTGTGCCCAGGCCGCGCAGCCAGTAGATCGCCCCGAACACCGCCGCCGGCAGCGCCACCGCCGCGAGCATGTAACCGGCCGCGCTGAAGGCCGAGGGGAAGCCCGCCGCGGCGACGCCCGGCAGGTACAGCAGCGTCTCGACGGCGGTCACCGCGATCACCGCGATCAGCGCCGCTTCTTCGCGGTGCACCCGGTGCCACCGGAGCAGCAGCCAGACTACCGCCGTCATCAGGAACAGCCGGAACACCACCTCGCTGAAGAACGCCTGGCCGAGCGCTGCCGCGGCCACGCCCAGACCACCCGTCGGCAGGATCGTCGTTCCCGCGAACGGCAGCGCGATCAGGCCGACCACGGCGCCTGCCGCGATCGCGATCCCGATATCCAGCCCCGACCGGCTCCGGAACGCCAGCGCAGGACGCCGGCCCGGGAGCTTGCGAAGGGCGGTCAGACCTGCCGTCACCACCGGCCCCACCAGCCACAGTGCGATCACGCCCGAGAGCAACACAGCGCCCACCGGTGTCAGGTCCAGCCGAAGGCCAAGAAGCTCCGGCCGGTCGACCAGCAGCGACACCAGCAGCGCCGCCCACGTCGCGAACACGATCGTCGTTCCCGCCTTCCACTCCGGCCAGCGGGCGAACGAAGACTGGAGTCCCTTCCAGCCCTCCACCGCCGCCCACCCGAGAATCGCGGCACCGGCCACCCAGCCTGCCCCGGCCCCCACCATCGGCAACACGCGTCCCGCGAAGCGTGCGACGACCGTCATCGCCATCCAGTTGCTTACCAACCACGCTACCGCCAGACCCGGAATCGCGTACACCGCCGCCAGCATCAGCCGCTGCGTCGCCTCGTGCTTCGTCACGCCTTCCGTCCGGCCGAAGAAGCCGAGCACCGCGCCGTGCACGAACCCCAGAAGCGCGCCCACTATGAACAGACCCGTCGACGTGAGAAGCAGCGCGTGTGCGCTCATCTTCCCCGTCAGCGTGCCGATTCCCACCGCAACTCCGCCAAGACCGACGCCGCCGGCCATCGCCCAGGACACGGCAACCTTGCCCGCAAGTCCCAGCTCCCTCGGGAGCCTCTGCGCCACCACGTCGGTCGTCCGTTCAATCTTCCGGGCTGTCATTTCGTCCTCCTCGCTTGGGGCCGCTTCGGGGGCCCCGTCCCTTCGTTCCGTCTACCTTCTCTTACAAGTCCGGTGCCGTTCCCGGCCAGAACCACGCAAGTCATTGATTCTTTTGTTCTTACAGGCGACGACTCCCCGTCTCGACACCGCCCGCCTCCTCCATGGTGCGCGATTCCGCGCGGTCCAGGTGCGCGTTTTCGCGCGGTGACGACACCGGGGGGTTGGACCGGGTGGTGCTCAACGGGAGAGCATGTGAGGCGGACGGACCGGCGAAATGGGAGGGGGGCGGGAGGGGATCGGGACTCGAGCGGGCGAGGGGAGTCTCAGCCGATGTGAACCCGGCGGGGGGTCAGCGCGCGGAGGAGTTCTGACGCAATGCGTCGGGCCGGAGCACGTGAATGGTGAACCAGGCGACGGCGTCGATCTCGCGGAGGGTGAGGGAGGCGACGCCGAGGGTGGGCATGCCGGTGGAATGGCCGACGAAGATCTGGTGGCGGACGGCGTCGATGTCGTCGTCGTACTTCCAGTCGGGCCCGATGAGGGAAGGCACCTCGAGGTCACGACTGCGGGCGTATTCGGTGCCGCCCTCGCCGATGGTCCCGTGACATCGGCGGCAGGTGGATGAGTAGACGATGTTTCCGTTGATGGAGCGGGCGGAATCGCTCTCCCACTGGATGGAGTCGAAGTCGGCGAGCTTGTACTGGGCCTCGGCCTGGGCGATCTGCTGGTTGCGGTCGGGCGGTTCGAACTTGTGCTTCTGGCAAGCGCCGGAGGCGAGGAGGCACGCGGCGAGAGCCGTGCCGAACGCGGTGCGGAGAGCTCGGTTGATCATCGTCCGGTGGTGTCGGGGACGCCGCCGGGTCTCAGCAGCGAGGCTCCGGGGACCTCGTTGCGGGAACGGGCGAGAGCGGACTCGGCGGCGGCGACGTTACCGAGCGCGTGCTGTGCCATGTAGACGCCGAACCACGTGGCCGGGATGTCGGGCCCGGCCTCGGCGGCGGCCTGGTAGTGACGGAGCGATTCCTGGAAGTCGTGGGCCTTGAAGGCGGCGTTTCCGCTGTCGAGCTGAGTGACGACTTCCGGGGGGTAGGATTCCCGGGCGCGGGCGCCGGCCTGGACGTCGACGGTCTCGGTGGTCTGGTCGGCGGGCCGGCAGGCCGCGAGGGCGGCGGCGGCAAGGAGCAGCCCGATCCGGAGAGCGGTCGGTTTCATGGTCCGTCTTCCCTGGTCGGAGCGGCCCCGCCACCGGTGGGCGGCGGAAGCGGATGACAGTCGATGCAGTTACGACCCGTCTTGTGGTTGACCTGTTCCACGTGACAGGCGATGCAGAATTCGCGCGTCCTCGGAACGCCGACGACGGGTGACGGTCGGTGGCAGGTGGCGCCGTCGCAGCCGAGGTGGGACTGGACGCCATGCACGCCCGCGGGTGGCTTCACGTGGCAGGTGGTGCAGTTGTTGTCGGGCTCGTGGTGTTCGGCGTGGCACTGCGTGCACTGCAGGCTCGCCGTGCTCATGTCGACGCCCTCGGTGTGGCATTCCGTGCACGCCCGGGTCGTGTGGTCCTTGTGGTTGAACGGCAGCGACCGGGTGTAGCTCTTGCCATCCGTGAACCGCATGACCTGGGTCCGCTCGATGGGGCGGGTCTGGAGGCTGTCGGCCGCATGGCAGCGGGCGCAGCCCTGCGGCCCTTCCGCGTAGCGCGCCGAGTGGTGGCAGGAGCGGCAGGCGGTGGGCGTGACGACCTTGAGCGCTCCGTGCGAGTCGGCCGTCGAGTGGCACTCCGTGCAGGCCACGATGCGGTGGTCGCCGTGCTTGAACGCGACGGTGCCCGACCGGCGCGCGGTGTCCTGAGGGACCACGTGGAGCGCCGCGGCCGGGATGTCGCGACGTCTCGTCGATGCGAGACGGACGGCCGACGGGCCGGTCCGCGAGACGTGGAGCCACGGGTTGGGCCGGCCGGTGGGTGCGGACGGCCGGATGGCGGCCGTCGACCGGGAGCCGGTATCAGGCGGTGGCCGCATCGAGCCCATGCCGCCGCCGGGCCGCATGGCCCGAACGTCGCCGGGATCGGACACGTTGGTGTGGCAGGCGATGCAGTCGGTGCCCGGCGCGCGGAAGGTGTGCGCGGGGTGGCACGCGATGCAGTTCTGCAGGATCCGCGGGGCGAGCCCGCGATGGAACGCGGTGATCGTGTCGGGCCGCGTGTGACAGCCGGTGTTGCCGCAGGACTCAACGGCCTGCGCCGGAGTGGTCTGCGTGTGCGGGTTGTGGCAGTTCGAGCAGATGCCGCCGTGCGGATCGTTGGCCGGCATTTCGACGATGGCGCGCATGGCGTGGCAACTCAGGCAATCGGACTGCGTCGGCCGCAGCGCCGTGCGGGCGGTGCTCACCCCGGCCGTGTCCGCCACGGGCTTGCTGAACGAATGGCAGGCTACGCAGTGGATGGTGAGGTTGCCCATCTTGCCGAGGCGCACACGGACGTCCTCGTGGCAGCCGGCCTGGCCACACGTCTTGTCGACGGCGGCGAACTCGTGCAATGACGACGAGTGGCATTGCACGCACTGCAGCCCCTGGAGCGCGGGGTCCTTCGATTGGAGGTGAACCCGGTGTCCCGCGGAGTTGGCGATGAGCGTCCACTCCTCGGGATTACCCTTGATGTGGCATTCGGCGCAGCGATCGTTGGGAACCTCGGCATGCGTCTCGAGCGTGTCCGGGTTCTCAATGATCTGGGTGAGCGCCATCTGGCTGCGCGTGATGATGGTCGGCTGGTGGCACGCCTTGCAGCCGAGACCGCGGTGCGCGCTCCGGGCGAACCGCTGGAAAGGATCTTCCATGAGGTGGCACGACAGGCAGAAATCGTTGTCGTGCTGGATGTAGTCATAGGTGCGGTAGGCGTAGATCGATGCCGTCACGAAGAGTGCGGTGAGCGCGAGCGCACCGCTGACCAGCGCCGCCTTGGGCAGCGAGAACAGCCAGCTCTTCAGACGGTCGGTGATGCCGACTTTTTGGTTCACGGTTCCCGGGTCCCGGACCTCGAAACGTCTCCCCGTTCCGCTCGGGCTGCCGAAGCGGAGCCCATCCGCGCCGGAGCCCCCGCACCCGCCCCCCCGGCAGGTACCGCCCGGGATTTCCGGCCGAAAAACGGGCCTCAATTTCCGCACCCGCGACGACGGACGCAACCCTGTGCGCGTTTCGCGTCCTCCGTCCGGTCCGTGCGGGCGGGACCCCACGGGCGGGTGGACACGCCGCCCGGACGTCGACATCTTCGATCTGCGATCACACCCTCCGCCCGATTCCGAGGCTGAATCCACCCGGAATGAACGAACGGCACATCCGCGTTTCGCGCACCGCACGTTACTGCACGCTGGGCGACGCGAGTCCCGCAACCCGCCAGGTCTGGCTGGCGTGCCACGGCTACGGCCAGCTCGCCGCCCGCTTCCTCCGGCGGTTCGCGGTGCTCGATGACGGTAGCCGCTACCTCGTCGCGCCGGAGGCGCTGAACCGGTTCTACGTCCGGCCCGATCCGGGTCCGCACGGACCGGGAGCCCCGGTCGGCGCGACCTGGATGACCCGCGAGGACCGGCTGCGCGAAATCGACGACTACGTCGGATACCTCGACGCGGTGACCGGCGAGATCCTCGCGGCCGTCGACCGGTCACGGGTCGAGTTCATCGCGCTCGGGTTCTCGCAGGGCGTCGCGACCGTGTGCCGCTGGGCCGCCCGCGCGCCCGTCGCTCCGGACCGCCTCATCCTCTGGGCGGGTTCGCTCCCCGACGAGCTGACCGCCTCGCCCGGACTCTTCGGCGATGCGACGCTGACGCTCGTGCTCGGCGACCGGGATCCCTATGCCCGCGAGGGCGCGGACCGACGCATCGTCGATCGCTTCGAAGCGGGCGCGATGCCGTTCGATCTCGTGCGTTTCGACGGCGGGCACGAGCTCGATCCGACGGTGCTGCGCCGGCTCGCCGGCATGGACGGGTCGACGTGAGCCACTCGGCGCGCACCAGTACCACGGCGCGTTCCCGACGGCAGGGCCGGTCCTCGGTGGGCCGCGCCCGCCCGGGCTTGTGGGCACCGACCGCGCGGAACCGCCCTGGGGACGGCGTTGCGACATCTCCGACACCGGCCCGCGAGAGGGTGCGCGGATGATCGCCGAACCGAGAATCCCGGAACGCGCCGGCCTCGGCCCGGCGCCGCGGATGCCGCGGCTCGTGAGCCGGGCCGAGCTCACGCTCATCATGGGCGCGTGGGCGGTCTACGGCGTCGTAACGACCGGCCAGCGCCTCGCCTTCATGGCGGAACTCGGCCGGCCCGAGCCCCTCCGCGATGTCCTGCCCTGGACGTCCGCCGGCGCCCTGGTGTGGGCGGTTCTGTCCATCGTCGTTTTCGCGTTGAGCCGCCGGTTCCCCCTCGATCGGAAGCCGCGCGCACGCGCCATCATCGTCCATGCCCTCGCCAGCCCGATCGTCGCGACGGCCGAGGTGTTCTTCAGCCTGGCTATCGGCCTGTTCGCGGGTTGGGGCAATCCCGACGCCGGCTTCATGGTGGCATTCTGGCAGGGGTTTCCGTTCAACGTGATCGTGTACTGGCTGTTGGCCGGCGTGGCCCACGGCTTCACGTTCTACCGCCGGTACCGCCAGCGCGACGCCGATGCGGACCGCCTTGCGGCGCGCCTCGCCCGCGCCGAGCTTGATCTGCTCAAATCACAATTGCAGCCGCATTTCCTGTTCAACACGTTGACGGCGATCTCGGCGCTGATGCATCGCGACGTGAAGGCGGCGGACCGGATGATCGCGCGCCTCAGCGAGTTGCTGCGCGCGGCGCTCGACCACAACGCGGAGGCGGAAGTCAGCCTCCAGGAGGAGCTGACGTTCCTCGACGCCTACGTCGAGATCGAGCAGGCTCGGCTCGGCAACCGGCTGAGCGTGGAACTCGATGTTCAGGCCAACGTATTGGACGCGCGGATCCCGCACATGATCCTGCAGCCGCTCGTGGAGAACGCGATCCAGCACGGCGTCGCGACCCGCGTCACGCCGGGCCGGGTCACGATCAGCGCACGAGGCCGTCGTGGCATGCTCGACATCGTGGTCCGCGACAACGGCCCCGGCGTCCTGCCCGGGACGTCGCTGCTCGATGGCGTCGGCCTGGCCAACACGCGCGCACGGCTCGACAAGATGTACGGAGACGACTACACCTTCGAACCCGGCAATGCGCCTGGCGGTGGCTTCCGGGTGGCGCTCGCCATTCCGTTCCGTGCCGTCGGAGTCATCATGGACGAGGAAGGGGAGGCAGACACGTGACGATCCGGACGCTGGTCGCGGAAGACGAACCGCTGGCGCGCGAGCGAATCCGCAGCCTGCTCGAGGACGAGCCCGACATGGAGGTCATCGCCGAATGCGGCGATGGCCGTTCGGCCGTGGCCGCGATCCGCGAACACCGGCCCGATCTCGTCTTCCTCGACATCAACATGCCCGAACTGGGCGGTTTCGAGGTGATCCGCGAAATCGGCGCCGATGCCATGCCGCCCGTCGTGTTCGTCACCGCGTACGATCAGTTCGCCGTGCGCGCCTTCGATGCGCACGCCCTCGACTACGTGCTCAAACCCTTCGACGAGGAACGCTTCCGCACCGCCGTCGAGCGCGCCCGCGAGGCCGTCCGCCAGCGAGTCCCGGAATGGCCGCTCGACCGCCGCCTCGCCGACCTGCTCGAGGGCCTGCAGAAGCCCCGCTACCTCGAACGCCTCGCCGTCAAGTCCGGTGGCAGGATCGTGCTCCTGCGGACCGAGGACGTCAGCTGGATCGGCGCAGAAGGCAACTACGCCCGTCTCCACGCCGGCAAAAAGTCCTTTCTCATGCGGGAGACGATGACCGCGCTCGAAGGGAAGCTCGACCCCACGCGCTTCCTCCGCATCCACCGCTCCACCATCGTGGCCGCCGACGCCATCGCCGAGCTCGAGCCACTCTTCCAGGGCGACTACGTCATTATCCTGCGGGATGGGACCCGGCTGACGTCGAGCCGCGGGTACCGGGGGAATCTGCAGGCGTTCATGGAGACGTCGACATAAGGCGCCGTTCGCCGCCCGTCAGGACCTGTGATGCCGCCTCTCATCCACGATCTTCTCGTGCACCAATGCGTTCTCCAACCACGGTTTCCGCTCGAAGTAGCTCTTCGTGAGGCGGGCCACCTGCGGCGAGAGCAGCAGGAGCCCGAGCAGGTTGGGCAGGATCACGATGCCGAGGAAGACGTCGCCGAGGTCCCAGATCAGGCCGAGCGACACGGTCGCGCCGACGAAGTGCATGAGTACGTAGACGATCCGGTAGGGGATGATCGCCTTCGGTCCGAACAGGTAGTTGGCGCAGCGGTCGCCGTAGTAGCTCCAGGAGATCGCGGTCGAGAGCGCGAAGAGGACGATGCTCAGGATCACGATGTAGTCGCCGGCGATCGCGTTGGTGAAGCCGAATCCCCTCTCGAACGCGAGCGTCGTCAGCGGGCCGCCGCTCTCGACCGCATCGCCGTAGAGCGTGGTGTATTCCGTGCCATCGGTCGCGCGGGCCAGTCCGTCGGCCGGCAGGATCACGCCGGAGAACGGCTGCGTCTGCGCCTCGTCGGTGAAGAACCCGTCGATCGCGACCTCGTGCCACGCGTAGCGCGCCTCGCCCGTCGTCGTCGCCGGAATGCCGTTGTCCACCCGGATCTCCGTGGGCGCCGTCGCGCCCAGCGCGAAGCCGCCGCCCGCTTCCGGCATGACGTAGCTGGAATCGCCGCCCGACATCATCAGGGGGGTCGGGTGCCTCTCGTTCCACACGCCGGTCATGATCAGCACGAGGCCGGTGAGCGAGCAGATCACGATGGTGTCGATGAACGGCTCGAGCAGTGCGACCACGCCTTCGGACACGGGCTCATCCGTCTTGGCCGCGGCGTGGGCGATGGGCGCCGAGCCCTGGCCGGCCTCGTTCGAGAAGAGGCCTCGTCGGACGCCCCAGGTCATGGTCGTGATCATCACCCCCACACCCGTCCCGGCGATGCCGGCCGTCGGGTGGAATGCCTCGCGGAAGATCATGCCGAACGTGGGCAGGACCTGGCCGAGGTGGAGCGAGATCACGACCAGGGCGCCGGTCACGTAGATCGCCGCCATCATCGGAGCGAGCACGCTGGTCACGGCGCCGATCCGGGAAATGCCGCCCAGGATCACGAGCGCGACGACCAATGCGCTGACCAGACCGGCGACCCAGGTGGGCACGCCGAACGAACTGTTGAGCGTGTCCGCCAGTGTATTCGCCTGGATCCCGTTGCCCGTCAGGAAGGCGGTGGTGCCGAGCATCACGGCGAAGAACGCGGCGAGTGGCTTCCAGTTCTGGCCCAGCCCCTTCTCGATGTAGTACATCGGCCCGCCGGAAACGGTACCTTCCCATTTCGCCGCGTTCCGGTCCACACCCTCGAGTTGACGGTAGTGCTGCGCGAGCACGACCTCCGTGAACTTCGTCGCCATGCCGAGGAACGCGGTCACCCACATCCAGAACAGGGCGCCCGGCCCGCCGAAATGGATCGCGATCGCGACACCCGCGATGTTGCCGATCCCGACCGTGGCGGACAGCGCGGTGGTCAGGGCCTGAAAGTGCGAGACGTCACCCGGCTCGTTGGGATCGTCGTACTTCCCCGAGGTCACCGCGAATCCGTGCCCGAGCCGGCGCAGCTGGATGAACCCGAGCCGGATGGTGAGATAGGCACCGGTGCAAAGGAGCGCGATGATCGAGAAAGAGATGGTCTCGCCCTTGATCGTGATGCCCTTGTTCAGGACCCACTCGGCGAGGAAGTCGACGACGCCCCTCATCCCTTCCATGCGTACCTCCGGTGGCGGATCTCAGGGGCGACCTCGCCGGTTCCCGGCTGCGGGCGCCCCGTGACTGTGCTTCGATCTCGACTCGTTCGCCCGCTCGCGCCCGGCCGCCCGGCGCGCGCAGCGTCGCGGTTGCGGAGTCCGCGAAAAACGGAGCATACTGGGTCCCCGAGAGGGCCCGGGCAAGTAGCGAGCCGTCCGGGAGCCGCCGAACCCGCTGTCGCTCAGGGGGTTGAATGCGGCACACGAATCGAATCCATGGAGGCAGAATGACCCGCCCCATTCCGATATTCTCGGCAATCGCCCTGGTCGCCGCGTGTGCCAGCTCGAGCGGGCCGGCGCCTGCGGTGGCTCCGGCCCCGGCCGCGGGCATCGACCAGGCCGCCGCCTCGATCACGCCCGACGACATGTACGCCCGTATCGCGTACCTGGCCAGCGACGAGCTGAAGGGCCGGGACACGCCCAGCCCCGGTCTCGACATGGCGGCCAACTACGTCGCAAACGAATTCCGCGCCATCGGCCTGACGCCGGCCGGCGACAGCGGCACCTACATCCAGCGCTATGCGTACGCCCGTACGCGCCTCCTCAGCGACCGGACCTGGCTCGAAATCGATGCCGGCGGATCGAAGACCCGGGCGCAGGGCGCCGTCGACTTCTTCGTACTTCCAGACACCGGCGCGATGAAGTCCGGAGGACTGGCATGGGGCGGCACCGCGAAAGCGGGCATGGCGCCCTTCGCCGCCGACGCGGCCGGCCGCATGGTCGTCGTGTTCATGCCGGGAACGCAGCCCGACGCCTCGTGGAACATGGCGATCGGAGGTGCATTCACCGCGGCCATGCCCGCCCACGCGGCGGGTGTAATCCTGCTGCTTGACCCCGGGTTCGACGTGAGCGCGATCCCGCAGATCGCACAGGCGGTGGCGACGCAGCAGGCACCGATTCCGCTGGTCGGACTCCGCTACGATGTGTTGAAGACGGCACTGGCCGCGGCCGGCGAGGATCTCGACGCGCTGCGTACTGCCGCCTTCAGGACGCTGCCCGGAACCGCTACGCTGGACGTCGCGATCGAGAAAACGAACACGTACCCGCCCAACGTCATCGGCATCCTGCGCGGCAGCGATCCCGTCCTTTCCGACCAGTACGTCGTCTTCAGCGCGCACATGGACCACCTCGGCACGGGCGCTCCGGATGCGACCGGCGACTCCATTTTCAACGGCGCGGACGACGACGCGTCCGGAACCGCAACCATGATGGAAGTGGCCGAGGCGTTCTCGAAGCTCGCCACCCGGCCGCGGCGCTCCATGATCTTCGTCGCCGTCAGCGGGGAGGAGAAGGGACTGCTGGGCTCGTCCGCGTTCGTCAAGAGCCCGCCGGTGCCGAAGGAGAAGATGATCGCGGACATCAACCTCGACATGGTCGGCCGCAACGCGCCCGACACGGTCGTCGCGATCGGACAGGATTACTCCTCGCTCGGTCCCACGGTCCAGGCCGTCGCCGCGAAGCACCCGGAACTCGGCCTCGTCGTCGCGCCCGACCTCTGGCCGGAGGAGAACCTGTTCGTGCGCAGCGATCACTTCAACTTCGCCAGCAACGGCGTGCCCGCCATCTTCTTCACGACGGGCCTGCACGAGCAGTACCACAAGCAGTCCGACGAGGTCGAACTGATCGACAAGGACAAGATCACCCGCATCGGCCGGCTCGTGTTCTACCTCGCGTACACCGTAGCCAACGCCAATGGCACGCCCAGCTGGACGGACGCGGGACGGCGCGTCGTCGGCCTCACCGGGCGTACGCCCTGAGGCCGGGCGCCTTCGCCGGGCGATGGACAACGGAGCCGCGGTGCCGGACGACCGCGGCTCCCGCCGTTTCAGTCCTCGCGCAGGATCGAGATCGGCTGGGTCCGCGCCGACCTGCGCGCCGGTGCGTCACCGGCCAGCAGCGCCGTGAGCAGGAAGAGCAGCGGCGCGACGAGGAACGAAAGCGTATCGAGCGGCTCGACTTCGAACAGCAGATCGCGCAGGAAGCGCGTCAGTCCGAACGCCGCCAGCATTCCCGCCAGGATCCCCACCGCGACGGCGGGCAGGACCGAGCCGTGGACGCGCGTCCGGATGCGCCAGTGCGCCGCGCCCATGGCGATGCGGATGCCGATCTCGCGACGCCGGCTCGCCACCGTCCAGGACACCACGCCGAAGATCCCGATCATCGCGAGCAGGAGCCCGCACGCCGCGAAGCACCCGAGCACGGCGGCCATGAAGCGCCGATCGGCCATCGAATCGTTGAGCGATGACGTGAGCAGGGCGAACTCGGCGGGGATGCGCGGATCGAGCGAGCGCAGGCGTTCACGAGCGGGCCCGATCAGGGTCGAGGGGTCATTGTCCGTCCGGATCAGCACGGCCATCGAGGCGGCATGCTCCGGGCGCGACCACCACGGCACGAACAGCTCCGGCTGCGGCCCCGACCAGCGCCAATCCCGCGCGTCCGCGACCACGCCCACGATGCGGAGCGGCGCCGAGCGATAGTCGAAATTGCTGATCACGGTGTGACCGATCGGTGACTCGCCCGGCCAGAGCAGCTCCGCCAGCGAGCGGTTCACGACCGCCACGTCGCCATCGCCCGGCTCGAACAGGCGGCCGCTCAGCACGGGCACCCGCAGGGCCTCGAAGTACTGCGCGTCCACCACGCGCCAGCCCGTGTAGTTCTCCGGCGCGCCCGGCTGGTCCGGGTCCCGGGCCGGCGCCGTGTAGTTGCCCGCCGAAAGCGGATCGAAATTTCCCATCCCCACGACCTCGACACCCGGCAGTGCCGCAAGCTCGTCGTGCAGCCGGCGCAGCAGCGCGACGCCCTCCGCTTCCGTTTCGATGGTGCCGTTCGGGATGGTGACCGACATCTCGAGAACGCCTCGATGGTCCCACCCCATGTCCTGCGTAAGGACCGCGCGAACGCTTCGCACCAGCAGGAGCGCACCGACCAGCAGCAGCACCGCAAACGCGGCTTCCGCGCCCACGATCAGGTTCCACGCCATCCCGCGCCGGCCCGTCTCGCCCCGGCCGCCGCGCAGATCTTCCGACAGGCTGCGCCCCGTCAGCCGCAGCGCCGGGAACAGTCCGAACGCCAGCAGCGTGGACACCGACACAGCCATCGCGAATCCGAGAGTCGGACCATCGACCGTCACCTGGTCGAGACGCGGCAGCACACCCGGACCCAGCAGCACCGCCCCGCGGACCGCGAGCCAGGCCAGGGCCGCACCCGCAACCGCGCCGGACGCCGTCAGCAACGCGCTCTCCGCCAGCAACTGCCGGACCAGGCGACTCCGGCGCGCGCCCAGCGATGTGCGCACCGCCATCTCCCGCGCCCGCACCGCGCCCTGCGCCAGCAGTGTGCTCGCCACGTTCGCGCAGCCGACCAGCAGCACCAGCGCCGCCGCCGCCAGCAGCATCGACAGCGGCCGCCGCTGCGATCCCGTCACCACCTCCGGCAACGGGCGCAGTTCCGCGGCCTCCGCCTGCGTCGCATCGCCGTACGCCGACTTCAGCCGCGCCGACAACGCATTCATCGACGATCGCGCCGCCGCCAGGGACACACCGTCCGCGAGCCGGCCGACCACCCGGTACGCATGCGCGCTCCGGATCGTGCCCGGGAACTGCTCGGCCGGAAAGACGAAATCCGCGTCGTACAGGAACCGGAAGCCCGGTGGCAGTACCCCCACTACTTCGTAGCTGCGGCCGTACGCTTCCACCGTCACCCCGTCCAGCGCCGCCGGACCACCCAGCGCACCCGCCCACAGCCGGTGACTCACTAGCGCGACCGGCGCGCCACCCGCCGCGTTCTCCGAATCCGCAATGTCGCGACCCATGAACGGCTTCACACCGAGCGTCCGCAGAAACCCCCGACTCACCCCCATGAACGGCACCCGCATCGGCTCCGACAGCCCGAGCAGCGGCTGCACGCCTGAACCCTGTATCGCGATCAGCCCGGTGAACGCGTTCGACTGCTCCCGCCAATCCACGAAGTTCGGGAACGACGGGTAGAACCGCCGCGTCGAGCTCAGCTCCCGCACTTCCACCAGCCGGTCCGGCGAGGCGTACGGCAGCGGCCGCAGCAGAATGCCGTCGAACAGGCTGAACGCCGCCGTTGTCGAGCCGATTCCCAACGCCAGCGTCGCCACCGCCGCGAACGTGAACGCAGGGTTCCGCTTCAACCCGCGCCAGCCGAAGCGCACGTCCGCCACGGCCTCCTCCAGCCACCGGCCGCCGCGCTCGTCCCGAACTTCCTCCGACACCCGGTCCATCCCACCGAACCGGCGGTACGCTTCCCGACGCGCCCGCCGACCATCCCAGCCCCGCGACTCCAGCTTGCCCGCCTCCATCTCCAGGTGGAATCGGACCTCCTCCTTCAACGCCCGCTCTTCTTCCCGCCGGCCAAGCAGCATCCGGGCACGCGCGTACAACGACCGCAGCCAGTCCATCACGCCCTCCTCGAACTCACGCTTCCACCGGCCGCCACGCCAGCACCCGCTCCACCGCCTCACTTGCCTCCCGCCACGCAGCCAGCTCCAAACCCAACTGCTTCGCACCCGCCTTCGTCAGCACGTAGTACCGGGCCCGACGATTGTTTTCCGTTTGGTGCCACTCCGTCCGCACCCACCCACGCGACCGCAACCGCTGCAACGCCGGGTACAACGAGCCCTGGTTCACCACCAGCACCTCGCCCGTGATCTCCGCGATCCGCTCCCCGATCCCCCACCCGTGCATCGCCTCCACGCTCAACACTCGCAGCACCAGCAGCTCGAGCGTTCCCTGCAGCAACCGGTTCCGTTCTTCTGTCATCGTCGTCTCCTCTTGATCATCTAGGGTAAACAGGTTGCTCTAGATGGTCAAGAGGAGAGCGGATGGCGGGAGCGGAGGCGGAAGCGTTTGTGGGGGAGGGAGCGGGGCGCGGCGGGAGTGGGAGTGGGGCGGGCCGGGAGCCGACGGCTCCCGGCCCGGCGCGGTCAGCGGCCCTGGCTGGTGGTACTGACGGGTTCGTCCTTGAGCCAGTAGCTGAACCACTGGCGGAGTCGGCTGAGTCGGTCGACGAGGAGCCAGGGCTCGCCGGTGCGGGAGAGGTCGTGCGTGGAGCGCGGGTAGCGCACGAACTCGACGGGCACGCCCCGTTTCTCGAGGGCCATGAACCACTGTTCGGCCTCGGGCATGGGGGTCCGGAAGTCCTCTTCGGACTGGACCATGAGGGTCGGGGTCCGGACGTTCTGGACGTACTTGAGCGGAGACAGCTCCTCGTAGAGGTCCCAGTTGTCCCAGGGCTTGCCGTAGAACTCGAACTCGGTGAGGCCCTGTGCGTCGGAAGCGCCGTACCAGGAGAACCAGTCGCTGATCATGCGGTCGGTCTCGGCGGCCTTGAAGCGGTGGGTCTTCGTGGTCACCCATGCGGTCATGAACCCGCCGTAGCTGCCGCCGGTGACGCCCATGCGTGTGGAGTCGACGTCGGGCCGTGCGGCCGCGATGTCGACGGCCTTCATGAGGTCCTCGAAGTCCTCCATGCCCCAGCGGCCGCGGGTGCTGTAGGTGAAGTCGGCGCCGTATCCGCTGGAGCCGCGCGGGTTGGTGTAGAGCACCCACATGCCGGCGCCGGTGATGTTGTGGAACTCGTCGAACCAGCCCTCGTTGTACTGCGAATGGGGTCCGCCGTGGATGTAGAGGATGAGCGGGTACTTGTGCCCGGGCTGGTAGCCGTACGGTTTCTGCATCCAGGCCTCGATCTCGAGGCCACCGACGGAGGTGTAGGTGAAGCGCTCGGCGTCGGGGAACGCGATCTCCTTCGTGAGTGCCTCGTTGAAGCCGGTGAGGCGGCGTTCGTGGAGATGGAGGTTCTCTGCGGTCACCTTCCCGTCGATGTCGGCGATAAAGAGCTCGGTCGGCTCGGAGACGCTGGTCGCCACGAAGGCGACCTTCGTCATCTTCCGGTCGTAGGTGAAGCCGTTCAGGCGACGTCGGCCGCCGATGATCTCGGTCCTCTGTCCGGTCTTCGTGGCGACGCGGAACAGCGCGGAGCGGCCGCCGATGGAAGCGCTCATGAGGATGTCGCCGGTGGGCAGCCAGTCGAAGCCGGACGGCTCGTACTGCCAGTCGCCGAGCAGGTTCTTCGGCTCGCCGCCGGCGGCGTCGACGACCCAGAGACGGTTGGATGCCGTTCGTCGCGGACTCGAGATCCATGCAATGCGCTTGCCGTCCGGCGACCAGGCGAGGGATCGTTCGCTGCCGAGCGCGGAAGTGAGCCGTCGCGGCGCGCCGCCGTCGATGCCGGTTACGAAGATGTCGCTGTCGTTTCGATCGGCCTCGTCGCGCTCCGCGTCGTAGGGCAGCTTCGCGATGGAGTCGCGCTCGGCGCGCATGACGGAGTCGGGCCGCATCTCCGGATCGGCGGTGAACGCGATCCACTTGCCGTCGGGCGAGACCACGGCGCCGCCATGCGAGTACTCCGTGTCCGTGATCTGCGTGCGCGCGGTGTCACCCACCGCCTGCATCCAGAGTTGCGACGCCCGGATCTGCCGCGGCTCGCGCGGGTTGGCCAGGTAGCCGCGTCCGTTCCCCTTTATGGGGATGTCCACGAAATGGCGGCCGTCGAAACGGCGCGCGTCGAGTGGACGCGTGATCGAGCCGTACGGCGGCCGAGCGAGCGCCGGCATCGAAGCGAACGGATCGCCGCTCCTGCCGCCGCCGCGGCCGGCCTCACCGGAGCCGCCGCCCTGCCCGCCCCGTCCGCCGCGCCCACCACCCACGGCGGGACCGCCGCCGGCGGGCCCGCTCGAGACGGCGAACCGGCCGTCGGCGGGCATCGAGCCGGAGGGGTAGTCGTCGATCTGGAAGGCCTCGGGTCCGGGCCGATCCATGCGCAGCGCCCAGCTGCTGCCGCGCCCGCCCTCGCGTTGCGAGCTGAAGAAGAGGTACTTCCCGTCAAAGGACCAGCGCGGGTTGGAGCTCTCCGTGCCCGGCGACGTGTAGCGGACGGGCTCGCCGCCGGCGGTCGGCACGACCCAGACCTCGGAGTGTCGCGCGTTCTCCGCTTCCACGATCGTGGTGACGGTGAAGGCGACGAGCCGGCCGTCGGGGGACATGGCGGGCGAGCTGACGGTGGTCAACCGGTACCAGTCGGCCGGCGTGAAGGCGCGCCCGGCCTGTTGCGCGGCGAGCGGGGCCGGCGCGACCAGTGCGAAGGCGAGAAGCGCGAGTCTGCGCATGATTGTGCTCCGGACGGTGAAAGGGATCGGGCGAGCAAGCCGGCGCCGATCGGCACACATCGAACCGGGTTGGGCGGGATCGGACGGTCGGCCGCCGTCGCGCGTGCCCGGCATTCCCGGGTGCGGCGCCACGGAAATCCGGCCGGGTGGTCAGCGCCTCCCGCTGACACGAACCTGGTTGATGTTCATGTCCCAGCGGACCTGCGAATTCCGGTAGAAGTCGAAGAGCTCGCTCTGCACGGTGCCGGTCGAGCCGACGGCTCGGAGCCGGTACCGTCCGGGCGGACCCCGGAACGGCAACGACGTGCGCTGGCCGGCCTCGACGGCGCCGAGCGGCGTGTCGACGCCGACCTCGGGCACCATGTAGACGGTCACGCGAACGGCCGCGGCGGCGGTATTGTATACCTGCACGATCGAGCCTGTGGCCGGTACGGCGGCGCCTTCCGGCGTCGTGGCAGGATCGGCGCCACCGCTGGCCGCGCCTCCTCCGCTGGCGCACCCTGCGGCGAGCAGGAACGCGAGCAGACCGTGGACGGGAACGCCTCGATGCCGGATCATGGACGCCTCGCTTCCGGGTGGACGTGAGGCCGCAAGGGTAGGATGGGCGGCGCCCCCACGCAACGGGTTTTGCCCGGTTCGCAAACTGGCCGGGTCGTCCCGCTCAGCCCGCGACGGCCGCCCGCCGCTCGAGTTGCCCGAGCAGCTTCCCGTGCAGGCCGCCGAACCCGCCGTTCGACATCACCAGGACGACGTCGCCGGGATCGAGCGCCGCGCCGAGCTGTTCCGCGATCCGGTCCGGCTCCGGAATGTGGTGCGCGACGAGGCCGGCGCCCCGCCATGCCGCGACCATCGCGTCCGGGTCGATGCCGGACTCTGGCGTGTACCGCTCCGGGTGGAACATTCCCGCGATGACGACCTCGTCCGCCGTACCGAGCGCCGCCTCGTAGTCCGCCTGGAATTCGCGGCGCTGGGCCGTGTAGCTGCGGGGCTCGAAGACGGCGACGAGGCGACGCCCGGGGTAGCGCTGGCGGGCCGCCCGGATCGTTTCCCGCACTGCCGTCGGATGGTGCGCGAAGTCGTCGATCACCGTCACGCCCGCGACCGTACCACGCACCTCCATGCGCCGGCGAACGCTCTTGAAGGTGGCGAGCCCGTCGAGGATGGCGTCACGCTCGCCGCCGATCGCCGCCGCGGCCGCGATCGCGGCGAGCGCGTTCTGCACGTTGAACAGTCCGGGCAGCGGCGAGTCCGCGATGCCCCATTCCTCGTCGCCGCGGCGTACGCGGAAGCGGGTGCGTTCCTCGCCGAACTCGATGTCCGTCGCCCGCCAGCGCGGATGATCCCCGGCCGGACCGTTGGCGGCGTCGTCGCATGAAAACGACTCGACGGGCGCGAAAGAGGCGGGCGCGAGCGCCCGCACGACGGGCGAATCCCACCCCGCCACCAGCGCGCCCGACCCGGGCACCAGGTTGATGAACCGGGAGAAGGCCCACTGGTAGGCCTCCGCGTCCCGGTAGATGTCGGCGTGGTCGAACTCGATGTTTGTCACGACCGCGATCTCGGGCCGGTAATGCCACATCTTCGGACTCTTGTCGAAATAGGCGGTGTCGTACTCGTCCGCCTCGATCACGAACCACTCGCCGTCCGCCAGCAGGAACGAGGTCCCGAAATTCTCCGCGATCCCGCCCACCAGAAACGACGGCCGGAGCCCGCAACGGTCGAGGATCCACGCCAGCAGCGAGGTCGTCGTCGTCTTGCCGTGCGTGCCCGCCACCGCCAGCGTCCGCCGGCCCTGCAGGAACACCTCGCGCAGCGTGGCGGCCGCCGACGTGTAGTTCAACCGTGCGTCGAGCACGTGCTCGAGCTCCGGATTGCCCCGCGAGATCGCGTTCCCGACCACGACCACGTCCGGGACCGGGTCCAGGTTGCCCGGCGCATAGCCGTCCCGGTACCGGATGCCGAGCCTGTCCAGCAGGTCCGACATCGGCGGATATACGCCCGCGTCCGAGCCCGTGACCCGGTGTCCGGCCGCCCGGAGAAGGCCGGCAAGCGAGGCCATCGCCGTACCGCCGATGCCTATCAAATGGTAATGTCTCGGCTCCATCGGTCCCGTTCCCCGTGGGTCCACCCGTCCACTTCGGCCGCCCGCCGTGGTGGACGCGGACCGAGCGGACGCTTACCTTATTATGTCTAAACCTGAGCGGGGCCGGGAGTCGGCCCTGGATTCCGGAACGCGACGGGGGCTCGTACGGGCACGGCGTCTCCGCCGTTTTGTTTCCGAAGGTACCGGGAGGACCATGATCGAGATCGAAATCAATGAGGGTGATCGCATTGAGTGGGCCCTCAAGCAGTTCCGCCGGAAGATGCTCCGGTCTGGCCTGTTCAAGGACATGAAGAAGAAGCGGTTCTACGAGAAGCCGAGTGAGGCGAAAAAGCGCAAGGCGGCCGACGCTCGCCGTCGCAGCCTGCGTGCCCGCCGTCGCAAGTAGAGCACCGATCGAACCGGACCAACCCCACCGAACCTCTTTCACGCGACGTCCGCAGCAGCCGGCCGACCCGCTTCAGGTCCGGTTGTCCGCCACTTGCACGCGCCGGCCACGAAGCGCAGGCCCGGCGCGTGCCAGCCGCCCTCCGCAATGAGTGCCGCCGGGACTCCGTCGCATCACGGATCTCACGGATTCCGGAACCCCTGGCCGACGGATGACGGCCGGCCCGGCATCCGTGATCTGCTCCGCTGGCGCCGTGAACGGGCGGCCCGACCGCGGCCGCCGCCGCCGGAACTGCCGCTCGCCGTGGCGGCGCCGTCGCTGCCCCGCGCGGAACCGGGTGAGATCCGCGTCACGTGGGTTGGTCACGCGACGTTCCTGATCCAGGCGGGACCCGTGAACGTGCTTACGGATCCGGTCTGGTCCGACACGGCATCCCCGGTTCCGGGCCTCGGGCCTCGCCGGCTCGTGGCGCCCGGGCTTGCCTTCGACGCGCTGCCGCCGATCGACGCCGTCCTTCTCTCCCACGACCACTACGATCATCTGGATGCGCCGACGGTACGCCGGCTCGCGCGGAGCCACCCGGCCGCCGTCTGGATCGCGCCGCTCGGCTACCGCGGGTGGCTCCACAGACGTGGCGTGCGGAACATCCGTGAGCTGGACTGGTGGCAACCGACCAGCCTCGATGCGGGCGGCGTCGCCGTCACGATCACCGCGCTGCCCGCCCAGCACTGGACCCGCCGTTCACCGCTCGACACGGGGAAGCGGCTCTGGGCCTCGTTCGCGCTGGAGACGCCGGCGGCGCTGATCTACTTCGGCGGCGACAGCGGCTACTGTCCCGCGTTCGCCGAGATCGGCGGGCGGCTTGGCCCGTTCGATGCCGCGCTGCTGCCGATTGGGGCGTACGCGCCGCGCTGGTTCATGCGTACCGCGCACATGGATCCGGACGAGGCCGTGCGGGCCTGGCAGGACCTCGGCGGGTCCGGTCGCCTCGTCGCCATGCACTGGGGAACCTTCCATCTTACCGATGAGCCGATTCTCGAGCCGCCGGCCCGGCTTCGGGCCGCGTGGAGCCGGGCTCAACACAATCCCGCCCTGTTGTCGATACTGCGACACGGGGAAACGCTGCGCTGGGAGCGCCAGCGCCCGAACGAAACGGCATGAGCCATAACGATCCGATCCGCGATCTCGAGCTGTTGATCCGCTCGCGCTACGGGCTGCTCGTCATCGAGACGGCGGAAGACGAGCGTGCGGAGACACTGCTGCGCCTCGTCGCCGACCGCCTCGGCCTCGCCTTCTTCACGTGGTCACGCACGCGCGGGCTCCGCCGCGACGGCGGCAGCACCTCGATCTACGGCACCACCGATCCCGCCCAGGCACTGGCCCACGTCGCCAGCTCCCAGATCGATTCGCTCTACTACCTGAGCGGATTCGAGACCTTGCTCGGCGACCCGGTCCACGCCGACCGGCTGAAGGAAGTCGCCAGTATCCTGAGCACGCGGTCCGGCGCCGTAGCGCTCGCCGGCATCGGCATCGAATTGCCCGAGTCGATCCGTCGGCTGAGCGCGGCCGTGTCGCTGCCGCCACCCGAGCCCGCGGAGTACCGCCGCCTGATCGACCGCGTGACCCGCGATCTCAGCAGGGGCCGGAGCATCGCCGTCGAGGTCAACGAGACCGACTCCGCGCGGCTCGTCGCGAACCTGCGCGGGCTGACGCTGCTCGAAGCGGAGAAGGTGCTGACCCGCGCGATCGTCGAGGACGGCCGCCTGAGCGGCGAGGACCTCGAGTACATCATCGACTACAAGAAGCAGATCGTCGAGCGGGAGGGCGTGCTCGAATACTACCCGGTCGAGGAAACCATGGCCGAGGTCGCCGACCTGGCGGGTCTCAAGGCATGGCTCGCCAAGCGCAAGCACATCCTGACCGAGCCCGAAAAGGCCGCATCCTTCGGCCTCGAGTTCCCCAAGGGCGTGCTGCTCGTCGGCGTCCCCGGGTGCGGCAAGAGCCTCTGCGCGAAGGCCGTCGCCATGGAGTGGGGACTACCCCTGCTCAAGCTCGATCCCGGCCGCCTCTACAACAAGTACATCGGCGAGAGCGAACGCAATTTCCGCCGCGCCATGGACACCGCCGACCGCCTCTCACCCTGCGTCCTCTTCATCGACGAGCTGGAGAAAGCCTTCGCGTCCGGCGGCAGCGAGGACGGCGGCGTCTCGCAACGCGTGCTGGGGACGTTCCTCGCCTGGCTCCAGGAACGGAAGGGAGACGTCTTCACCGTCGCCACCGCCAACGACGTCACCCGCCTGCCGCCCGAGTTCCTGCGGAAGGGCCGCTTCGATGAGGTCTTCTTTGTCGACCTGCCCCGTCCCGAAGCACGTCACGCGATCCTCGCGATTCACTTGCGCAAGCGCGGACAGACGATCGAGAACTTCGACATACCCCGCCTCGTCGCCGCCACCGACGGCTTCAGCGGCGCCGAGATCGAGCAGGCCATCGTCTCCGCCCTCTACACCGCGTTCAACGACGGCGGCACGCTCACCACCGAGCTCGTACTCGCCGAGGTCGCATCCACGAGGCCGCTCTCCAAGGTGATGGCCGAGAAGGTCGCCGCTCTCCGCGCCTGGGCCACCGGACGGACCGTCAGCGCGAACTGATGGGGGGTCGGGGGATGGGCTCCGGTGTGGGGCGGGAAGGTTCGGGGGGTGGAGGGTTCGGAAGGGGGATTCGGGGATCGGGGGGATATGGGGATGCACTGATGAAATGACGGATTGTTCTGATTTGTCAATTCAATTCCCTATTTGTTGAATTCTTTCTTTCCTCTCCCGTTCTCCTCTCATTCCCACCACCGATTCCCTCGCACAGGGCATCCCCCCCGGGATCTCGCAGCGTCCACCGCCCCCATCCCCCCCAATCCCCACATCCCCTCCGATGTTCTGAAGCCGACCCGCCCGCCCCCGATCCGCCCGCCCGGAAAGCGAAAGGGCCGCCACGTCGCCGGGGCGGCCCTCCCATTGCTGGATCCCCGCCGTGTCACCATCCGGGCGCCAGGTTGAACCCGAAGTGCCAGCCCTTGTCGGGGCGCTGGAACGGGTACGCGAAATAGGACTCCAGCACCATGAAGCCGAGCACGTTGAAGCGCGCGCTGATGCCGGTGCTCATGACAGGCACGCGCTTGTCCGTGTTGCGGGCGAAGATGAGGTCGGGCGACTGGTTCGCCGTCCACGCGACGCCGGCGTCGAAGAATACCGACAGCTCGGTGGGCAGGAATCCCCAGTCGAGGAGCCCGAACTCCGGCACGCCGATCAATGGCACCCGGAACTCGAAATTGGCCACCGCGATGCGCGATCCGATCAGGCGGTCCCACACGGGGCACGAGGAACCGCTGGAGGCCGGGTGGCATTCCGAGAGCTGGATTGAATTCTGATCGTAGCCGCGGACCAGGGTCTCGTAGCCGAGGAAGAGGGGCGACAGCACCTGCAGTCCGTCGCTCGTCGCGCCGTCGGAATCGCGGCCGTAGCGGCCGTAATGCATCGCCCGGAACGCGAAGGTGAACGGGTTGAAGAACTTGTAGGTGCGGTAGTCGGCCAGCGCGGTCGTGTACTTCAGCGTGCCGATCGTGGGTGAGACCTCGAACCGGAAGCGCGTGCCGGTAACCGGTGAAGTGAATCCGAAGTTCGAGTTGTCGCCGACGAACGCGAGGGATGCCTGGAAGAAGTTGATCGGCGATGGCGCGGTGGTATCGACCAGCTCGACAGTCCACCGATCGGCTGTCCGGCGCTATTGACACGGATAGCGCTGGATCTGCCGGTTGAAGCTGTAGCGCAGGAGGCCGGTGGTGAGCTCGAACCGCCGGGTCATGGAGAGCGGGTAGTACGCGATCGCCGTCGCCTGGTCGACGAAGATCCGATCGAGCAGCTGCGTCAGGAACGTGTTCGTGCCATCGCTCGCGTAGTACGCGTAACCCGAGAGGTACGGGATGTGTCCGATTGAGGTGCCCCAGTTCAGGCGGTGCGCGCCGTTCATGTAGATGGCCTGCCCACCGATGTCCTTGAGCGTGCCGTTGGCCTGGATGGCGGTGCCCAGGAAGTGGTCGCCCAGCATGTCCCCGAAGTACGCCGATACACCGCCGGAAAGCAGCGTGCCGTAGTACGAACTGGTGCCCACTCCGATCGAGGGCGGCCCGAGATATTCGAGGCCGATCTTGGCGTGGTACTGGCTGCTCGCGTACTGCACATCGGCGGGCGGCAGCCCGGCGTCCGGATCGGAGAGGTAGCCGTAGACGACGCCGCCGCCGAGGGCACTGGTCGGTGGCAGCAGCGCGGCGGCCGCCATCTTCGATGAAGCGCCCGGCTCGACGGGCGTGCCGCACGCGGTCGAACAGTCGATCGAGTAGATGTTGTTGCCGCCGTTCTCGAATGCGGAGAACATGAGCAGCCCGTTGTCACGGGCGATGCTGATGGCGGGCGAAAGCCCGGTGATCCCGCTTACGCCCGTGGCCAGGCGGGTGACCTGGAAGACGCGGCCGGTTTCCGGCTCGATCCGGTAAATGTCGCTGAAGCCGTCGCGTCCCGAGATGAAGTAGATGCTCTTGCCGTCCGCGGAATATTGCGGGTCGATGTGCTTGACACCCGGGAAGGGACTGAGCAACCGGATATTGCCGGTGGCGACGTCGTACAGACCGAGGTTCATCGGGCCGTACCGGAGCCGCGTGAAGTCCGTCTCCGGGCCGCGGTCCGTCGTGAACACGATGGTGCTGCCGTCCGGCGACCAGTTCGGCTGCAGGTCGGCAAAGCGATCGTTGGTGAGCTGCCGCACGTTCTTGCTCGCCAGGTCCAGGATGTACAGGTCGCTGATGCCGCCCTTCATCCCCGAGAACACGACGCTTTTGCCATCGGGCGAGAACTTCGGATCGGAGACGGAGCCCACCGAGGGCACATCGATGCGCTGCTCGATGTCGTCCGACCGGACGTCCAGGATCGCCAGCTGATTGTCGCCGCCCTGCGTCACCACGAACGCGAACAGCCGGCCGTCCGCGGACCAGCCGCCCGACGCCTCGACGAAGCTGATCGCGTCCATGTGCTGGTCGCGCTGCGGGCTCACCAGCTTCTTGATGACCTTGCCCGTTTCCGCATCGGCCAGGTACAGGTCCACCGTGAAGAGGTCACGCCGGCCGTAGAATGCGACCGTCTTTCCATCCGGGCTGACCGCAGGCGACAGGTTCATCGCTCCCGGTCCTTCGTCGTACAGCACCCGCTTCCCGATGTCGGTGGGCCGCTGCCGGCCCTCGATCAGCGGCAGATACGTGGCGCGGATTGAAGTGATCCAGTCCTGCGATAGCTGATCCGAGCCCTCGCCGATCACCCGTACCAGCGCATCCTCGAAGCCCGAGTGCGTGGCGACGCGGAAGACTTCCGTCACCGCGCGGTCGCCCCACCGTCCGCCGATGTACGCCCACAGCGCCTGTCCGTAGCGGTACGGAAAGAAGCGCTGGTCCGTCGTCAACTGGTGGATGGTCGGCACCTCACCCCGCAGCGCGGCGTCACGCAACCACATCGCAGTGTGCGGGTCGACGCGACCGAGCGACAGGTACTCCGCCATCCCCTCGACCAGCCAGGCCGGAAGGCGCGTGAAGCCGGCCAGCCCGCCACCGGAGGGAGACGCGGCGAGGTCGTACTGGAAGACGTGGACCAGCTCGTGGCCGAGGACGTGGTCGTTGTCCGCGTACACGCCGGTGTACGGCATGATCACGCGGTTGCGCAGACCCTCGGTAACGCCGCCCGTTCCCTCGCCGAGCGCACCGCTGATCACGTTGGTCTGTTCGAAGTCCGGGTGGTCCGCGTACAGGATCAGCGGCTTGTTCTCGAACTCGTGCTGGAAAAGAGACGTGTACCGGGCGTACCAGCGCTCGGCCATCCGCGCGGCGTCCGTCGTCGCTTCCAGTTCCTGCGGATAGTAGTAGATGCTGAACTTGGGCGTCTTCAGGACCTGCCAGTTGAAATCGTCATACTGGACTTTCTGGCGGCCGAAGTACCCCTGTGCTGACACGGGCGCGGCCGTGACCGCGCCGACGAGCAGAAATAATGCTGCGAGACCGGGGCGTCTGGCGGATTCGCTCATCGCGGGCCCCCTCCCATCCTGTTCGGGTTGCCGTCCGTTCGGGGTCGGGCCCGATCCGTCCGTGCCACAAGGCTATACTCGGCGCGGAAACCCGGGTTCCGCGGTTCATCCCTTCAACGCTCGAGGGGCCACGTCCCTTGACGGCGCCTCCCGCGCCGGGTCGCCGCGCTCATGGGAAAGGACACGGGAAGGCAGGGTTACCCTTAGGTGTGGCCGGGGGGCGGGAGCGGAGGCGGAGGCGTTGGCGGGACCGGGAGCGGGAGCGGCGGGTGCGGGCGCGGCTCCCGCCGCTCCCGCCGGCCCGGCCAACGGTCCCGCGAACGCTCCCGCCTCCGCCCCCGCCTCCCGCGTCCGTCCCAGCTAACCCAACCCACCGTGCCGCCCGATACTGAGGTCGACGGAAGGCCTTGCCTTTTGCCAGAGCCGGTGCTCGCAGGATGCATGGGTGGCCGGCCAATTCCTTGACCGGGATCACGTTGGCGGTTCGGAACCGGGCAGCCGCGGACCCCCGCACAATGCAAAATGGCCCGAACACTCCGACTCCTTCGGTGGCTGTACATCGGGCGCCTCGCGATCGCGGCGGGTATCTTCGCCGCCGCGCTCTGGGCGTGGTCCGGCGTACCTGCGGACGTGACGCTCGTCGCCACGCTCGCGCTCCTTCTTTCCATTGGAATCACGAGCGCGAGCTTCTGGTACACCGACGTTCTGGGGCGCCGGCCGGGCGGCGCCTTCCTTTACGGGCAGGTCCTGTTCGACGCCCTGCTGGTCACCGCGATCGTGCACATCACGACCGTGAGCAACACGCCGAGCGACTTCTCGCCGCTCTACATCCTGGTGATCGCGGCGGGCTCGCTGATCCTGCCGTTGCCGGGCGGCTTCCTCGTTGGCGGGCTGGCAACCGTCTTCTACCTCGCCGACCTGGTCTGGCTCCAGCCGTTCACGCTTACCCCGGCCTGGCTCCTTCAGGCCGCTCTGTTCGTGGTGATCGCGGCGGCAACCGCGCTGCTCGGACACCGGCTGCACCGGAAGGAGGCAGCGCTGGGCGAAGCGGAGTCGGAGCTGCGACAGCTCCGTCTCGACACGAACGATATCCTGGCCGCGATCGACACCGGTCTCGTGACGGTGGACGGCGAGGGGCAGCTCATGCACATGAACGCGGCGGCCGAGGAGATCCTGCTGCTGAAGCAGGCCGAGTGGCAGGGGCAGCCGGTGCTCGATGCGTTGGACCGTCAGGCGCCGTCGCTCGGATCGGTGATCGGCCGCACGGGCCGGACGCGGACGCCCGTCCGGCGCCAGGAGATCCGGGTCAACCGGGCGCAGGGCGAGGTGTTCATGCACGTGCGTACGACCGTGCTCGAGCACCCGGACCGGCCCTGGGTCACGGCGGTGATCCAGGACGTGACGGAGCAGCAGGAGATCGACGACCTGATCCGCCGCGCGGAGCGGTTGCAGGCGGTGGCCGAGCTCGGCGCCTCGCTTGCGCACGAGATCAAGAACCCGCTCGCCGCGATCCGAAGCAGCATCGAACAGCTGGCGGGGAACCGCCTCAACCCCAACGATCGGCAGACGCTGCACCGGCTGGTCATTTCGGAGTCCGACCGACTCAGCCGGTTGCTGGTCGATTTCATGGAATTCTCCCGCCTCGAGCTGCGCCGCTGGCGGTCGCTCGACCTCTGCGAGATCACGACGGAGGCGATCGGCCTCGTCGCCCAACATCCCGACACGGGTGCGGGCACGATCATCGAGTTCGTGCCGCCCTCGGCGCCGGTTACCGTGCACGGCGACCAGGACCTGCTCCACCGCGCCGTCTTCAACCTCGTGCTCAACGGCGTCCAGCATGCCGGTCCGACCGGGCGAGTCCGGGTCGAGATCGGGCGCGCCGATTCGTTCGAGAACGCGGCCGCGCCGACCATCGAGGCGCCGGTCCGCCTCACCGTCCAGGACTCCGGACCCGGCATCCGGGAAGAGGATGTGGGCCGGCTGTTCGACCCGTTCTACACGACACGCCACGGCGGTAACGGCCTCGGCCTCGCCATGGTGCACCGTGCGATCGAAGCGCACCGCGGCGCGATCATGGTTGATGGCAACGACGGCGCCGGTGCCCGTTTCACCGTATACCTGCCCACCCGCGAGCGCGGGCGGAGGAACTAGGATGGAAGCGAAGATCCTGATCATCGACGACGAACAGTCCATGCTCGAGTCGATCGGAATCCTGCTGCGCGGAGAGGGATTCCGAACCCACACCTCGCAGAACGGGCGGGAAGCGCTCGACCAGCTCGAGGAGATCGCGCCCGACATCGTGCTCTCCGACATCCGGATGCCCGCGCTCAGCGGCGTCGAAGTGCTCGAAGCGATCCGGCGACGCGACTCCGGAATCCCGGTCATCCTGATGACCGCCCAGGCCTCGCTCCAGTCCGCGGTCAAGGCGGTCAACGAGGGCGCGTTCTACTACCTCCAGAAACCGTTCGCCAACGACGAGCTCGTCGCCCTCTGCCGGCGTGCGCTCGAGACCCGCCAGCTCAAGTCGGAGAACACGGCGCTCAAGCGTGAGATCCGCCGCCGCGAGCACACCGTCGCCGCTCGGCCCGTGGGCAAGAACCGCGCGTTCCTCGACGTGCTGAAGCTCTCCGAGACCGTCGCGCCGACCGACTCGACCGTGCTTCTCACCGGCGAGAGCGGGACCGGCAAGGAGGTGATCGCGCGCTACATCCACCGGCTCTCCGAGCGCGAGTCCGGACCCTTCGTCTCCATCAACTGCGGCGCGCTGCCCGAGAATCTGCTCGAGTCCGAACTGTTCGGCCACGTCAAGGGCAGCTTCACCGGCGCGGTCCGCGACAAGCAGGGCCTCATGGCCGTGGCCCGCGGCGGCACCTTCCTCCTCGACGAGGTCGCCGAGATGTCGCCCGCCCTCCAGGTCAAGCTCCTGCGCGCGCTACAGGAGCGCGAAGTCGTTCCCGTCGGCGCCACCGAGCCGGTCAAGATCGACGTCCGCATCATCGCCGCGACCAACCGCGACCTGGAGAAAGAGATCCGGGGCGGTGCGTTCCGGAACGACCTCTACTACCGGCTCAACGTCATCACGCTGCATATTCCTCCATTGCGGGACCGGATGGACGACATCCCGCTGCTCGCCGAGTACTTCCTCGGCCGGCTGAACGCATCGCGGAGCAACGGCAACGGCGACGGCAATGCGACCGTCCGCCGCCTCAGTGAGGGCGGGCTGGCCGCGCTGCAGGGCTACGACTGGCCGGGCAACGTGCGCGAGCTGGAAAACGCGCTGGAGCGCGCGGCGATCCTGTCGCCGACCGACGAGATCACGGCCGACTCGCTGCCCCGTCCGATCCGCGAGCCGGCGGTGCGCCCGCTCGTCGCGGACCGCGCGCCGCCCAACCCGACCCTCGAGTTGGTCGAGCAGGCGTACATCCTCTGGGTGCTCGACGCGGAGGGCGGCAACAAGGCGAGGGCGGCCGAGGTGCTCGGCATCGATCCGTCCACCCTCTACCGGAAGCTGAACCGCTATGGAATGGCGGGAACCTCGTGAAGGAAGGAACCTTGACCGAGTCCACCGCGAACCCCACACCGGGTCACCGCCTGAGCGTCGTCATGCCCGTGTTCAACGAGGCGCCCACCGTCGAGGCGTCCGTCGCCCGGGTCCGCGCCGTGCCCCTCGACCTCGAGCTGGTCTGCGTCGACGACGCGTCCAGCGACGGCACCCGCGACATCCTGCGCCGGCTCCACGACCGGGGCGCCATCGACCTCCTGGTCATGCAGGACCACAACCAGGGCAAGGGCGCCGCCGTGCGTCGCGGCATCCAGGCGGCGACGGGCGACGTCATCGTCATCCAGGATGCCGACCTCGAATACGACCCGGCCGATCTGCCCGCGTTACTGGAGCCCATTCGTGACGGCCGCGCCGACGCCGTGTTCGGCAGTCGCTTCATCGGCAGCGTCCACCGCGTTCTCTATTTCTGGCACAGCATCGGCAACGGGCTCCTTACCCTGCTCTCCAACATGCTCACGGACCTCAACCTCACGGACATGGAGACCTGTTACAAAATGGTCCGCGCGGATCTCATGAAGAGTCTGCCCCTGACATCGGACCGGTTCGGAATCGAGCCGGAGCTCACCGCGCGCCTCGCGCAATCACGGGCGCGGATCTACGAGGTCCCGATCAGCTATTCCGGGCGCACCTATGCCGAGGGCAAGAAGATCAACTGGCAGGACGGAGTCGCCGCGATCTGGCACATCGTCCGCTTCAATCTGATGGGCCCGCGCGCGCCGGTGTACCTGCAGCGGGTGACCGCATCCGCGTCGAGGGCGAGACTGCCGGGGCCGGATCCCGCCAAGGCGTTGCCGGACACGGAGCAAGGGGATTCGTGAGAGTTCTGGCCGCGACGGAAGGGAGCGCATCGGTCGGCACGAAGGCCGCCAGGGTTCGCGCGGTAGCTGCGCACAGGGTGATCGGCCTGCTCCTGGCCGGGTTGGCGGTTGTGCCCGTGTGGCGGGTGCTCTCGGGTCCGGCGACAGGCCTGGCTGGGAGCGCGACGGTGGCCATCGCCGCAGGCGATGCAGCAGTGACGTGGTGGGGATTCGCGTTGGTGACGGGAATGGCGCTGCTGCTGTCGCGGTTTGTCGATCCCGAGCGGTTCACGGCGCTTGTCGGTCGGACAGCGGCCGCCGTCGCGAAGCCGCCAACGTGGGCATGGTCGCTGGGCGCGGGGCTGGCTGGCGGCGTCGCGGCGGCGGCCTTCAGTCGGTTTGCGCTCGAGGCGCAGCCCAATCTGATCGACGCGATGAGCATGCTCCTGCACGCGCGCTTCGTGGCGGCGGGTCAATGGACGGGGCCCGGTCCGGATCTGGGTGCCTTCTGGACGATGCAGCAGTCATTGTTCACGCCGCGCGGCTGGGCGTCACAGTATCCGCCCGGCCAGGTTCTGGCGCTGGCGGCCGGTCTGCGGGCCGGCGTCGTGTGGCTGGTCGGGCCACTGGCCCTCGCGCTCGGTGCGGCGCTGATGGTGCCCGTGGCGGAACGGCTGTTTCCCGCCGAGCGGGCGATGGCGCGAGTGGGTGCGTTGCTCGTGGCCGTCTCGCCGTTCGTCCTGGCGCACGCCGGCGCGTTCAGCAGCCATACCACCGCGCTCGCGCTCGGCGTCGCGGCCGTCTGGTGCGCCCTCCATTCCGACCGGCGCGCGGCGGCGTGGTCCGCGGCCGCGGGTCTCCTGTTGGGCGTCATGCTGGCGACGAGGCCCCTTTCCGCCGCGGCGCTCGGTCTCGCCATCGTGCTCTTCCTGCCGCTGGAACGGCGTCCGTCAGCGTGGCGTTTCTCACGTGTGGGCTGGATGGCCCTCGGCGCGGCCCCGGTCCTGGCCGGCCTCGCGCTCTACAATCACTACCTGTTCGGTTCGGCGCTTCGCTTCGGGTACGAGGCCGCGCTCGGCCCTGCCGCCGGTCTCGGGTTCGGGACCGATCCGTGGGGCAACGCGTACGGGCCCGTGCAGGCCATGGGCTACGTGTCGGCCGAGCTCGGCGCCCTCAGTCTGAACCTGCTCGAAACCCCGCTCCCGCTGGTCGCGCTGATCGGCGTCTGGCTGGTGCTCGCGCGGCGCCTCGAGCCGGGCGACCGGTTCCTCGTCGCATGGGCGCTGGTCCCGCTCGCTGCGCACCTCGGCTACTGGCACCACGGCCTGTTCATGGGGCCGCGCATGATGAACGAGATGGCGCCCGCATGGTGTCTGCTCGCGACGCGCTCGGCCGTCGGCGTGACGGAGAAAGCGCCCCCACGATGGGCGGACGCGCCCATCTCGCCGCGCGTGTTCGCCGGAGCGTTGTTCCTCGTGCCGCTGGTCACGGGCGTGTTCTGGCTCGGGCCGGAACGGCTGTGGAGCTACCGTCAGCGCCCGCTCGCGCCGGCCGCGGCGAGGGCGGCCGCCGAGCCGGCCCTGGTATTCGTGCACGGCGGCTGGACCTCGCGCCTCGCGATGCGTCTCGCCGCCGGCGGGATGCGGCTGGACTCGGTGGAGACCGTGCTTCGCAGAAATCCGACCTGCGACGTGCAGGCGTACGTCGACGCGAGCCGGAGCGGGAGGATGACCGCCACCACTGGACTTCTCGCCGCGGCCGGGCGGGCTGCCGTCGGTCGAGCTCTCGCCGGGCAACCGGATCCGGGTTGCGGACGCCACGCCGCTCAGCGGGGCGTGCGCCGTAGAGGCGAGGGCGGACCGCCTCGGCGTGATCGACGTGTCGCCTCTGGTCTGGCGCGGAGACCTGCCGGAGAACGGTGGTACCGGTACACTGTTCGTGCGTGACCTCGGACCGGCCGATAATGCGATGATGGTCGAGCGCTTTCCGGAGCGGCGGGCGTATGTCCTGATGATGACGGGCGGCAACGCGTCGCCGCGGCTGGTGCCGTACGGCGAGGCGATGAAGAGGATCTGGGGGGACGCATGATGGAAGTGGCAGCGCCGGCCCAGCCCGCCGAGCCCGCAGAGAAGCCCGTAGAAGAACGGGCGTCTGCGCGCGTGCGCAGGCGGTTCTGGCTCGCCGCACTCCTGATTGCGCTGGTGTCCGGCGGTTTGACGGCTACGGCAAGCCTGCGTACGTCTACGACGTTTGACGAGATCGTACTGATGGCGGGCGGTGCGCGCGGCTGGGAACTCGGACTCTGGGATCTGGCGCCCGAGCACCCGCCGTTGATGCAATACGTCTACGGCTTGCCGATTCACCTGATTCAGCCGAATCTGCCGCCGGAGCGGGCCATCCCCGAAAATCAGGGTTTCACCGTGCGGTATACGTACGCTCGCGAGTTCTTCTGGACTACGGGGAATGATCCGGAGCGGTTGGCATTCCTGGGCCGTCTGCCGGGAGCCCTGTGCGTCGTGTTGCTGGTCCTCAGCCGCGTTTGGGCTCGCGTCGAGAATCGGGCCGGCCCAGGGACTCCTTGCTGCCGGACTTGTCGCGTTCGTCCCGGACGTTCTGGCGCACGGCGGCGTCGCCTACAACGACCTGCCGCTGGCGTTGACGTACCTGGTGGCGATCGCCGCGGGGGACAGTGCGGTGCGAAGGCCCTCCGTCTGGCGCGGTGCACTCGCGGGTGCAGCCGGTGCGCTCGCGCTCGGGGTGAAATTCAGTGCCGTGGTCATCGCTCCGGCCATCGCCTTGCTGGTCGTGCTCGAGGCCGTGAGCCGACGCTTCGACCGGCGCTGGCTCGTGCGTCTCGGGGTGGCGCTGCTGGCCGGGGTGGCCGCGGCCTATCTGTTGATGGTCGTGATCTACCGTGGCGATTTCACGTTGGCGGAAATGCGCTACGGGCTGGGGTTTACCTTCGGGCACGTGACCCGCGGCCACAGCGCGCCCGGCTATCTGGTGGGGCAACTGCGCCACAGCGGTTGGCGCTGGTTCTATCCCGCTGGCCTTCCTGTACAAGACCCCGGCCGCCCTGCACCTGCTGTTGCTGGTGTCACTGCTCGGGTTCGCGCGTTCGACGCGCGGCGCATCCGTTCCGCGCGCTGCTGTCTCGCCGCTGCGGGCCCCGCTCGTGGGGCTGGGCGCGTTCGTGGCCGCGCTCATGGCGTCCAGCCTCGTGATCGGATTCCGTTACGCGCTGCCGGCACTCCCCTTGTTGTGCATCGTCGTGGCGGCCGGAGCGGCGCACGTCTGGAACACGAGCGGCCGCCGCTGGCGTATCGGGGTGGCGGCGCTGGTGCTGGCCTACGTCGCATGCGAGCGCATCCGCCTGGCCCCATTTCCTGGGCTACACCAGCGAGTACGGAGGGGGCGGCGAATGCCGGGCACGAACTCCTCGCGGACTCGAGTCTGGACTGGGGGCAGGGATTGCTCGAGCTTCGCTCCTGGATGCGCGAGCACGGCGTTGACCGGGTCTACCTCTCGTACTTCGGATCCGCTGTCCCCGCGGGGTACGGCATCAACTATGTGCCGTTGTGGAGCGCCTTTCCCTTGCCAATGATCGGGCCGGTCGAACCCAAGCCGAAATACGCGGTCATCTCGGCGACCAATCTGCACGGTCTCTACCTGCCGGCCGACCCGTTCGCCCGATTCCGCGAGCTGAAACCCATCGCGGTTCTGGCTCACTCGCTCCTTGTGTACCGCGTCCAGTGAGGAGGCCGATCATGACCGGCCCGCGCACGAGTGACGACGTCAATACCGCGAAATCGGACGACTTCGCCGCTTGGAACGAGGAGATGGTCGCCCGCTACGACATTGAGCGCTATTACGAGCGGGCGCATCCCGTCGTGCGCTGGTTGGAGCGGCGCCGTCTCGCGGCGCTAATGCGACTCGCGGCGCCTCGGCCCGGCGAACGGGTCCTCGAGGTCGGATGCGGTGCCGGGCACGTGCTGGAGCGGTTCGACACGTGCGAGCGCACCGGCATTGACCTGTCGACGAGCATGCTGCATCGCACCCGGCGTCGGCTGGGCACCTCCATCCGCTTGTCCCGCGCATCGGCGGATCATTTGCCCTTCGGCGACGGAGCCTTCGATGTAGTAGTCTGCACGGAGGTGCTGGAGCATACGCCCGACCCCACTGCCGTCGTCGCCGAACTGGTGCGTGTCGCAGGTCCGGAGGGGCGTGTGGTCGTGTCGATTCCCAACGAGGTGTGGATCGACCGGGCCAAGCGCATGCTGCGGCGCACGCCGCTGCTTCGCACTTGGCTGCGCACGCTCGCGGCCGAAGGCAATGAATGGCACCTCCACCAGTTCGATCTGCCCCTGTTGCAGACTGTCGCCGAAGGGTCGGCAATCATCCGCCGGACGGTCGGGATTCCCAACCGTATCGTTCCACTTCGTTGGGTCGCGCTGCTTGACGCCGGCCCCGCGCTTGGCAGGAGGCCAGCATGAGCGCCACTCCCGGAATCCGGGTGTCGCAGGATGCACCGTCCGGCTCGGCGCCGGAGATCTCCATCGTCGTCCCGGTCTTCAACGAAGAGGACAACGTCGTCGAGCTGCACCGCGCGGCTGGTCGGCGCATTGACCGGGACGGCCGAGATCATCTTCGTCGATGACGGAAGCTGGGACGCAACGTACGACACGGTTGCACGACGATCGCGCAGTCGCGACCGCGCGCGTGAAGGTCATCCGGTTCCGCAGGAACTACGGCCAGACAGCGGCCCTTTCCGCCGGCATTGACCACGCCCGGGGCGAGATCATCATCCCGATGGACGGCGACCTGCAGAACGATCCAGCCGACATCGGCCGGCTGCTGCAGAAGCTGGACGAAGGCTACGACGTGGTGAGCGGCTGGCGCGTCGACCGCAAGGACCCGCTCCACCGGCGTGTTCCTTCGATACTGGCGAACCGGCTGATCTCGCGCCTGTCCGGTGTCCACCTGCACGACTACGGCTGCTCGCTAAAGGCGTACCGGAGCAGCGCGCTCGAGGATGTCCGGCTGTACGGCGAGATGCACCGCTTCGTGCCGATTTACGCGAGTTGGTCCGGCGCGCGCGTTACGGAGATCCCGGTCACCCACCATCCTCGCACGCGAGGCCGTTCCAACTACGGGATGGAACGCACGATCAAAGTCGTGCTCGACCTCATCGTCGTGAAATTCCTCGCCAGCTACGCCACCAAGCCGATCTACGTGTTCGGTGGCTTCGGCGTGCTCTCGCTGCTCGCTGCCGTGGCCGTCTTCGGCCTCATGGTCTATCTCAAGCTGGCGGGCATCCGCGACTTCGTGGCTACACCACTGCCACTGGTCGTCGTCATGCTCGGCCTGGTCGCGTTCCTCAGCATACTGCTCGGCCTCGTCGCCGAGCTGACCGTGCGCACGTACTACGAGTCGCAGGGCAAGCGCACCTATACCATCCAATCGGTCGAGGGCGGGGAATGAGGGAACGGCTGCTGCAATACCTGGCCTGCCCGTCCTGCGCGGGCGACCTGGCGCTGGAGGCCGAGGCCCGCGAGGGCGAGCACGTCATGAGCGGCGCGCTCCGCTGTGACGAATGCGCCGCGCAGTTCCCGATCCTGCGGGGCGTCCCCCGTTTCGCGGGTTCTGTGGCCACCGTCGAGGAAAAGACGGCGCGCGCGTTCGGCTACGAATGGACCCGGTATTCCGACCTCGCCGAGCGGTACCGGCAGCAGTTCTTCGACTGGATCCGGCCGGTCACTCCCGCCTTCCTCGCGGACCGGGTCGTCCTCGAAGGCGGGTGCGGCAAGGGCCGCCATACGTCCGTGGTCGCCGATTCCGGGGCGCGCGACATCGTGGCGATCGATCTGGGCGAGGCGGTGGAATCCGCGTTCTCAAACACGCGTGAGCTGCGCAATGCGCACATCGTGCAGGCTGACCTCAAGAAGCCACCCGTCAAAGCGGTGTTCGACTACGCATTCTCGATCGGCGTGCTGCATCATTTGCCAATCCCCGAGGAAGGGTTCCATGCCCTGGTCTCACGCCTGCGGCCGGGCGGCCATATCTCGGCGTGGGTTTACGGCCGGGAAGGGAACGGCTGGATCGTTCTTTTCGTTTCTCCGCTGCGCAAACACCTGACATCGCGGATGCCGCACAGGGTTCTCGACGCGATGTCCGCACTCCTTACCGTACCGCTCTTCCTGGCCACGCGGCTGCTCTACGGGCCCACCCGCGGCAAGCTGCTCGGCCTGCGCCTGCCCTATGGCGAGTACCTGAGCTACATCGCACCGTTCCCGTACCGCGAACAGCGTTCGATCGTGTTCGACCACCTGGTGGCGCCCGTCGCGTATTACATCCCGCGTGACGAATTCGCCTCGTGGTTCGAGCGGGCCGGAACCGAGGCGCCGACCATCGAGCATCACAATGCGAACAGCTGGCGGGGATTCGCGGCCCTGCCGGCGGAGCGGGTCGAACCCGCGCAAACCGGCGCCTGAGCCATGTGCGGCATCGCGGGGTACGCGGCCCTCGATCCACGCCAGGCCCTCGATCCCGGGCCGGTGCGGGCGATGCTCGACCAGCTCGCGCATCGGGGGCCGGACGACGAAGGCACGCACGTCCGCGATGGTGTCGTGCTCGGCCACCGGCGTCTCTCGGTCATCGATCTCGACGGCGGGCACCAGCCGCTCTTCGGCGCGACGGAGCGCACCGCCATCGTCGCCAACGGCGAGATCTACAACTACCGCATCCTGCGCCGCGAGCTCGAGGATCTGGGGCACCGCTTCCACACGGCCTCCGACACTGAGGTCGCCGCGCACGCCTACGACGCGTGGGAGCTCGACTTCCTCGACCGGCTCGACGGCATGTTTGCCCTGGCGCTCTGGGACGGTGCCCGGCGCCGCCTCGTGCTTGCCCGGGACCGCATGGGAGAGAAGCCGCTCTACTACTTCGTCCGCGATGGCGTGCTTGCGTTCGCATCCGAGTTGGACGCGCTGCTCGCCTGGCCGGGCTGCGAGCGGCGCATCTCGCCCACCGCCCTTGTACAGTACCTGACGCTCGAGTACGTGCCGGCGCCCGATTGTATGATCGCGGATGTTGCCAAGCTCGAGCCGGGGATGATGCTGGTCGCCGAACATGGCGACGTGGACACCAGGCCGTACTGGCGGATCGACCCGCGCCCCACTGCGCGGATGCCGTATCCGGATGCGGTGCGCGAGTTGCGGGGCCGCCTGGAGCGCGCCGTCCGCTCGCGGCTGGTGAGCGACGTCCCACTTGGCATTTTCCTGTCCGGCGGGATCGATTCCAGCACGGTGGCCGCACTGGCGGCGCGTGAGGGCGCGCTGGAGACGTTCGCGATCGGTTTCGATGAAGCGAGCTTCGACGAGCGAAGGTACGCGCGCGCCGTCGCCGAGCGCATTGGCTCGCGACATCACGAGTACGTGGTCAGGGCGGAGGAGATGCCCAACCTCGTGCCGCGACTCGGCGAGTTGCTCGACGAGCCGCTCGGCGATGCGTCGATCCTGCCAACCGCAGTGCTCAGCCGCTTCGCCCGCGAGCATGTGACGGTCGCGCTTGGAGGCGATGGCGGGGACGAACTGTTCGCCGGCTATCCCATGCACGCCGCGCAGCGGATCGCGTCGCTGGCGCGCATGTTTCCCGCGCCCCTTCACCGGGCGTTCGCGCGGGGCGCGAGCTGGCTGCCCGTATCCCACGCCAACTTCTCGCTCGGGTTTCGGATCCGTTCGTTCCTGCGTGGCGCCGCGGCGCCACCGCCCGACAACCATGCGCTCTGGATGTCCTCGTTCTCGGTGGACGAACTTGCCGATCTGCTCGAACCGGGACTGCTCGAAATGGCTACCGTCGGGCACGACGCCTTGAACCGCTTCCGCTCGATCTGGGCCGCCTCGGCCGGTGCGCCGTTGCTCGCGCGTGCGACCCATCTCAATGCGAGGACCTACCTTCCGAACGACATCCTGACGAAGGTCGATCGTGCGAGCATGGCCGTTGCACTCGAGGTCCGTGCCCCGTTCCTCGCCCGGGAGGTCGTCGAATTCGCGTTCTCGCTGCCCGACGCGTATCGCATGCGCGGGCTTCGCGGCAAGCGGATCCTGCGCGACGCCGTTCGTGACCTGCTGCCCGCGCAGGTGCTGGGCCGGCCGAAGAAGGGATTCGGCATGCCGGTCGCCGCGTGGCTCAACGGCCCGCTGGAACCGCTGCTTCACGACCTGCTCGGCGCCGAGCGACTCCGCGCCAGTGGGATCTTCCGGCCGGCGACGGTCGAGCGAATGATCCGCGAGCACCGGGAAGGGCGGGCGGATCGGCGAAAGCCGCTCTGGACCCTCCTCGTCTTCGAGCTGTGGCGTGAGTATCACGGCATTCCCGCGACGCTCGCCGCCGTGGAGCCGCAGGCCGTCCTCTCCGCATGACCGAAGACCGGGGAATCCGGATCGAGGTCGCCGCGCTATTGGTGGCCGTCGCGGCGCTCGCGGCATACGCCCTCACGCTGGGCAACGGCTTCGCGTACGATGACATCCCGATCGTCCTGGGCGATCCGCGGCTCGCGTCCCTCGATCTGCACGCCATATTCACCGCCGGGTATTGGCCGAACTCGGATTTCGCGCTCTACCGCCCGATCACGACACTGAGCTTCGCGCTCGACTGGACGCTGGCCGGACAGTCGCCCGCGTGGTTCCATCTCACGAACGTGCTGCTGCACGGGGCTACGAGCGTGCTTGTGCTGCTGCTGCTCGCACGGCTGTTTCCGGTACGCGCGGCGCTGGCCGGTGCGCTCGTGTTCGCCCTGCATCCGGTCCACGTCGAGGCCGTCGCAAACGTCGTCGGACGAGCGGAACTGCTGGCCGCTTTGTTCGGGCTGGCCGCCTGTCTCGCATGGATGCGCGGCGGGTGGGTGCGCACGGTCGGGGCGGCCACCCTCTTCGCGCTCGCGCTGCTCTCGAAGGAGAGCGCGATTGCACTCCCGGGCCTGATCGTGCTCCTCGATGTCGCCAGGGGCGAGCCGTTCGCCGCTGGCATTCGGCGCCTGGGTCCGCCGCAATGCCGGTGGGCTGCTCGCGTTCGCGGCCGTCGGGCTTTGCTACATCGCCATCCGCTGGGCGCGTGCTCGGCGGCCTCACGCCGGGCCACGTCGATCCGGCGCTCGAGCTGGCCCGGACCGGTGCCGCGCGCGTGTACACCGCGTTGCAGGCGTGGCCCGTGTTCGTACGACTGCTGCTCTTTCCGCTCACGCTGCTGGCCGACTACGGGCCGCGGATCCTGCTGCCGACGCAAACCCTCGACCGGGCGGCCATCGTCGGTGCGTTGCTGCTCGGGCTGACACTGATCGGGGGGCTGGTGGCGCTCGCCCGCGGCGCACCGCGTGCGGCGTTCGGCCTGCTCTGGTTCCCGGTCGCCATCTTCCCGGTCTCGAATCTCGCCGTGCCGATCGGGGTGCTCGTTGCGGAAAGAACGCTCTATCTGCCGTCGGTTGCGATTTCGGTGGCGGTCGCCGGCCTCGTCGTCACGGCGTCGCGGTTTCCCGCGCGCATCCGCCGTTTCGCGTCGCTGGCAGCTGCCATTACCGTGTGTGTTGCTCGCGGGACGGGTGCTCGTGCGCATACCGGACTGGAAGTCGACGGATACGATCATGGCGGCGCTGGTGCGAGACCGACCTGATTCGTTCCGCGGCATGTGGCACGCGGCACGGCTAATGCGTTCACGGGGTGACGCGCTGGCCGCCAGCATCGCGTACGACCGCGCCATCGCGCTTTGGCCGCACCGTCGTGGCCTGGTGGTCGAGGCCGCTGCATGGGCGACGGAGCAGGGCCGGCGTGACCGCGCCGGGGAGCTCGCACGCCAGCTCGTCCAGGACTGGCCCGATGACGCGGTGGGCTACCAGCTCCTGGCGGGTTTCGCGTTCGATGCCGGCGACCCCGAGGCAGCCGGGCGTGCCATTGCGGAGGGACTCCAGCGCGTGCCCGCCGACGAGGTACTCCGGCGCATGGCCGCGGCACTCGACTCGATCGCTGGGGCCGGCCAATGACGGACTCTGTCCGCGCCCGGAGCCAGGCCGCGCTGGTTGCCCTGTTCGCCGTGGCGGTCTACGCCGGTTCGCTGCTCAACGGATTCGCGCTCGATGACAACTATATCGTCCGCGGAAACGCGCGAGTGCACCAGCTGCACGATCTCGCCGCCATCTGGCTGATGCCCTACTGGCCCACCTCCGGGAAGCTGCTCGGTCTCTACCGGCCGCTCGCGATCTTCGGATACGCTCTGCAGTGGTCGGTCGGCGGTGGCGCACCCTGGGTATTTCACATGGTGAACGTGCTGCTGCACGTCGCGGTCAGCATCCTGGTGCTGCTGCTGCTCCGCCGCTTCGCGAGTCCGCTGGCCGCCCTCGTCGGCGCGCTCGTCTTCGCCGTGCACCCGGTCCATACCGAGGTCGTTGCGAACGTCGTCGGCCAGGCCGAGATGATCGCTGCCGCCGGCGTCCTCGCCGCCTGCCTCGTGCACGCGGCGCGTCCCGCCGAGGCGGCCGGACCGGGTCCGGGCAGGACAGCCGTGCTGATGGGCCTCTTCGCGTTCGCATTGCTTGCGAAGGAAGGCGCCGTCGTCCTGCCCGGCCTGCTCGTCGCCATCGATGCCGGTCAGGGCCGCATCGGTTTCGACCGACACAGCGTGATGCGCTATTCCCGGCGGATGGCCCTGCCCATCCTCGCCCTCGTCGCGACGCTGGGGGTCTACCTGCTGCTCCGGATCCACGTGCTGGGCTCGATCGGCGGCGTCGATGCGGCACCGAATCTCCCGTTCCTCCGCGAGGATGGCAGAATCTTCTCGGCGCTCCGCGCCTGGCCGGAGTACGTCCGGCTCCTGACCTGGCCCTTCGACCTGTCCGCCGACTACTCGCCGGGCGTCATCCTGCCGGCAACCGGCTTCTCGCCAATGGTCGTGCTCGGCACCCTGCTGCTCGTGAGCACCACCGCGCTCGCGCTTCTGACGCTGCGCCATCCCCGGGTCGGGCTGCCCGCTGCGTGGTTCGTGATCGCCGTGTTTCCCGTATCGAACCTGGTCCTGCCCATCGGTGTCCTGCTCGCCGAACGGGTGCTCTACCTGCCTTCCGTCGCCGTCTGTTTCGTTGCGGCGACCGTCACCGATGCGCTTCGCGCGCGGGCAGCCCCGCGCGCGCTCCGCGTCGCGACCGTTGGCGCTGCGGCCCTGCTGTCGGCGTTCGCCGTACGCTCGACGCTGCGCAACCCCGACTGGAAGGACACACCCGCTGTGTGGGACGCACTCATCCGGGACCATCCCGAGTCCTACCGGGCGCAATGGGTGAATGGGTTCCGCATGAGTCAACGCGGCAATCTCGATCTCGCCCGCCAGTACCTGGAGATCGCGTATCGCATCTGGCCCGATGACGCGCAGATGATCGACGCTCTGGCCGGTATCTACCTCCAGCAGGACGAGAACGCGCGTGCGATTCCGCTGCTGGAACGGGCCCGCAAGCTGAGCGACGTGCTCGAAAACACCGAAGTGCTCCTCTCCTACGCCTACCTCACCCGGGGGCGGCATGAGGACGCGCTCGCCGCCGCCGACCGCGCCCTGTCCCTGGGCTCGGATCGCGCGACCGCGCTCGCGCTGCGGGCGCAGGCGCTCGAAGGCATCGGCCGAGTTCGCGAAGCCGCGTTGGCCTGGCAGGATGCCGTCCGGCAGCCCGGCGGCCGGAGCTGGCCTTTCTGGAGCATGTACGCGCGTGACCTCGCGAGACTCGGCCGCACGGCCGATGCGCTCGCCGCCGCAGACAGCGCGGCCGCCACCTCCAATGCGCCGCGCATCCTGTCCGGCCTCGAGGACCTCCGCAACGCCGTCCGCGACGGCTGCTACAGCACGTCGCACCCGGCACAGGGCGGCTGCAAGGATCCACTCGCGGACTGGGCCGTGGTTCTGCCCCCGGCTGCGCAGGAAATTGCCATCGAATTGCAGAATGCAAGGGATTGAGCGGTCAAACCGTCCTCTCCTCCGCTTCCGATCATCCGAAACGCGTAACCTGATCCATTTCAAACTGTTGTGACGATCCCGCAGGGTCCCTCCCTGCCGGGCCTGTGTCTTGCCACTTGCAACGGCGGGACAAGCTGCCTGCCGATCCCGATCCGTCCACTATTGAGGAGGAACACTGTATGAGGAAGCTGCGGAAGGGTTTCACGCTCATCGAGCTGCTGATCGTCATCGTGATCATCGGCATTCTGGCCGCGATCGCGATTCCGAAGTTCGGCAAGACTCGGGAGAAGGCCTACTTCAAGGCCATGCAGTCCGACCTGCGCAACATGGAAGCCCAGCAGGAGATCTACTACTCGGTTCCGGCGAACAGCTACAAGTACGCCGGCGACCCTGGCCGGTCTCGTCGACTTCTCGCCGTCGCGGGCGTCACCATCGGTATGGCCTTCGACGGCAGAACGGGTGGGGCGCCACGGCTTCGCACGCCGCGCTGGCGGCACGCGCAGACCTGCGCCGTGTTCCAGGGCACGGGTACTGCCCCTGCACCTGCGCTCACGGCCGGCATTGTGACGTGCACGAACGAGTAAGCCTGTCCCATGAATGGTGAAGGGGCGGCTCCGGCCGCCCCTTCCCTTCGCTGGGATCGAGTCGGCAACGGGGAGCGGACGGTGATGAAGCCGCGAAGAAGAGGGTTCACCCTTCTGGAACTACTGATTGTGCTCGTGATCATTGCGATCCTGGCGACGATCGGCATCAATCGGTTCTGGCAGGTGAAGGACGAAGGTCTGCTCTCGGCCGTCAAGTCTGACTTGCGCAACCTCGCGACGGCCCAGGAAGACTATTTCGGCCGAGAACTACACCTATGCCGCCGCGGCCGCGGATCTGGCTCCAGTCGGCTTCAGGCCGAGTCCGGGCGTCACGATCACCCTCACGTTTGTCCAGCAGGACGGCTGGGCGGGCAACGCGACTCATGTTTCTCTCGGGGCAAAGCAGTGCGGCATCTACACGGGCAATGCGCCCGCGGCGCAGGGAGCGCCGGCCACTGTGAACGGCGTGATTGAGTGCAAGTGACGAGAACGGACCGGGCATGTGGCCCGTGCTACCGGCCAGGATAAGCGGACCCCGTCGGCGACAATGCCCGGCGGGGTCCGCTCCGTCAGCGGCCCTGAATGTGCCTGGTGCGAACGGTGTGCCACTTCCCGCGGGGACTCATCGCTTGCGGGCCGCCCGGCGGCGGCGCATTTTCTCACCGATCCCTCGAGTCGAAAGCTATGCCTGGCCTTCCGACACTCCGCAAGGAACTGGTGACCGCGCTGGCAGTGGTGTTTGCCGGCGCTCTCCTCGTTTTCATCACGGGCGTGCTGCTCATCGTGCCGCGGGAGCCGTCGCCGCACGATGCGCCGTTCTACTTCACGGCCCTGGTGCTGGCGGACGTCGGGTTGTTCGTGCTGGTCGGACGATTCTTCATCGAGCGGCGCGTGATCATGCCCATGGAGCGGATGGTGGCGCAGATCGAGGCGATCGCTGCCGGTGAGTCGAACCGGCTGGAAACCTCCGAGACCGCCGAACTGGAACGCCTGAGCGCCGCCGTCAACCACATGACGGACCGGCTCGGTCACGAGCAGCAGCAGCTCGCGGAGAACATCCGGTCCCTCGACGCGACGAACCTGCAGCTCACGGAGGCGCGGGACGCCATGGTCCGCGCGGAGAAGATGGCGTCGGTGGGTCGGCTGGGTGCGGGCATCGCCCACGAGGTCGGGAATCCGCTCGGCGCGATCCTCGGATACCTCGGCCTGCTCGGCCGCGGCATGGACGGTCCGAAGAAGGAGCTGGTCACGGCCGCCGAGCGCGAGGCGCAACGCATCGATCGCATCGTCCGTGGACTGCTCGATTATGCGCGCCCCCGGGAGTCCCGCTTCCTGCCAATGGATGTGAACCGGGTAGCGGCGGATGCGGCTACGCTGCTCGAAACGCAGGGCCGTTTCGGTGGCGTCACGCTCGACATCGCGCTCGCGGACGACGTTCCCGGCGTGCTTGGCGATCCCCACCAGCTGCAGCAGGTGCTCGTCAACCTGCTCGTCAACGCGACCGACGCTCTCGCGGAATCCCAGGCGCTGCGCCCGCCCCGACTCACCGTGACCACGCGGAAACGGATCGTGGAAGCGCCGCCTCCGAACCCTGCGCGCCGGCGGGACGATCCACCCGGTATCGACTACACGCACCGGCGTCGGCTGCACCGCATCTCCAACCTGACCGTCGAAGCCATCGCCGGGATCGGCGGCACGATCGTCGAGATCTCGATCGCCGACAATGGCCCGGGCATCCCGGACGCCGTCGTTGATCAGATCTTCGAGCCGTTCGTCACGACCAAGGAGCCCGGAAGGGGTACCGGCCTCGGGCTGGCGGTTTGCGCACGACTGGTCGAAACTATGGGTGGCGTCGTACGCGCGGATGCCACGCCCGGGGGCGGTGCAACGTTTACCGTCGTTCTGCCTGCGTCGCTTGAGAACTCCGAGCCCCAGACGACATGACCATTCTGATCATAGACGACGAGCCCGGACTGCGTCAGACCGTGTCCCTGATCCTGGCCGAGGAAGGCTACCAGGTGCACACCGCGTCCGACGGCGAGGAAGGGCTCGCCCGGGCCCGGGAGCTCGACCCGGACCTCATCCTCTGCGATGTCCGGATGCCGCGCCTGCCCGGGCTCGAATTCCTCGACAAGTTCCGTGCCGAGAACGGCCGCGGGATGGTCGTCGTGATGACGGCGTACGGCGGTCTGGAGCTCGCGGTCGAGGCCATGAAACACGGCGCCTACGACTACCTGCCCAAGCCGTTCAGCCCCGACCAGCTCGTGCTCACGATCAAGAAGGCGGAGGAGCGGGAGGCGTTGCGGACCGAGGTGAAGCGGCTGCGCGAGGAAGTGCAGATCGAGCGCCGCTACCGGGAGATCATCGCCAAGGCGCCCGCCATGACCCGGGCGCTCGAAGTCGCGTTCAAGGTTGCCCGCCACCCATCGCCCGTGCTCATCACGGGGGAGAGCGGCACCGGCAAGGAGTTGGTCGCCCGCTTGATCCACGCGGAAAGCGATCGCGCCGACGGTCCCTTCGTGCCGATCAACTGCGGTGCCATCCCGGAAACCCTGCTCGAGTCCGAGATGTTCGGATACGTAAAGGGCGCGTTCACCGGCGCGGATCGCGACAAGCAGGGCCTGTTCGAGGCCGCGTCCGGCGGCACGCTGTTCCTCGACGAGATCGGCGAGATGTCGCCCGCGTTGCAGGTCAAGCTGCTGCGCGTGCTCCAGGAATCGCAGGTTCGACGCGTCGGCGACACGCGTGTTCGCAACATCGACGTGCGGCTGATCTCCGCCACCAACAAGAACCTCGAGGAACGGACGCGCCAGGGCGAGTTCCGCAGCGACCTCTACTACCGGGTCGCGGTCGTCCCCATCCACCTCGTTCCGTTGCGACAGCGCAAGGAAGAGGTCCCACTGCTCGTCCGCCATTTCATGGAGCAGAACAACCGCCGGCTTCACACCCAGATCAGCGGGATCGACCAGGAGGCGATGCAGCATATGCTGCACTATGCGTGGCCCGGCAACGTGCGCGAGCTCGAGAACACGATCGAGCGCGCGCTCGTACTCGCCGAAGGCCCGCGCATCACACCGGCTGATCTGCCCACCAACGTGACTTCGCCCCTCTCTGTGCTCGACGGCGTCGAGCTGCCCGATGACGAGCTGTCCGTCAAGAAGCACGGCGCGGTGCTCGAACGGCGCCTGATCCGGATGGCCCTGGAACGCACGGGCGGGAACAAGACCCGCGCGTCCGAGCTGCTCGAGCTGAGCTCCCGCGCTCTCCTCTACAAGATCCGCGAGTACGGGCTCGGCTGAGACGGCCCGATCCGCCATGGTCGCGCCCCGGTGAGGGTGCCACCATGGCGTCATGAAAACACTCCGACTCCGGGCGGGCGCCTCGCTCGCCGAACTCATCCTCTGTCTCGCCATCCTCTCCTGTGCGGCCGCGTTCGCGACGCCGCGCCTCGCCGGTGCCCGCGACGAATACGCCGTCCGGGCGGCTCGCGATGCCGCCGCCGCCCTGGTGGACCGGGCGCGGTTATTGGCGCAACTGCGGGGCTCGGCCCGCGTCGATGTCGATCCCGCACTCTCGGAGATCCGCGTCGAGGCGCCGATCGGCAGTCCGACCTCGTCCCCGTTGCGGGCCGCTGCCGAATGGGGCGCCGCACTCTCCGTGGCCGGCAGTCGGCCGGGTACGGTATCTCTCGACTTCGACGCGCACGGGCTGGGTCACCTGGCCAACCGCACGCTGCAGTTCCGGCGCGGAGGGCGTGAGGCACGCCTCACGTTGTCGACCTACGGGCGGGTGCGTCGGTGGTGAGCGCCCGCCGCCCCGGCCTGTCTCTCATCGAAGTCGCGATCGCAATGGTGATTCTCGGGACCGGCCTGCTCTCGGTCCTGGCGCTGGTCAGCCGTGCCGGGTCGTTGCTGCGGAAGGCGGAGGCCGAAGAGGGTGCCGCGCGCGAGGCCGCAGCTGTGCTCGATTCGTTGACCGGGTACGGAGCGCCTGTCGCCGGCTCCACGACTCGCGGACGGTACGCGGTGGACTGGACGGTCGCGTCCGACTCGCTCGCCGTGAGGCTACTGACAGTCGTGGTCCGCTACGAGGACGGCCGCCGCGCGCGCGCCGACACCTTCTTCGCGAACGCCGCTCCGTGGCCGCGGGGGATCCGTCATGCCCCGTGACGCGGTTCGCGCGGGCCAGTCGCTCGTCGAGCTGGTCGTGGCGTTGTTCCTGCTTGCCCTGCTCGGGTCTGCCGCCATCGGCTTGCTCTCCGCCGAGTTGACTCTGATCCGCCAGGCCGCGGCCGCAACCGAGGCCGGCAACGCAATCCGATTCGCCGCCCGACTCCTGCACGCCGAGATGGGGCCGCTCATCGGAATCGACTTCCACGCCCTCGCCACCGACAGCTCGCGACAGCGAGTGTTTCGGGGCACCGGCACCGTGTGCGGCGTCACGGCGACCTCGGCCGCCATCCGGTATGTCGGGCTGCGCCATCCCGATCCGGCCAAGGACTCTGTGCTCGCTCTGACGTCGGCGGGCGAAACCGCGCAGGCCCTGCTCGCGTCGTCCGTTCCCGCGACGCCCCCCTGCGTGCCGCGCCCCGGAGAGGCAGTGCTCGAGCTGACGGTGGCGCGCGGCCTTCGGCCCGGCGACGTAGTCCTGTTGTTCGAAACAGGGACCTGGCACCTGTCGAGTTCGGCGTTGCGGTATGCCCGGGGCGCCGGTGGGCGCCAGCCCCTGACAGCGGCGGTGCTCGTCGACGATTCCACGGGTATGTCGGCCGACACATCCGGGACCGGTCCCGTCGCGGTTCGGGTCGCGCTCGCGGCGCAGCCCGCTGGAATCCACATGGCATCGTGGATGCTCCGCGATTCCTTCCGCATTGCCCTGCTGAACCTCGCTCAGCCTTTCGATTCCGTGGTGCTCGAATGAGAAGACGTGCCCCGGCTGGCTTCGCGTTGCCCACGGTACTCGCGGTAATCGCCGTCGTCTCGGCCGCAGCCGCCGGAATACTCGCGATTGCCGTTCGGCGCTCACTCGATGCGCACGACGCGGCGCGCATGGTCCGGGTCCGCGTCGCCGCGGAGTCCGCGATCCGCACGGCATTCGCGTACTGGGATGCGGACTCCATGCGCGCCCTGATCCCCGGCGGCTCCCGTCCGCTGTCCATCCCGGCCACCACCTTCCCCGGCGGCGTGACCCGGCAGGTAATCGCCGAGCGCCTTGATGCCCGCCGCTTCATCATCCGAGCCGAGGCACGGCATGCGGCGGGGATCCGCGGTAACGCGATCGCGGCCGCGGCCGCGATCGTGACGACCGTACCCACGGATTCGATCTGGCGGGATTTCTACGCCGCCCTCGCCGCGGCGGGTGACGTCGATCTCGCCGCCGGTGCGGTCATCTCCGGCATGGATGGTGGCATTCCTGCCGCATGGTCCGCGCGGGATTGCCCGCCCGGGCTTCCCGCCCTCGTCGCCGCGCTGCTCGGCGGGCCGAACCGTCCCGGGATCGCGGTTCCCGGTGCCGGCGCGAGCGTGGCGACAACCGGGGCCACGGTCGCTGGTCTTCCACCCATCTGGACCGGTGCGCCACGGACCGACACCGCCGACTTCGCCCGACTCGGCCCCCTCCCGTTTGCAGACGTGGCCGCCATCGCCGACCGCACCGAGTCCGGCTCCGTGCGCCTCGCGTCCGTTGCCTCTGGCGGCACCTGTGACCGGCACGCGACCGGCAACTGGGGCGAACCCGACGACCCGACCGATCCGTGCTTCGGTTTCGTGCCGCTCATCTTTGCCGGGGCCGATCTCGATATCGCGACCGGCACCGGCCAGGGCATCCTGGTCGTCAATGGCAGTGTCACGTTACGTGCCGGTGTCGCCTTCACGGGGCTCGTCCTCGCCACCGGCCGGATCGACCTGCTCGGCGGCCACGTCACCGGCGCCGTCCGGGCCGCGGCGGGAGCCCGGATCGACGGCGTGATCGAGTCGAGCGCATGCGCCGTCGGTCGGGTCGTGCTCGGGGTTCGCGCCCTCCGCAAGCCGTTCCGCTTCGGTGGCCGGCTCTGGCTCCCCCCGTTCTGAAGGGACGGCACGGGTGGCAAAGGAGTTTCCAACCGGGCGCAACAATTTCCGTGACAGACTTTGTCGCTTTCTCTGTAAAACATTGTGCTACATGCGATTCAGTTCCGGGCACAGAACTGGAACCCAGGACCACCGACCCGACGGCCGACGAGCTGGATCGCTTGTTACCCGGTCCCGGGTCGAGCCGGCCCGATCCCGGATTCTCTGAGCGCAAGAACGGATGTGGACGATGATGCGATGGCCGAATGCTTCCCGTGCCGATTCTCCGGCGTCCGACCGGGTCGCACTTGCAGTCCTCGTCGTGCCGGTCCTCGCGGTCGGGCTGACCCTGCTTCTTGCCGGATATGCCCGACACCACCACTCGACCCTCGCCCGGACGCGCGTCGAACAGGCGAGCGAGAGCGCGACGAGCCTTGCCTTCGAAGGCGTTCACGCGTTCCAGCAGGCCGCCGACGCACAGGCCCTCATGACCTTGCCCGTCGGTGCCGATTCTATGGTCATGAAAGCTCGGGTCTTCGGCGATGATCAGTCTGTGGGAACGTACGCCGTGAGCCTGGAGCGCGTTGAGTCGGAAGGCTTCCGGCTGTTCGCCACCGGTCGTCTGGTGTCCGGTGAGAAGTCGATGATGTGCTCGGTCCACGGCAACGTCCGGCTGGCCGGCGGTCCGAGCGAGAAGATCTCCGTGGGCTACGACGCGGTTCCGCTGTGCAACGGCACGCAACACCGCTCGGCCCTGACCACTCAACTGGGATCCTGAGGCAGCATGGTCTTTTTCGGTCGAAACAAGGTCACCGCCGGCCTCGACATCGGGAGCGGCCTGATCAAGCTGGTCGTGATCGACCACTCGAAGGCGCAGCCCGAGATCGTACAGGTCGTCACCTCGCCCCTCGTCGCCGACGCGATCGTCGAGGGCGAGATCATGGATCCCGTCCTCGTGGCGGACACGATCCGCTCCCTGGTGCAGAGCGTGGGTCTCAAGGGCAAGCGTATCGCGGCGGCGGTCGGCGGTCATGACGTGATCGTCAAGCGAATCCAGATGGACCGCATGTCGACGGAAGACGCCCGCGAGGTGATCCGCTGGGAGGCTGAGCAGCATGTGCCTTTCGACATGGAGAACGTGCAGCTCGATTTCCAGATCCTCGATCCGGACGGCGATGGACCGCAGATGTCGGTCCTGCTCGTCGCCGCGAAGAAGGAACTGATCGACAATCGGCTCAACCTGCTGGCCGACGCGGGACTCGCGCCCTCGGTGATGGATGTCGACGCGTTCGCACTGCAGAACGCCTTCGAGCGGAGCCATGGCGGTCCGCTGGAGGGCATCGTGGCGCTGGTCAACGTCGGGCACGAGACCACGAACCTCAATCTGCTCCAGGACGGCGTCCCGGTGATGGTCAGGGACGTCCCGTTCGGTTCGCGCAAGATCCGCGAGGCGCTGCAACGCGACCGCGGGCTGGGCGCCGATGAAGCCGAGTCGATCCTGCAGGGTCTCGGCGAAGGCACCGACATGGGTTCCGTCTTGACCGAGAAGATCGAGGAGCTTGCGGTCGGGATCGAGCGCGCGGCGGCATTCCTGGTCGCGCAGTCCGGCGGCACCATCTCTCGCGTCTGCGTGTGCGGCGGTGGCGCGCGCGTGCCCGGTCTGGTCGAAGCGCTCGGTGACCGCCTTGGCATCCGGACGGAGATCGCGAACCCGTTGAATGGCATAACCGTCCGTCCGGAAGCGGCGGCGCTCGAACCGATCGACACCATCGCTCCGATGCTAATGCTCTCCGTGGGCTTGGCCCTGCGCAACGCCTGAGGAATACGAGGCGCCCGTGATCAAGATCAATCTGCTTCCCGGCAACACGCGTCGGTCCCAGCGAAAGCTGCCGAGCTTCGCCAGCATGCGCCCGAAACGCGGGAGCAAGGGCAAGCCGTCGCTCGACGCCTGGCTGCTCTTCGTTGTGGCCGCATGGATCGCCGGCCCGCTGCTTACCGGCTGGCTCTACTTCGGCACCCGCAACCGGATCTCCGATCTCGAGATCTCCATCGAATCGGCGCGCCAGGACTCCGCCCGTTACGCGGAGATGCGCGCGGCCAACGCCGTGCTCATGGCCCGCCAGGATTCGATCGCGCAGAAACTCGAGATCATTCAGGAAATCGACGCGAGCCGCTTCTCCTGGGTGCATATCCTGGACGAAGTCTCGCGGGCGTTGCCCCGCTATACCTGGTTGACCGTGATCTCGGCGAAGCCGGTGGGAGAGCCGCTCGACGACCCGCAGTTCCTCATTGAAGGACGAACGGGCAATACCTTCGCGCTCGTCGAGTTCATGCAGGAGCTGGAAGCGTCGCCGTTCCTCCGTTCGATCCGGCTGAAGAGCTCCGACCAGGTTCGCGAGGGAGAAGCGTTGCTCTACTCCTTCGTGCTGGAAGGCGAATTCCAGCATGCGCCGCCCGAACTGATCGAGACCGTCCCCATTTTCCAGGGAAGGGAGGGCGACTGACATGGCGCTGCTTCCCACGGATCCACAGAACCAGAAGAAGCTGATTCTCGGCCTGTTGCCGCTGCTCGTCTTCTTCGCCTATCAGCAGTTGTTCCACGGCAAGCGCGTGGCCCAGGCGGACGAGTTCGAGCAGCGGCTCGAGGTTCTGACCGCCACCAACACTGCGGCCAAGGTCCTCGCGGCCCAGGGCGGCCCCGAGCTGGAGCGACGCTTGGCCATCTACGAACAGCACATGCGTCAGCTCGAGGAACTCATCCCGAACCGCGAAGAGGTGCCGGAGCTGCTCTACTCGATGAGCCTTCGCATGCAGGGTGCGGGCGTCGAGATGAGCAAGATGCACCCGGAGGCGGAGGATCCCGGTCCGTTCTACACGAGGCAGATCTACGAACTCGGGGTCAAGGGCACGTACCACGCCGTGGGCGCGTTCCTGACCGAAGTCGGCCTGCTCCCACGAATCGTGACGCCAACCGACGTCAAGATCACCAAAGCGGTGGGGGACGAGACGGATCGTTCCGGCAATCCGATGCTCGAAGCCAACTTCCGGATAGTAACCTACGTGATTCCCGACCCGGCACCGGCGTCGGCGGACAGTGCGGCGAGCCATGTATCGAATTAACAGAGAACTCCTGATTGCGGCCGCCCTGCTCATGGCGGCCGCGCCCCTGGCAGCCCGGCAGCAGCAGCCGCCCGACACGCAGGCGGCGACCAGTGCCCAACTGCCCACGAGGGCGCGAGACATCAAGCTCGTATTCGAGCGCGAGGTGTTCCACTACCCGGTCGGGGACCGGCGGGACCCGTTCCGCTCGCTCGCGGACCAGGAGCATCTGGGCCCGCTCTTCGACGACCTGTCGCTGAGGATGATCATCTTCTCAGCCCGGCCCGGACAGAGTGTGGCGTTGCTCGCCGACGGCGCCAAGAAGGTCTATCGCCTGCACAAGGGCGACATCATCGGCAACGCCACGGTGCTGGAGATCAACCAGACCCGTGTACTCTTCGCAGTAGAGGATTACGGCAACCGCCGGCAGGAGACACTGGAGCTGAAGGCGGATCAACGGAAGGAAGGAGCGTAACGGATGATTCTGATCATCGCGCTCGCGCTGGCAGGCTTCGCGCCCGGAAACAACGTCGTTCTCAAGGGCGTGCGCGTTCTGTCGACCGCGGACCGGACCGAGATCGTGATCGGCGTGGATGGACAAGTCACGGCGAGCGATTTCTCCCTGGCCGACCCCAATCGCATCGTCGTCGATCTGGTCGGGATGCAGCCGGTCTCGGCCGCGAACTTCCGCGTCGACCGGGGCGGTATCCGGTCGGTCCGGGTCGCCCAGTACAGCCCGGAGATCGTCCGGCTGGTGATCGACGTGACACAGCCGGTGGCGTACCGTGTCGAACGGGCCACGGGCGAGGTGCGGCTGTCCTTCGTCAATCCGGGGGACACGTTCGAACCGTGGGATTCGCAGCCGCTGGACGAGGACGCGGCACTGGCGCCGCCGGAGACGGTTGCGCAGGCCGCGCCACCGCCGCCCGCCGCGGCGCCTGCGCCGCCGCAACAGCAGTTGCTGACGGTGACCTTCACGGAAGAGCCGGTCGCCAACGTGCTGGCCGCGTTCGCGGAAGTGGCGGACCGGAGCATCGTCGCTTCGGCCGACGTGAAGGCCAAGCTGATCAGTGCCGAGGTGCGCAATCAGCCGTGGGAAGTCGCGCTCGAGGCGATCCTCGCGGCCAACGGCATGGTCGCCCAGGAGCTCGCCAGCGGCGTGATCGTCGTCGAGGACGGGGCCCGGCTGGCCCAGCGCCCGAACGAAGAACCGCTGGAGTCGCGGCAGTACCACATTCTGTACGTGGCGGCGGACTCGCTGGTGCAGTCCGTACAGGCGATGCTCACACCGCAGAAGGGCAAGGCCAGCGCGAACAAGTCGTCGAACACGCTCATGGTGACCGACGTGCCGTCGGTTCTGAACCAGATCGAGCCGCTGATCAAGGGGCTCGACATGGAGGTCCCGCAGGTCAACATCGCGGCGACTATCGCCTTCGTCGACCGGACGTCGCTCGAAGAGCTGGGCGTGACGTATGACCTGAAGGACTCGCGCGGCAACCAGCTCAACTCGAAGGTCAGCGGCTTCGTCGACCAGAACGGTGACGGCGTATTGCAGCCGGACGAAGCCACGAACAATGACGTGGTCCTTCTCGGCGGCAATTCGATCGCCGGCCTGGCGAACGCCAATTTCCCGGTGCCCAATCCGGCACTCGAGCTGGTCACATCGCTGGTGCTCGGCCGACACACCCTGATCACCTTCCTCGACGCGTTGCAGTCGGTGACGCTGAGCGACGTGCAGGCGAAGCCGGTCGTCACCGTGATGAACCACCGTCAGGCCGAGATCCAGGTCGGGCAGCGGACTCCGATCCGCGTCATCGACCTCGGCTCCCTCGGCGGGGCCGGCGGCGCGGGGCAGGCCCCCACGGCGACCGTCGATTACCAGGACACGGGCGTGATCCTCAAGGTCACGCCGCACGTGACCGGCGACCAGGTGCTGCTCGACATCGAGGCTGAGCGCTCGTCCGCCGTGCCGGCATCCTCGGATATCGGCTTCGTCTTCCAGACGCAGAATGCGAAGACGCAGGTGCTGGTCCGGGACGGCGAGACCACCGTGATCGGTGGGCTCACGATTACCGAGAAGTCGCGGGTGCGCACTGGCATCCCCCTGCTCATGGACCTGCCGGTCCTGGGGGCGCTGTTCCGCAACACGCATGAAGAAGAGAACAAGAAGGACCTCCTGATCATGGTCACGCCGCACATCGTCAGGAATTGAGTGAATGGAATGCGTGAGGCAATTCACGACCTTGGGATGGCCGGCGCATTGGCGCCGCACGAAAGAGTGGAAGGGCGTATGAGAAGCGATCAGCAGGAGACGCGGCGGGAGCCGCGGGCTGGAAGCGGGCGGATCCAGCGCCTGGCCCTCGCCCTTATGCTGGTAGCGGTCCCGCTGGCCGCCGCCTGCGACGGCGACAACGCGTTCACAGGGGACAGCGTGGACCTGCTACCGCGGATCACGAACGTGACCGTACCGCAGGTTGCCACTGCCGGTGAGATCGTCAACGTCCGGGTGGACGCGACCGGACCGCACGGTATCTCCGACCTCATCGTGGCCCTGCGCGGTGCCGTGGTGAAGGATACGGCCGTGGAGTTCAATCCGGCGAAGACGCGGCTCTCCGAAGTGCTTGCGATCCGTGTGCCGGCGCTGCTTCAGGACACGTTGTTGATCGTGCAGGCGAACGTAATCGATCAGACCGGCAACTCCAGCCAGATCCGGGAGAGCACAGCCGTAGTCTTCGGCCCGCCGACGATCACCAGTGTATCCGCACCCACGGTGGCCCGCGCGGGCGACCCGATCAGCGTACGCGTGACGGCGGCTGGATCGCGCAAGATATCACTCCTCGACGTGGTGTCACGCGGTGCAATCGTCATGGATAGCACGATCGCGATCGTGCCCCCGCGGAACAACGTGACGCAGGACGTCATCCTCTTCGTCCCCATGACCGTGGCGGATACGCTGATTTCGCTCGAACTCGGTGTTCGCGACGAGACCGGTGAGTCGAGCGAGTCGACTATCCGTAACGTGCCGCTCGCCATCGAGCCGCCCACGGTCGAGCTGTCGGCTCCGGCAACGGCCCACGCCGGCATGAACATGAACGTCAATGTTTCCGCGCAGGCCGTGCGCCAGGTTACCGAGCTTCGGCTCGAGCTTCGCGGCGCGTTCGTGGCCGACCAGATCATCAAGATCAGTCCGGCGCAATCCGCGCTGACCCAGACGATCACGGTTCCGGTTCCCGGCAACATCACGCTTGGCGAGCTGCAGGTCCGTGCGGTTGCGGTGGATCGTGGGGGTGCCGTCGCGTACTCCGACCAGGAGATGGTCACCATCCCGCTCGGTCCACCGGTCGTCACCGATGTCGAGGTGCCGTCCTTCGTCAAGGCTGGCGCCACGGCGGATATCCGGGTCCGGGCGCAAGGCGACCGGCCGTTGACCCGCGTCGACGTGTGGTTCCGGGGTGCCGTGGATTCCGACAAGAACTTTACGGTGAATCCCCAACGGATCGACGTGATCCAGGACGCCGCGATCTCGGTAGGCGCAACCCCGAGTGACTCGGTGCTCATCGTGAGTGCCACGGTCACCGATGCGTCGGGAGCGGTCAGCGAAGTCATGACCAAGGCGATCCCGATTCTCGTCCCGCCGCCGGACACGACCGGGGCCGCGACCGTGGCCGTGCAGTCGCAACGGCCGGTCCAACCGGCAGTGGTGACGACGCTGGAGTCGGCATCCACCGGTCCGGTGGAAATAATGCCCGGGGAGGTTGCGCTGCCTACGCGACGCATGCTTCGACCGCAAACGAATCGATAGCAGGGAGCGGGTCCGGACGGAGTACTGGCTGGACATTCGCACGACCCCGACAGAAGTTAGGATGGATGACAGGGAGAGCCCGGTCTCGGCCGGGCTCTTCCGCGTAAAGGGGGTCCGACCATGCGATTCCAGTTCAGGACCGCGGGCGAGTCGCACGGCCCGGGTCTGGTCTGCCTCATCGAAGGGGTTCCGGCCGGCCTCGGGCTGGACCTGTCCCGCGACATCGATCCGGAACTGAGGCGCCGCCAGGGCGGCTACGGCCGCGGTGCGCGAATGAAGATCGAGAAGGACCGCGCCGAGGTGATCGCGGGGATCCGGCTCGGCGAAACGCTCGGCTCGCCGATCGCGCTCGCCGTCTGGAATCGCGACTGGGGCAACTGGCAGGAGGCGATGGCCGCCGGGGCGCCGGCGCCGGACGCCGATGAAGCGAAGCTGCGCCGCGTGCACCTCCCGCGCCCGGGCCACGCCGACCTCGTCGGCGTCCTCAAGTACGACCGCGACGATGCGCGCGACATCCTGGAACGGGCGTCGGCGCGGGAGACGACGGCGCGGGTCGCGGCCGGGGCCGTCGCCAAGCGGCTGCTCGCCGAGTTCGCCGTCACGGTCGAGAGCCACGTCGTCATGCTCGGCGGCATCGAGGCGCAGACTGCCCGATCCGCTGCCCGCCGATCTGAACGCGGCCGTCGACGAATCGCCGCTCCGCACGCTCGACCCGGACGCGGAGCGGCGCATGATCGAGGCGATCGATGCGGCCCGCGCCGCCGGCGACACGCTTGGCGGATCGTTCGAGGTCGTGGCGCGCGGGGTGCCGGTCGGGCTCGGCAGCCACGTATCGTGGGACCGCAAGCTCGACGGCCGCCTTGGCCAGGCCATCCTTTCGATCCAGGCCATGAAGGGCGTCGAGATCGGGATGGGTTTCGAGGCGGCTCGCCGCCCCGGTTCCCGGGTACACGACCGTATCGAGCGCGAGGCCTCGGCCCGCGCAGCCGGCGGGTTTCGCCGTACCGGCAACGCCGCCGGTGGCCTCGAGGGTGGGACCACGACCGGTGAGCCCATCATCGTGAGAGCCGCCATGAAGCCGCTCTCCACGCTCATGCAGCCGCTCCGCAGCGTCGACCTGAAGACGGGCCGGCCCGCGGACGCGATACGCGAGCGAAGCGATGTCGTGGCGCTGCCGGCCGCGGCGGTCGTCGGCGAGGCGATGGTCGCGATCGTGCTCGCCGACGCGCTCCTCGAGAAGTTCGGCGGAGACAGCCTGCGCGAAACCCGCCGCAACTTCGAGGCGTACCTCTCTCAGCTTGACGAACGGCAGGCCCGGCTGGGCGAGATCGGCGCCGGTTCGTCCGGATGAACGTGCCGGTCGGATCCGATCGCGACACGCCCGCCGGCACGGGGTCTCAGGCTCAACCGGTGCGTCTCGTCGCGCTCGTCGGCTTCATGGCCGCCGGCAAGACCACGGTCGGTCGCCGCCTCGCGGATCGGCTCGGCTGGCGCTTCATTGATGTCGATCTTGAGATCGCGTCGCGGAGCGGGCGCACCATCGCCGAATGGTTCCGCGATCCGGGCGAAGCGGCCTTCCGGGCTATGGAAGCCGAGTTGACAGCGACGTTACTATCGGGGGATCATACCGTGCTCGCGCTCGGCGGCGGCTGGGCCGCGCAGCCTGGCGCTTTCGAAGCCGTTCCTTCCGGCGCACGCACCGTCTGGCTGCGTGTTTCGGCCGCCGAGGCCGTGCGGCGCGCTGCGGCCGACCCGGTCGTCCGACCGCTGCTCGCAGGCGACGACGCCCCCGATCACACGGCCCGCGCACTGTTGCAGAAACGGGAGGCGGCCTACGGGCGTGCCGACTTCCGCGTGGACGTCGACGGCCGTGCGCCGGACGAGATCGTACACGAAATCCTCGATGGACTGGGAATCGAATAGAGACTGATGGCAAAGCGCAGCAACGAGCGACAGCTGGTGATCGTGGAGTCACCGGCCAAGGCGAGGACGATCGGCAAGTATCTCGGGGCGGGGTTCCACGTTCGCGCCTCGGTCGGCCACATCCGGGATCTGCCGGAACGGGAGCTGGGCGTCGACATCGATGCCGACTTCGAGCCGCGCTACGTGACCATCCGGGGCAAGGGCAAGATCATCCAGGAGCTGCGCAGGGAGGCGGAGAAGGCCGACGTCGTGGTGCTCGCGACCGACCCCGACCGCGAGGGCGAGGCCATCGCCTACCACGTCGCCGAACAGCTCGGCTACGATGCCGACAAGCAGGCCGCCGCCCCGTCGCAACGCTTTCAGCGCGTCCGCTTCCACGAGATCACGCGCGATGCCGTGCGCCGGGCTCTCGATGCGCCGACCACGCTCGACATGCGCAAGGTCGAAGCGCAACAGGCACGCCGGATCCTCGACCGGCTGGTGGGCTACCAGGTGAGCCCGTTGCTCTGGAAGCCGATCCGCCCCGGTCTCTCCGCCGGCCGCGTCCAGACCGTGGCGTTGCGGCTGATCACGGAGCGAGAGGCGGAGATCCGCGCGTTCGAGCCAGAGGAATACTGGTCGATTACGGCCGCGCTGGAGAAGGACGAGACCCGGTTCGAGGCGAAGCTCCACCACATCGACGGCAAGTCGTTCCGTCTGGAGAACGAAGCGTCGGCGACCCGGGTGTTGAACGATGTCCGGGGCAAGCCCTTCAACGTCACCGAGCTGAAGCGGCGCGAACGGCTGAAGAACCCGCCCGCCCCGTTCACCACGTCGACCCTGCAGCAGGAGGCGGCCAAGCGGCTCGGCTTCACCGCACGGCGCACCATGCGGACCGCGCAGCAGTTGTACGAGGGCGTGGATGTCGGCGCCGAGGGCGCGGTCGGCCTGATCACGTACATGCGGACGGACTCGACCCGCGTTTCCGCCGACGCTGTGGCGCCCGCGCGCGAATTGATCCGGAAGAGCTTCGGCGAGCCATACCTGCCCGACTCGCCGCGCCTCTGGGGTGGCAAGCAGCAGAAGGGCGCGCAGGAAGCGCACGAAGGTATCCGCCCGACCGACGCGATGCGGTCCCCCGATTCGCTGCGCAGCCATCTCGACCGCGACCAGCTCCGTCTCTACGAGCTGATCTGGTTGCGCTTCGTGGCTGGCCAGATGAACCCGGCCGTCTACGACACGACCACGGCCGACTTCCAGATCCGGGAAGCGGAGCGCGAGTACGTGTTCCGCGCGACCGGGTCGGTCGTCAAGTTCGACGGTTTCACCCGCCTCTACCAGGAGGCGAGGGAAGAAGGCGACCACCGTACTCTCGACGACCTCGCGCCGCTGCCCGTGCTCGAGCAGGGCGACGTCTGTACGGTCCTCGGCATGATCCCGGCCCAGCACTTCACCCAGCCGCCGCCCCGTTTCACAGAGGCGAGCCTCGTCAAGGAGCTGGAAAGACTGGGCATCGGCCGCCCGTCCACGTACGCCCAGATCATCTCGACGCTCAGCGACCGGGAATACGCGGAACTGGAGCAGAAGCGGTTCCGCCCCACACCGCTCGGCGAGACCGTCGCCGGCGTGCTCGTGCGCGTGTTCCCGGACGTGTTCAGCGTCAGCTTCACGAGCGAGATGGAAGCCGAACTCGACCGGGTCGAGGACGGCGAGCTCGACTGGCGTCGCGTGCTCCGCGACTTCTACGGGCCGTTCCAGCGCAGGCTCGAGGAGGGGGAGCGCACGAGCGACGCGATCGTGCGGGAAGTCGTGGCCGCAGACACAGGTGACTGTCCGGAATGCGGCCGGCCGCTCGTCGTGCGCTGGAATCGTGCGGGCCGCTTCCTCGGCTGTTCCGGCTACCCCGAATGCCGGTTCACCCGCGAGTTGGACGGCAGTGGCCGCGCCGAACCGCGCCTGATCGGCGAGAAATGCCCCGTTTGCGGTGGCGAGATGGTTGAGCGCGAGGGTCGGTTCGGCCCGTTCATCGCCTGCAGCAATTACCCAGAGTGCAAGCACACGCGGCCGCGCACGATCCCCGGCCTGAAGTGTCCGAAATGCGGCGAGGGCGATGTCGGTGAGAAGCGGACGCGGCGCGGCAAGCCCTTCTGGGGGTGCACCCGGTACCCGGACTGCGACTGGTCCGTCTGGGACGAGCCGGTGCCCACGCCCTGCGAGGTGTGCAGCTCGGCGCTGATGCTCCGCAAATCGACGAAGCAGCTCGGGCCTCACCTCAAGTGTCCCGATTGTGGCGCGATCGTCGCGGACTCCGATACCGCCGGATCTCCCGATGGTGACCCTGCTCCATCAGGTAGTGCACGAGCGGCGGGCGGCGCACGGGGCGCGAAGAGCGCGAAGAAGAAGACCGCGCGTCCGGGCCGCGCAAAGAAGAAGACGGATTCGTCGTCGCGGTCGTCGGCCACGCGCGGGACGGCAGCGAAGAAGACGGCTGGCACCGGTACCCGGGGCAAGGGTAGCACACGCACGAGCGGGAGTCGTCCGAAGAACAAGGGGAACTGAGTGGCGCACGTCACCGTGGTCGGTGGCGGCCTTGCCGGTTGCGAGGCCGCCTGGCAGCTTGCCCAACGCGGTCATGACGTGATGTTGCAGGAGATGCGACCCGCGCGGATGACGCCGGCGCATCAGACGGGAAACCTCGCCGAACTGGTCTGCACCAACTCCTTCAAGAGCCTCGATCCGGGCAACGCGCACGGGCTGCTCAAGCTCGAGATGTCCGATCTCGGGTCGATCCTGCTCGATTGTGCGCGGGCCTCGGCCGTGCCCGCGGGCACCGCGCTGGCGGTCGATCGCGGCGCGTTCGCCGCGGCCATGACGTCGCGCATCGCAGGGCACCCGCGCATTCGGATCGAACGGAGCGAGGCGACGGGGTTGCCCGCTGGTCCGGCCATCGTCGCGTCCGGCCCGCTCACCTCGGATGTGCTGGCCGCCGCGATCCGCGAACGGCTCGGCGGCGAGGCGCTCGCGTTCTTTGACTCGATCGCGCCGATCGTGTCGTTCGACTCGATCGACACCGACGTCGCGTACTTTGCATCGCGGTACGGCAAGGGGGAAGGCAGCGACTACCTGAACTGCCCACTCGACCGGGAGCAGTACGAACGATTCCATGAAGCGTTGCGCGGGGCTGACATCTATCCCGGTCACGACTGGGAGAACGTCCCGTTCTTCGAAGGATGTCTGCCGATCGAGGTGATGGCCGAGCGAGGCGTCGACACGCTCCGTTTCGGGCCCATGAAGCCGGTCGGCCTGGCCGACCCCCGTACCGGCCGCCGGCCCTGGGCCGTGGTCCAGCTCCGGCGCGAGGACCGGAACGGCCAGCTCTGGAACATGGTCGGGTTCCAGACGCGACTGCGTACGGGCGAGCAGCGCCGCGTGTTCCGGATGATCCCGGGCCTCGCCGTTGCCGAGTTCCTGCGCACGGGTTCGATCCATCGGAACACGTACCTCGACTTCCCGCGCCACCTCACACCGGCCGGTGCGTTGCCTGGCCGGCCCGACCTGCTGTTCGCGGGACAGTTGACCGGCGTCGAAGGCTATACCGAGTCGGCCGCGTCCGGCATCCTCGCGGGTGTGAACCTGGATCGCGTGCTGCACGGGCTGCCGGCTTCGCTGCCGCCCGCCACCACCATGATCGGCGGGCTCTATCGCTACCTCCGTGATACGCCGCCCGCCGCGTTCCAACCGATGAACTCGAACCTCGGCCTGCTCGACCCGCTCGCCGAGGCCGTGCGCGACAAGCGCCTGCGACGCCAGCGCACGGTCGAGCGGGCGCGCGAGGCGTTTGCCGCGTGGCTGCGCGCGGAGCGGATCGACGACGCATCGAACCGCGCGTCCGGCGCGCGCGGGACGAGGCCGGAGCCGGCGGGCGCCGGAGTCGAGCCGTGAACGAGCCGACCTCCGCCGCGCTGGCCGACCTCAGCGCCTGGCTGCGCGAGATCGAGTCGGGCCGTCAGCTCAGCGAGCACACGGTCGCCGCCTACCGCCGCGATCTCTACGAGTTCGCCGCGTTCCTGAACCGCCACTTCGGGGATGGCTGGTCATGGGCGGGCGTGGACCGGCTCGCCCTCCGCGGCTATCTCGGCCACCTCAACCGGCGCGGCCTGTCGAGGCGCACCATCGCACGCAAGCTGTCCGCGGTCCGCTCCCTGTTCCGCTATCTCCACCGCGAAGAACGGATCGCTGGCAACCCCGCGCGCACGCTCCGCTCGCCCCGACTCGAGCGCTCGCTGCCGGCGTGGCTGACGCAGACGCAGACGGAGCGCCTCTTCGCGCTCTCGGAGAGCCGCGCGGCGGAGGGCACGTTCAACGGGACCCGCGACCACGCAATCCTCGAGCTCTTCTACGCGGCTGGACTCCGCCTCGCCGAGCTGCACGGTCTCGACATGGACGACCTCGACCTGGTCGCGGACCAGGTCAAGGTGCGCGGCAAGGGACGCAAGGAGCGGATCGTGCCCATCGGTCGGTCGGCGGTGGCCGCGCTCCGCCGCTGGGAGCCGCACCGGGCCGGGGCGGCGGGCCGGGGTCCGGCGAGCGACCGGCGGGCCGTGTTCCTGACCGCGGCCGGCCGCCGGCTCTCCCGGCGTCGCATCCAGTCGATCGTCACCGAGTTCCTGCGCAAGGCGGGTGAGGACGACGAGCTGTCGACCCACTCGCTGCGTCACACGTTCGCGACGCACATGCTCGACGCGGGCGCCGACCTCATGGCCGTGAAGGAGCTGCTCGGCCACGTGTCGCTCTCCACCACACGCATTTACTCGCATACCTCGCGCGAGCGGCTCAAGCGCGTGTACGACAAGGCGCATCCACGGGCATGATCGCGGCCACTGGCTCTGCCGCGCGGCGCCCGGTTACCTTTCAGACGGTCCTGACAACGAGGGAGGGCGGGGCATGAAGCAGGGCGACGGGTTCCGCGGCACCACGATCGTGGCGGTCCGCCGCGACGGTCGCGTCGCGCTGGGTGGGGACGGCCAGGTCACGATGGGCGACACGGTTGTGAAGGCGTCCGCCCGGAAGGTACGCAAGCTGAAAGACGGCGCCATCCTGGCCGGTTTCGCGGGCTCGGTGGCCGATGCCTTCGCGCTGTTCGAGAAATTCGAGGAAAAGCTCGAGCGCTTCCCGGGGAACCTGCCCCGGGCCGCCGTCGAGCTGGCCAAGGACTGGCGGACCGACCGCTACCTGCGCCGTCTCGACGCGCTGCTCGCGGTTGCCGATCCAGGGCACCTCTTCGTGATCAGCGGTGACGGAAACGTGATCGAACCCGATGACGATATCGTCGCCATTGGCAGTGGCGGGCCGTACGCGATCGCGGCCGCGCGGGCGCTGCGGCAGCACGCCGACCTCGATGCCGCGACGATGGTGAGGACCGCGCTGGAGATCGCCGCCGACATCTCGCATCTACACCAACCGGAATATCGTGGTGCTCGAGCTGTAAGGCCGGGTCCGCGCCAATATGAGCATGAATCAGCCGGAGAACACGTCGATCGAACCGACACGGCCGGAGAACGAGTGGCGCGACGAGCTGACTCCGCGTCAGGTCGTGGCCGAACTCGACAAGTACATCGTCGGCCAGGATGCCGCCAAGCGCGCGGTCGCCATCGCGCTGCGCAACCGCTGGCGGCGGCAGCGCGTCGATGATGACCTGCGCGACGAGATCGTGCCCAACAACATCATCATGATGGGGCCGACCGGCGTGGGAAAGACCGAGATCGCGCGCCGGCTCGCCCGGCTCGCGGGTGCGCCCTTCGTCAAGGTCGAGGCCTCGAAGTTCACCGAGGTCGGCTACGTCGGGCGCGACGTCGAGTCCATGATCCGCGACCTCGTCGACGTCGCGGTCAACATGGTGCGCGACGAACGGGAAGCCGATGTCGAGGACGTCGCGCAGCAGCGCGTCGAGGAACGCCTGCTCGACCTGTTGCTGCCGCCGCCCGAGCCGGCCACGCCGCCGCGTTCCGGCCCGCCCTGGAGCGTGATCCAGCCCGCGGAGCCGGGGACGACGGGCAGCGCGCGCGCCTTCGTGGTCGGTTCCGACGGCATCAGCCGCGAGCAGGCCCGGCCGGAGGGCGAGGAGGACGACGAGCAGCGGGAAGTGCGCGAGCGGCGGGAACGCACGCGGGAGAAGCTGCGCACGCTGCTTCGCGACGGCAAGCTGGAAGAGCGCCTGGTGGATGTCGAGGTCCAGCAGTCGCAGCCCGTCGAGAACATGATGATCCCGATGGGCATGGAGGGCATGGACTTCAACTTCACCGAGATGTTGCAGGACATGCTGCCCAAGCGGAAGAAGCGGCGCACCGTCTCGATCGCCGAGGCGCGCCGCATCCTGCTGCAGGACGAGCTCGACCGGCTCGTCGACATGGATGAAGTCGTGAACGAGGCGCTGGAGCGGTCCGAGGACAGCGGCATCGTGTTCCTCGACGAGGTCGACAAGATCGCCGGCCAGCGCGGCGGCGCCGGTCCCGACGTCAGCCGCGAGGGCGTGCAGCGTGACCTGCTGCCCATCGTCGAGGGCAGCACCGTGCAGACCAAGTACGGCATGATCCGCACGGATCACGTCCTGTTCATCGCGGCGGGCGCGTTCCACGTGGCGAAGCCGAGCGACCTGATTCCCGAACTGCAGGGCCGCTTCCCGATCCGCGTCGAGTTGAGCCCCCTCACCGAGGCCGACTTCGTCCGCATCCTGCAGGAGCCGAAGAACGCGCTGCTGCGTCAGTACCAGGCGCTGGTCGGCACGGAGGGGGCCGAGCTGCATTTTTCCGAGGATGGCGTGCGCGAGATCGCCCACATCGCCGCCGACGTCAACGCCCGCATGGAGAACATCGGCGCCCGGCGGCTCCATACGGTCCTCACCACGTTGCTCGACGAGATCCTCTTCGACCTGCCCGACGCCGGCACCGGCCCGACCACCATCGATGCCGACACCGTCCGCGCACGGCTCGAGAAGATCGTCCGCGACGAGGACCTGCGGAAATACATTCTCTGAACGGATCGGGGGGCGGAGGCGGAAGCGGAGGCGTTTGGGGGACCGGGAGCGGCGGGCGCGGGACGCGTTCGCCGCTCCACCGCTCCCGCCGCACCCGCACCCGCCCCCGCAAACGCTTCCGCCTCCGCTCCCGCCCCCCGATTCCCCTAGCCGTCCCCCGGCCTTCCGCCCTACCTTCCCCCCATGATCAACAAACGTGACTTTCTCGCGATCCCGGATTTCGACGCGGCGGAGCTCGCGGCGGTGCTCGAGTTGGCGGACGCGATGAAGCGGGGCAAGTACGAGGAGCGGCCGTTCGCCGGGCGCACGCTGGCGATGGTCTTCGAGAAGAGCTCGACCCGGACTCGCGTGTCGTTCGAGGTCGGTGCCTACCAACTGGGCGGGCATGCGCTGTTCCTGTCGGCTCGCGACGTGCAGATGGGGCGGGGCGAACCGATCCACGACACCGCCCGCGTCCTTTCGCGCTACGTCGACATGATCATGATCCGGACGTTCGCGCACGCGACGGCGGATCAGCTGGCCCGGTTCTCCACCGTACCGGTCATCAACGGGCTCACGGACCTGCTCCATCCGTGCCAGGTCATGGCGGACCTGATGACGATCCGCGAGAACCTGGGGCCCGAGCTGCGCGGCCGCTCGGTGGCGTGGGTCGGTGACGGCAACAACATGGCCAACTCCTGGCTCAATGCTGCCGCCAGCCTGGGCCTGGAACTCCGCCTCGCCTGTCCGGAAGGATACCGGCCCGATCCGGCGACCCTCGAGCGGGCCCGCGGAGCGACCACGGTGCTGCTCACCGCGGACCCGGCCGAGGCCGTTGCCGGCGTGGACGTCGTGACCACGGACGTGTGGGCGTCCATGGGCCAGGAGGAGGAGGCGGCCGAACGGGCCCGCGCCTTCGCGGGCTACTGCGTCGATGCGGTGCTCATGAGGAAGGCGGCGGGCCACGCGATCTTCCTGCACTGCCTGCCCGCGCACCGGGGCGAGGAAGTCACCGATTCGGTCATCGAGGGCCCCTGGTCCCGCGTCTGGGACGAGGCCGAGAACCGGCTGCACGTGCAGAAGGCCCTCATGGCGACGCTGTTGAAGCAACCGAACCCGAACACTTGAGGATGCGATGGCGGAGAGTCTGAAGCGGACGCCGCTTTATGCCGAACACGTGAGTCTCGGCGCGAAGATGGTGCCGTTCGCCGGATACGAGATGCCGGTGCAGTACCCGACCGGGATCATGGAGGAGCACAAGGCCGTGCGCACCCGCGCCGGCCTGTTCGATGTCACCCACATGGGCGAGTTCGACATCCGCGGCCCGGATGCACTCGCGCTCGTTCAGCGGGTCGTGACCAACGATGCCTCGAAGCTGGCGGTCGGCCAGGCGCAGTACGCGGTGATCTGCTACGAGAACGGCTGCGCGGTCGACGACTGCATCGTCTACCGCTTCGCCGACCACTACATGATCGTCGTGAACGCCTCCAACCGCGACAAAGACCGCGCCTGGGTGGAGGCCGCGACGAAGGGGCTCGACGTCCAGTTCAAGGACCGCTCCGACGAGTTCGCGCTGCTCGCGCTTCAGGGGCCGGCGTCCGCGCGGATCCTGGCGCGGCTGACGGACGCGAAGCTCGATGACATCGCCTACTACCACTTCGGTGCTGGCGTCGTCGCGGACGTGCCCGCGATCATCGCCCGGACCGGCTACACGGGCGAGGACGGATTCGAGCTGTTCGTCGAATGGGACGCGGGCGTCGCGCTCTGGCGCGCCCTGCTCGAGGCGGGCGCGGCCGACGGCATCGCACCGGTCGGACTCGGTGCCCGCGACTCGCTCCGGCTCGAAGTCGGCTACGCCCTCTACGGCAACGACATCGACGAGACGCGGACGCCGCTCGAAGCCGGGCTCGGCTGGGTCACCAAGCTCGACAAGGCCGACTTCAACGGGAAGGCCGCGCTCGTGGCGCAGAAGAAAGCGGGGATCAAGGACCGGCTGGTCGGCTTCGTCCTCAAGGAACGCGGCTTCCCGCGCCACGGGTACGCCGTCCACTGGAACGGCGAGCCCGCCGGCGTCGTGACCAGCGGCGTCGTGGGCCCCTCGCTCGGGATCGGCGTGGGCATGGCCTACGTCCCGCTCGCCGCCTCGAAGCCGGGCACCGCGATCGAGATCATGATCCGCGACAAGGGCTGCGCCGCCGAGGTGGTCCGGCCCCCGTTCTACAAGGACGGCTCGATCCGGAGGTAGCCGATTGGAGGCCGTGAGAGTCGCGGTGCTCACCGTCTCCGATGGCGTCGCCGCGGGCATACGCACGGACGGCAGCGGTCCGCTCATCACCGCGTGGGTCGCCGGGCGCGGCCACCGGCTGCACGCCCAGGCGGTCGTACCGGACGATGCCCCGGCCATCGCCGCTCGCATCGCCGCGTGGGCCGATGGCGGGGACGTCGATCTCGTCGTTACGACCGGGGGCACCGGGTTCACGCTGCGCGACGTCACCCCGGAAGCGACGCTCCCGCTCCTCGAGCGGGCCGTGCCCGGAATCGCCGAAGCGATCCGGCAGCGCGGAGCGGAGTCCACGCCCAACGCCTGGCTCTCGCGCGGCACGGCCGGCATCCGGGGCGCCACCCTCATCGTGAATCTGCCCGGCAGCACGGGCGGCGTCCGCGACGGCCTCGCCATCCTCGACGGCATGCTCGCCCACGCGGTCCAACTGCTGCGCGGGATCGATACCGGCACACACCCCCGATCGCATGGCTGATACCGTCCTCATCACGACGCGGGACCTCGAACCTGCCGTCCGTTTGCGCGATGCCTTCCGTGAGGAAGGCCACGGAGTCGAACTGCTCACGGCCGGCGAACGGATCCGTGACGTGGCCGACCCCGTCCTCGTCATCCTGACCGGCGCGCTCGAAGAGAAACAAGCGCGTCGGCTGGCCCGCGAGGCGTTCGAGATGGAGCGGCTGCCCGTGATCGGCCTCTTCGACCACGAGGCCGATGCGACGCCCGACGCGCGTCGCCGGCTGGGCCTCGCCCTGGCGCTGATCAAGCCGGTCGACCCGCGCGAGGTGGCGTTGCTCGGCAAGCGCCTGATCGACCGCCGTCACCTGCGGGAGGTTACGGGCATCATCGGGGAGACCGAGGCGATGATCGAGGTGCTCGAGCGCGTGGTGCAGATCGCGCCCGTCAGCTCGACCGTCCTTGTCACCGGCGAGAGCGGCACGGGCAAGGAACGGGTCGCCCGCGGGATCCACGCGCTCTCGCCACGCAGGAACCGGGCGTTCATTGCGGCCAACGTGGCCGCGCTTCCGGAAACGCTACTCGAGTCGGAACTGTTCGGACACGAGAAGGGCGCGTTCACGGGCGCGACCGGCCAGCGCAAGGGCTTCTTCGAACTGGCGGACAGGGGCACTCTGTTCCTCGACGAGATCGGCGAGATGCCGCTCGCCACCCAGATCAAGCTGCTCCGCGTGCTCGAGGAACGCGAGTTCATGCGCGTCGGCGGGGAAGAGTCGATCCACGTCAATGTCCGCTTCATTGCCGCCACCAACCAGGACCTGCGCCAGCTGGTCGAGATCGGACGGTTCCGGCGCGACCTCTACTACCGGCTCAACGTCCTCAACATCGAGCTCCCGCCGCTCCGTGACCGGCAGGAGGACATACCCCTTCTCATCGAATATTTCAACCGGGAGAACGCGCGCGCGCACGACCGGCCGCCCGTCGTCATCTCGCCAGAGGCCATGCGCCTGCTGCGCGAGTACGAATGGCCCGGCAACGTGCGCGAGCTGAAGAACCTCATCGAGTCGATGGTGGTGCTCGCGCCCGGGAGTGTCGTGCGCCCCGAGGACATCCCGCGCGAAATCCGGAACCGGACCGGCGTCTCCGGATTGCCGGCGCACCTGCCCGTCATCGATGAGCGACGTCCCGTCCAGTCGGCGCCGGAGCTGGAGTTCATCTTCCGCACCCTGATCCAGCTCCGCATGGACGTGGAGGATCTGCGCAACCGCTTCGACGAGTACCGGGAGCTGCACCCCGAACTCGCGCAGTCCGGGCCCTACCGATTCCCGCTCGCACCGGCCGCGATCGTGCCCGCACCGTCCGCCATCGCGACCGGCGGCCACAGCATCGAGGACGTCGAGATCGAGGACGCCGACGAGGACGAGCCCGACGAGGAGATCATCCTGTTCCGGCCCGGAATGACACTGCGCGAGATCGAGCACGCCGCCATCGTTGCCACCCTGCGCCAGGTCAAGGGCAACCGACGGAAAGCCGCCGAGGCCCTCGGCATGGGGGAACGGACCCTCTACCGGAAGATCAAGGAGTACGGAATCCCGCTGTGAATGGACGCGGGAGGCGGGAGCGGAGGCGGGGGCGTTCGCGGGAGCGGGAGCGTTGGCGGTTGCGGGGAAGGGCGGCGGGTCAGCCGCCGCCGGCGCGGGCGCGGACCTTCGCCCGTTCGATGTCGAGATCCGGGCTGATGCGTGCCCAGTCGTTACTCGACGTCATGCCGTACCGCACCACGAAGGGCTGCCGGTAATCGAGAGGCCCCGGGAACACGTAGATCGCGCTCTGCGATTCCTGCTGCTGGAGTTCGGGCCTGCCGAAGTTGGTCGTGAGCGGGAACACGCCCATCGGCTGGAGCAGGCGGCCCTGGTAGGAAAGCTGCAGGTTCTCCTGGTGGAACGGCGTGTTGGGCTGGTAGCTGAAGAACGAGACCAGAAACATCTGCGGCTCCGGGCCGGCCATTTCCGCGTCGGCCCGCTGGTTCTCGGCCAGCGCGTGCATGCGCCGGTAGGTGTCGGGCGCGAGCAGTCGGATCACGCCTTCGTCCAGCGGTGTCACCTTGATCAGCAGCGAGCCGTCGCGGAGCGACGCCGTGATCGCGTCCTGTCGGAGTGTCCCGTATCCGGCGGGGACCAGCGTATCCTGGGGCGCCGACACGACGGGAACGGCGTCCGCGACGTCGTGACTCCCGTTGGGCGCTGCGGCGCACGCGAGACCCAGGCCGACAACGATCCAGTGTCCGTTCATGGCTCCATCTCCGACAGCAGGCCGTCCAGCGATTCGAGCAGCGCGTCGCGCCCTTCGCCCGTGATCGCCGAGAAGGGAATCACCTGGTCCGGGTCCAGACCGAGCTCCCCCGCCATCTCGGTCTCGCGGCGCGCGCGGGCCATGGCCCGCAGCTTGTCCGACTTCGTCAGGACCAATAGCGTCGGAATGCCCAGCGAGGCAAGGAACTCGATCATCTGGTGGTCGTCGCGGGTCGGCTCGTGCCGCATGTCCACGAGCTGGACCACCCCCAATAGCCGTTCGTTGCCCTCGAGGAACCCCTCGATCAGCGGGCGCCAGCGGGCCCGCACGGGCCCGGGCGCGCGAGCGTACCCGTAGCCGGGCAGGTCCACGGCAAGGAACCGGCATTGCGTGCCCGAGGCGAGCTCGGCCCGCACGGTGTAGAAGTTGATCTCTCGCGTCTTGCCGGGGGTGCCGGAAACGCGGGCGATCTTCTGCCGGTGCCGCCCGAGCAGCCGGTTGATGAGGCTGGATTTCCCCACGTTCGAGCGGCCCGCGAACGCGATCTGGGGAAGGGTGCCGGGAACGGGATCGCCGGCGCCGCCCATCGCGCCGGCGAACTCGACATCGAGGATCTTCACGGTGCTCTGTCCGTCGGCCGGAGCGCCCGTCACGCCTCCCGCTTCTTGGATTCCGGCCGGAGCACGAGCAGCGGCGCCATCCCGTTCAACACGCATTCGGGCGTGATGACGACCTCGCGGACGTCGTCACGCGACGGGATGTCGAACATGACATCGCGCAGCGCCTCCTCGAGCACGGCGCGGAGCCCGCGCGCTCCCGTCCGACGGTCCAGCGCCCGCCGGGCAACCGCCCCGACCGCGTCCGGGTCGAACGTCAGCCGGATGTTCTCCAGCTCGAACATCTTGTCGTACTGCTTGAGCAGCGCGTTCTTCGGCTCGCGCAGGATGCGCACGAGCGATTCCTCGTCAAGCTGTTCGAGCGTGACCATCACCGGCAGGCGCCCGACCAGCTCGGGAATCAGGCCGAAGCGCAGCAGATCGTCCGGCTGCACCTGGCCGAGCGGGTTGTCGCGGTCCACGGCGTCGAGCTCGGCCTCCTCGCCCGCGAACCCGATCCGGCGGTGCCCCGTGCGCTGCTCGACGATCTTCTCCAGGCCGTCGAACGCGCCCCCGCAAAGGAACAGGATATTCCGGGTATTGATCTGGATGTACTCCTGCTGCGGATGCTTGCGGCCACCCTGCGGCGGGACCGACGCGATGGTGCCCTCGAGGATCTTGAGCAGCGCCTGCTGCACGCCCTCGCCCGAGACATCCCGCGTAATGCTGGGGTTCTCCGATTTGCGCGCGATCTTGTCGATCTCGTCGATGTAGACGATGCCCCGCTCGCACTCCGCGATGTTGAAGTCGCTCGCCTGCAGCAGCCGGACCAGGATGTTCTCGACATCCTCGCCGACGTAGCCGGCCTCGGTGAGCGTGGTCGCGTCCGCGATCGTGAACGGCACCTGCAGCACACGCGCCAGCGTCTGGGCGAGCAGTGTCTTGCCCACGCCGGTCGGACCGATCAGCAGGATGTTCGCCTTGTCGATCTCCACGTCGTCGAGCACGCCGTGGTGGTTGATGCGCTTGTAGTGGTTGTAGACCGCGACGGCGAGCGACTTCTTCGCCTCCTCCTGTCCGATCACGTAGTCGTCGAGAGTCTGCTTGATCTCCTGCGGGGTGGGTATGCGTGGTACCGCTTCCGCCGCTTCGCGCTCCTCTTCCTCCGCCAGGATCTCGTTGCAAAGCGACACGCACTCGTTGCAGATGTAGACGGAGGGGCCGGAGATGAACTTCTTGACCGACTCCTTCGACTTGCCGCAGAACGAACAGCGCAAATGTTTCTCGCTCGGCATGGTCCGCTGCCCCCGGTTATTGCAATCCCGGCCGGCCCGGGCTCGTACCCGGGCTCACCCCCCGCTACCCGTCCGTCTTGCCGGTCTCGGCCTCTCCGACGACCTCGGACCGGTGCGTCACGACGTTGTCGATCATACCGTATGCGACGGCTTCCTCCGGACTCATGAAGCGGTCGCGGTCCACGTCGTCGGCGATCCGCTGCACCGTCTGGCCCGTGTGCTTGGCCATGATCTCGTTGAGCCGGGCCCTGGCGTAGAGGATCTCCTTGGCCGCGATCTCGATGTCGGCCGCGGTGCCCTGCCCGCCGCCCGATGGCTGGTGGATCATGATGCGTGAGTTGGGCAGGGCGCTGCGCTTGCCGTGGGTACCACAGGCGAGCAGCAGGGCACCCATGGATGCGGCCATGCCCATGCACATCGTGTTCACCGGCGCCGTCATGTACTGCATGGTGTCGTAGATCGCGAGACCGGCGTACACGGAACCGCCCGGCGAGTTGATGTAGATGTAGATGTCCTTATCCGCGTCCTCCGACTCGAGGAAGAGGAGCTGGGCGATGATGATGTTGGCGACGTTGTCGTCGATCGGCGTGCCGAGGAACACGATGCGGTCCATGAGCAGCCGGCTGAAGATGTCGTAGCTGCGCTCGCCGCGGCTGGTCCGCTCGATCACGTACGGTGGAAAGATGGCCATTCCGTTTACTCGATGGTGGACAGTGACATCAGGTACTCGAAGACCTTGTCTTCGGTGATTTCATGTTCGATCTCCGCGAGCCGGCCCGATTTCGCGAACCGGCCCCGCACCTCGGCCACGTCCCGGCCGAGTCGGCCGGCCGTCTCGGCGACCCGCGCCTCGACTTCCGCCGCCGTCGCGCCGAGCGATTCCATCTCCCCGATCCGCTCCACGACGAGGCTGCGGCGGATCGCTTCCGCGGCGGGCGCGGACGCGTGCGACCGGATCTCCGCCATCTTGTCCGGATCGGCGTCCTTCGCATCTGGCAACAGTCGGGCCAGATAGTCGTCGATCATGGAGGCCGGCACCTCGAAGGGGTTGGCATCCAGAATGTTCTGGAGCAGCTGGAAGCGGACCGCCCGGTCGGCCTCCCGCCCGGCTTCCTCCTCGAGGTCGGTCCGGATCTTGTCGCGCAGGTCCGACAGGGTGGCGAACTCGCCCACACTCCGGGCGAACTCGTCGTCGAACTCGGGTAGCTGGGGCCGTTTCGCTTCGATGAGCCGGATCCGGAGCTGGTGCGGCTTCACCGGGCTGTCCGGCTCGTCGGAGTCCTCCGGCAGGTCGACCGTGAACTCGCCCTCGGTCCCCGGCTGGAGTGTACGGATCGCGGCCTCGATCGGCGCCACGGCCTGGCCGCGGCCGAGCACCAGCTCGTAGCTGCGCGGCGTCCCCGCGTTGGGCCCTTCCATGGGCACGATCTCGACGACGACGGCGTCGCCCTCAACGGGGTCGGCCTCGAGGGGTTGCCACACGGCCTGCTGCTCGCGGAGCCGCTCGAGGACCGCATCGACCTGCTCCTCGCCGACCGGCTGCGTCTCGCGCCGGACCGAGAACCCGCCGATCCGCTCCAGCTCGATCTCCGGCCGGATCTCGAGGTCGACCCGGAACGTCAGGTCCGCACCCGGCTGGTACTCGACGCCCTCGACCGCCCCCTGCGTGATCGGCTGCAGGCCTTCCTGCTTGATCGCCTCCCGGTAGGCGTCGCCGATGATCCGCTCGACCGTCTCCTGCTCGACGGCCGCGCCGAACCGCTTCTCGATCACGCCGACCGGGACCTTGCCCTTGCGGAACCCGGGCAGCTTCACCCGCTGGGCCAGCCTGGACATTGCCGACGTCCGCTCCCGCTGGATCCGCGCCTGGGGAACGGTGATCGTGAGCCGCCGGGCCCACGCGGCCGGCTTCTCGATGGCGATCTTCAGGGCTTCGGTCTGGACATCCATTCCGGGTCGTGCCTCATGGAAACAGGTGCGAAAGGGGGGACTCGAACCCCCACGGGCAGCGCCCACGAGATCCTAAATCTCGCGCGTCTACCAGTTCCGCCACTTTCGCGCACTCGGTTGACCGCCGGAAGCTAACGGGGGCGCGGACCTCGATCAACGGACCGAAGGTCCTACGGAACCCGGATGTTGACGATGTCCGTGCGCCCATCCGGGCCCACCAGCAGGAGCGAAACGACGCGTCCGCGCGGCACGGCCCGGATCGCGTCCCAGGCCTGCTTCGTCGTCGACACCTCGACCTGGTCCACGGCCAACAGCTTCTGCCCGGGCAGCACGCCTTTCCGGTACGCGGGCGTGAAGGCCGCGACGTCGCTCACCACCACGCCGCCAGGCGCCGCGTATCCGAATTCGCGGGCCAACTGCCGGTCGAGATCATTGAGCACGAGACCGAGATCCGCGACCGGTTCCGATGCGGCCTCGCCCGTTCCCGGCGTCACCTCGATCCTTGCCTCACCGAGCCGGACCCGGAAATCGAGGGAGTCGCCGAACCGGATCACGGACAGCGCGATGTCGTCGCCCGGCAGCCGCTGCGCGATCAGGCGCTGCAGCTGGCCGACGCGGTCCACGCGCTGGCTGTCGAGCCGGACGATGACATCCGCCCGATGGATCCCCGCAGCCGCCGCCGGCGAATGCTCGGGCAGGTCCTCGACGACGACCCCCGAGATGCTGGACAGGCCGTAAACCTCGGCGTCTTCCGCCGAGACATTCGCGATCGAGACGCCGAGCAGCGGCCGCCGGACCTGGCCGAACTGGATCAGGTCGTTCGCCACCCGCGAGGCCAGGTTGGACGGGATGGCGAACCCGTAGCCCTGGTTGAACCCGGTCGAACTCGCGATCGCCGTGTTCACGCCGATCACCTCGCCCGCCAGGTTCACCAGCGGTCCCCCCGAGTTGCCCGGGTTGATTGCCGCATCCGTCTGGATGAAGTCCTCGATGATGTAGCTGTCCGAGTAGTCGTCCTGCAGCCCGTTCCCCTGAGGGATGATCTCGAGTGGCCGGCCCTTGGCGCTGATGATCCCGCTCGTGACCGTGAAATCGAGCGTTTCCCCGTCGCTGAACCCCGGGTTCCCGATGGCCAGGACCCATTCGCCGACTCGCGCGGCTTCCGAATTCCCGAGCTGCGCCGCGGGCAGGCCCGACGTCGGGATGCGGATCACGGCGAGGTCCGTCGTGGGATCGGTACCGACGACTTGCGCCGCGAACATCCGGTGGTCACTCAGCGAGACCGTCACACGGGTGGCTCCCGCCACCACATGCCCGTTCGTGAGGATGAAGCCGTCGCTGCTGATCACGATCCCGGTACCGCCGCCCAGATCCGGGAACTGGTCCCACGGGATCGAGTCCGAGCCCAGCTCGTAGTCGCGCAACCATAGCGGCGTGCGCGCCGACTCGTCCGACGGCGCCGTCCACTCCGCCTCGATCCGAACGACCGCCGGGGTGACGGCCTGCGCGATCGAGATGAACGCCGAGCTCAACTCTTCCGCCTGGCGCAGCCCCGAGCGGACCTGCGCCGGCGGCGGCGCGGCCACCGTGGGCGCCTGCGGCACCGGTTCCAGGTGCTGCAGCGCGGTGCCCGCGAAGAAGCCACCACCCGCGACCACCACGGTCGCGAGACCCATGAGCGTGAGCTTCAATCCCTTCATGCGTGTCTTACGGTGTTCCGGAGGCGCGATTCGCGCATCAGGATACACGGAATGTGCCAGGCAGTGCCCGGAAACGCCCGAACGGGCGGCCAGGCTCCCCAAACCAGTCGTGTTTCCCGACACTCGACGGCCATGCCCGGCAACGGAAAAGGGGCGGCCCCCGGCGGAGCCGCCCCTTCCCGGCCGTAACCCCGGGGCCCGTTACTTCTGGTCGTCGACGATCTCGTAGTCCGCCTCGACCACGTCCTCGTCGGCCTTGGCGGCCTCCGGCTCCGGGCTCGCGCCCGCCTCGCCCCCGGTCTCCTGCTGCGCCGCCTGAGCGGCCTGGTAGAACTGCTGGCCGGCGGCACTGAAGGCCTGCATCAGCGACTCGCGCGCGCCCTGCAGCTCCGCGAGGTCGTCCTGCTTGAGTGCCTTCCTGGCGCGCTCCAGCGCTCCGTCCACCTGCGCCCGCGCGTCCGAGGTAATCTTGTCGCCCCAGTCCTTCGTGTCCTTCTCCACCTGGTAGACCAGCGTGTCGAGGTGGTTGCGGGCCTCGATCTTTTCCTTCCGCGTCTTGTCATCGTCGGCGTGCGACTCCGCGTCCTTCACCATGCGGTCGATCTCCGACTCGTTCAGCCCGCTCGAGGCCTCGATCCGGATCTTCTGCTCCTTGCTCGTAGCGCGGTCCTTCGCCGCCACGTGCAGGATGCCGTTGGCGTCGATGTCGAACGTCACCTCGATCTGCGGCATGCCCCGCGGCGCGGGCGGGATCCCCGTGAGCTGGAACCGCCCGATCGTCTTGTTGTCGATCGCCATCGGCCGCTCGCCCTGAAGCACGTGGATCTCGACCGTCGTCTGGCTGTCCTCGGCCGTCGAGAAGACCTCCGCCTTCTTCGTAGGGATCGTCGTGTTGCGCGGGATCAGCGCCGTCATCACGCCACCCAGTGTCTCGATCCCCAACGAGAGCGGCGTCACGTCCAGCAGCAGGATGTCCTTGACGTCACCCGCCAGGACGCCACCCTGAATGGCCGCGCCCACCCCCACCACCTCGTCCGGGTTCACGCCCTTGTGCGGCTCCTTGCCGAAGAACGTCTTCACGATCTCCTGCACCTTCGGGATGCGGGTCGAGCCGCCCACCAGGATGACCTCGTCCACCTGGCCCGGTTCCAGCCCCGCGTCCTTCAGCGCCTGCTGCATCGGCGGGAGCGTCCGCTCCAGCAGGTCGCCCACCAACTGCTCGAGCTTCGCCCGGCTCAGGCTGATGTTCAGGTGCTTCGGACCCTCCTGCGTCGCCGTGATGAACGGCAGATTGATATCCGTCGACATCGTCGTCGACAGCTCCATCTTCGCCTTCTCCGCCGCTTCCTTCAGACGCTGCAGCGCCATCGCGTCCTTCGACAGATCGATGCCCTGGTCCTTCTTGAACTCCTGCACCAGCCAGTCGATGATGCGCTGGTCGAAATCGTCGCCGCCCAGATGCGTGTCACCATTCGTGGCCTTTACCTCGAACACGCCATCGCCCAGCTCGAGAATCGAGATGTCGTACGTGCCGCCGCCCAGGTCGTACACCGCGATGATCTCGTCCTTCTTCTTGTCCAGACCGTACGCCAGCGCCGCCGCCGTCGGCTCGTTGATGATCCGCAGCACCTCCAGGCCCGCGATCTTGCCCGCGTCCTTCGTCGCCTGCCGCTGCGCATCGTTGAAGTAGGCCGGCACCGTCACCACCGCCTGCTTCACTTCCATGCCCAGGTAATCCTCCGCCGTCTGCTTCATCTTCTGCAGGATCATCGCCGAGATCTCCGGCGGCGTGAACGCCTTGTCCGCGTTCGGGATCTTGATCTCGACCCGGCCCTGCGCGTCCGTCTTCACCTCGTACGGAATCCGCTTCGACTCCTCCGTCACCTCGCCGCCCTTCCGACCCATGAACCGCTTGATCGAGAAGATCGTGCTCCGCGGGTTCGTGATCGCCTGGCGCCGGGCCACCTGCCCGACCAGACGCTCGCCGTCCTTGGTGAACGCCACCACCGAAGGTGTCGTACGACCCCCCTCCGAATTCGGGATGACGACCGGATCGCCTCCCTCCATCACCGCCACCACCGAGTTGGTCGTGCCGAGGTCGATGCCGATGACCTTGCCCATGGATTCTCCTTGTCGTGTTCGGGGCTCCGGCTCTCGTCGCGGAGCCGATCAGCGCGCGTCAGGAGTGCAACGCGTGTGCCATGCGGGGGCGGGTGTTTGCTGCCAAAGGGGCGGGAGAATGGGGAAGGGGCTGCCTGGGTGGCAGAGGCGGGCGACATGAGGCGGGGTGGGGTGGGTTTAACAGGGGTGTGGGAGGGGTGGGCGGGGGGTTTTGACCGGGGGAGGGAGGGGGGCTATTCTGGCCGGCGCTGTGCGCGGGGTGCGTGCGGCGGCCTGCCCGAGCGCGAGGACTGGCTTGTTTCCGCTGCGGGACGAGAATCCCACGACACTGTTTCCGATCTTCACGATCGCGATCGTGTTCGCGAACGTGGTGGTGTGGATCCTCGTGCAGGGTGGTGGTGTCTCGGTGAGCGCGTTGTCGGACTCGGTGTGCCGGTTCGGGGCGATACCGGCGGAGATCATGGGTCAGACGGGCGGGTACCGGGGCGTGCAGCTGAGTCCGGGTTCGGGGCCGTGTGAGTTCGGCGGCTACACGGTGGTGACGCTGTTCACGAGCATGTTCCTCCACGGTGGCTGGCTGCATTTGCTCGCGAACATGTGGTTCCTGTGGCTCTTCGGGAACAACATTGAGGACTCGATGGGTCACCTGCGGTTCGTGGTGTTCTACGTGTTGGTGGGGTTGCTCGCGGGTCTGGCGCACGTGCTGTCGGCGCCGGGCTCGGCAATTCCGACGGTGGGTGCCTCGGGGGCGATCAGCGGGTTGATGGGGGCCTACCTGGTGCTGTATCCGCGGGTCCGCATCAAGACGCTGTTCTTCTTCATCGTGTTCTTTCGCGTGATTCCGGTCCCCGCGTGGCTGGTGTTGTTGTACTGGTTCGCGTTGCAGTTGCTGAGCGGGGTGATGGCGCCGCCGCAAGGAGGTGGCGTCGCGTTCTGGGCGCACGTCGGGGGGTTCATCGCGGGCGTGGTGCTGGTGAAGCTGTTCGAGAACCGGCAGCTGGTGGCGGCGCGCCGTGATCAGGTGGTGCTGAGTCCGTTCGAGATCGAGCACCGCGGCTGGCTGTAATGCGGGTACTCCGGCCGGAGACCGGGAAAGCGAGGATGGGGATGGTGAGAGCGCTTCGTGGCGGGGTGTTGCCGGCGGTGCTGGTGGTGTCGGCCCTGCTGGTCGGCCGGGCGTCGCCGGTGGGAGCGGAACCGGTCGGCACCGTGTGGCGGGCGCCGGCCGCCGCGACGGCGGTCGAGGCGCGCCAGGATCCGGCCCCGAGGGAGCGCAGGGCGACAGTGGAGCAGGGGGTTCCGGACAGCGCCGGAGCGGTGCAGGCGGTTCCGGACCGGGCGGGAATGGCGCGGTCCGACGTGGACAGCGCGGCCGCCCCGGGCGCCGCGCAGGGCCAGGCGGGCGCCGCGCAGGGTCAGGCGGGCGCGGCGGTGCGGGCGGCGCGGGAGAACGTGTCGGTCCCGTTCTCGGCGCGGCTGGTCTCGCTGCTCGGGATGATCACGCTGCTGTTCCTCGGCTGGCTTCTGAGCGCGGACCGGAAGGCGGTACCGTGGCGGGTGATCCTCTGGGGCACGACGTTGCAGTTTCTGTTCGCGCTGTTCATCCTGCGGACGCCGCTGGGGGCCCGGATCTTCGCGGGCGCGAACGACGTGGTGGTCGCGCTGCTCGGCTTCACGGTGGAGGGCGCGAAGTTCATCTTCGGCGACCTGGTCTGGAACAACGTGCCGGTGGGGGCGGGCGAGGCCGGGGGCAACGCGCCGATGGTGCCGGTGGCGGGGACAGTGGCTCAGACGGGTGCGTTCTTTGCGTTCAACGTTCTGCCGACCATCATCTTCTTCTCCTCGCTCATGACAGTCCTCTACTACCTGGGCGTGATGCAGAAGGTGGTGAAGGGGATGGCGTGGGTGATGATGCGGACGATGAAGACGTCGGGGGCGGAAACGCTGTCGGCGGCGGGCAACATTTTCCTGGGCCAGACGGAGGCGCCCCTGCTGATCAAGCCGTTCATCGAGCGCATGACGATGTCGGAGCTGCACACCGTGATGACGGCCGGGTTCGCGACCGTTGCGGGCGGCGTGATGGCGGCGTACGTGGGGATGCTGGTCTTCCATTTTCCGGACATTGCGGGCCACCTGCTGGCGGCGAGCGTGATGTCGGCGCCGGCGGCGATCGTGTTCGGCAAACTGATGTTCCCGGAGAAGGAGGAGCCGGAGACGCGGGACGCGCTGCACACGCAGATCGAGAAGATCGACGCGAACCTGATCGATGCGGCGGCGCGCGGCGCGGGCGACGGTTTGAAGCTGGCGGCCAACGTGGGCGCGATGCTGCTGGCGTTCATCGCGCTGATCGCGCTGCTGAACGCGCTGCTGGGCTGGACGGCCGCCGTGATCGGGTTGACGGGCCTCCTGCAGAACGCCGGCTGGCTGGATCCCGGGCAGGCCTTCAACCTCTCGTCGTTCCTGGGCTGGGTGCTCGCGCCGCTGGCGTGGCTGATGGGCGTGCCGTGGAAAGACGCGACCACGGTAGGCTCGTTGCTCGGGATCAAGACCGTGGTGAACGAGTTCGTGGCATACCTCCAGCTGGGCGACCTGCTGAATGCGGGTTCGCTGTCGCCACGCTCGATCATCATCGCGACCTACGCGCTCTGCGGGTTCGCCAACTTCAGCTCGATCGCGATCCAGATCGGCGGGATCGGCGGGATCGCGCCCAGCCGGCGGAGCGACCTGGCGCGGCTCGGGCTGCGCGCAATGGTCGCGGGCACGCTGGCTGCGTTCATGACCGCGACGATCGCGGGGCTCCTTGTCTGACGGCGGCAAGGACACGGTCCTGGCGCGAGTCGATGCGGCGACGCGGACGCTCGCCGAGCGCGCGGGCCCGCCGCCCGAGGCGGCCCTCGTGCTGGGTTCCGGGTTCGGTGCGCTCGCCGACGAGCTGGCGGACGCGACGGAGGTTGCCTACTCCGAGATCCCCGGCTTCCCGGCGACCACCGTCGAAGGGCACCGCGGCACGATCCGGGTCGGCACCCTCGCCGGCCACCGCTGCGCCGTGCTCGCCGGCCGGTTCCACCTCTACGAGGGACACGACGCCGACACCGTGGCGCTACCGGCGCGGGCTGTCATCCGCTGGGGCGCCCGCTCGCTGATCGTGACCAACGCGGCGGGCGGCATCAACCGCACTTTCCGGCCCGGTGACCTGATGCTGATCGATGACCACATCAACCTGATGTGGGCGAACCCGCTGGTCGGCCCGATGCTCGAGGGGGAGAGCCGGTTCCCGGACATGTCGGCGCCCTACGACCCGGAGCTGCTGGCGCTGGCGGAGACCGTGGCGCTCGTCGAGCGGATCCGCCTGGTGCGCGGGACCTACTGCGCCTTGCTCGGGCCGAGCTACGAGACGCCGGCGGAAGTCCGGATGCTCGCGGCCATGGGCGCCGACGCGGTCGGGATGAGCACGGTGCCGGAAACGCTGGTGGCGCGCGCCGCCGGCGTGCCCGTGCTCGGCCTCTCGCTGATCACGAACATGGCGACCGGCATCACGGGCGACCCGCTGAGCCACGAGGAAGTGATGGCCATGGGGGCGGCCGCCGCGGAGGCGAGCGCGCGACTGCTCCGGGGCGTCCTCGCCCGGCTGCCGGCCGGCGGGCCGCGCGACTGAAGGCGATCCCCGAGGCGCCCGATCCTGAAGAACGGACCTCTCCTTCGGGCAAGGCATTCATGGCGAAGATGACACGGGCACACTTCCTGCTCGCGCTGGTGCTCGCGGCCGGCGCGTGTGGCGGCGAACGTCCCGACGCGAACGCGGCGATCGAGCCGACGACAGGTGGCACGGTCGTCGTGACCTCGTCGGACGACCTCGCGCCCCTGAACTCGCTGGTCAGCGGCGCGCGCTACAGCCAGGAGGTGCTGCGCTACGCCATCGCGCTGCCGCTCATCGCGTACGGCCCGGGTCTCGAGTTCGTGCCCGCGCTCGCGCGGAGCTGGCAGGAGCTGGGCGACACGGCCGTCGTGTTCGAGCTGCGCAATGATGTGTTCTGGCACGATGGCGCGCACACGACGGCGTACGACGTCGCGTTCACGTTCGAGCGGGCCATGGAGCCCGGCACGACGTATCCGAACGCGGGCGACTACGCCAACTGGACCGGCGTCGAAGTCATCGATTCCTTCCACATCCGATTCCGCTACACGCCGCACGGCGACCCGCTCGCGACGGTGCCGTTCCTTCCGGTCATGCCGCGCCACCTGCTGGACAGCATCCCGGCGGACCGCATGGCGCAGGCGGAGTACAACCGGAATCCGGTGGGCAATGGCCCGTTCCGGTTCGTGGAGTACCGGCCGGGCGAGCGCTGGGTATTCGAGGCGAACCCGGACTACCCGGAGGCGTTGGGCGGGCGGCCGCGCATCGACCGGCTCGTCTGGCGGATCATCCCGGACAACACGGCGCAGATGGCGGAGCTGCGCACGGCCAACGCGCAGCTCGCGCTGAACGTGGGCGCGGAAGGGTGGACCGCGCTCGATACGGCGGGCCCGGTCGTGCCGATCACGCGTGAGTCGCGGCAGTATTCGATGATCGCGTGGAACGGGCGGCGCGCTCCGCTGGGCGATGCTCGCGTCCGCCGCGCTCTTTCGCTGGCGATCGACCGGCAGCGCATGATCGACGTGATCCGGCATGGCGCCGGTTACCTGGCGACGGGCCCCGTTGGCCGCTACCACTGGTCGTTCGACAGCACGCTCACGCCTCTCCCGCACGATTCCGCGGAAGCGCGGACGCTGCTGGCGGAGGCCGGGCTCCGGGATGTGGATGGCGACGGCATGCTCGAGAAGCCGGACGGCAGCCCGCTCCGGATCGAGCTGCTCTACCCGCCGAGCCAGCCGAATCCCGACCTCGCGGAGCTGGTCCGGAGCGACCTGGCCGGCGTCGGCATCCGGCTCGAGCCGCGTCCCATGGAATTCACGACGATCGTGGGCCGGATCACGTCGCCCGGCCGCGATTTCGATGGTGCGATGCTGGCCTGGGAGGCCGACTTCCGACTGGGGCTGCGCGCGACGTTCCACGGCGACGAGCTGGACAACCCGTACCAGATCGCCGGGTATCGGAATCCGGCCGTGGACTCGCTGATCGACCGCACGGAACGGATGGTGGATCGGGACGCCGCGCGTCCCATGCTGCACCGCCTGCAGCGGGTCCTGCGCGACGACCAGCCGTGGTCGTTCCTCTACTACTACGACGACCTGTTCGCCCGGCGGCGCGAGCTGCGGGGCGCGGACATGGACATCCGGGGCGCGCTGGTCAATCTCCCCCGCTGGTGGCTGGCGGGCGCGGCACAATGAAGTGATTCAGGGGTCCGTGCCCGGCGCCGAGGCCGGGCGCCGATTCGATGGCGCGGTGGACCCACTCGAGTGCGGCATCGACCGCGTCGTGGAGCGGGCGACCGAGCGCGAGGCCGGCCGTGATCGCCGCGCTCAACGTGCAGCCCGTGCCGTGGGTGTTCCGCGACTCGATGCGGGCCTTCGTCCACGCCGTGAACCGACGACCGTCGTACAGGATGTTGACCACCGGTCCGCCTTCAAGGTGCCCGCCCTTCACGAGGGCGGCGGCGGCGCCCCGGCGGACGAGGGCTTCCGCGGCCCGCCGCATGCCGGCCTCGTCCCCGACGGGCTCTCCCGTCAGGATGCTGGCCTCGTAAAGGTTGGGCGTGACCAGCGAGCAGAGCGGCAGCAGCAGGTCGGCGATGGAGGTCTCGGCGTCGGTGTCCAGCAGGCGATCCCCGCTGGTGGCGACCATGACCGGGTCGAGCACGAAGCCGGGCAGCCGCTCCGTCCGGATCGCTTCGGCGACGGCCGCGACCAGCGCACGGTCGGCCAGCATGCCCGTCTTGCAGGCCGCCGGCGCCAGGTCGCTGGCGACGGCATGGATCTGGGCGCGGACGATGTCGGGCGGCACGGCGTGCACACCGGTCACGCCGAGCGTGTTCTGCACGGTGATCGCGGTGATCGCCGACGTGCCGAACACGCCGAACGCATGAAAGGTCTTCAGGTCCGCCTGGATGCCCGCGCCGCCGCCGCTGTCGCTTCCGGCGATCGTAAGTGCCACCTTCATCCGGTTCCCGCCTGTCCGTGTTCCATGTCGCGCGGCAATGTAGCGGGGGCGACGGCCCACCTGCACGGGAGCGACACGTGCTGACCAGGACGGATGAGAAGCTGCTGATGTCGTTGCGGCGACGGGCCGAGCGGGAGCGCCGCGGCCTGTTCCTCGCCGAGGGCGTGCGCGTCATGGAGGCGGCGATCGCGGCGGGCCTCGATCTCGAGCTCGCCGTCGTGTCGACCGGGTTCGGCAGCTCCGAGCGCGGCGCCGCGCTGCTCGAGTCGCTTTCGGCGAGAACCACGGTGCGGACCACGCCCGAGCACGTTCTCGCCCGCGTCGCCGCGACCGACACGCCGCAGGGGGTGGTCGCGGCGGTCCGTTCGCCGCGGACGTCGCTCGGCGGGCTCACGTTGCCTGAACGGGCGACGCTGCTGGTGCTCGACGCCGTCCAGGATCCCGGCAACTTCGGCACGCTGGTGCGCACCGCCGACGCGCTCGGCGCCGCGGCCGTGCTCGCGCTCGAGGGGACCGTCGATCCCTGGAATCCGAAGGCGGTGCGGGCCGCGGCCGGCTCGTCCTTCCACCTGCCGGTCGTCTGCGCGGGGACGGCGATCGCCCTCGATTGGCTGAAGGCCGAACGGTTCCACGTGCTGGCGGCGGACGCGCGGGGCCAGCCGATTGACCGGGCGCCGTCCGCATCGCGGCTCGCGCTGGTCGTCGGCAACGAGGGTGCCGGCATCGGCGCGGCGGTCGCGGCCGCGGCGGATGCGCGCATCGCCGTGCCGATTCGCGGCTCCGCCGAATCGCTCAACGTCGGCGTGGCCGCCGGCATCCTGCTCTACCTGCTGACGCGGGAGCGTTGAACCGTGATGCCCGACTGGATGATCTGGACGTTCACGTTCGTTCTGGGCACGCTCATCGGCTCGTTCCTGAACGTGTGCATCTACCGTTGGCCGGCGGAGCTGTCCGTGGTCCGGCCCCGGTCCCGCTGCCCTTCCTGCGGCGGTGCCATCGCCGGCTACGACAACATCCCGATCCTCAGCTACCTGATCCTGCGGGGACGGTGCCGGCGCTGCGGCGCGCCCATCTCCATCCAGTACCCGGTCATCGAGCTGGCGACGGGGTTGATCTGGCTCGCCGCCGCGATCCGCTTCGGCGTGTCCGTCGAGGCCGCGCACTCGGCGATCTTCCTCACGCTCATCCTCGGCATCGCCATGACCAATGCCAAGGAGATGGTCATCCCCGACCAGTTCTCCCTCGGCGGCACCATCATCGGACTCGGACTCGCCGCCGTCCCCGGCGGTATGCCGCTGGTCAATGCGCTGATCGGCGCGGCCGGCGCGTACTTCCTCTTCTGGCTCGTCAAGCTGGGCGCGGAGAAACTGTTCCGGAAACCCGCACTCGGCGTCGGCGACATCCACATGATGGCCATGGTCGGCGCCTTCCTCGGCATCGGCGGCGCGCTCCTCACCATCATGATCGGCGCCGTCCTCGGCCTCGTCATCGGCGTGCCGCTGCTGGCGCGACGCCGCGGCCTCGAGCCGCTCGGCAGCTACATGCCGCTCGGTACCTTCCTTGCCCTGGGCGCGGCCATCGCGCACGGCTGGGGGCCGGTCATGATCGAGTGGTACGTCGTGAAGGTTCTGGGTGTAGGATGAGGCTTCGCGAGGAATCGGATGAGCGACGGCGGCGACGCGTCGGCCACGCGGAGCGCGGCACTGTCGTGGAAGGTGCCGGCCCTGCTCGTGGCGCTCGCGGCGGTGATCGGCGCGCTCCCGCCGCTTCACGAGATCGACCTCTCGCAGCACCTGGCGATGGGCGAGTGGATCGTGCGAAACCGGGCGGTCCCGTTCGTCGAGCCGTTCGCGTGGACCCGCGAGGGGCAGCCCTACTTCGCGTACTCGTGGCTCGTGCAGCTGCTGATGTTCGTCCTGTTGCGCGCGTTTGGACCGATCGGACTGCACGTCCTGGAGGGCCTCGTGGTGGGCGGGTCCGTGGCCGCGGCATGGTGGGCCGCGCGCCGCCTCGGCTGGCGGTCCGGCGCCGTGCTCGTGGTGGCGGTCCTGCACCTCGCGCTGCTCTGGGGCGTCGCCAGCACGCTGCGGCCGCAACAGGTTCTCTTTCTGGCGGTGCCGCTGGCCTGGGGTGTCGCGGCCGTGATCAGGGACCGGGGCCCGAGCGCCGGACGCCTGGCGGGACTCGCGGGCATCGGCGCGCTCGCGGCGAACACGCATATCTTCTTTCCGCTGACGGCGGCGCCGATCGCGTACTTCCTGATCGTGGACCGCGATACGCGCCGATGGCTCACCGCCGGCGCCGCGCTGGCGGTCGGCTGGCTGATCTCCCCCTACGCACTGGCCTGGCCGCAGGTATTCGCACTCAACTTCGGCCACAACATTCTGCTCGGCCGGCCCCCGAGCATTGCCGAGTTCGTGCCCGGCCTCGAATACGCGATGCACCGGCCGGGCGTGATCCTCACGGCGCTCGTGCTGGTCGCCGCGCCCTGGTTGTCCGGGTGGCAGGATCTGCAGATCCGGGAGCGGGTCGGCCGGATGCTGTTCTGGACGGTGGGCGTCATGTTGTTCGCCTACGCCGGCCGGCTGATCCTCGTCTGGTGGATGCTGGCCTTCCCGTTGGTGGGCGACATCGCGCACCGCATCCTCGGGGGCATGGAGGCAGGCCTCGCGCGCCCCTTCAGTCGCGTCGCCGCCGGCGGACTCGCCGCCATCCTCCTGGTCGTATCGGCACCCCAGGTCAGCCCCGCGTTCTGGCTGTTCGAAGGCGATACCGTGCACCGCATGTTGCCGCGCGGGGGCGAGGATCCCGCGCTGTGGCTACCGTCCTGGCTGCTCTGCAACACCCTGCCCGGCGCCCATGGGAAGATCTTCACGGAGTTCAACTACGGCAGCGAATTGAACTGGCGTCTGCCCGGGTATTCACCGAGCATCGACGGTCGAACGATCTTTCCGGATAGCATCGCCGTGGACTTCAGCTTCCAGCCGTACGGCCGTCGCCCGGTCCACGCGACCACGTGGCGCCACGCCGACCTCGCGCTGCTCGACGGGTCCTTCTGGGCCGTGCCGGAACTGAACGCGGATTCCGCCTGGGTCCTGCTCGCGCAGGGCCGTCGCTGGTCGCATGGCGGGGTGGCGGTCTCTGGGCGAAGCGCGAGTGGTGGAGCCGATGGAGCACGACCGGAGGGCTGCCGGCGCTGGACGTTCACCCGGGCGATCCGCGGGGCACGTGCGCGGCGACCGGCGTGTTCCCGAAACCGTAGCCGTCGCGGGACCCTCCGTTCTCAGGGATCGCTGCAGTCGCGCTGATAGCCGCATTGAGGACAGATGAGGCGGCAGTGGAGTTCGACCATCGCGGCGCGACAGAGGTCGCAGACAGGGGCGGCGGTTTCCGCCTCCACCGGGGCGGCTTCCGGCGGCCGCGCGGCGGCGGGGCAGGCGTCGCTCGAAGACGTCCCGTGCGGCTTCCGCGGGCCTTCCTTCAACGGCTGACCTCCAACGGTCTGTCGAAACGATCGGGACGGAACCGGTCGATCGGCGCGGCGGAGCCGTTTCCGGCGATGGCGGCGGCCAGGATCTCCGCAGTCACGGGCGCGAGCAGGATGCCGTTCCGGACGTGGCCGGTCGCGTACCATACCCCGGTGACATCGGGATCGGGTCCGAGGATCGGCAGGCCATCCGGGTCGCGGGACGGAAGCCGGCCCAGGTTTCGGCGACGGGAAGCTCCGCGAGCGCCGGGAGGACACGGACCGCCGGCTCGATCAGGGAGCGGAGGCCGGACGGGGTCGGGCCCGGCCGGAATCCGACGCGCTCGGCGGTCGCGCCGACGAGAATGCGGCCGGTGCCGCGGGGGATGATGTAGCAATCCGGCGTCTCGATCACGCGCTCGAGCAGGGGGCGCGGTCCGGATGGCGCGTCCACGGCGAACATCTGGCCGCGCACGGGCCCGACCTGCAGGGAGCGGGGCAGTCCTTCGAGTTAGCCGCTCCATGCGCCGCCCGCGATCACGACGTGGTCCGCAGCAATCCGGGCCCCGCCGTCGAACAACACCGCCTCGAAGCGCCGTGTGCCTTCCCCGGCGAGCTCGAGGCGCCGCGCGGTGGTACCGACCAGGAACTCCGCCCCGTCGCGCTCGGCCGCGCGCCACGCGACCTCGGCCAGCCGCCGCACATCCACGCGGTGGTCCCGGCCCACGAGCACGGCGGCGGCGACCTCAGTGGAGAGCGTGGGTTCCAGCCGGCGCGCCTCCCGGCCGGTCAGCGCCTGGACCCCGAAGCCGGCGCCCCGCTCGACCAGCGACCGCAAGTGCGCCGAGTGCTCGGCATTGAACGCGACATGCAGCTTGCCGGCCGGCAGGTACTCGACGTCGGTGCCGCCCCGTTCCCGCAACGCATCGGCGAACGAGGCCCAGCGGTCCAGGCTGGCGAGCGCGAGATCGAGGAACGCGGGATCGTGGCCGGTTTCGCCCCGAGCGGCGAGAACATGCCGCCCGCCGCCCACGTGGCCGCGTGGCCCGGGATGTCGCGCTCGATGACGACTACGCGCCAGCCCCATTGCGCGAGCTTCCATGCGACGGCGCAGCCGATGATTCCGCCGCCCACGACCACCACGTCCGCACCGTTCCCGCTCACGGCGACTCCCGGGCGAGGATTCCGGCCAGCTTCGCGCCGTCCACATTGCCGCCCGTGATGATCGCGGCGACGGGGCCGTCGAAGGTGGCAGCGCCGGCGAGCAGGGCGGCGACGGCGACGGCACCGGAGCCCTCCGCGAGGATGCCCTCCTCCTGCTGCAGCCAGCGCATGGCTCCGGCAATGTCCGATTCCTCGACCAGCAGGATGCCGTCCACGACGTCGCGCGCCAGCCGGAACGCGCGTTCGTCGATCGCGCCGGCCAGTCCATCGGCGAGTGTCGGCAGGATCGGCCGGTCCACGACGCGACCGTCGGCCAGCGAGTCGTGCATCACGGGCGTGCGCACGCTCTGCACGCCGATGACGCGGGCGTCGGGCGCCACCGCTCTGGCGACGATGCCGGCGCCGCCGATCAGGCCGCCGCCACCGACCGGCACGAGCAGCGTGCGCAGGTCGGGCAGGTCCTCGAGGATCTCGAGTGCGACGGTCCCCTGGCCAGCGACGACGAGCGGGTCGGAGTACCCGTGCACGAATGTCATGCCGTGCGCTTCCGCGTACGCGCGCGCCGCGACCTCGGCCGTGTCGTAGTCGGCGCTCGAGGCATCGATCTCCGCGCCGAGCCGGCGGATCCGCCCCATCTTCGTCGCGGGCGCGTCGGCGGGCAGGAACACAAGCACCCGGGCGCCCGCGGCCTGCGCGGCGAGCGCGACCGCCTGGCCGTGATTACCGGCCGACGCCGTGACGAGGCCGCGTTGGCGCGCCTCTCCATCCAGCGCGGTCACGGCGCTGAACGCGCCGCGCACCTTGAACGAGCGAGTCGGCTGCCAGCACTCGAGTTTGAGCCACACGTCCACGCCGGTCGCGGCGCTCAGTGCGGCTGATCGCTCGAGCGGCGTGCGCCGGACGAACGGCGCGATCCGGCGTCGCGCCGCCATGACGAGGGAGATGCGGGGGAGGGCAGCGTCCATGTCGGTGGACCGGCCGTTCAGGTGGACCCGGCCGGCGGCGTGGCGCGAGCGGCATCGCGCGGGCGCGTCTCGGCGTGTGCCGCGGTGTCCTCCGTAGCGATCCGGCGCAGCCGCGCGCGCGTGACCTGCGTGTCGGTCGCGTCGAGGATCTCTATGGCAATGCCCTCGCGTTCCAGCTTCTCGCCTTTCACCGGGACCCGCTCCAACTCCTCGAGCAGGTACCCGTTGAAGGTGCGGTGCTCGAGCACGGGCAGCGCGGTGTTGAAGAAATGGTTGATCTCGCGCAGCTCGGCATCGCCCGCGACCTGGATCTCGTTGCGCGTAATCCGGGTGATCGCTTCTTCCGCAATGTCCTGCTCGTCCACGATCTCGCCGACCAGCTCCTCCAGCACATCCTCGAGCGTCACCAGCCCGTCCGTGCCGCCGTACTCGTCCACGACGATCGCCATGTGAATGCGGCGAGTCTGGAAATCGCGCAGCAGCTTGGTCACCGGCACCGAGCCCGGCACGATCAGCGGCTCGCGCGCCAGCGTGCGGAGTGGCACGTCGCGCTGTCCGGACACCAGCGCCTGGTAGGCGTCGCGCAGGTACAGCACGCCCGTGATGTCATCGATGGTCTCGTGGTATACGGGAACGCGCGAGTAACGCACCGTGCCGAGCTGCGGCACGAGGTCGCGCAGCAGCAGGTGATCCGCCCACGCGAAGATGTCTACGCGCGGCGTCATCACATCCCACACCTGCGTCTCGTCGAGACGGAACGCTCGCTCGATCAGCTCGCGCTCGTGCTCCTCGATCGAGCCCTCGGTGTGCCCCAGCGCCGTCAACTGCCGGATCTCCGTTTCGGTCACGCCCGGCGACATCGGCTCGCGCGCGTCCGGCCGGATCCGCGAGAGCTTCGAGATCAGGCCGAGCAGCGGTCCGAGCAGGCGGACCACCGGTTGCAGCAGGGGCGCGAGTCCGAGGGCGAAGCGCAGGCCGTGGTTCCCCGCCAGCCCGATCGGGATCAACTCGCCCGCGTACAGCACGAGCACCGCGAGCACCGCGAGGGCGACGGCGAGGCCCGCCGCCTGAAAGTGCTGCCAGGTCACGTACCCGACGATCGCTCCCGCCGACACGTCGGCGAACGTATCGCAGAGACGCAGCAGGACCAGGACCCGCTCGGGCCGAACCCGCAACAGCGCCAGCGCCCCGCTGCCGCGGACCCCCTCGTCCGCAAGCGCCCGAACCCGGGCATCGCTCGGCGAGAAGATCGACAGCTCGGCGGTCGTGAAGAATGCGGACAGGATCACGGCGAGCCCGAGCAGCACCGCGAGAGTCATCATGTCGGCCCCCCCCGGTGCGTGCGCCCGCCGCGACTACTTCGGTCTACGTCCATTTCCGGCTCAGCTGGATCAGCTCCTCGACGAGATCGGCCGCCGACCTCCCATCCGCTTCCGCCTGGAAGTTCGGCACGATACGGTGCCGCAGCACCGAGGGCGCCACCGCCTGCACGTCCTCGTAATCCGGCATGCCGCGCCCCGACATCGCCGCCCTCGCCTTCGCGCCCAGCACCAGGTACTGCGAGGCCCGCGGGCCCGCGCCCCAACTCACGTATCGTCGGGTCAGGTCCGGCACGTCTTCATCCTCCGGTCGCGTCGAACGCGCCAGCCGCACCGCGTAGCTCACCAGCGAGGGCGCCGCCGGCACGCGACGAACCAGCATCTGCAGATCCAACAGCTCGTCCCCGCCCAGCACCGGCCGGATCTCGGGAACCTCCGCGCCCGTCGTCTGCGTCGCCACCTGCTCTTCCTCGACCCGCGTCGGGTACCCGATCCGGAGTTCGAGCATGAACCGGTCGAGCTGCGCCTCGGGGAGCGGATACGTGCCCTCCTGCTCGATCGGATTCTGCGTCGCCAGCACGAAGAACGGCGGCTCCAGCACGAACGTCTCGCCCGCCACCGTCACCGCCCGCTCCTGCATCGCCTGCAGCAACGCCGCCTGTGTCTTCGGCGGCGTCCGGTTGATCTCATCCGCCAGAATCACGTTCGCGAATACCGGTCCTCGCACGAAGCGGAACGCCCGCTTCCCCGTCGACCGATCCTCCTCCAGGACCTCCGTTCCCGTGATGTCCGTCGGCATCAGGTCCGGCGTGAACTGGATCCGGCTGAAGCGCAGGTCCAGCGCCTGCGCCAGCGTCGACACCAGCAGGGTCTTCGCCAGCCCCGGAACGCCCACCAGCAGGACGTGACCATCCGCGAGCAGGGCCGTCAGCAGCCCCTCGACGATCGACTGCTGCCCGATCACGCGACGCGCGATCTCTCGCTCCAGCTCGCCCCGCGCCTCCGTCAGCCGCTCCAGCAGGGCGTTGTCGTCCACGTCCCGAACCCGTACCGCTCTCGCTTCCATGTCCCCCGTTTTCCGCCGACCCTACTCCGCCGGCACCTCGAAATCCGTCTGAAGCTCCAGCGGATGATCCGTCGACACCAGCCAGGCTTCCGCCCGGAACCGGCCCCGTGACCTCGTCAGCCACATCTCATGGTACTCCAATACACCGCCCGCCGGTACCGACTCCTCCGACAGCGCCTGCCCGAACATGCGGTCCGTCGACCAGCGCCAGATTTCCGCTCCAGACTCGTCCACGACCCCGAAGTCGTACCGCTGCGACGTCGCGAACGACAACGTCAAAGGCGCTTCGCCCGCGTTCGCCACCACCAGGTCGAAGAACACCGTGTCGACCACGACCCGCACACGCAACGTCGGGACCAGGGCGGTCGAGTCCGTCGGCTCCGCCATGGCCGGACTCCGCGTTTCGCTGGAATCAGATGGGCTGCACGAGATCAGCGCGACGAGCGCGCCACTCAGGAGGAAGGTTCGGGGAAGTCCCACGAGGTTCGAAGAGGACCCGTTGGCGCCCGGTGCCGGGCAAGGTCGGTGGACGTTAGACCGGGTCTCGAGACAGCCCGGGAGTAGACAACGCAAGATAGGCCGTTTCGCGCGGATGCGTCAAGTTGTGGTCGCTTGCGAAAAATTTCACAAGCGGGTATCATTCGGCGCTCGGTCACGGTCGCGCGGGACCTGGATTTTCGGAGGGGACGCGGTGAGCGGAGAGCGGAATCGGCCGTCGTTGCCGGCGGAGTTGGGCCGGTACCTCGGTGCGGGGTTGACGTGGACGCTCTCGACGCTGCTGTTCCTGTGGGTTGGGTGGCGGGTGGATGCGTGGTTGGGTACGCGGCCGGTGGCGACGCTGGTGGGCGCGTTCGTAGGTGCGGGAGCGGGGCTGTACTGGATGGTGAGGCAGTTGCAGCCGGCGAACGCGGCGGGAGGCGAGGACCGGGAAGAGAGCCGGAAGGAATGAGAGGGATTGCCGCGTACGGCGCGGCTGGACTGGTAGTCGGTGTGTTGGCAGCAGGCATCGCCGCGACGGTGCTACAGCCCGCGGGAGCGCGGGCGGTGGCGCTGAGCGCGGCGATCGCATGGGGGGTCCAGGTGGTGGCGTTCGGCGGGTTGGTGTTGGGCCGGTCGAAGCCGCCATTGTTCATGGCGGTGTGGCTGGGGGGGATGCTGGTGCGGTTCGCGGTGCTGGCGGCGCTGGCGTTCCTGGTATCGGGGCGGGGTCTTGCGCCTGCGGCGCCGCTGCTGCTGGGCTATGTCATCGTGGTGTTCATGCTGGTGCTGCTGGAGCCGGTGTTCCTGCGGAGGATACGAGCGGGATGATGAATCTTCAGGAGATGACGGGCGCGGTCCCGCCGGCGGCGGAGGTCGGCTTCGACATCAAGGAAATGATCCTGCACCACCTGGCGGACTCGAAGGAGTGGGAGTCGCCGTTCGGCGTGGTGCATCTGCCGCAGTTCGCGCCGGTGCACCTGGGGCCGATCACGATCGATTTCTCGATCACGAAGCACGTGCTCTTCATGATGATGGCGGCGGTGCTGGCGGCGATCCTGCTGATCGTGGCGGCGCGCGGTGCGAAGCGGGAGCATGCAAAGGGGGCGCACCGGGGTCCGAAGGGCGCGGCGAACGTGGTGGAAGCGTTCATCCTGTTTCTGCGCGACGAGGTGGTGCTGCCCAACGTCGGGCACAACGGGCAGCGGTTCGTACCCTACGTGGTGACGGTGTTCTTTTTCATCCTGTTCTGCAATCTGCTGGGTCTGCTGCCGTGGGGCGCGTCGCCGACGGGAAACATCTCGGTGACGGCGGTGCTGGCGATCTTCACGTTCATCACGGTCGAGATCGCGGGTATGCGGGAGCTGGGCGCGCGCAAGTACGCCGAGACCATCTTCTATGCGCCGGCCGGGCTGTCGCCGCTGATGAAGGTGCCGATGTACATCATCATGACGCCGGTGGAGTTCCTGGGGAAGCTGACGAAGCCGTTTGCGCTGGCGATCCGGTTGTACGCGAACATGACGGCCGGTCACGCGGTGGTGCTCTCGTTCACCGGCCTGCTGGTGGTGGCGGGGATGGCGAGCCAGCTGTTCATCGCGCCGGCGCCGGTGATCATGGCGGTCGCGATCATGGTTCTCGAGATCTTCGTCGGGTTCCTGCAGGCGTACATCTTCGCGATGCTGACGAGTGTGTTCATTGGACTGATACGGCAGGCGCACTGAGTGGATTCGGGAGGTGGGGGCGGAGGCGTTTGCGGGACGGGGAGCGGGAGTGGCGGGAGCGGGGACGGATTTGCGCGAGTGTGTCCGCGGGAGGCACACCTTCGGGAGGCGGGCTCCGGGCCTCACGTCGTAACGTAGCCGGTCGAGCGACCGGTGAGAGCCGCGGGCCGGAAACGGCGGGAAGCGGTGGCGTCGAGCGGGCGCGGGAAGCGGGGGAACGCGCGTGCGGGCGATGGAGCGAGTGACCGAGGACCCCTGCGGGTGACACGAGGAGAGGGCATGAGCCTTCCGATTCTGGCGATGCTGCAGGACGCGACGCAGAGCGGGCTTCCGGGCCTGGGCAAGGGCCTGGGCGCGGGGCTGGCGGTGATCGGCGCGGGCATCGGCATCGGCCGCATTGGCGGCAGCATGACGGAGAGCATGGCGCGGCAGCCGGAGGTCATGGCGACGATCCAGACGGCGGCGATCGTGCTGGCCGCGCTGATCGAAGGCGTGGCGCTGTTCGCGCTGGTAATCGCACTGCTGATCTGATCCTGGATCCGGGAGGGCGGTCCCGGCCGGGACCGCCCGATCTGGACGGAGCGTTGACGGCATGAACATTCTGATGGTGCTGCTTCAGGAGCACGCGGCCGAGGCGGCGGAGCCGCAAGTGTTCGCACTGAGCACGAACGTCTCGTTCTGGACCGTGGTGATCTTCCTGGTCCTGCTGCTGGTCCTATCGCGGTGGGCGTTCCCGCCGATTCTGGGGTACGCGGCGGCGCGGGAGAAGCGGATCCAGGAGAGCCTGGACGATGCGAAGCGGACCCGCGACGAGGCGGAGCAGCTGCTGGCACTGCAGCGACAGGAGCTGGCGGCGGCGAAGCACGAGGCGCAACAAGTGATCGCGGAAGGCAAGCAGGCGGCGGAGCAAGTGCGCCACGAGCTGATGGAGCGGGCGCGGGCGGACCAGCAGGAAGTGGTGGCGCGGGCGACGGCGGACATCGAGCGCGAGAAGGACAAGGCGGTCGAGGCCGTGCGTCACGAGGCGGTCGATCTGGCGATCGCGGCGGCCTCGAAGCTGCTCGAGCAGCGGCTGGGCTCCGATGCGGACCGGAAGCTGGTGCAGGATTATCTGGGCCGTGTCGAACCGGGCGGCGCGCGCCCCGGAGTGGCGTGAGATGGAACCGTCAATTGTAGCGAGGAGCTACGCGACCGCGCTGTTCGAACTGAGCGAGCGCGAGGGCGAGCACGAGGTTTTCACGCGTGCCTTTGCGGCGGTGATCGCGCAGATCGACGCCGATCCCAGGATCCGCGACTTCCTGCGCACCCCGAGGGTCACGGTAGCGGAGAAGAAGCGGGTGTTGCAGGCAGCGTTCAGCGGCAACGTTCCGCAGCTGTTCCTGAATTTCCTGATGGTGGTGCTGGACCAGCGCCGGCAGCACATGCTGCGCGCCATCTCGCGCGAATACGACCGGATGCTGGACGAGCACCTGGGCCGGGTCAACGTGGCGGTTACGCTGGCGCGTGATCCGGATGCAGCGGCTCTGACGGAGATCACCGCGCGGCTGACGAAGCTGCTCCAGAAGTCGGTAATCGCGCACATCCGCGTCGATCCGGAGATTCTGGGCGGCATCATCGTGCGGTACGGTGACAACGTGATGGACGGTTCCCTGCGGCGGCAACTGCTGCATCTGCGCGGCCGGATGTTGACGGCAGCGCTGCCGACGACGACTACCCGACAGTAGATCCCGAACGTCGAGAAGACCATGGCAACGACCGAATCACAGTTGCGGGCGAGTGAAATCAAGGACGTACTGCTTCGCCAGATCGAGCAGTACGAGGAGCAGCTCGAGGTCGAGGAGGTAGGCGAAGTCCTGGAGGTCGGGGACGGCGTCGCCCGCATTTATGGCCTGACCAAGGCCATGGCCAGCGAGATGCTCGAGATCACGTCCGCGGAGACGGGCGCGACGGTGACGGCGCTGGCGCTCAACCTGGAAGAGGACAACATCGGCGCGGTGGTGATGGGCGACTGGACGGCGCTGCAGGAAGGCGACAACGTCCGGCGCACGGGCCGCGTGCTCGACATCCCGGTGGGTGCGGCCTACATCGGGCGGGTCGTCGACCCGCTGGGCGAGCCGCTGGACGGCCGAGGCGAGATCGCGGCGGAGGCGCGCCGCTTCATCGACATCGTGGCGCCCGGGATCGTTGCGCGGCAGCCGGTGCGGGAGCCGCTGCAGACGGGGCTGAAGCCGATCGACTCGATGATCCCGATCGGCCGTGGTCAGCGGGAGCTGATCATCGGGGACCGCGGCACGGGCAAGACGGCGGTCGCGGTCGACACCATCATCAACCAGAAGGGCGGCGACGTCATCTGCGTGTACTGCGCGATCGGGCAGCGGGCGGGCAAGGTCGCGACCGTGGTGGAGACGCTGCGCGAGCACGGCGCCATGGACTACACGATCGTGGTCGCGGCCAACGCGTCGGATCCGGCGCCCCTGCAATACATCGCGCCCTATTCGGCTTGTGCGCTGGCCGAGCACTTCATGTGGCAGGGCAAGCACACGCTGGTGATCTACGACGACCTGTCGAAGCAGGCGCAGTCGTACCGCCAGATCTCGCTGGTGCTGCGTCGGCCGCCCGGCCGCGAGGCGTACCCGGGCGATGTCTTCTATCTGCATTCCCGGTTGCTGGAGCGGGCGGCCAAGCTGTCGGATGCGCACGGCGGCGGCTCGCTGACCGCGCTGCCTATCATCGAGACGCAGGCCGGTGACGTTTCCGCCTACATCCCGACGAACGTGATCTCCATCACCGACGGCCAGATATTCCTCGAGGCTGACCTGTTCTACTCGGGCGTGCGGCCCGCTGTGAACGCGGGCATTTCGGTTTCGCGTGTGGGCGGCAACGCGCAGGTCAAAGCCATGCGTCAGGTGGCGGGCCGGCTCCGGCTGGAGCTGGCGCAGTACCGCGAACTGGAGGCGTTCGCCCAGTTCGGCTCGGAACTGGACGCGGCCACGCAGAAGCAGTTGGCGCGGGGCGAGCGGCTGGTCGAGATCCTGAAGCAGCCGCAGTACGCGCCCATGCCGGTCGAGGACCAGATCATGATCATCTACGCCGCTGTCAACGGGTTCCTCGACGACGTTCCCGTCAAGGAGGTGCGGCAGTTCGAGCACGAGCTCCACGGGTTCATGCGGACGCAGCACCCGGAGGTCGGTCAGACAGTCCGTTCGTCGGGCAAGCTGGATGACGAACTGATCGAGCAGCTCAAGGCGGGGCTCGACGCATTCAAGGAACAGTACCGGGCCGAACACGCCAACTGAGCGGGTTGAACGACGATGGCCAAACCGCGCGAGCTGAAACGCCGACTCCGGTCGGTCAGCAAGACGAAGCAGATCACGAAGACGATGGAGATGGTCTCCACGTCGAAGCTGAAGCGCGCCACCGACCGGGTGTATGCGGCGCGGCCGTATGCGCAGAAGCTGGGCGAGGTGCTGGGCCGGCTGATCGACCCGGAGCTGGAGGAGAAGTTCCCGTTGCTGCGGCAGCCGGACCGGGTCCGCAACGCGGCCGTGGTTCTGATCACGTCGAATCGCGGCCTGGCCGGCGCGTTCAACGCGAACCTGATCCGCGAGGCGCGCGCCCTGATGGACCGGCTGACGGCGGCGGGCACGACGGTCGAGCTGCACGCGGTGGGCAAGAAGGGTGTCGGCTTCTTCCGTTTCCGCGGCCAGCCGATGGCGACCGCGCGATCGGACATCTCGGACCGGCCCTCGATCGAGGACGCGGCCAGCGTGATCGAGCCGCTGCGCGAGCGCTTCGAAAAGGGCGAGCTGGATGAAGTGCTCGTCGTGCACGCCCAGTTCCGCTCGGCCATGAGCACGCCGCCCGGCGTCATGCAGGTGCTGCCGCTGCAGGCGCCGGCGACCGACGGACTGCGTGCGGGTAGCGTGATCATGTCGCCGTCCGCCGCCGGGATCCTCGATCGGCTGCTACCGCTCTACGTGCGGAACAGCATGTACCGGGCGCTGGTCGAGACCGCCGCCGCGGAGCACGGCGCGCGCCGGACCGCGATGAAGAGCGCGACGGACAACGCGACCGACATGATCACCATGCTGCAGCGGACGTACAACCGGGCGCGGCAGGCGCAGATCACGCAGGAGATTGCGGAGATTGTTGGCGGGGCGGCCGCGCTGGAGTAACGAATTCGGGGGGCGGGAGCGGAGGCGGAGGCGTTTGCGGGGCCGGGGGCGGGAGCGGGGGGAGCGGGGGACTGGGACGGACGGGTCAACGGGGCACGAGGACGATGACGAAGACAATGTCGACGGGGCGGGTGGTTCAGGTGATCGGGCCGGTGCTGGACGTGGAGTTCGACGCGGATGCGCTGCCCGAGATCTACAATGCCCTGCGGATCAGTGCGCCGGCGGACGCCGCCGGCGGGATGGAGATCAATCTGGTGGCCGAAGTGCAGCAGCACATCGGTCGCAACCAGGTGCGCGCGGTCGCCATGTCGACGACGGATGGCGTGATGCGCGGGATGGAGGTGGAGGACACGGGCGGCGCGATCTCGGTGCCGGTGGGCGAGGCGGCGCTGGGCCGGATCCTGAACGTGCTGGGCGAGCCGGTGGACGAATTGGGCGCGATCCCGGACAGCGTCGAGCGCTGGCCCATCCACCGGCCCCCGCCGAAGTTCACGGAGCTCGAGCCGAAGACGGAGATCTTCGAGACGGGGATCAAGGTGATCGACCTGATCGCCCCGTACGTGAAGGGTGGGAAGACGGGTCTGTTCGGCGGCGCCGGCGTGGGCAAGACGGTGGTGATCATGGAGCTGATCAACGCCATTGCCATGGAGCACGGCGGCCGGTCGGTCTTCTCCGGCGTGGGGGAGCGGACGCGCGAGGGCAACGATCTCTGGCTCGAGATGAAGGAGAGCGGCGTGCTCAAGAACGTCGCGCTCGTGTATGGCCAGATGAACGAGCCGCCGGGTGCGCGCCAGCGGGTCGGCCTCTCGGGGCTGACGGTGGCCGAGTACTTCCGCGACGTCGAGAAGCAGGACGTGCTGCTGTTCATCGACAACATCTTCCGGTTCACGCAGGCGGGCTCGGAGGTATCGGCGCTGCTCGGTCGCATGCCGTCGGCGGTGGGCTACCAGCCGACGCTGGGCACGGAGATGGGCGACCTGCAGGAGCGGATCACGTCGACGCGGAGCGGCTCGATCACGTCGGTGCAGGCGATCTACGTGCCGGCGGACGACCTGACGGACCCGGCGCCGGCGACGGCGTTCGCCCACCTCGATGCGACGACCGTGCTGACGCGGGCGCTGACCGAGATCGGGATCTACCCGGCGGTGGACCCGCTCGACTCGACGTCGCGGATCATGGACGCGCAGTTCATCGGCGAGCAGCACTACCGGGTGGCGTCGGAAACGCAGCGGATCCTGCAGCGCTACAAGGACCTGCAGGACATCATCGCGATTCTGGGGATGGACGAGCTGTCGGAGGAGGACAAGATCATCGTGGGCCGGGCGCGCCGGATCCAGCGGTTCCTCTCCCAGCCGTTCGTCGTGGCCGAGGCGTTCACTGGTACCAAGGGCAAGTACGTGAAGCTGCAGGACACGATCGAGTCGTTCGAGCGGGTGATCTCGGGTGAGTTCGACCACTTCCCGGAGCAGGCCTTCTATATGAAGGGCGGCATCGAGGACGTGATCGAGCACGCCCGCGAACTTGGCGCGGAGGTCTGAGTCGTGGCGACGTCGAAGCTGAAGGTCGCGATCATCAGCCCGGAGAACACCGTGTTCGACGGTCCGGCCGACATGGTCGTCGCGCCGGCGTGGGACGGCGAGCTGGGCATCCTGCACGGTCACGCCCCGATGCTGGCGCTGATGGGCAGTGGAAGCCTGCGGGTCACGGACGGCACGACGGAGAGCCGGTTCCTCGTCGAGGGCGGCTTCCTCCAGGTGGCGGACGACGTGGTCACGATCCTGAGCGAGCACGCTGCGAAGGCCTAGGCACCGCACTTGCGCGACGTTCAGGCCGGTGGGTCCGCGGACTCGCCGGCCTGCTCGATATCCCGGAGGGTACGCATGAGACACCGTTTCGCCGGCGCCGTGCTGGCGCTGCTGGCACTTTTCCCCACGGCTGCGCGGGCGCAATCCTGGGAAGCGCCCACATTCTTCGCGCCGCGGCTGTCCGACGACCTCGGCCTGTACCTCTACGATCCCGAGGGCGGCGACCTCGGCGTGATGGGAATGTGGCGACAGACCGGGCGCGTGAATCTCGGCGTCCGCGCGGGATTCGGCGGCGTCTCGGGCGACCGGCTGCTGTTGGTCGGTGCCGAGGTGTACGGCATGATCGTCGAGCCCGACGCGGAGCGGCCGCTCGCGGTCGCGTGGCTGGTCGGGGCGGGCGCGACAACGGACGGCAGGACGGTGCTCCGCATCCCGGCCGGCGTCAGCGCGGGAGCGCGGATTCCAGCCGGCGACATGGTCTTCACGCCCTACGTACACCCCCGGATCTCCCTCGACTACATCACGGTCGACACGGGTGGCGACGGCGGAAGCGCGAGTGATACGCAGTTCCACCTGGACGCGGACCTGGGCGCGGAGCTCGAGATCGGGGCGATGTGGCTGCTGCGGGCCGCCTTCACGATCGGTGACCGGCAGGCGTTCGGCCTCGGCCTCGCCTATCGCATTCCGCGCCAGATCGCGGTACGATAAGGACATGGATCCCGGCGAATGTCCGGGACCGATCCGGGGCGTGACCGATGTGCGCCGGACGCGACCGGGCAATGCGAGTCGATCTCCACGTTCATTCGACGGCCTCTGATGGCAGCCTCTCACCCGGCGCGGTGGTATCCGCGGCCCGGGCGGGCGGTCTGCACATCATCTCACTGACCGACCACGACACCGCGGCCGGCTACGCCGAAGCCCGCGACGCCGCGGTCGGGATCCTCCACGTGATCCCCGGCATCGAGATCTCCTCCGTTCACGGCGTCGGCGAGGTCCACATCCTGGGGTACTACATCGACACGGAGCACCCGGCCATCACGCGGCACGGCGACGAAGCGCGCCGGCGGCGGAGCGACCGGATGTCCGAGATGCTCGAGGCGCTCCGCGACCAGGGGCTCCAGATGGAGCTGGCCGACGTGGTCGCCGCCGCCGGCCCCGCCGAAGGCCTCGCCCGTCCCCACCTTGCCCGCGCCCTGATCCAGCGCGGCTACGCGCAGAACGTGAACCACGCGTTCGAGCGCTGGATCGGCGACGCCTGCTCGGCCTATCGCCCGGTCAACCTGCTCGATCCGGCCGGGGCCATCGACCGCATCCACGCGGCGGGTGGCATCGCCGTCTGGGCCCACCCGCCAATGGACCTGTTCCGCAGCGACATCCGACAGTTCCGCACGTGGGGACTCGACGGCGTCGAGGTGTTCCGGCCCAGGAACTCGGCATCCGATTCGCTCGAACTGGAGCGCGAGGCCAACGCGCTCGGGCTGCTGGTCACGGGCGGATCCGATTGGCACGGCGAGTGGAACGGGAAGCTGGGCAGCTTTGCGCTCGGGCGCGAGGAGATCGGGGCGGTGCTGGAGCGGGGAGGGATTTGAACGGAGCGGGAGGCGGGGGCGGAGGCGGAGGCGTTTGCGGGGGCGGGTAGCGGGTGCGGCGGGAGCGGGTGCGGTGGGAGCGGGTGAGGGTCAGCGGCGGTGGGTCCAGATCACTACGACTCCGCAGTTGGCGTTGGCTCCTCTGAATTCGGCGGGGATGATGGCGCCGGTGTAGACCTCGACGGCGGAGACGTCGCTTGCGGAAACGGCGTCATTCAAAGCGAACGGATCCGCTCCAATGCCACTGCCACCGCTCGAGACGAGCAGGCGGTCGACCCAGACCATTGGCCAGCAGATCGAGTTGTCGTTCATGCGGATCCCCTCACGGAAGTACTGAACCCGCCGGTTCCGGATGATCGTCTCGCGGACGCCCGGGATTCCAGCGAGCAGGTCCGGGACTTTGCGGGGGTGCCGGATCTCGATCTGGTCGGGAGTCAGGAAGGTCGCACGCACGCCGCCCTTACGCCGGTCGTAGAAGCCTTCCATCTCGAGGTGGACGTTCCTCGGCTCGGCGGTCACCACGATGGGTTCCAGCTCGAGCGCGGCGGGCGACATCCGGATCTCGAGGACCGTGAGCTTTCCCTCGGAGACGTCCACGGCCTGGCCGGCCAGGTCGGCATATCCCAGGGCGCTCGCGGACAGGCGGTAGCTCCCGGGGGCCGGGGTGCCGAGGCGGAAGAAGCCGCGCCCGTCGGTTACGGCCGTGGCCGGGGTCGAACGGGGGCCGGCGCTGTCGAGCAGCGCGACCACGGCGCTCCGGACGGGAGCGCCGGACACGCGGTCGAGCAGGAGTCCCTGCACGCCCTGCGTGATAGTTGCGCCGGAGGCAGGCGACGGGTCGGGTGTGATGCGCAACGCCGATGGCAGGTCCAGCTCCAGGTCCAGCCGCTGGTAGCCCGCTTCCGCGAAGCGAGCCTTGACCGGGTTGCCGCGGAGGTCGCCGAGCCCGGCCCGTACGTCGAGAAGCTCGTCCGGCTGGATGCCGCAGGCGACGTAGTGGCCGTCAGCATCGGAGCGGGCCTCGATCCACCGGTCGAAGGTCTGGATGTACGGCTCCACCTTCGCGACGACCTGCCAGTCCACCCTGACGGTCGCGCCCGGCACGGGCTTTCCGCTGGTGCGATCCCGGACGGTCCCGGCGAGGACGGCGGTATCCTCTTTCCGCTCCTCCGCGTGACACGAGGCCAGCATGATCGTGGCCATCGAGGGCACAGCGAGGCGGAGCTCGGCGACCTCACCACGGACCAGCTCCACCTCGGCGTCGGGGGCCGGCGCCGCGAGCGAATCGAGGCGGGGATGCTCGAAGCCGGCGGTGAACCGGCCGTCCGGGAGCCCGTCGATCCGGAACCGCCCGTTCGCATCGGTGATGGCCCGGTACGCCGTGCCGCGGAGGAGCACGGTCGCGCCTTCGAGCGGTGCGGCCCGGATGCTGTCCCAGACCAGGCCGGTCAGCGATGCCCGGATCGCCTCGGCGATCGCCTGCCGGTTCAACGTCGAGGCGCCAAGGACCTCGCCGCCGCTTTCGCGGATTCCGTCCACCCGGATCCGGGGCTGACCCAGCCGGACCGCGCCGAAGTACTGCGCCATGATCGGCGCCCGGATCCACCAGCGGTCGATGATCCATGCGCCGTCGGGCATCGCCTGGAACTCGACGTGCCCGCCCGCGACGCCGTCCGCTTCCGGGAAGGGTGCCCGTGTGTAGCGATAGTCGAGGGACTCGAGCCTCGACGTTTCCTTGTCCAGCCAGAACGTGCCGGCGATATCGGGGAGATCGGCACCGCCGACGGGCTCGAACGCGAGCCCCATCGATCCCGGGCGATCCCTGGACCGCACCAGCCGGAAACAGTGGGTGTCGAGGAAGAGATCGGAGAGCAGCACTGCGGCGTCCGGTCCGAAGTACTGGTGGCCGCCGTCCTTCGTCGGTCGCACGAAGCCGCCCGCCAGCAGGTCCTCCGCCGGAAGGCTCTCGAACGGGATCCGCGTCACCGCGGTGGCACCCCTGCGGGTCTCGCGCTCGACCGTTCTCCCGGCTGCATCGAGATCGCGGTCGTACGTCGTGATCTGCAGACGGTAGCGGGTCTCCCGCTCCGCCCACGCCTGGACGGCCAGTGCCTTGCGCGCTTCGTCCCAGATGCGCGCGATCCCCGAGGCGTCCTCCGGCCGGATGCGGCAGCGCTGGTCCGCTTCGACGCGGATCGCGTCGAGCGGGACCGCGTGCGTGGGAACCGCGAGGTCGATCCGCGCCGTGTCTCCGGCGCCGACAGCGAGTGCGGCGCTCCTGGTCGTTTCCCGCCCGATCATCTCCGCCTTCACGCGCACGGTGCCGGGCGACCCGACCGGAAGCAGGGAATACCCCGACGCGTCCGTCAGGCCGCTGTGGAGGATGACGTCGCGTTCATCGAGGATGGAAACGAAAGCGCCCGCTATCGGGGTGCCCGATTCGGACGCGGTGACACGGACGAGGACGGCTTGCCCGGACGCTGACGACACCGACGCCTGGACGGCGGAAAGTGCGAGGAGAATCACTGCGGCTGGACTCTTCACGGCGCTTTCCCGGAAGGATGCCGGTCGTGCCGATTCCCCGTTCGGCGCCAGACGCCGACCCTCCCTGCCACCACCCCCGCGAACCGACACCCATCCCACATTACTCGCGACACACGGCTATCGCCACCTCTTTCTCGTTGGGTGGGATCGTTGCCCGGGCGGATCAGACGGCCTGCAGGATCGCGCCCTTCAGGTAGGCGCTCTCGGGGATCTGCACGATCTCGGGGTGGTCGGAAGACTGGCCACGCCATTCGATCCAGCGGAGGGGACGGGCGCTGTCGGCGGCGGCGTCCTCGAGCATCGCGCGGAATCGATCCCGGCCGATGTGCCACGAGCAGGAGAACGTGAGCAAATGGCCGCCCGGTGCGAGCAGCTTCATGGCGCGCAGGTTCACTTCCTTGTAACCGCGCAGCGCGCCGTCCACGGCATTGCGGCGTTTGGCGAACGCGGGCGGGTCGAGCACGATGACGTCGTACCGTTGGCCTTCCGACTCGCGGGCGCGCAAGAAATCGAAGACGTTGGCCTCGACGAAGTCGATCGTGTCGAGGTCGTTGAGCGCAGCATTCTTCCGGGCGCGGGCCAGCGCATCGCCGGACGAGTCGATGGCGGTAACGTGTGCGCCGCCGCGAGCGAGGTGGAGCGCGAAGGAGCCGTGGAAGGCGAAGCAGTCGAGCGCGTTGCCGCGGGCGAGCTGGCCGGCGCGGGCGCGGTTCTCGCGCTGGTCGAGGAATGCGCCGGTCTTCTGGCCGGTCCAGGGCGCGGCGAGGTATCGGATCCCGTTCTCCTCGACCTCGATCTCCTCGGGCACCTCGCCGTGCAACAGTGCGACGTCCTGATCCAGACCTTCGAGGCCGCGGACCCCCGCGTCATGTCGGCCGAGTATCCCCGCGGGTGATGCGACGTCGCGCAGAGCCGAGATGATCTCCGCGCGGCACGCATCGAGACCCGCCGACAGGATCTGCACCACGATGCAGGGGCCGAAGCGATCGGCGAAGAGGGAGGGCAGGCCGTCGGCCTCCGCGTGCACCAGCCGGTACGCGGTGGCACGCGGCGCGAGGGCGTCGCGGTACGCGACGGCCGCGGCGATCCGCTCCTTCCAGAAGGCGGCATTGATGGCGCGCGCATCGCGGGTGAGCATGCGTAGCGCGATCGTCGAACGCGGGCTGTACAGGGCCATCCCGATGGAGCGGCCGCCGTGGTCGGTCACCTGCACGATTCCCGGCTCGCCGGACGGCGCTTCCAGGATGTCGCTGCGGTAGATCCAGGGGTGCATGGCGGCCACCCAGCGGGTGGCCCCTTTGCGATTCACGCGCGCGGTTTCCACGGCGCGTCGTCCGGATCTTTCACCAGGTTGACCAGCATCCCGGCAACCGGTTCGCCCCGATCCAACCGGAGCACGACCCGGTCGATCGACCGGACGCGAAGTCCTGCCGCCGCGATGACGGACTCGACGTACTTCCGGGAATGCCGGTACCTGCCGTGTTTCTGGAGGTCGATCCCGACCGGCACGTCCGCGTCGTTCGCGTGCTCGAGCGTGAAGATGAAGGTCCCACCTTTGCGGAGTGCGGCGTGCGCAGCGGCAAGAACCGGTGCGAGATCGCCGAAGTAGTTGAGCGTGTCGGAGGACACGATGACATCGAATGCGTCCGGACGCTCACGCAGGTAGCTGGTCAGTTCCGCCCGGATCAGCTCGTCATAGCCGCCGCGTTTGCGGGCCTGGTCGAGCATGGCACCGGAAAGGTCCACGCCGATGAGCCGACGCGCGAGGGGTCGCAGGACCGCGGCGGAGAGCCCCGTGCCGCAGCCTGCATCGAGCACGTCGTTCGAGTCGGCTTCGAGCTCGCACGTGTCCAGAGCCGCCTTCATGAGCTGTGGCCCGCGATAGTCGATCGCCGTGAGGACGGCATCGAAATCGTGGGCGAACGCGTCGAACACGCGCTCGACGTACACATCCGAACACCGCTCGGGGAGCTCCTCACCCGAGAGGGCCGCGAGAGTGTGCCGGGCAACCGGGTCGCTGTCCACGAGGTCGTTCCAACGCCGGGCCACCACGAGAGCTTCATCCGCCCGGCCCTGCCCGACGAGCAGGCGACAGAGGTTGTCGTAGGCGACGAACAGACGGGGCTCACATTCGATCGCTTTCCGGAAGGCCGCGATTGCGGGCTCCGCTCGATTCTGCCGGCGCAGAACGATGCCCAGGTTGTTGTGGGCCGCCGCAAAGTCCGGCCTGAGCTCCACCGCCCGGCGATAGGCCGCGCCCGCCTCATCCAGCCGCCCGCACTCCTTGCATACATTGCCCAGATTGTTGAACAGATCGGGGTGGTCGGGCGCGTGGCCGACAGCCCGCAGGATCAGCTCGACAGCTCGATCACTCTGCCCCGACTGGTGGCAGAGGACACCGAGAAAGTGCAGGGCATCCACGTGTCCGGGCGCGACGTCGAGCACGCGTTCGTAGAGCGTTCGTGCCTCGTCCAGGTGCCCGTCCCGATGCAGGTGCATGGCGATGGACACGGCGTCATCCAGGGAGAGTTCCTTCGGCTCCGGCATGCGGCTCGCTTACCCAATCCCCCGACGACGAACAGACAGCAGCCGTCGGACGACGGGCGCTCCGAATCGCCTGGACTTTCTCATCTGCGATCACTTTCGGATTCCGGCGCCCGCACCGCATGCGGTCGGGCTGTGATTGAAGCGGTCGGGTCACGCGTTCGAGCCACCAAGATGGGCCCGGATCGGATGGCGGGACAAGACACATCCCGGGGCTTCACTCGCGCGGCGTCGGGGCGCGGGGTTCGGCTCACGCTGCACCACGGCCCACACGCCGTACGCGCCCATGACGATCGCGACGGCGCTGAGCAGCGGCAGCAGCAGGCGGGAGCTCAGGCGCATCGTCTCTCACTTCCGCCGGCTACTCGTCCACCGCTACGGGATGGCGGCCGTGGACGCGATCGAAGCCCTCGAGCAGTTCGCGCGTAGCCGCCGCCGGATCCGGCGCGGCCATCACCGCGCCGACCACCGCGACGCCGCGGGCCGCCGTCGCGCCGACGCGGCCGACGTTCTCGAGCGTGATGCCGCCGATGCCGACCACCGGGATGTGCACGGCACGCGCGACCTGGTCGAGGCGCGCGGTGCCGATGCGCTCGGCACCCACATCCTTCTTCGTGGACGTGCCGAACACGGCGCCACAGCCGATGTAGTCGGCGCCGCTGCGCTCCGCGAGCTGCGCGGCGCGCGGGTCGTCGGTCGAGTGGCCGATCAGGAAGCCGGGCGGCGCGATGCGGCGTGCGGCCTCGACCGGCAGGTCGTCCGGGCCGAGGTGCACGCCGTCCGCGCCGGCGAGCAGCGCCACGTCCATGCGGTCGTTGACGAAGAGCAGCGCGCCGTGCTCGCGGACCACGGGCAGCAGCGTTTCGGCCTGCGCGAGCAGCTCACGCGCGGTGGCGTTCTTGTCGCGCAGCTGGATCGCGGGAGCGCCGGCCTCGAGGGCCGCGCTCACGACGTCGATCACGGCGCGCGGCGCGGCGAGCCGCGCGTCCGTAATCACGATCAGGCGGAAGTCGATCATGGACAGGGAGCGGAAGCGGAGGCGTTTGCGGGTGCGGGTGCGGGTGCGGGGGGCGGCGGGGGCTCGTGGGACTGTTGGGCGGCGCGGCGGAGTCGGCGCATCTCGGCGACGGCCTTGTTGTGCTCGGCGAGGGTGCGGCTGAACACGTGGGTGCCGTCGGGACGGGCGACGAAGTAGAGGTAGTCGACGTCGGCGGGGTTCAGCGCGGCGTCGATGGCGCGCTCGCTCGTCGCGGCGATGGGTCCGGGTGGCAGGCCGGGGCGCGAGTAGGTGTTGTAGGGGTGGTCCTTCACGCGCTCGATGTCGGCGAAGAGGAGGCGCGCCTTGTGCTCGCCGAGCGCGTACTGCACCGTCGGATCGGCCTGCAGCGCGATGCCGAGGCGGAGCCGGCGGTGGTAGACGGCGGACATGAGCGGCAGCTCCTCGGGGTGCACGGCCTCCTTCTCGAGGATCGATGCGAGCGTGACGACCTCGCGCTCGCTCATGCCGAGCGAGTCGGCGCGCGCGCGGCGCTCCGGCGTCCAGACCTCGTCGTAGGTACGGACGAGCAGGTCGATGATGTCGTTCGCGGACGCGTCCACGGGCACGTCGTACGTGGACGGGTACAGGTAGCCCTCGAGGGTGGGACCGGGCACGTCGAAGCGGCGTGCGCTGGCGGTGTCTTCGAGCATGGCGCGGAGCGAGTCGGGGTCGTCGTGCGTGATCGCCGCGACGCGTGTCGCGACCTCATCCACGCCGATGCCTTCCGGCAACACGAGTTTCGTGGTCAGGATGCGGCCCTCGACGAGCGCATCGAGGACGACGTCCCAGCCGGTGCCGGTGCGGAACGCGTACGTACCCGGCCGGATCCGGGTCGCCATCCGCCTGAAGCGCGCGTACTGGCGGAACAACCCGGGCCACTCGACAATGTCGTGCGCGGCGAGAGAGTCCGCGACCTCGCCGAACGACGCGCCCTGGCGGACCCGGACCCGCAACGGCTCGCCGCTGCCATCGCCCGTTCGTGGCAGGCATGCGCCCGCGGCGAGGACCAGGAGCGCGGCGAGCAGCGTGCTCGAGCGTGGCGCCCGCCGCGGCGCGCGGCGACGGGTCGGGTTCACGCCGTCAGCCGGCGCCATTCCCGGCCTCCGCGGATTCGGTGAGATCCGGCGCCGCCCGTTCTTCTTCGATGCCGAGCTTCGCGCGGTCGAGGAAGGTCTGCAGGATGATGGTGGCCGCGGCGGCGTCCACGCGCTCCTTCTTCTCGCGTTCGTGGCGCGGCAGTCCGAGCGAGCGCACGGCGCGCTCGGCCATCACGGAAGTGAGCCGCTCATCGATCAGGAACACGATCCGTCCGCTGCGGGCGGCGAGCTTCGCGGCGAATTCGCGCACGGCGACGGTCCACTCGGTATCGCTCGCATCGAGCGCGAGCGGGAGGCCAACCACGACGCGGTCGACATCGTTGGCCTCGATGATCGCGATCAACTTCATCATGGGCGGCCGCTTGCCGGCGCGCCGCTCGAGCACGCTGAACGGCTGCGCGAGCGTCGCGGTCGGATCGCTCAGGGCGAGCCCGATCCGCCGCTCGCCGAAGTCGACGGCCAGCACGCGGGACATGTCAGGCGAGCGTGGCGAGCGTCTCCTCGACGTCGGCGCCGTTCCGGATACGGGAGAAGACGACATCGAGCGTCTCGGGACTGCCGTAGAGGAAGCGGCAGTGCGCGTCGCCGCGCGAGCGGCACGACACTTCGAGGACGGCGACGTCGTCACCCACGACGTGGCCGAGCAGGTTGGCGAGCAGGCCCGCGGTGAAGAAGCAGCTGGGGCGGAGCGCGCCCGCATCGGGTTCGGCCTCGACCCAGTCGAACGCGTCGATGGTGCCGATGCCACGGTGAGCGTGCGTGTTCCGGATGCGGCCCCAGCCGCGCCGCTCGAAGAGATCACCGAGCAGGCTCCAGAATGCGGGCTCCGACCACGTCGCGGGGTCGGCGTCTCCGGCCCGCCCGCCCGCCGAGCCGGCGTGCGACAGCGTGTCGAAGAAGGCATGGCCGGCGGCGACGCCCGCGATTTGCAGGGCGCGTGCGGCGGCGTCGTCGCCCACCTCATCCGCGAGCGCGTGGCGCAGCGCGGTCAGCGACCCCACGGGGATGGCGAGTTCCGCGGGACGTTGGTTCATCGAGTTCATGCGCAGGGCTCCGGTCAGGCTTCGGGTCCGTTGTCCGCTTCGGGTCCGTTGTCCGTCAATCGGCGCGAGGCCGCGAGTTCGCGCAGCCCCTCCTCGTCCAGCACCGCTACCCCGAGCTCGCGAGCCCGGTCCAGCTTCGAACCGGGATCCGCGCCCGCCACCAGGTAGTCGGTCTTCTTCGAGACGGTTCCGGCCACGCGCCCGCCGTGCTCGTCGATGAAGGCCGTCAGCTCGTTCCGGCTGGTGGCGTGGGTCCCGGTGATCACGAATGTAAGGTCGGCGAGCGAGGAATGCTCGGCCCGCGTGACCGGCTCCATGACCGTCAGGCCGGCGGCCGCGAGCCGGTCCAGCAGGCGCCCGTTCTCCGGCTCGTGCAGGAAGGCGTGCACCGCTTCCGCCGTGGTCTCGCCGATGCCGTGCACGGCCGCCATCTCCTCGATACCGGCAGCGCGGAGCCGGTCGAGCGAGTGGAAATGCCGGGCGAGCATCTGGGCCGCGCTCTCGCCCACGTGCCGGATACCGAGCGCGAAAAGCAGGCGGGAGAGCGGCTGCGCCCGCGATGCGCGGATCGCGTCCGCCAGGTTCCGCGCGGACACTTCGGCGAACCCGTCGAGCGCCTCGAGCTGCGACGGTTCGAGAGCGTACAGGTCAGCGAAGTCCGAGACCAGGCCGGCTTCGAGGAGTTGCGCCGCGATGCGCTCGCCCAGGCCCCGGATGTCCATCGCGCCCTGCGACGCGAAGTGCACGAGGCCCCAGTGGATGCGCGCCGGGCACGACGGATTCGGACAGTAGATCATGACCTCGTCCGCCAGCCGTTCGACCGGCGTGTCGCACGACGGACACCTCGTCGGCGCTTCGTATTCCCGTTCCGCGCCCGTCCTCTTTTGCGCGACCGGTCCCGTAACCTGCGGGATCACCTCGCCCGCCCGCTTCACCAGCACGTAGTCGCCGATGCGCAGGTCCTTGCGCTCGATGTCCTCGAAATTGTGGAGCGTGGCGCGGCTCACCGTGGCGCCGCCGATGACTACCGGCTCGAGCACGGCCCATGGGTTGAGCGAGCCCGTGCGGCCGACGTTGACCTCGATCGAGAGCAGCCGCGTCGTGGCCAGGTCCGGCGGATACTTGTACGCGATGGCGTAGCGCGGCTCGCGCTGGCCGATGATGCCGAGCTCCGGCCAGAGCGAGAGCGCCGCGACCTTCACGACCACGCCATCGATCGCGTAGTCGAGCGACTCGCGGAGCCGGTCCACCTCCTCGATGTACGCGGCCACCTCGTCAAGGCCCGCGCACTCGCGCCGTTCCGGGTTGGCGGGTACGCCCCACGAAGTGAGCTGCTCTAGCACAGCCGCCTGCGTCCTCAGCGGCAGGGTGGAAGGGCGGTCCGGGTCCGTCTGGATCTGGAAGCCGAAGAAGCGGAGCGGCCGCTCGGCGGTGAGGCGCGGATCGAGCTGGCGCAACGCGCCGGCCGTCGAGTTCCGCGGGTTCGCGAACAGCGGCTCTCCCGCGGCCTCACGGCGCGCGTTCATCTCGTGGAACCCCGACCACGTCATGAAGCACTCGCCGCGGATCTCGACAATGTCGGGGAACGGGCCGTCGCCGCGCAGCCGCAACGGGATGCCGCGGATCGTGCGCAGGTTGGTCGTGATGTCCTCGCCCAGCGTGCCGTTGCCGCGCGTCGCGCCCCGCACGAACACGCCGTTCTCGTAGCGGAGCGACACCGCCGCACCGTCCAGCTTCAGCTCCGCCACGTAGCCGGCCGACGTCACTTCGCTCGCGACGCGCGCGTTCCGCTCCTCCCAGGCGCGCAGCTCGTCGATCGAGAAGGCGTTGTCGAGCGAGTACATGGGCGCCAGGTGCTCGACCTTCACGAACTGCGCGGCGGGCTCCGCGCCGACGCGGAGCGTGGGCGAGTCGGGTGTGCGTAGCTCGGGGTGCGCCGCCTCGATCTCGCGCAGCTCGCGGAACAGCCGGTCCCACTCGGCATCCGCCATGGTGGGCGCGGCGAGCACGTAGTACGCGTGGTTCGCCTCGGCCAGCACGTGACGGAGCTCGGCGGCCCGCGCGGCGGGTGTCCGTTCGGCCGCGCTCACGCGGAGGTCGCCTCCGCATCGGGCCGCGATTCGCCGTAACGGAAACAACGATTCCGGCCGGCGCGCTTCGCGGTGTACAATGCTTCGTCGGCGCAGCGAACGAGCGTGATCGCGTCGTGGATCCCGGGATGCGGCGTGGATGCGGTGCCGGCGGATATCGTGATCCGGATGTGAGTCTCAAGGTCGATCTCGAAGGTGTGAGCCTCGACCGACTGGCGCACGCGTTCGACGAAGATCGTTCCGCCGACGGGATCGGTGGACGGCAGGATGGCGATGAACTCCTCGCCGCCGTACCGGCCGAGTCGATCGACCTCGCGCGCGGTCCGGCGCAGCAGGGCCGCGATCTCGCGCAGCACGAGGTCGCCGGCGAGATGACCCCAGGTGTCGTTCACCGTCTTGAAGTGGTCGAGATCGAACATGGCGACCGTTATGGGCGCGTCGGTGCGGCCCGAGCGCTCGAATTCCTCGCGCAGCAGCTCGTGGATGTGACGGTGGTTGAACAGCCCGGTCAGGCCGTCACTGGTGCTGAGCCGCTCGAGCTCGGCGTTCTTGTCCTTGAGCTCGTCTTGCAGCCGCTTGATGCGGATCAGCGCGCGGACCCGGGCCTCGAGCTCGGGAAACTTCACAGGTTTGGTCAGGTAGTCGTCGGCGCCGGCCTCGAACCAGCCAGCCTGGTCCTCGTCGAGGTCACGGGCGGTGAGCATGATGATCGGGATGAAGGGAAGGTCCTCGTTGGCCCGGATCCGGGCGGCGACCTCGTAGCCGTCGATGTCTGGCAGCATCAGGTCGAGCAGCACGAGATCGGGCGAGTCCTCGCGGATCCGTGCGAGCGCCCGCTCGCCGGTCGCGGCGGCGTCCACTTCGTACCCGCGGGAGCGGAGGCGCGTGACGATGATCTCCGCGTTGTCGCGATTGTCATCGACGACGAGGATCCGCCCGCCGAGGGACTGGCTCACGAAGGCCGGGTCAGTGGTCATCCGGTTGCCGAAGATTCGATGCGTGATTCCGGTAGGGAACGTGGTGCGGGCCGTGCCGGCGGTCCCCCCCGGAAGCGGGCCCGGACGGGACGCCGACCGTTCCGGGCCGGAGGGTTGGAGCGAGGGTCTCACTCCGTCCGCCGAGTTGACGCAAACCTTTGCAACAATGTATCCTTAGCTCATTGTGAGCCGCAAGCAGAACCCCTCCAGCGGAGTGCCGATGGTGCAACACGCGGGCCCCTCGATCCGCGGATTCCCGGTCGCTTCCTTCGTGGTGCTGTGCGCCGTTCTCGGCGGCGTCGCGCCGGTGGCCGGCCAGGCGGGATCGCCGGCCGGGCCGGTGCCGGTCGAACTGCTGGCGGCGCGGCGGGCGAAGCTGCTCGCGCAGCCTCGACGGCGGGATCGCGGTGATGCGATCGGGCGAGGTGAAGAGCATCGAGGGCGACTACCCGCAGGACTCCGATTACCGCGAGAAGAACGACTTCTTCTACCTGACAGGTCTCGAGGAGCCGGACGCGTGGCTCGTGCTCGACGCCCGTGGGCCGGCCGACCGGCAGGCGCGACTGTATCTGCAGCCCCGCGATCCGCGGACGGAGCAGTGGACGGGTGCCCGGCTGGGACCGGGCCCGGAGGCGGTGTCGCTGAGCGGCATCACGGACGTTCGCTCGACCGAGAGGGCGGAGTCCGAGATCGGCGCGCTCGTGCGCGATGCGGCGGCGGCGAACCGGCCGGTGCTCACGGACCTGAAACAGGGAGCAGCGGACGCCTGCCGCGGGTACACGATGTACGGCCGGTCGTGCGCGCCGGCCCTCGACGCGGTCGAGGCCGACGCCTCTCTCTCGCCGCAGAGCCTGGACCGGCTGGTTGCCCAGATGCGGCTGGTCAAGGACGCCGACGAGATCCGGCGGCTCAAGCGCGCGATCGACATCACGGCGGCCGCGGACAGCGCGGTCGCGGCGGTGATCGAGCCGGGCATGTACGAGTATCAACTGGAGGCGGTGATCGAGTACACCTTCCGCCGGAACGGCGCGGAGCGGGTCGGCTTCCCGAGCATCGTCGGGTCGGGACCCAACTCGACCACGCTGCACTATGACAAGAACCGGCGACAGATGCAGGCGGGCGACCTCGTCGTGGTAGACATCGGTGCGGAGTACGGGTACTACAGCGCGGACGTGACGCGGACCTTCCCGGTCTCGGGCCGGTTCACGGACCGGCAGCGCGCCATCTACGACCTCGTGCTCGGCGCGCAGCAGGCCGCAATGGACGCGGTGAAGCCGGGTGTGACGCTCGCCGCGTTGAGCCGGCTCGCGCGCGGCTACATCGACGCGCATTCGGGCGACCTGTGCGGGGGCACCAGCTGCAACCGGTACTTCGTGCATGGGCTTTCGCATTCGCTGGGCATGGACGTGCACGACGTCGGTTCCATGTCGGGACCGCTGCAACCGGGCATGGTCTTCACGATCGAGCCCGGCATCTACATCGAAGATGAGCAACTGGGCGTCCGCATCGAAGACGACGTGCTGGTCACGGAAAACGGGTACGAGCGGCTATCGGCCGGCGCGCCCCGGGCAGCCGCCGAGATCGAGAAGCGGATCGCGGAGGCCCGGACGAAGCGGATGACACAGAACTGAACAACGGCAGTCTCCCAGGAGGTGGGCATGTACTACGAAGATGATAACGGAGCCGTCGGCTTCGTCGTCGGTATGCTGGTGGGCGCGGCGATGGGTGCGGGCGTGGCCCTGCTGCTGGCGCCGCAGAGCGGCAAGCGGACGCGGCGTCAGCTCTCGCGCGCCGTCAACCAGGCGCGGGAACAGGCGGGCGAGCGTTTCGACGAGCTGTCCGACGACGTGAAGACGGCCGTCCAGAGCGGGCGCAAGCGCCTGAAGGTCTGACGCCCGCGCACCGCATCCGCGCCTCCCGGCCGGCATGAGCGCGTACCGTACCGTCCAGCGCAAGCGGGACGGTGAGGAGCTTGCGCCGGCCGAGATCGAGGCATTCCTCCGCGGCTACGGGGAGGGCCGCATCGGCGAGCACCAGATGGCGGCCTTCCTCATGGCCGTCTGGTTCCGCGGACTCTCCTCCGTGGAGCTCTCCACGTTCGTCGACGTCATGCTCCACTCCGGCGCCGTCGTGCGTCTCGACGAAGTACCCGGCATCAAGGTCGACAAGCACTCCACGGGTGGCGTGGGCGACAAGGTCTCGCTCGTGCTCGCACCACTGGTCGCGTCGCTGGGCGTGCCCGTTCCCATGATGAGCGGGCGGAGCCTGGGCCACTCGGGCGGCACGCTGGACAAGCTCGAGTCGATCCCGGGCTTTCGCACGGACCTGAGCCTGCGCGAGTACCGGGCGCAGGTCGAGCGCATCGGCTGTGCGCTGATCGGGCAGACGGACGAGATGGCGCCGCTCGACCGGCGGCTCTACGCGCTGCGCGATGCGACGGCCACGGTCGAGTCGATCCCGCTCATCGCCTCGAGCATCATGAGCAAGAAGCTGGCGGAGGGAATCGACGCGCTCGTGCTCGACGTGAAGACGGGCAATGGCGCGTTCATGCGCGAACCGGAGCGCGCGCGCGAGCTGGCGCACACGATGATCGGGATCGGGCGGGCGCGCGGCTGCGATGTCGTCGCCCGGCTCACCGCCATGGACCGACCGCTCGGCCTTGCCGCGGGCAACGCGCTCGAAGTCGAGGAATCGGTCGAGGCGCTTCGGGGCGGTGGGCCGGCGGACCTGCGCGCAGTGACGGTCGCGCTGGCGGCAGAGATGCTGGTGCTCGCGAAGGCGGCGCCCGACACCGCGAGCGCCGCGCGCCTGGCGGAGTCCGCGCTCGATGATGGCCGCGCACTCGGGAAGATGCGCGAGATCGTGACGGCGCAGGGCGGCGACCCGCGCGTTCTCGATGCGCCGGCCGCGGTGCTGCCGCAGGCGAGCATGCGCCGCGCCGTGACCGCGGACCGCACCGGCGTCGTCAGCGGAATGGACGTGCGCGCGATCGGCCTGGCGTGTATGCGCCTGGGCGCTGGCAGAAACTCGCTCGGCGGCGCGATCGACCCCGCGGTCGGGTTCCTGCTTCCGCGCAAGCCCGGTGACGCTGTCTCGGTGGGCGACGAGCTCGCGGTCGTGCTCGGCAATGACGAGAGCCGGGTCGCCGCCGCGGTCGAGGCGTTGCGCGGCGCCATTGCGATCGGCGACGAGGCCGGGCCCGTGCTGCCGCTGCTGATGCAGAGGATCGCGCCGGACGGCGACGCGTGACGCTCCTTACCTTCGCGACCACGCACGACGCGCTGCGGGCGGAGCAGGTGGCGGGGGAGCAGCGACTGGGCGCGCAGGTGGTGCCGGCGCCGGCCGCGGCGGCCGCGAAGTGCGGCCTCGCCCTGGAATGCCTGGGCGAGGACATGCCGGCACTGGTCGCGGCGCTCGCGGCCGCGGACGTGCGCTACGGCGTGTACGTCAGAATCGACGACGCCTGACGGGGCCCGTCATCGGGCCCGCCAGCGTATCGCGGCGGAACCCGGGTGGCAGCCGCCGACCGCGGCCGTCGAGGGTGTCGATGGCCATGGTATCGCGCCGGGAACCGAACCGGGGGCGCAACGGTCCGGTGAAGATGCCCTGTTCCGGCCGGCAGACCTCGGTGGGCTCCGTACCCGGAATGTAGTGCTCCTCGTACATGCGGTCCTCAGGACACCACGAGGACGCGAGGTCTCCGGTCTCGCGGTCCACCATCCGGGTCGTCACGTTGGACGGCCACGGCCACGGCTCGGGTATCGCGAACGCAGCCGAGTCGGCGTAATAGAGCGAATGCATGAACTGCCCCCACACCGGCGCCGCGAGGCCGCCGCCCGCCGCGTTCGGATAGATCTTGGTGGGCAGGTCGAAGCCATACCAGACAGCGGCCAGGATATCCGGCGTGAATCCGATGAACCAGACATCGGTCGCGTCGTTCGTGGTGCCGGTTTTGCCGGCCGCCGGGACCTCGTAGGGCAGACCCCACGGCTGCGCCCGCGCATTGACGCCCGAGCCCTGGTCGATCACGGTCCGCATCATGTCGCGCACGATCGCCGCGGCGGCCGAGTCCACCACGGTCTGGTGCTCCGAGAACGTCTCCCAGAGCACGCGGCCTTCCGCGTCCTCGACCTTGAGGATGGGTCGCGGCGCCACGCGCTCGCCCGTGTTGGCGAACACGGTGTAGGCCTCGACCATCTCGATCGGGTAGACGGAAGGCGCGCCGATGGGCGTCGAGTTGTAGGGTGGCACCTCCGTCGTGATGCCCATGGAGTGTGCCATCTGCGAGATGGTCTCGAGCCCGACCTCGACGCCCAGCTTCACGGCCACGGTGTTCACGGACCAGCGCAACGCATCGCGCAATGTGAGCGGACCCTTGAACTCGGGGTTGTAGTTCTTGGGCGAGTACATGGTGCTGTCGAACTGCGGGATCATGACGGGCGAGTCGTAGATCACGTGCGATGCCGGGATGCCGTTGGCGATGGCGGACAGGTACGTGATCGGCTTGAACGTCGAGCCCGGCTGGCGCAGTGCCTGGATGGCGCGGTTGAACTTCGAGTCAGAGAAGTCGCGGCCGCCGATCAGCGCGCGGATCTCGCCCGAGGCCGGGTCCACGGCAATGAACATGCCCTGCAGGTACTTCGTCTGGGCGGCGCCCTGGCTGCCGCTGTCCGCCATCACGTCCGCGTACTTCGGGTGGCTGTAGCCCGCCAGCGACTCGATCCGGGTCCAGCCGGAGTCCATGGCCACCTTCGCCGCGCGCTGCATGCCGAGATCGAGCGTCGTCGTGACGCGGAAGCCCCGGCTGTAGAGGTCGTCGCCGAACCGGTCATCGAGCTGGTCGCGCACCCACTCCACGAAGTACGGCGCGACCTTGCCCTCATCCACGCGCGCCGGCTCCGTCGGCAGCGGCTCTTTCATCCAGCGCTCCGCGTCCGGCCGCGTCAGGTACCCCTGATCGGCCATCAGGCGGAGATCGAGGTTGCGCCGCGCGAGCGCGCGGTCCGGATGATCGATCGGCGAGTAGTCCGCAGGCCGGTTGATGACGGCGGCGAGCAGCGCGGCTTCGGCCGGATTCAGGTCGATCGCGGACTTGCCGAAGAAGTACTGCGACGCCGCCTCGATGCCGTACTGGCCCTTGCCGTAGTTGACCTGGTTGATGTACGCCTCGAGGATCTGCTCCTTCGAGTAAACGCGTTCCAGCTCCTTCGCGACCCGGGCTTCCTTGATCTTCCGCGTGATGCGCCGCTCGAACCCGATCTGGTCCGTGAACATCCAGCGTGCGAGCTGCGTGGTGAACGTGCTGCCGCCGACGAGTCGATGTCCCGTGAGCAGGTTGCGCAGGTTGGCGCCGATGATGCGCCGCCAGTCGAGGCCGTGGTGCTGGTAGAATCGCTTGTCCTCGATGGCGACGAAGGCCTGCGGCACGTACGGCGGCAGCGTCGACAGCTTCACGGGCGTCCGCCGCTCCAGGTACAACTCCGCGATCAACGCGCCGTTCCGGTCGAGGATCTGGGTCGCGCTCTTCGGCTCCCAGTTGTAGATCGCGGCGATCGACGGACAGTCCCGGCAGACCGCGTTCCACGTGCCGATCCCGATGCCCGCGCTCAGCGTCACGAACGCGAGAACACCGAGCCCGAAGCCGAGCGTCAGCCGCGGCCGGTCCCGGAACCAGTCGTATGTGCGGCGGATCCGGCTGGTGAACCGGCCGGCGAAGTTCTTCCTGCCCGGTTCGCGCCGGGCCCCTGGCGTCATGGTCTGTCCGGCCGGATTCCGTCCCGGCCGCCTGCGGAATTGATCACAAATCGTTGTCCTGACTCAATATGTCACCGAGCGCCGCATACACCGCCGGATTCCCTGCAAGCAACGAACCACTTTCCGTGCCGGGCTCGCTCCCGTCCATGCGGGTCACGATTCCACCGGCCTCCCGGACCATGAGCGAACCGGCCGCGATGTCCCACGGCGCGAGCACCAGCTCCCAGAACCCATCCAGATACCCCGAAGCCACGTGGCACAGGTCCAATGCCGCCGAACCGGCGCGCCGGATCCCGGACGTGCGGCGCAGGATCCGGTCGAACTGGCGCAGGTAGAGCGGGAGCCGGTCGAGCGCCTTGAACGGGAACCCGGTCCCGATCAGGGCCGGCCCGAGCCGGTCCACGTCCGAGACCCGGATCGGCTCGCCGTCGCGGAACGCGCCCCGACCCCGCACTGCCGTCCACGTCTCTCCCGTCGCCGCCGACGCCACGACGCCTACCTCGGCCACGCCGTCCCGGAGCGCCGCGATCGACACGGAGTACGCGGGATACCCGTGCAGGAAATTCGTGGTCCCGTCGAGCGGGTCGATCACCCAGAGCCAGCCCGAGCCCGCGCCCTCCGGCCCCCCGACCGGATCGCCGCCCCCCTCCTCCGCGAGGATCCGGTGATCGGGGAACGTCGTCCGGATCCGCGCCACGATCCGGGACTCCGCTTCATGGTCGACGTACGTGACGAAGTCCGACGCGCCCTTCTCCTCCGCGTCGCCCGGCCGGACCCGGCCGAGGTTCGACCGGTGGATCTCCGTGGCTTCCGCGGCAGCTTCGAGCGCCGTGCGGAGGAGCCGGTCGGGGTCGGGGTGCGGGTTCGCGTTCAGGTGAGCCTCCGGTTCGGGACCGGTGGAAGATAGGGACGGAAGGGACGGCGGGCGACGAGGGGCGGGCGACGGACGGCGGGACGAAAGGGCGGCGACGGAGGGGCAGGGATGGCGGAGAAAGCGACACGCGGGTCCTGCCGCGATGGTCCATGCCGACTTATCGGGCGAACGGCGGCGGATTTCCGATCGGACCGTCCCGCCGGCCGCCCGCCCCACGACCCGCCCCATGTCGCCCGCCGTCGGTCGCCCCACGCCGCCACGTTCCCCGCCGTCCCGCCTACAGCCCCCCCCGTCCCCTCCCGATACTCGGGAGTGACGAACGGGCTCCGGCAGCACGCGGCATGACGGTGTCCAAACGGATCAACCCGCACCGGTTTCAGCCATGATCGACATCTTCAAGGCAGCCGTGCAGCGGGGCGCCTCCGACATCCACATCAAGGTCGGGGACTTCCTGCGCGCGCGTATCCACGGCGACCTGGTTCCTCTGACGCAGCAGCGGCTCTCGGCGGAGCAGGTCCGCCAGATCTGCCTGCAGCTGATCACGAACATTCGGGACCGGGAGAAGTTCGACGAGCTGATGGATTACGACTGCTCGTGGGGCGCGCCGGGCCTGGGCCGGTTCCGCGTGAACATCCTGCGGCAGCGCGGCACGCCGATGGCGGTGATGCGGGTGATCCCGATCGACATCCCGAACTTCGAGGCGCTCAAGCTGCCGCCGGTGCTGTCGGCGATCGCGTCGGCGGAGCGGGGCATGGTTCTGGTCACGGGTGTGACGGGTTCGGGCAAGAGCAGCACGCTGGCGGCGATGGTCGGCTACATCAACAACCAGCGCCGGCGTCACATCATCACGCTGGAGAACCCGATCGAGTTCCTGCACCGTGACATCAACTGCTCGATTACGCAGCGCGAAGTGGGGAGCGACACGTCGAGCTTCGACCAGGGTCTCAAGTCGGCGCTGCGCGAGGATCCGGACGTCGTGATGATCGGTGAAATGCGCGATGTCACGACCATCGACACGGCCATGAAGGCGGCTGAGACGGGCCACCTCGTGCTCTCGACGCTGCACACGACGAACGCGGTACAGACGATCTCGCGCATTATCGCGGTGTTCCCGCCGCACGAGCAGGAGCTGATCCGGATCCGGATGGCGGAGACGCTGGTGGGCGTGGTCAGCCAGCGGCTGTTGCCGCGCAAGGACGGGCGCGGGCGGGTGGTGGCGGCGGAGGTGATGGTGGTGACGGGCACGATCCAGGACGCGATCCTGCGAGGCGGCGACAACCAGCACGAGATCTACGATCTCATGTCGGACGGCAAGGACCAGTACGGCAGTCAGACCTTCGATCAGCACTTGCGCGATCTCGTGGAAGCTGATCTAGTGTCCTATGAGGTGGCGAAGGCCGCGGCGAACAACCCGGCCGACTTCGAACTCAAGATGAGGACGCTTGTCTGATCGAGGGATAGCGGGCCGGTTACAGGGGGTGTTCCTTCCGGTCACCACACCGTTCGACGAGGTGACGGGCGACATCGCGCCGGTCTCCTGGCGGGAGAACCTGCGGCGCTACTCGCAGGAGCCGATCGACGGGCTGGTGCTGTTCGGCTCGACGGGCGAGGGTGAGCTGCTCGATGAAGGCGAAAAGGCACGGTTGACCGCGTTCGCGCGGGATGTCGTGCCTTCGTCCATCGTGATCATGGTGGGCGCGAGCGCGAACTCGACACGCGGCACGATCGGGGCCGTGAAAGCGGTCGCGGCGGAGGGCGCGGACGTCGTGCTCGTACATCCGCCCGGCTACTTCGGGCCGTTCCTGCCCGCGTCGGCGATGGTGGATCATTTCCGGGCGGTGGCCGACGCGTCGCCGGTGCCGGTGCTGGTCTACCACATGCCGAAGTACACGGGCGTGACGCTCGACGCCGGCATGATGGGCGAGCTGGTGCGGCACCCGAACGTGGTCGGGCTCAAGGACTCGTCCGGCGACCTGAAGCGGTTCGCGTCGTTCACGGAAACGTGTCCACGCGACCGGCGGCTCTTCGTCGGCAACGGCACGCTGCTCTACGCCGCGCTCGAACTGGGCGGTGCGGGCGGGATCCTGGCGATCGCTGACCTGGTCCCGGCGCGCTGCGCCGAGCTGGTGGCGGCGTTCCGGAGTGGTGACAAGGCGCGTGCGGGCGCGTTGCAGGAGCGGTTGGCGGTGGTGCACAAGGAGATCGTGGCGAAGTACGGCGCGGTTGGAGTGAAAGCGGGCCTGGACCTGCTGGGCTACACGGGTGGCCCACCTCGTGCACCCCTGGCAACGCTCGACGCCAAGGCGCAGGCGGACGTGGCCCGCGTGCTGCGCGAGGCTGGCGCACTCGAGGCCGACGTCGTCGCGTCCTGACGTCCGGAACATCGGAGACCGACCGTGGCACGGGAGGCTCTCCAGGCGATCGCGCGCCCGCGGCTCTTCGGAACCGCGGGCGCGGTGCGTGTCGCGCGGTTGCTGCGCCGCCGGCTGGAGGCGGCCGGGCTGACCGTCACGGTACAGGGGTTCCGCTTCTCGACCTGGCCGGGCCGCTGGGGCGTGTCCGTCCTCGGCGTGTTCCTCACCCTCGTGTTCGGAATCGCCGCCCGACAGTCCGTGTCGGGGAATGCGACGGCGGCGGCGGCGACGCTCGCGGCCGCGCTCCTGCTGCTCCTGCCCGTCCCGTTCCTCGTGGGTGTGCTGGTGGACCTGCTGCCGGTCGGCCGCGCGGCGGGCCGCAACATCGTGGCCGTGCGACCGGACGCCGTGCCGCGGTTCCTGGTCGTCGCGCACCGGGACAGCAAGAGCCAGCCGGTACCTCTCGGTCTTCGCATCGTGGCCGTTACGCTGGTCGGGATCGCGTTCCCCGCCACGGTCGCGTTCGCGCTTCTCGGCATGCCCCGCCTCGCGGCCGGATGCGCCGTGGCGGGTGCGCTGGGCGGCCTCGTCCTCGCGGCGTGCACGACGGGCAACATCTCGGAGGGTGCGCTCGATAACGCGACCGGCCTCGTCGCTTTGCTGGAGTTGGCGGCGCGCGAGACGACGGGCGATGTCGCGTTCCTCGTCACGGACGCCGAGGAGCTGGGCCTCGCCGGCGCCCGCAGCGCGGCGGCGCGGGGCGGCCACGAGGTCGAAGCCGTCATCAATCTCGACGGTCTCGATGACGATGGCCCGCTCCGCCTGCTGACGGGACGTGGGCCCGGCGCGGACCGTCGGGCGGCCCCGCTCGTGCAGAGCCTCGGCGACGCGGCGCGCGAGCGCGGACTCGAGGTCCGCCCGCATCGCGTGCCGGCCGGCCTGATGCTGGACCACCTGCCGTTCGCCGCCGCCGGCCTGGCCGCGATCACCGTGATGCGCGGCCACACCCGCAGCCTCGCGCGCGTCCATCGCGCCGGTGATTCCCTCGACCGTGTGAGCGGCGATGGCGCCCTGCTGGTTGCCGACGTCGTCGGCGCCGCGCTCGAGACCCTGCGACAGTCCGTTACCGCTCCCGATCCCGCACCCTGAAACGCCTCCGCCGCCGCTCCCGCCTCCCGCAAATGCGGGGTGGCGTCGGGAGTGGCGGCGGGCTAAGCTACGCCTGAAAAAAACCGGACCCGGACCCGTCCCCGCGCGGCGCGCGCCGAGGGCGGGTATTGTGCGTTACGAACGACGAATGGAAAACAATGCGGGGAAACCGCTGTCTCGTGGTGGTGGGTGCGCAGTGGGGCGACGAGGGCAAGGGCAAGATCGTGGATGTCCTGGCCGCGGATGCGTCAATCGTCGCGCGCTACCAGGGTGGGGCCAATGCCGGGCACACGGTGGACGTGGCCGGCGAATCGTTCATCCTTCACCAGATCCCGTCGGGCATCCTGCACGTCGACAAGCGCTGCCTGCTCGGCAATGGCGTGGTTCTGGACGTGGACCAGTTCTTCGAGGAGCTGGACGCGCTGGCGGCGCGGGGCGTGCACGGTGAGACGCGCATCGGCGTGAGCGGCCGCGCGCACCTGCTGCTCGAGTATCACAAGCGGCTCGACGCGGCGAACGAGCGGGCGCGGGGCGCGGGCGCGATCGGCACGACGGGCCGCGGCATTGGACCGGCCTACGAGGACAAGGTCGCGCGCGCCGGCGTCCGCGCGGCCGACCTCGCGGACATCGACCGCGCGCGCCGGCTCATCGTGGCCGGCGCCGAGCGGGCGAACGCGCGGCTGCACGCGGCCGGCGCCGAACCGGTCGACGCCGCGGGCGTCGCGGACCACGTGCTCTCGTTGCGTGACCGCCTGCTGCCGATGGTGACGGACACCGGCCGTGAGATCACGGAAGCGCTCCGCATGCCGGACCGGAACGTGCTTCTCGAGGGCGCGCAGGGCGCGATGCTCGACATCGACCACGGCACCTATCCGTTCGTGACGTCCTCCTCGACGACGGCGGGCGGCGCGGCGATCGGCGCCGGCATCGGACCGACCTCGATCGACGGCGTGCTCGGCGTGGTGAAGGCGTACACGACGCGGGTCGGCAGCGGCCCGCTGCCCACCGAGATGGAAGAGGCGCTGGGCGAACACCTGCGTGGGCTCGGCGACGAGTTCGGCGCCACTACGGGCCGGCCCCGCCGCTGCGGCTGGTTCGACGCCGTGGTCGTCCGATACTCCGCGCAGGTCAACGGACTGACCGGCCTCGCCATCACGAAGCTCGACGTGCTGGACACGTTCGAAGAGCTGAAGATCTGCACGGGATACGAGGTGGATGGCGTCGCATGGGACAGCTTCCCCTACGATGCGACGCAGATCGAGCGCGCGGTTCCGGTCTACGAGACGGTGCCGGGCTGGAAGCAGCCGACGTGCAACGCCCGGCGCTTCGCCGACCTGCCGGTCGCGGCCCGCGCGTACCTCGACCGGATCCGCGGGCTCACCGGCGTACCGATCACGTTCGTGTCCGTGGGGACGCGGCGGGATCAGATCATGAGGGGATGACGAACGCGGGGGGCGGGAGCGGAGGCGGAGGCGTTTGCGGGGCAGGGAGCGGGAGCGGCGGGAGCGGGACGGGAACGGAAACGGCGGGGGAGTGAGGGGCCGGGATCTTGCGTGGGGTGGGCCGTGAACTGAACGGGAGGTGATGCATGTTCGGACACGGCGGACAACTCCGGGGTCGACGCAGAATCGGGATGCTCGTGCTGGTGCCGGTTCTGCTTTCCGCGTGCAAGGACTCGACGGGGCCGGACAACGGGACGCCGCCGGAGCTGCCGCCGGTGGCGAGCATGCGGGTGGACCTGTCGGTCTTCGCGCAGCCGGGCGGGGCGCCGCGCGTCGCAGCGGGGATGGTGGGGCTGAACTGGACGGCGGCCGCGCTCCGGGTGGGCGTGGCGAACCTCGGGGTCTCGCTCGTGCTGGCGGTGCCGGTCGCCACGTGGGCGGCGGCGGGCTCCGAGACACCGACGGTCGAGAACGGCAAGTGGCAGTGGCGGTTCAGCGCGCAGGAGGGCGGCGCCACGTACGGCTCGCACGTGACCGGCTACCTCGACGGCAGCGAATCCGTCTGGGAGATGCGGGTCACGAACTCGGCGCTCGGACTGGACGAGTTCCTCTGGTACGACGGCCGGGCCGCGCTGAGCGGCGAGTCGGGGCACTGGTCGTTCCACGATCCGGCGGCCGGATCGGGGGCGGAGGTCGGCCGGATCGACTGGACGCACGCGAGCGAGTCGGAGTGGCGCGTCGTCTTCACGAACACGAACAACGCCTCGGCCGACCTGGGCGATCTCCTGACCTATGAGTCCGCCGGGACGGCGCGCGGTGTGACGTTCGTCGATGTTTCGACCGGGCAGACGACCGAAGTTCACTGGGACTCGGTGACGAAGGCGGGCTGGCTGATCGCGCCGGCGTACAACAACGGGCAGAAGGCCTGCTGGGACGGTTCTCTGAGCGACACGACCTGCTGAATGCGGTCGCGTCGGGAAGCCTCCCCACACGCTGTACGGCTGTTCCCTCCCCAAACGGTGAGAGCCGCGCCTTAGGTTGAACCGGGGCTTGGGTCCGGGCACGCAACGTGTCCGGCCCTTGGCACGCCCGTTTCCGGACAACTCGACCAGGGAGCAACGATGAAGGCGGCGTCGCTGGGCATGAACAGCAGGCTGGTCCACGGTGGCTACCATCCGGACGCGACCGGCGCGGTGAACGTGCCGATCTACCAGAGCTCGACGTTCGCGTTCCGGGACGCGGACCACGGCGCGGCCCTCTTCGCGGGCGAGGAGTCCGGCTACATCTACACGCGCATCGGCAACCCGACGATCCGGGCGTTCGAGAACGCGGTGGCGGACCTGGAGAACGGCGCGGGCGCCGTCGCGACCAGCTCGGGGATGGGTGCCGTCAACTCGGTGTACATGGCGCTGCTCGAGGCGGGCGCGCACATGGTGAGCACGGCGTCCGTGTACGGCCCGAGCCGGGTCGTGGTCGAGAAGTACTACGCGAAGTTCGGCGTCGAGGCGACGTTCACGAACACATCCTGCCTGGACAACCTGCGCAAGGCGATCCGGCCGGAGACGCGGCTGATCTACATCGAGTCGCCGTCCAACCCGGCGATGCAGGTGACGGACATCGCGGGCGCGGCGGAGATCGCGCACGAGCACGGTATCACCCTGGCGGTGGACAACACGTTCGCCAGTCCGTACCTGCAGAAGCCGCTCGATCTCGGTGCGGACATCTCGCTGCACTCCGTGACCAAGTTCATCAACGGGCACGCCGACGTGGTGGGCGGTGTGATCGTGGCGAAGGACGAGGCGCTGCTGCGCCGGCTGCGCGACATGATGGTCAGCCTCGGCTGCAACATGGACCCGCACCAGGCCTACCTGGTGCTGCGCGGGCTCAAGACGCTCGGGCTCCGGGTCGAGCGGGCGCAGCAGGGCGCACTCGCGATTGCGCAGTGGCTGGAGAAGCACCCGAAGGTCGCGAGCGTCCGCTACATCGGGCTGCCCTCGCATCCGCAGCACGAGATCGCGTGCCGCCAGATGAAGGGCTTCGGCAGCATGATCGCGTTCGAGCTGACGGGCGGCTTCGATGCCGGCAAGAAGCTGATGGACCACGTCGAGCTGGCGACGCTCGCCGTCTCGCTCGGCGGCGTCGAGACGTTGATCGAGCATCCGGCCTCGATGACGCACGCGGGGATGTCGAAGGCGGCGCGCGAGGAGGCTGGCTTCACGGACGGGCTGGTGCGCTACGCGGTAGGGATCGAGGACGTGGACGACCTGATCGCCGACCTCGAGCAGGCGCTCGAAACCGTCTAGGCTGTCCCGGCCTGAAGGTGGATCAACGCCCGGCCTCGGGCGGGGTCAGTCGGAGCGCCGGAGTCGGGCCGCGGCGGCTTCCGCCACGATCTCATCCAGTTCGTCCTCATCGGGTTCGAGCAGGCGCAGGATCGCGGGCCTACTGAGGCGGTAGGTCACATACGTGGCGCCGAGCATGGCGAGGAGTACCGGTCCAACGCCGAAGGCGCCGAGCCATTTGATGGGCCACAGGGCGGCGGCGACGGCGATGAGCACGGCATCGACGAGGTTGCCGACGAAGAACGAGATGATCGAGCCGACGCTAATGGGCCAGGCGCGGACGAGGCCGGCGATATCGCCGATCAGGTCGACCGCCTCGAGATAGACGAAGGTGATGGCGGCGACCAGGCCGTAGTATCCGCTGCCTCGCGAAGCCCACACCTTCCTCAGCGTGCTGCGGACCTTCTTCCAGATGACTCGGAGGAACGGCTTCATGCTCCAACGCTACGCTCGGATGTGTGCCTTCGCCAGTCGGGGGCAGGGTGGTGCAGGATGCTTTGCCTGGTGTGCTCGAGAGCGGGGATGCGGTGGCGGCCGGGACATGTCATCGAACCCACCACCGCCCCGAACGGTTGCGCACGGCCCCGGTCCCGTCCACAAGTCAGGGCGGAGGTGAACGCTTGAGGGGCGGCCGGGTCCGGAACGCTCTTCCCACGCGGGAATCGCAACGATACGCGTCCGTCCGACGCACATCGAGGGGTGGCATCGCCCGGATCCTCCTGCTTCTCGTCCTTCCCGCGCCGGTCGCCGCACAGCAGCCGGAATCCACCTGCTCCCCGCTCATCGAAGCCGTCGATTCCGTCACGCGAGCCGAGCAGTTCCGGGGTCCGTGGATCGATGCGACGGCGCTGGATCCGACGGTCGTCGATCTCGTCCCGATCTTCGCGCAGATGCGGCGCTACGAGCTCGCGTTCCACCGGGTCGACTCCTACGAGGCGGCGACCGCGTTCCGCCGCATTCTCCGCAAGGAACGCGACCTCGCCTGCGCGCACTACGGGCTGGGCCGCACGCTGGCGCGCGGGCCGGACGCGCTGGTCCGGCTGGGCGACGGGCGCGACGACTACGGCCCCGTGCCGTACAGCCTCGCGGCGGTCCAGGCGCCGCGCGAGTTGCGCCGTGCGCTCGAGCTGGACAGCACGCTGGTAGAGGCCGCGGGCGAGCTGTACCGGCTGGCGGCGGAGCTGCATCACCGGCCGATCGCGGAGGCGGCGCGCGAAGCGGCGCCGCTGGTCGCGTCGTCGCTCCGGTCGGCACCGGCGCTCCTGCTCGGCATGGCAGGGCTGGAGACGATCGACGGGGACGCCGACTCGGCCGCGATCCTGATCGAAGGGGCGTCGAAGGAAGGCTGGAGCGACGTGGACCGGGAGCGGGCGGCCCGGGTCCTGCTGGCCGCCGGGCATCCCGGCTCCGCGCTGTCGCTGCTGGATGGGCTTGCCGCGAGCGGGGCCCCGTCCGGCTCCGTACTCTACCTCAAGGCACAGGCGCTCCTGGGCCTGCCCGGTCGCGCCGAGGAAGGCGCGGCGCTGTACCTCGAGGGTCTTTCGCGGGCCGACTCGGCCGGGCTGGAGCCGTACCTGGAGGATGCCGAGCCGCTGCTCGGCGGCCAGCTCGACGACTGGCGGGAGGAGGGCACCGACTCGCTCGAGGCCCGGCTCCGCTGGTGGTGGCAGCAGTCGGCCGCGCTGGCGGCGGTCCGCCTGGACGAACGGCTGGCCGAGCACTACCGCCGGCTCGCGATCGCGCGGCGGAAATACCCGCTGCACTCGAGCCTCGGTGCGCCCGACCGTCTCGCCGTCCTGCTCGACGTGCAATGGCGCAAGTTCCGTATGGACCAGCGCGGCCTCGTCTACGTCCGGCAGGGGGAGCCGATGCGCACGTTCGGCAACACGGAGGCGGGTGGCACGAGCGAGGCGTGGCTCTATCCGCGGCTCGGCGGCGGGACCGACATCTACTACTTCCGCTGGGCGCCGGGGCAGACGGACTGGCAGATGATCCCGGTCGGCTGCGCGGTGCCGCAATCCCTCCTGGAAACGCTTGCCTCGTGGGATCCGGAGCTCGCGATCACGCGGACCCTGTGCCAGATGGGTGGCACGGGCGCGGCCGAGGCGCAGATGCGCGCGCTGCACCAGGCGCTTCGCACGTGGTCGACGACGGGCGATCGCCGCCACCTGGACCCCGAACCCGTGTTCGCCGCCGACTTCTACACGCTGCGCGGGCGGACCGGGACGGCGCTCACGACCGTGGTCGGTGTGGAGGGCGCGGGCCTGGTGCGAGCCGGCACCGTGGACGATCCCATCTACCACAGCCGCGCGGAGCTCATCGTGATCGACTCAGCGCGGCGGGCGGTCGAGCGCGCCAGTGCGACCGACAGCATGCGGCCCGGCCACCTGCTGACGTTGCAGGAAACGGTTCGCCAGTACATCACGACGGAGATTCCGCCCGCGACCGACGCCGAGTACCGCATCGCGGTCACGGACGAGGTAAGCGGCAACTCACGGATGGCCGGCGGTCCGCTCGAGATTCCCGACTTCAGCGGCGACTCGCTCATGCTGAGTGGGCTCGTCGTCGCGACCGCCGACTCCGGGAACTGGGGGCGCGGCGACGTCGCGCTCTCGCTCGTGCCCGGTCGCGTCTTCACGTCCGGCGCGCGCATGTACGTCTACTTCGAGATCTACAACCAGCCGACGGACTCGCCGTTCTCGGTCGAAGTCTCGCTCCACGCCCGCGAACGGCGCGGCATCCTCGGCCGCATCGCCGGCCTGTTCAGCGGCGAGCGCGACGAGATCAGCATCCGGTACGACGACGTCGCGCGAGTGAGAGAACCCGTATTCGGCGTCCAGCAGCTCCGCACGCTCGGGACCACTTCGCTCGCGCCCGGCGACTACACGCTGACCGTCACCATCACGGACCCCGCGACCGGCCGGAGCGTGAGCCGGAACCGCGACGTCACGCTGCGCGAGGTGCCCGGCGGCTGAGGCGCTCGGGACGTGCGCAAGACCGCGCACGGCGCGGGACGTCGTCGCCTACTTCCAGTCGAAGTAGTTGAGACGCGTGATGCCGGGGAGCAGCCGGCCGAGAACCGTGCCGTCGCGCTTCATGAGCACGAGCTCGGTGTAGCCGATGCCGCGGAGCCAGGCGATGTACTGCCCGTCCGGCGAGTACACGGGCAGCCAGTTGAGGAAGCCGTCCGCGAGGAGCGTGCGCTCGGCGCTGCCGTCCAGCTTCGCCTCGACGATGTTCCAGGGCGCGAGCCCGGCCATCGGGTCGGTCGAGTACTCGGTGGGCCGCGTGAAGCGCTCGAAGATGGACCAGTCCGCGTCGCCCACCGGGTCGTGATCGGAGTAGCCGGAGCCGCGCGTGAGCTGCACGACGCCCGTGCCGTCCTCGTTCATCACTGCGATGCGCACCTGCGGTAGTGCGCCGAAGCGCGAGGTCTTGAAGACGATGCGGCCGTCGGGCAGGTACTCGGGATCGTTGTCGTCCGTGCCCTCGGGCGTCAGGTCGGCGATCTCCGTCCCGGCCGTGTCCATCACCACGATCGACGCGCCGCCATCGTCGCGGAAGCTGGCGTACACGATGCGCGAGTCGTCCGGCGACCACGCGGGATGACCATCGAGCAATGTGTTGTGCGTCAGTTGACGCAGCTCCGTCCCGTCCGTGCGCACGGTCCAGATCTCGTACTCGCTGTAGGCGTTCGCGGCCGGCGCGCCGTGGAACGCGATGCGCGTCCGGTCGTGCGAGAGGGACACGTTGTCCTTGTACATGCCCGGCAGGTTCGTCACCCGCGTGACCTGCCCGCTCGACGGGTCGAACGTGTAGATCTCGCGCGAACCCTCGTGGTCGCTTACGAACGCGATCAGTCCGGGCAGCCCGGACGGCATCTGCGCGTGCGTCCAGCTGCCGTCGGTCACCATCGGCAGCTCGGCCCATGCGGCCGTCGACACGTCGAGTCCGACCGGCCCGTGCGAGAACGCGACGTTGCCGCTCAGGTTCGCGAACTCCACACCGTTGAACAGCACGAAGTCGTAGCGCGTACGCGGCGTCTTCACGCCATCCTCGCCGCGCGCATCATCGGCGAGCGGGATCAGGAACTCGGCGCTGTACGTGCTCGTCGCCGCGTTCCAGGCCAAGCGGGCGAGGCCATCGCCGATGAGGTCGGTCTCGTCGCCACTCGAGGCGTGGCCGTCGAGGTAGGTCGAGCCCTCGAGCGCCGCGTACACCAGCTTCGCGTCCTCGCCCGTCTCGAACTTGCCATCCCCGTCGTCATCGAAATGGACGCGCACGCCGTCGATCCGGATCGGGCCCTCGCTCGGGTTCCACTCCGAATCGTGCGACGCGTCCGTCCACTGCACCGCGATGTAGAGGTCACGGTCGTCGTTGTCGAAGGCCCACGAGACGTCCGTGCCGCCGCCCGACGCGCCGCCCGCACCCAGGTCCGCCAGCCAGTCCAGCCGGGCCCGCCGGACCTCCGCGAGCCCGTCGAAGTCGATCTGTCCGTCGATCGGATACCGCTCCGCGACCGGAACCGGCGAGGCCGGCGGGTTCTCGTCCACCGGCTCCGCTGGCGATCCCTCGCTGCAGCCCGCGGCCATCGCCACGAGAAGCAGCCAGATGGAGTTGATTCGGAGAGGTCCTGCCATGTCCGTCACCTTCGGATCGTGACCGCGTCGCCCCCGACGCGGTCCAGCGAAACGCCGTGCTACCCCCAGTATCGGCCTCCATCCCGCTCCGCCACCGCACCCCGCCCCCCCGGCCAACGCCCCCAGGCCCGGTGCCCCCGACCCCCCGCCAACGCCTCCGCCCCGCCTTTCCTGACACCCGCCGTTCCCGCTCCCGCCGCTCCCGCCCCCTCCCCCGCAAACGCCTCCGCCTCCGCTCCCGCCCCCCGTATCCGTCCCCTCACCCTTGAGTCGCCAAGGCGAACCGGCTAAATTCTTGGGCTCCGTTCACGGGGGCCCGGAGTCCGGATGTTCGAGGAGCTTTCCGAAAAACTGGACACGGTATTCGGCCGCTGGCGGCAGCGTGGGCTGCTGACGGCGCCGATGATCCGCGAGGGACTCCGGGACGTACGCCGGGTGCTGCTGGAAGCGGACGTCAATTTCCAGCTGGTCAAGGACTTCCTTGCCCGGGTGGAAACGGAGGCGACCGGCGACCGGGTGCTGAAGTCGGTCTCGCCGGGGCAGCAGGTCGTGAAGATCGTGCACGACGAGCTGGTCCGGATGCTGGGCGACCGGCCGGAGCCGCTGGCGGTGGCGCCGATCCCGCCGTCCGTGGTGATGCTGGTCGGGCTGCAGGGGTCGGGCAAGACGACGACGGCGGCCAAGCTGGCGAAGCGGATGGTGCGGGAGGGGAAGGCGCCGGCGCTGGCTGCGCTGGACCCGTACCGGCCGGCGGCGATCGACCAGCTGGAGACGCTCGGGAAGCAGATCAAGGTCCCGGTGATCTCGGACCGGTCGGAGCGCGACGTCGTGAAGCTGGCGGTGCGGGCGCTCGAGCAGGCGCGGTCGGCGCGGAACCGGGCGCTGATCCTGGACACGGCGGGCCGGCTGCAGATCGACGCGGAGCTGATGGACGAGCTCCGTCGGGTGCGGGATGCGACGAAGCCGGTCGAGATCCTGCTCGTGGTCGATGCGATGACGGGGCAGGAGGCGGTGCGGATCGCGCAGGGCTTCCACGAGGCCCTCGAGCTGACCGGCATCGTGCTGACGAAGATGGACGGCGATGCGCGCGGCGGCGCGGCGCTCTCGATCCGCGGCGTGACCGGTGTGCCGGTCAAGTTCGTGGGCACGGGCGAGCGGGTGGACGGCCTCGAGGTCTTCGACCCGAACCGCATGGCCGACCGGATCCTGCAGCAGGGCGACGTGGTGGGCCTGGTCGAGAAGGCGCAGCAGGCCTTCGACGAGGACGAGGCGAAGCGGATTGAGAAGAAGGTCGTCAAGGAAGGGAAGTTCGATCTCGAGGACTTCCTGATGATGACCCGCCAGCTGCAGAAGCTGGGCCCGCTCGAGGGGCTGCTCAAGATGGTCCCGGGCGTGAACTCGAAGCTGCTGAAGCAGGCGAACACGGACCCGAAGCGGGTGCGGCACGTGGAGGCGATCATCCTGTCGATGACGCCGAAGGAGCGACGCCGCCCGGACATCCTGAACGGGTCGCGACGCGCCCGCATCGCGAAGGGCGCCGGCCGGCCGGTCATGGAAGTCAACCGGCTGCTCGAGCAGTTCAAGCAGATGCAGAAAATGATGAAGCAGTTGAAGGGCTTCGGGCTTGGTGGCCTGATGGGGAACGGATAGGGGGCGGGGGCGGAGGCGGAGGCGTTTGCGGGTGAGTGAGCGGGAGCGGCGGGAGTGGGAGCGGGACGGGAGCGGGAACACCGCGCCCGGTCCCGCGAACGTCTCCGCCTCCGCTCGCGGCCCGTTACACTGATTCACCGGGAAGAGAGACACCGCATGTCCGTACGGATCCGACTCCGGCGCATCGGCCGGAAGAAGCAGCCCTACTACCGGGTGGTGGTAACCGACTCGAGGACGCCGCGCGACGGCGCGTACCTGGAGACGGTCGGGTTCTACAACCCGCGGTTGAAGCCGGCCGAGCTGCGCCTGAGCCTGGAACGCGTCGACGCGTGGGTCGCGGACGGCGCGGGCCTGACCGACACGGTCGCCTCGCTCGTGCGGAAGGCGCGGAAGGGTGGCGACAAGTCGGTCGCGCTGAGCCCGTTCGGCGCGCCGCCCGAGAAGAAGCTGCCGAAGGCCGCACCGGCGGCGGGTGAGGCGGCGGAAGCGGCGCCGGTCGCGGAAGCCGCGCCGGCCGCTGAAGCCGCGCCGGCTGCTGAAGCCGCGCCGGCCGCGGAGGCCGCGCCAGCCGCTGAAGCCGCGCCGGTCGCTGAAGCCGCGCCGGCTGCTGAAGCCGCGCCGGCTGCTGAAGCGGCGCCGGTCGCTGAAGCGGCGCCGGTCGCTGAGGCCGCGCCGGCCGAGAAGCCCGCGCCGGCCGCCGCCGAGCCCGAAGCCGGGGCGGAGCCCGCGGCGCCAGCGGACGCGGCCGAACCGCCGGCGGGGTAACGGCGGTGTCGGGTGGTCGGGCGGAGCCGGACCACCTGGTGGTCGGCCGGGTGGTGAAGCCGCACGGCACGAAGGGCGAGTTGTTCGTGTGGCCGATGACCGACCGGCCGGACGACGTGTTCGGACCCGGCCGGGAGTTGCGGCTGGGCGATGAGGATGGCGGGATGGAAGGGGACGCGCCGGTGCTGTCGATCGAGCGGGTGCGTCCGTTCAAGCGGGGCCTGCTGGTGATGCTGGCGGGCGTCGCGGACCGCGAGGCGGTCGCGTCGATGGCGAACCGGTGCCTGCTCGCGCCACGTGAGGTGCTGAGCGAGCCGGACGAGGACGAGACGTACTACCACGACCTGGTCGGGCTCGCGGTAGAGACGGTGGAAGGCGAGGCGGTGGGCCGGGTGGTGGGCGTGTACGAGACCGCGCCCGCGGACCTGCTCGAGGTCGAGGCGGAAGACGGGCGGCGTCGCCTGATACCATTGTCGAAGCAGGTGGTGCGCCGGATCGAAGTCGGGGAAGGCCGGCTCGTGATCGAGCCGCCGCCGGGCCTGCTGGACCTCTAGTCCGGCGAGGAGGGTCGGAGACGTTGCGGATCAACATCGTCACGATCTTCCCGGCGTTCTTCGAGGCGCCGCTGGCCCTGAGCATTCCGGGCCGGGCGGCGGCGGCGGGCCTGGTCGAGTACCGGGTGGCGGACCTGCGCGAGTACACGCGCGACCGCCACCGGACGGTGGACGACGAGCCGTTCGGCGGCGGCGCGGGCATGGTGATGAAGCCCGAGCCGTTCTTCGACGCGGTCGCGGCACTGGCGCCGAAGGGGCCGGTACTGCTGATGTCGGCGCGGGGCCGGCCATTCCGGCACGAGGACGCGGTCCGGCTCTCGCTGGCGGAGGATGTGACGCTGCTCTGCGGCCATTACAAGGACGTGGACCAGCGGGTGGCGGACCACCTGGCGACGGAGGAAGTCTCGCTGGGTGATTTCGTGGTGAGCGGCGGCGAGTACGCCGCACTCGCGATTGCGGATGCGGTGGTGCGGCTGCTGCCGGGTGCCATGGGTCGGCACGAGGCGGCGGCCGGCGACTCCTTCTACGACGAAGGGTTGCTGAGCGCGCCGTCGTACACGCGGCCGGCGGAGTATCGCGGGTACGAGGTACCGGAAGCGCTGTTGTCGGGCGACCACGCGCGCATCGCGGCGTGGCGTCACGCGGAGGCCGAGCGGCTGACGCGTGAGCGGCGGCCCGACCTGTGGCAAGAATATCAGGGGATGACGGGCGGCGAGTGAGCTGCCGGGTGGCGCGGCCTGCGGGCGGCGCGTGACGGAGGAGACGGCCATGGATTTGGTACAGCAGATCGACAATGAGCAAATGCGCTCGGACATCCCGCCGTTCGACCCCGGCGACACGCTGCGCGTCAACGTCCGCGTCCGTGAGGGCGAGAAGGAGCGGATCCAGGTGTTCGAGGGCGTCTGCATCGCGCGCAAGGGTGGTGGCGCCCGCGAGATGTTCACAGTGCGGAAGATCTCGTCCGGCATCGGCGTCGAGCGCATCTTCCCGCTGCACTCGCCGTCGATCGAGTCGGTGAGCGTGGTGCGACGCGGGCACGTCCGGCGTGCCAAGCTCTACTATCTGCGCGCGCTGCGTGGCAAGAAAGCGCGCATCCGCGAGAGACAGCAGGGGCCGCAGGGCTGAACGGCCGGCCCGCCTCATGGCGCAGGCCGGCAGCAGACGGCGACGGCCGAAGACGGCCAGTGGCAGGCGGCGCGCGGAGAAGCGCCGCCTCGACCGGATGCTTGCCCTCGAACGTGCGTACTGGGCGAACGGCCTGAAGTTCGTGGCCGGTGTCGACGAGGTGGGACGCGGACCGCTTGCAGGACCCGTGCTGGCCGCCGCAGTGATCCTGCCATGCGACGTCGCGATCCGCGGCGTCGACGACTCGAAGAAGCTCGATTCCGCCCGCCGCGCCGCTCTCTACGACGAAATCCGCGCCGCCGCGCTCGCCATCGGGATCGGCGCCGCGAGCTCCCGCGAGATCGACCGCATCAACATCCTGCGCGCGACGCACCTCGCCATGCGGCGCGCCGTGAACCGTCTGGCGATCCGGCCCGATCACATCATCGTGGACGGCCTGCCGGCGACGGGACTCGGCCTCGAGCATGAAGCCGTCGTCGATGGTGACGCCAGGGTCCACTGCATCGCGTGCGCCTCGATCATCGCGAAGGTCGTGCGCGACCGGCTCATGACAAAGCTCTCGCCCCGCTACCCCGAGTACTGCTGGTCGGAGAACGCCGGATACGCGACGCTCGAGCACCGCACCGCGATCTTCGAGTGCGGCTTCACGCCGCACCACCGGCGGAGCTTCGAGCCCAACCTGCAATTCACCCTCGACCTCCCGGGCTGATCATGCACACGGAACACCTGCAGAACGTCCGCTACGGCTGGGTCATCGCCGGCTGGCTCGTCGCCATCGCCGTGACTTCTCTGGTCGTGTTCATGTTCGAGGCCAGCGGCTTCGTCGGCGAGACCGGCACGCGTGACAACATCGCCAGCCTCGTCTCCGTTCTCGCCGGCTTCATGGCGGGCGGGTTCTTCGCCGGGTTCCGCGCCCGTCGCGCGCCCGTCCTGCACGGCATCGGCATCGGGCTCACCTCGCTCGTGGCCTGGGTGCTCGTCAACCTGATCGCATCCGCGCTGCTCGATACGGTCGGCTGGTCCGCGCTCACACCCGGCGTCGCCGTCGGCCTCGTCCTCATGCAGGTCGTCGCCGCCATCGTCGGCGCGCTGCTCGGCTACAACCTCGTGACCGAGGGCAAGCCCGGGCTCAGCGAGCACGGGCCGACGGACTGACGCGATCCCCCGCGCACCGCGCGGTTGGTTGACCCGACAGCGCCCTCCGGGTTCAGCATCCCGGCGTTCCCGGGTTCCGGTGCTCCGCAGATTCCGGCGCGCGGACGGGTTCGCAACCTCCAAACAGCGCCGTCCCAGCCAACAACGAGGATGTCCCGAACCCGTGGACTCCCCGTGAGTCGTTTCGTTCGCGACGATTCTATCCGGCTCTGTTCGCGGAGATTGTTGGCGGGTTTCGGGACACGAGGCTGGCGAAGACGGTCAATCCGATCCCGGATCCATCGGGTCCAGGGTTGATGGACGACGCGACCAACAGTGGCCGCGAACGGAGTCGACCGATCTGCGGTGAATCGAACCAACAATCTCCGCGAACAGAGCCCGACAGGATTTCCCACAAACAGGGCCGACCGCATCCAGTCCGGAGTCCGGGTCCCCGCAGGACAGCGGTTCACCCGGGATCCGGTCGGGCCGACCTCCCGTCCGGCGCCGGTACACGCCCGTCCCGCAGCCGGACATGCCGAGCCGACACCGGCAGGTCGGCGGATGGCGCAATCCTTTGGGGTCGAACCAGTTACATGGAACAACACAACGCGGCACGGCCCTCGCAGCAACGCGGTTGAACCGCAAGCCACTCCGGGGGACGGCTCATGGAATTCCTGAAAGAACTCAGACTCGCGGCCCGCTCGCTGACCCGGCGGCCGGGCTTCACCTTCGTGGCCGCCACCACGCTCGCGCTCGGGATCGGCGCGACGACGGCGATCTTCAGCGTCGTGAACGCGGTGCTGCTCCGTCCGCTGCCGTACGCGCATGCGGAGCGGATCATGGGCCTCTGGGAGCGGGTGAAGGACGAGCCGCGCGAGGTGATCCGGGGGCAGGTCGCGGTCCCGAACTTCGAGGACTGGAAGGCGGCGTCCCCGAGCTTCGAGGCGATGGCGCAGTACCGGAACGCCAACATCACGCTGGTAGGCGACGACGGGGCGGAGATGGTGCCGGGTGGCCAGGTCTCGACCGACTTCTTCCGCGTGTTCGGCGCGCGGCCGGTGACGGGTCGCGAGTTCACGGCGGAGGAGACGCGCTACCAGGGCCCGCACGTCGCGATCGTGAGCCATGGCTTCTGGCAGGAACGGATGGGTGGGCGGTCGGATGTACTCGGGAGCACGCTCCGCCTCCAGGGCACGACGTACGAGGTCGTGGGCGTGGCGCCCGAAGGGTTCGACTATCCCAACGGCGCGCGCATCTGGCTGCCCATCCAGAACGACAACGAAGGCTGCGGCCGCGGCTGTCAACTCTACGCCGCGGTCGGCCTGCTGCGTGCCGGCGCGACGGAGGAGCGCGCGCACGCCGAGCTGGAGACGGTCGCGTCGCGCATCGAGACGGAGTACCCGCAGTCGAACGCCAAGGTGACGGCCGACATGGCGCCGCTGCAGGAGATCCTCGTAGGCGATGCGGCAACGGGTCTCGTGTTCGTGTCGGTCGCGGTGCTGATGGTGCTGCTGATCGCGTGTGCGAACGTGGCGAACCTGCTGCTGGTGCGCGGCGGCGCACGCCGCACGGAGGTCGCGGTGCGAAGCGTGCTGGGCGCCAACCGCGGCCGCCTGCTCGGGCAGTTCCTCATCGAGAGCGCGATGCTCTCGCTGCTCGGCGCCGCGGTCGGCGTGATCCTGGCGATGTGGGGCGTCGAATGGCTGCGCGGCGCGGCGGCGAACAACATCCCGCGCGCCGGCGACATCTCGCTCAACCTGTCGGCGATCGGCTTCGCGGTCCTGCTCACGGGCGTGACGACCGCGATCTTCGGACTCGCTCCGGCGTTGCACCTGTCGCGGCTGCCGTTCGCGGCATCGCTCCGTGACAGCGGGCGCGGCACGACGGGCGCGCAGCGCGGACGCAGCTGGATCCTGGGCGCGGAGGTCGCGCTGTCCGTTGCGTTGCTGCTCGCCGCCGGTCTCATGCTCCGCAGCCTCGCCCGGATGCGGGCGGTCGATCCGGGATTCGATCACGACGACGTCGCACTCTTCAGCTTCAACCTGCCCGACGCGGCGTACCCGGAACCGGAAGACGCCGTGCAATTCAACGACGCCGTGCTCGACCGGCTGCGCGCGATGCCGGGTGTACAGGCGGCGGGCTTTGCGGTCGGCGTGCCGTGGTCACGCTACCGGGTCAGCGGCTCGTTCTCGCGGCCGGACCTGCCCGATCCGGAGCCGGGCGAGGAACCGGGCGCGTCGCATCATGCGGTCAGTGCCAGCTACTTCGAGGCGCTCGGCATCCCGATCCTGCGCGGCCGTGGATTCGAGCCGAGCGACGTCGCCGGATCGATCCCCGTCGCGGTGATCAGCCAGCGCGCGGCCGAGCGCTACTGGCCGGGCGAGGACGCGCTCGGCAAGACCGTCGATCTCGGTGTCTCGGTCGGTTTCCCGGACACGCTGCCGCGCACGATCGTCGGCATTGCGGGTGACGTGCGCACGTCGTCGCTCACGGAGGACGTCGTTCCCGAGATCTACGTGCCCGAGGCCCAGGCGGGCGCATCGTTCGGCACGTTCGTGGTGCGGTCCTCGCGGCCGGCCGAGCAGATCCTGCGCGAGGCGCACGACGCGCTGGCGGCGGTGGATCCGCAGATCCCGCTGGTGCGGCCGGGAACCATGCAGGAGCTGTGGGAAGGCGAGACGGCACGCTCCACGTTCTTCCTGCTGCTGCTTTCGCTCTTCGCCGGACTGGCGGTGACGCTCGCCACCGTCGGCATCTACGGCGTGGTCGCGTACGTGGTGGCTACGCGCAAGCGCGAGATCGGCGTGCGCATGGCGCTCGGCGCCCGCGCGCAGCAGGTCGTGCAACTCGTGGTGTGGCAGGGGCTGCGGCCGGCCGGCCTTGGCGCGCTGGTCGGTCTCGCGGGCGCGCTCGCGGCGCGGCGTGCCATCGCGGGACTGCTCTACGAGGTCCGGCCGGGCGATCCGCTTACACTCGCGGCCGTGGCCGCCGTGTTCGTCGCGGTCGTGGCGGTGGCGTGTGCGGTGCCGGCGCGGGCCGCGACCCGCATTCCGCCGGCGAGCGCGCTCAACGCGGAGTAGGAGGACACGGAGGGGGTTGTTCACGCGGAGACGCGGGGCTCGCGGAGGGGACACCTGCGTTGAATCGGGGCGCCGTGCCCGCTAGTTTGACGCGGGCCGGTAGCTCAGCGGCAGAGCAGGGGCCTTTTAAGCCCAAGGTCGTGGGTTCGATCCCCACCCGGCCTATTCCCTCCTGGACTGGAGAAGCCCGGACGCCTTGCACGGGCGCCAAGGCGACGCACGACCGCAAGCGTCGCCGGCTCCGCGAACACCTGCCCGACGCCTTGAAGTGGTGCGCGCACGGCCGTGTGCGCGTCACGTCTCACGCGCGTCGCCTCTTTTCACGCGCGTCCCCTCTTTCCATTCCGGCGCCCCGCCATGTCCGGCATCGTCCAATGAGGGGCAGCCCGAAAGCTGCCGGACAGGAACCCCGACACCGGGTCGATGCCGAGATGATCAGCATGGAAATCCAGCTGACCGAGGAGCAGCACAGGGACGTGCAGCAGTGGGCCGAGCGGCTCGGGCTGTCAGCCACCGAGGCGGTGCTGCGTTGCGTGACGGACCGCATGACCGCTGTGCGTGTCGTGGACGGCGGGGGTACGCCAGTTGCGCCGTACTGGCGGCTTTCACGCAACGTCTGACGACGGCACCGTGGGCGCCGGGGTGGTCCACCCGTCCGGGTTCTTGCCCCATGGATGTGATTACACCAGGTGATTACATTCCGGACATGATCCGGACGCAGATCCAGTTGACGGAGGACCAGGTGCGGGAGCTCAAGCGGGCCGCCGCGGCGCAGGGCGTATCGATGGCGGAGGTGATCCGACGCTGTATCGACCGGGGCGTGGCGGAGGAGCTGCCGGACCGTGAGGCTTCCTACCGCCGGGCCGGCGCGCTGATCGGCGCGTTCGAGGACCGGCGCGGGGCGAAGGATGTCTCGACGCGCCATGACGTCTACCTGGCGGAGCCGGATTGAAAAGGGTCTTCGCGGACACGTCCGCGCTGTTCGCGTTGCTGGTCGCGACGGATGAGAACCACCGGCGGTCGGCGCTCGCGTTCCAGGGGCTGGAGCGACAGCGGGCCGCACTCGTCACCACGAGTTACGTGTTGGTGGAGACGTACGCGTTGCTTGCCCGGCGCGTCGGCATCGACGCGGTGCGGAAGTTCCGTGGCGGGCTGGCGCCGCTGCTCGAGGTGGTCTGGGTGGACTACGCGTTGCACGAGGCGGCGCTCGACCACGCGCTCGAGCGGAGCCGCTCCGGAATCAGCCTCGTTGACGCGGCCTCGTTCCTCGTGATGCGGTCGAGCGGGATCGAGGTGGCATTTGCGTTCGACCAGCACTTCCGGACGGCGGGATTCTCGCTCGTGAAGTGACCCCGGATCAGGCGATCCGCGCCAACTCCTTCTCGGGGTGCCAGAATGGCGCGCATATCCATCTGAGGTGCAGTCACGCCCCGTTTCAATGTCTGATTGAGGCCCGCCCGGCCTTGAGTGAACTTTCATCAGGCGACGGCTCCGGCGACGGGGATGCGGCGTCACTTCGTACTGATGGGATCGAGGATCTGCATGGTGTCGGATCGAGCACGATCGCTTCCCACGGAGGACGGCGCCGAGCTCGGGGCGGAGGACCTTGACGGCCACTTGGCGGTCGTGCGGGAGGTCGGTGGCGAGATACACCCCGGCCATCCCGCCGGCGCCCGGCTCGCGCTCGATGCGGTAGCGACCGGCGACTGCCGGGGCGCGCCCCAGGGCGTAACCCCGACTCCGCCGGGGGGTGGCCTTCTCAGCTCACCCCTTCTTTCCCGAAGAGCTAGTTCCTCAATCACTCCAGCGAGCGATTCTCCGGCCGACGCGCGCCGCTAGACTTGGATAGACGGGTCTCTCGACGTGACCGTTCGCGATGCAGGGCTCACCTGCTTTGCAGGCACCCAGACGAAGGAGATGCCGAAGTGTCCACTCTGCTCATCGTGCTCGTCGTGCTCGTGCTCTTCGGTGGTGGCGGTTGGGGCTACTCCCGTTACCGACGATGAAGCGCGGCACAAAGGACAAGGTGGAGGGAAAGCTCCACGAGGTAAAAGGAAAGCTCGTGGAGCAGGCCGGCAAGCTCAGCGGCGATCGCGACCTGGAAGCCGAAGGCGAAGGCGAGAAGATCGGCGGCAAGGTGCAACACGTGGTCGGCAAGGTCGAGAAGGCTCTCGGAGAGTAGGGTCCTGCTCCCGCTGACATTCTCGCTCACAGTCGGCCTGTTCCAGCGCATCCTCGATGATATTGATGCGAGCGGTGGGGGCGCGTGTCGACGAAAGACGTGGGCAAGATGACGGCCGAAGAAGCCGACAAACCCTTCTGGCCCGAGATCGTCTGTTTGGGCGACATGGGAGGCAAGAGCTGGTGGCGGAAAGGGTCGTCCAGGTCTGGATCCGCGGGTTCGCGTACTTCAAGAAGCCGATCCTTCTGGCAATGCGGGAACCGTCTGACGGCTGGAGGCGACGAGCCAGGGCCTGCCCCCATCACTCAGGGCTCAGGAGGCCCCAGATGGTTGAGCAAATACCCGATCTCCCCGACAACGTCCTCGGCTTCTCGGCAAAGGGCACGGTAACCGCGAACGATTACGAGTCGGTCCTCATTCCGGCGGTGGAGGCGCAGTTCTCTCGCGGGGGCAAGGTCCGCTTCCTCTATTACCTCGGCGATGACTTCTCGGGGTTCGAAGCTCCCGCCATGTGGGCTGACACGAAACTGGGCCTGAAGCACCTCGCGGGCTGGGAGCGAATAGCGCTGGTTTCGGACGTCGAGTGGATCCGGGCGGCCGTCATAGTCTTTGCACTCGCGATTCCCGGGCACGTTCGTGTCTTTCACAACCGCGAACTTCCCGAGGCGACACGATGGGTCGCGGAGTAGTGTGTTCGCGCTTGCCGATATCAGCGGGGAAGCCGCCCGGGTCGCCATCCGTAATCCGGATCGCGTCCTCGATCGTCGCACCTGCTTGCGCCGGCGCGCCGACCCGGACCGGGAACGCACCCTGCGCGAACGTCAGGTAGTCGATCCGCACCGCGCCGGCGAGCCGCTGGACGACTGCGCCGAGACCGGCGCCGCACAGATCACGAGCAGAACCGAAGGATGGTGTCGAGCCCCGCGACCAGCCGGTGGGGCCCCCATTGTTGCATACCGGTCCGATCCGGGCAACCCGTGCCGCGCGGCTCACGCGATCCGGTCGTCCGGCGCGGCCACGATCGATTCAAGGTGCAACTGCGCGTGCGACGCGCCCGTCAGGCGCCGCGACAGCCCGACCGGGCGCCCATTGTGCTGCGTAATCGCAAATAATCGCGCTCGCCGCGGATCAGCGATTCGGAGCGGACCGACCCGTCAGGGCAGGCGTCGAAGGGAAGGTCGCCAGCGACCGTTGAGCCGGTGTGATGGCGTTCGCGCGCTCGAAAGCACTCCGTATGTTCACGAGTTGCGCCGCCGACGCCGGGTCGGCTGCGAGATCGTTCTGCTCGGCCGGATCCCGGGCCAGATCGTACAACTCTTCCATGCCATCCTCGTGGCACAGGTAGTGCCACTGGTCCAGCAGCAAGCCGGCGAGGTGTGGACCCGCGTCTGCTGCGGAGAGTATCGGCGATTCCGGCACGCGCGGATTCGCCGCGTCCCACGCCGTCGCCAGCGACTGTCCTGGCAGCGGGTGTTGTTCGACGCCGACGAGATCGAGGATCGTCGCGGGCAGGTCCGCAAGCGTGACGGGCTCCGCCACGCGTAGCCCTCCGGCCGGCGTGTGCCCTCGGAACGATATCACGTCACGAGAGGCACGTGCACCAACTCTTCGTAAACGTCCTTGCCGTGGCCCAACCTCCCATGCGCACCGAAGGACTCTCCGTGATCCGACGCCACCACGACCAGCGTGTTGTCGAGCAGTCCGCGTGAATCGAGTGCCTCGAAGAGCCTGCCAAGCTCGCTGTCGAGCCATGCAAGCGCACCATCGTACATGTCCCGCTCCGCGGCGAACTCCTCCGGGGTATGATTCGTCTCGTCCACCCACATTACCGAGTGGGGATTGTATCTGAGAGGTACCTCGGGCCTGCGCGTGGCGAATCGCGCCGCGAACTCCTCGGGCGGCAGATAGGGGCTGTGGGCGTCGAAGTAGTTGGCGAAGACGAAGAAGGGTCGGTCGCGATGCTCGTCCAGCCAGTCGAGCATCGCCGCATTGACGCGCGATGCATGTTTTCGGGTCGGGACCTCGTGCCAATCCAGAAGCCGGCGCAGCCATGCGCTGTTCAGAATCGCACGGCCCGGGGCCGTGCTGATACCGATCTGGCCAAGACTGGCGGAATGGTCGTCCCAGAGAATGAATCCCCGGTTCAGGCCGGTCTCATCGATCGTGTAGGACATGTTCGCGACGAACCCCGCCGTGGCGTAGCCGCGTTCGCGCAGCACTTCCGCGATATGGGGATGGTCGCTGCCGACCGATGGCGGTCGCATGTCCGCCAGATCGGCGGGCATGTCGTGCAGATAGAGTCCCGTAAACAGACTGAAATGGGATGGCAGCGTCCAACGGGCCGTCGAAAACGCTCTGTCGAAAGTCACGGCATCGCGTGCGAACGCTTGCTCAACCGTCCAGCTTCACCAGGCTGCGCTACGGCGGATTCACCGTGCGGAACGCCGCCGGGACTCGCTGCCCGGTCCGAGCGCGATCTCACTGTCGGGCCCTCCGTGGTCCGGTCTCGTCGTCATCATTGCGTCAGATACTTCAACGCGCACCGGTGCGACCGGGCGACGGACGTGAACGGCCACCGTCAGGCCTTGTGGCTCAATCGACTGTCTCGCCCATCCGGATGTTGCCGTTGACCTGACCGCCGTCCTCGACCACGAGTCGGCCAGTGCGGACATCGCCTTCCACGAACCCCGTTCCCGAGAGCGTGAGGCGGCCGGATGCGACGAGTCCGCCCTTCACTCGCCCGCTGACGACCGAGTCCGTCGACCGGACGCCACCGATCACCTCACCCTGCCGCTTCACGTCGACCTGCTCGCCACGCACGCCGCCACCGATCCGTCCCGCGACCGTCACCGATTGGGCCAATGACTTGCCGTCCGGGCCGCTGATGCTGCCGTCGACGCGGCCGCCTTCCGCGACCTCGACGCTCCCCGCGCGCACGTCGCCCGTGATCCGCCCCTCCACGCGCAGACGGCCGGCGACTTCGCACTCGCCGTCGATGCGAAGGCTCCTGCCAACCACGGATTCGCCCGGCGTGGACTCGCCACCCGACCGACGTTCACCGCTCGTATCAATGGCCATTACCGTTCCTCTCCATCCGTTTGAGCGTTGATCGGGTGGCCGGTGTGCGACACCGTCACGCCGTCGTGCGTGCAACGGCTGCTGCACCTCGCGTGCCATGAGTCATTGCGTGACTGCACCATCTCCTCAGCGGCCGACCGGCCCCAGGTACTGGTCGAACCAGTCGAGCGTCTCGCGGATCGCCAGGTTGGCCTGGTAAGCGAGGACGAAGTGGTTCGACTCGGTGATGATGTGCTTCTTGTCCGCGGTCGCCGTTCCGAGGTTCTCGAAGAAAGGTTTCTGGGCGGTCTCGATGGGGAAGAAGGAGTCGTACTTCCCGTTCAGCATGAGCGTCGGGACCTTGATCCGGGGAATGAAATTGAATGGGTCGGCCATGGGCTGTACCGCCTGCATCTCGAGCCCGCCGACCACGAGACGAGGGTCGGTGTGGGTACCCACGGCGGGAGCCCGATGTTCTCTGGGCGAACACGTCGACCACCTGGAGACAGAACCAAGAGCCGGCCGCGTACAGGGCAAGAACCTGCCCCAGCGAAGCCGGTCCGGCCCGCGCATGAAGCCTCGAGGACAGGGGGAACCCGAACGGAATCACGGCGTGGTCGGTGCCTGCGACCGGTGCGCCGGTCGGTCCAGCGGCGGACCGACCGGCGTCTCAGGCTCGGCTCTGCGCTGCCGTTGCGACAGTGCCCGGCGCGCAACGCTCACGATGTCCTGCGGCATCGTCCGCATCGGCTGAGTCTATCGACGTCGAAGCCGTGCACGGCGAACGAATACGTCCCACGGCTCCCGGTTGACGGGCCGCCGCGACCCGGGGGGGCAGGTTATGGGGTTGTCCCCCGCACTTCACCCGGCTTCCACCCCACAAGCGATCCGGCCAGGCGAGACCATTATGGACCGGGTCGAGCAGCGGGATCTGCAAGGCGCCCGGACGCGGGCGTATCCTGTCCGCCGGCACGCGATTCGTCCCGCAGATCCCGGGATCCTGGAGCGGTAGACGAATGGGTTCATTCCGGATCATGCCGGATTGCCCGGTCCCGTTGTTGCCGCTTGCCCTGACCGTCGCGGCATACGGATTGGGGCGATGGCAGCCCGCTCATGACCGCGGCGGTGGATAGCGCACGGTACTCCGCCAGCACGCGTCACTGGGTCGGCGGCCTGGAGAGAGAGCTGGTCAAGTTCACCGCGATCGACAATGCCGGCCAGGAAGCGATCGCCATTGCGGTCGTCACCGTTCTCAACCCTTCACGGCCATCGCGCCGAGCCGGCTCGGTGGCCATCCTGCGGTGTGACGGTCGGCGGCGAGAGCTGGTGCTGGGGCGAGGGCGCGCCGGGTCAGATTGGCAACTGGCCGAAGTCACGAGCGGGGTTCGCTCCCGCTGGAGGCGCACTGGCCGCGGCAGATTCCTTCAACGGCTCGAAGCCCGCGGGCGGGCGAGTGGCCCGGCGTTGGGGCCGTCCAGCGTGCGCCAGGCGGGTCCGTTGCCATCCGGTCCTGGACGTCCATTCCCCGGGATCCGAGTCCAGACGCGGAAGACGTCGTTCTCGAACACCAGGGAAGATTCCTTGGGAGACGGGGCAAAGGCGGCCAGACTCTCATCCTTCGTCAGCACGATCAGGTCCAGACGCTCGGCGGCCGGCAATGCCAACTCGTCGTAGAGAGCGGCCAAACGCTGCCGAGTTGTGAGAGGCAGGGCCACGTTGAAGCTCGAGAAGATCGAGCTGCCGGCGATCGCGCCCGGTACGCCCTCGGGGTAATCCCATAGCGGAGCGAACGTGTGGGCCTTGGAAGCCTGGTACTTGCTGCAGCCGAGCCAGAAGATGTCGACATACCTGCGACGAATGAACGCGGCGAACTCCGCGTGAGTCATGCCGACGGTCTTCGCCAACAGGCCGAGCCGCCGTTCCAGTTCCGCATCGGACGTATTGCTCGTGCAGGCATCCGCGAGAAACGAGTAGCCGCCCCGGAACGTAACCCACCAGCTCCACACCTGGGTGTCGAACGTCCCCAGAACCAGCTTGCCGTCGTACGCATCCCTGGAGAGCTCGCGCGTCAACTCTACGAAGTTTCGACGGTAGTCGCTCAATGAGTCCCACTCTGCGAACTCCGACCTCAGGTGGTCGCTTCGCCGGGGCAGGACCAAGGCGAAGCGCCAGGTATAGAAGAGACACGCCAGGATGGCTGCCCCGATCAGTGCCACATGGAGTGATCGGTATCCCCGGCGGCCGATCCACCCGGTTTTGTTTGACGCGACGAGGGTGTCCCACAGGGCCTGCCCGAACTGCACGACGTAGACCAGCAGAGCCAGGGAGAGGAAGCGGCTGAACGTATCGCGGTAGTGGTAGAGTTCGATTCCCTGTCCGAGAACGATATTGGTGATCGGCATGGCGAACAACGCGCCCACGGTGATCGCCAGTAGCACGAGCCGCCCGGCAGCACGTTCCGGAGTCGAGAGGGCCCGCGGTCCGTGTCGAGTCGACCACCATTCCGCGCCGAGCAATGCCAGAATCGTCGCATGCCAGCGGATGTCCGGGATGAAGAACGGGTGTGTCCGCGGCACGGTGAACAGACCCAGACGAACGGGCCCTTCGGGGTTGAGGTGCAGGGTCTGGATCACCATGGGCAGCAGAATCACGGCGCATGAGACCGCGGCAATCACGCTTCCTCTGACGAGTCGAACGCGTCGTTCCCCGTTCACGCGCCAAGCGGCCAGCGCCAGGATCCCGAACAAGCCGATGCCCAGGCCTGTCCCCGCGTAGAAATCGGATTGCAGGAGTAGACCTGCGCTGGTCCCGCAGATCAACCATGGCCAGACGCCGGTCCGCGCGTCCTCCCGGATCCCTCTCCCGATGATGAGTGCCGGCACGAGGGTGCCGAGCAGGAACAACTCGGAGACGTACGGACGTGGAATGCGGAGACCCCAGAAGAGGATCGGAATGCCGGGAACGGCGCCGGTGAGCTGTCCGAAGTCTCCCGTCACGCTGCATGTGAGGACAGCGCTGACCGCGATCGCCAACGCCCGCCCCACTCCACTCCGACGCAACAGCAGGAACATTAGCGCGAAGCGAAGCGGCGTGAGGATCAGGTCGGCGACGAAGAAGCCCATGCCGCCGAACAGGCGGAAGAGAGCCGCGTGAAGGGCCCAAGGAACGTAGCGCTCCGAGAGCAGACCCTGGTTGTGGCTCTCGAAGAGGCTCGGCTCGCCGAAACCGAGATGGGCGAGGTTGCTCATGATCGGAAAGGACTGCATGTCCTTTCCGCGGTACATCGCGAGGGTGGCCCAGGACTCATCGGGGTGGAGATGCCACGCTCCAACCCAATAGCTCGTCGCTTTTACAACAACGAGCATCAAGAAACCGTAGAACAGGATCTTTTCGGAATTCGACCACGGGTTCCGGTCACTCGGCCCGGCCGGCTCTGGAGATGTCATGAGTCGGGCACGTCGCGACCGGGTCGTCGCACACCGCCCAGAGTTTGCGGACACGTGTCCGTGTCTGCCAGCCGATCGGCCCCGCCGTCATCGGGCGCGATGAGGTAGTTGTAGAGCGCAGTCGCCACAGTGCGATGCCCGGCCGGTCCCCAGTGGCCGGTCTGCTTGTACTGGACGCGGTTTGCGATGCCCGCCGCGAAGCATGGCCGCGCCGTCACGCACTCGACGTCGGTCCGGGTCGTGCACCAGCCATCCAGGTACACCTCGCCAGGAGTCTTCGCCGTATCGGTGGAGATCTCGGATCCGATGGGAAGGTAGAGGAACACCATCCTCGCGCCGATACTCTCCGAGACCCGGGCGGTCTCCGCCAGGAGCCGGCTCGTGATTTCCTCCACGGCGCGCTGCTCCGAGCCGGTCGCCATCCGGATCTTCCACGCGATTGTGGACGCGACCTCAAGGGTGCGGGGCCACAGCCAGTTCCAATTCAAAACCGCTGCTGGCCGAGGCACAGGCGTCCCCTGCAACACGAGCGAATCATTGGCGATGACGAACTTCGGTTTGGCATAATCGCGGAAGCCGAGTCGGTTCCTGTTCATGTCGTTCTCGATAAACCCGAGCACGACGATGTCCGGCCGGTACGAGCTGCCGAACTCCCGGAGCGTCAGAAGCATCTGGTCGTGACCATACCCACTCACACCGGCGTTGATGACCTCAATGCTCGGAGCCAGCTTCTGCAGGTAATGAGCGAAGGTCTCGTCGTCGCTTACCTCATCGCCGAATGTGAATGAATCGCCCAGCAACAGAACCCTCGTTTGAGCGGTGTCTCTCAACAGGGAGTATTCCCTGCGGCCCCTGAATCCTGCGGAGTTCGAGCTGACGAACTTGTCTTCCATGAACCGGACGCCCTTGAGGCCCCATTGGCTCACAAGTTCAAGGTCCGGCTTCGTGGCCCAGCCTCTCACCGGGTCGTAGACGTGGATGTTGTAATAGATTTCTGGCCTGCCGCCGTGGCGACGGATCCACTGTCCTCGCCACGCCGCATCAGTCTCCGACCAGATGGGAGGACCCGGCAGGGCCAGTAGCACGCGACACCCGACTTCGAGCAGCGCGGCGAGATAGAACAGGTAGAGGATCCTGACGAGAATCCGGGTCCGCGTCTTCATGATGGCCGTGTCCTTTTGCAAACGTCATGCCGAATCGCCGATCCCCCGCGCTCCGCACGATCCCGGTGCCCCGTCAATGATGGCGCCGAGTGCTGGCGAGGCGCCACGCCACGACGTGCTCGACGTCGAGCGCGTCACGCCTGGGGCGCTCAATGCCGGCTGACGGGCGGCAAGGCCGCCGTCCGGTCCGAACGCGCCGGCCTGCCGCTCGTTCGATACAGGGGCTCGAAGTTGGACGCCGGAAACACAATGCTGCCGTCGTCGAGCCATGCCCCGCCATCCCAGCCGGCGCTCGAGTCGGACAGGACGACGGCCGTGCCCCCACTGCGGGGCACCTTCATGAGCTGCTGGTCGCCGTATGCCACCCACGCCCCGTCGGGCGAGAAGAACGGCCCGGGTGGTGCCTGTGACGTCCGAATGAGGGGCGCCGCGCGGGCCTGGCTTCGCTCCTTGATCCAGAGCCGCTTGACGCCGCCCAGCGTGTCCGTGTACACGATCGGAGGAGGGTCGGGTACGTTTGCATGGCTTCGGATCGGGGGCACATCTATTTCCCAAGATGGCCGATCTCGGGCATGCGCTGCAACCGCGCGTTGCTCGAGGATGCGCGTGCCCGGACGGAGGAGTTGGCGCCCGACCGGAACTGTACGCTGCCGGATCGAGCGATCCTCGGCCAGAGCCCGTTGATCTGCCGTCCACCCTCAGGTCCGCTCGCTTGTGTGCGCGCAGCCACGTTGCCAGGCTCCACTATCCGCCTCGATCCTCGACCGACGCGTGGGGCCGCAGTCGCTTTACACCGCCATGGTCCGCGAATACTCGGCGCCCACCGCCCCGGCCTTGCACGCTGGCGAAGCCAGGAAGTCGGCGGCCAGCCTGGCCTGGATCGTCAGCGCGTCGGCGAGGGACGTCCCGCACGCGGCGCGGGCGCATTCCACGATCGCCGCTCTCGCCGCCTCCATCCCCGGACCGTCGGCGGGCGGCAGAGCGCCGATGTCGCCGGTCACATCCTGGAGCGCGCCCTTCTGCACGGGATGCTTCGCGATGCCGTGATCGCTTCCGGACGCGAGCTTCCACGTCATCGAGAGCGCGTCGTCGAGCGATCCCGCGTAATCGACCAGCCAGCCCACGGCATTCGCCGCCTTGATCGGCCTTCCGGTCAACAGCATGTGCACGAGCTTTGGCCGGTCCTCGGGCGAGGCTTTGCGGAGCGGCCAGTGGCAGCCCTCCATTCCGGGCACGACCGGCAGCGTGACTTCCGGCCATCCGAGCTGCGCGTCGTCGAGCGACACCAGGTAGTGGCAATGAACCAGCAACTCGAGCATGCCGCCGAGGCAACGTTTGCCGTTCACGAACGCGACGGATGTCTCGAACTCGTCGTGGAGGCGACGTCCGGTGGCGGACCAGCCGCTGGTGATTGCGTACCCGGCGTCGACACTGTCCAGGGTGGGGAAGAACTCGCTGGTGTCGGCGCCGAGCATCTGGGTCGAGAGGTGGAAATCGCCGGTGACGATGACGCGGTCGATCCCCTCGCTCTTCAGCCAGTCGATGGCGCGGTTCAGCTCGCGGTCCACGTCCCAGCTGTAGGTCTCGCGGCTGATGGTGATGACCCCGACAGTGCCATCGTGCTCGGCGTTGACGTAGAGCTGCTGCCACTCGGGAGTGTCGAGTGCGCCGAACGCATCGGGGTGCCACGCGGCGCCCGCGGCCTCGGGATAGAGCCGGTGATACATCTCGACAGTGTCGATCACGGTCTCGGCGCCGGCGTCGCGAATCATGGCCATGATGCCGGGCCGGAACTGGGCGCAGAGCTCGCCGATCGCGTTGATGTGCGACAGGTGGCCCCGCTTTTCGTGCACCAGCAGACTGGCCATCTGGAAAAGGGGTCCCAGGATCCAGGCGTCGAACTCGCGCTGGGCGTCGTCGTCCAGCGACCAGTCGACCAACGGCCGGAAATGATTCGGCGGGTACCAGGTCTGACCGGTCTCCTTCCGCTCCGCCATATCCGCCGTCGGAGTAAACAGCCCACCGTACTTCTCGCTCAGGTGATGCAGGCACGACCAGGTCAGGAAGGTGGCCCCCTTCGTGCCGATGGCGTCGTGCGCGCGGAACGGGTTCGGCCCCAGAAGCTTGCGGGTGAGCTTGTCGACCTTCCAGAACGGCATGTTGTTGGCCGCATGATAGCGCGAGCCGGCCAGCGTGACGCCGCAGAACAGGACGTCGAGCACGAAGGACCAGTGATCGGAGACGGGGACCGGGATCAGCCCCGTCGCCCAGAGCAACTGGGTGATGGCCGACGGCTGCGGCTCGACCACCTCCCAGACCTTGTTGATCTCGTGCGGGAAGGCGGGGTGCGCGATGCCGACGCCCAGCTCGGAGCTGGGGAACCCCGACGTGACCGAGCGGATCTCGATCTCCGGGAAGGTGTTCCGGAAGACCTCGTAGTGCGCGCGCTTGACTTCGAGGATCTCCGGAATCGCCTCCAGCAGGAAGCGCGGCTTCAGGTCCTTCAGCTCCGCGGGCAGGTGTGTGCCGTCGTAGTTCATCCGGATGATGTTCCGCATGACCCGGCCGGCGCCTTCGCGGCCGAACGCGGCCACGAGGCCGCGATACTGTTGCCCGATGCCGTCCGGCGCACCGGGGAAGTCCAGCGCCACGATCTTCACATCGAAGGGCTGGAGCCTGGAGCCCAGCTGCATCGTCTTGCCGGCGCCCACGATCCCGTTCGCGCCGGAGATGACCAGCGAGCCCCGCTTGCCCGAATCGCCGAAAACCTGGTCGACCAGGTCGCCCGTCACCTTCGGTAGCTGGCCTCGCCGGATGGTGTCGATGACCGTTCCCAGGCCCAGCGTTTCAAGAGTCGTCTCTCTGAGAGTCGTCGCCATTGTATGTGGTCTCCCTACGAAACCTTGAAAACGGACGCGATGCCGACGTCGCCGGCAGCGCAACCGAAGATCAGCACGTAGCCGCCACCCAGGTCCACGGCTTCCTCCAGCGCTTCGATCAGGACCCGCGTCAGCGTCGGTCCCTGCGGGTGTCCCCAGACCAGCGGACAGCCGGTGTTGTTCATCAAGCGCCAGTCGTAGTCCAGCAGCCGGGAGAAGATGACGTCATTCACCGCGAACGGGTTGTGGTTCTTGGCCACGGCCATGTCGTCCATGCGGAGACCCAGCCGGTCGAGCAGCTTCTTGACCGCGAACGCCGGCGCCTCGGGCATCAGGCTGGGCTGGGTCCGGACCTCGGTCTTGCCGACGAACTCGATGTCGATCTCCGGCCGAGGGCTCAGCTCGCGCGCCCTTTCCGGGGTCGTGACCAGCAGGCAGGCCATGCCGTCCGACGCGTGCGTCTGCGTGCCGCCGGTCACCGTGGTGTCCAACTCGCGCATGGCCCGGAGTGCGCCGGTCGTCAGCTCGCGCACACCCAGATCGTCATCGATACGGCCCAGCGGGCGTCCCGAGACGTTGAGCACGTCGAGCGGGACCAACACCTTATCGAGGAAACCGGACCGCTTGGCCTCGAAATACTGCTGATGGCGATGGTAGGCGACGTCGTCGGTCTCCTTGCGGTCGACCCCGTACTTCCGGGCGGCGATCCCGGCCGCGGTGATCATCGCGTTTCCGGTCGCCGGATCGAAGCCGAAGTTGTCCCAGACATCGGCGATCGCCTGCGTGCGCTCATGCGCGCGCCGCTCCGGAAAGACGCCGACCGGCGAGTCGCTGGTGCGGTCGAAGGTGAGCACGCCAACGACGTCGTGGGCCTCCGACTGGACCTCCGTGCCCGCCAGCAGCACCGCCTGAAGCCCGGTCGCACAGGCCTGCTCGACGTGGAAGCCCGGAATCCGATGGCCCATGCAGCTGGAGACCAGCGGCGCGTTCCAGAATTTCCAGTGCCAGGGAATGGTCGAACCGATGACCAGGTACTCGAGCTCGTTCGTGGGCACCTTCCTCAGCCCCATGATCCGGTTCATCGACTCGCCGGCGAACTGCCCGATGTTGACCTGGGCCAGAGCGGACGTCTGCCAGGCGGGGAAGTAGCTGCTCCCCCACGTCCCGAACGGTATTCTGGCTCTAGGAAGCATGGATTCTGCCTCTCTCAAAAGTTCGTCAGGTTGCGGCCCTCGACGCCGCGCCCGCCCTCATCGAATCCTTCAGGTCCTCGTCGGTGCTGAAAATGCGGCGGCCGAACCATGCCTTCAAGGGGGCATCTCCCTCTCGCCGCCCCGCACCCCCGACTGGCCGACCTGCCTGATGCCCGCTGGCCGGCCCTGCAAGCGCTGACCGGCGCGCTCGCTGCATCCCCGGGAACCGGGCAAGCCAACGCATGCCGTGTCGACGCATACGAAGTTGGGACCGTCGGGTCCGTGATGGTTATACTACCACTGGCGACGACGTGTGGCTGGAGGCCGTGCCCGGCGAGATGTCTTCTCGCGGGGATGAGGTCCGTTCAACCCCTACAGTAGATCATGAATCTGATCGATCGAATTCTGCGTCCGGATCCGCCACCCTCGAAGGAATTCTCAACGAAGTCCGCTTCGGCCTGGGCCGAGGTCGATGCGGAGGGCCGGCTGATCCTGCCGCCAGAGGTAGTTGCGGACTTCGGGTTGAGGCCGGGAACCAGAGTTCGCGTGGAACGAGGCGAGAACCACTTCCGCCTGCACCGTCCGGTCACGCAGTTGACCAAGGTCTACATCGAGCCCACGGTGGCCTGCAATCTGGGTTGCGTGACTTGTTTTCGTAACGAGTGGGACCAACCGATGGGTCACATGAGCGAGGCGACCTTCGCCAGCATTCTCGATGGGCTGAAGGCGCTGACGCCGACCCCCAGTGTGTATTTCGGCGGCATCGGAGAGCCGCTCTGCCATCCGATGACCCCGGCCTGGGTGGCCCGGGCCAAAGCCCTGGGCATCAGGGTAGAGTTGATCACCAATGGGACGACGCTTACCGAGAAGATCTCAAGGCAGCTGATCGAAGCCGGACTGGACCTGCTCTGGGTCTCGCTGGACGGAGCATCGCCGGAGACCTTCGCGGACGTGCGGATCGGGGCGAACCTGCCTCAGGTGATCGAGAACCTGAGGCGTTTCTCGCGGATGCGGCCCGCCGACCATCACGCCAGACCGGAGATCGGCGTCGCGTTCGTGGCGATGAAGCGCAATATCGCGGACCTGCCAGAGGTCATCCGACTGGGAAAGTCGTTCAAAGCCACGCATTTCTCCGTGAGCAATCTCCAGCCGGCCACCGCTGACATGCAGAGCGAGGCTCTCTATTCCCGGACCCTGCACAACATCGCGTATCTGCAGGCGCCCCACCTGCCCCGTCTCAGGCTCCCCAGGATGGACTTCGACCGGTCAACCCGTGAAGCCCTGTTCGAGGCGTTCAACAGCCAGCTCAACATCGAGTATGCCGGAAACAACTGGAGTGGTGCCAGCGACACCTGCAACTTCGTCGAGAGCGGAACGACATCCGTTGCCTGGAACGGAGACGTGAGCCCATGCTGGCCGTTGATGCACACCCACACCAGCTACCTGCACGGGAAGCCGCGTGTATCCCGCAAGCACGTGATCGGCAACGTGGCCGATCAGTCGCTGGGAGACCTGTGGCTCGAAGCCGGATACGTGAGCTATCGCGAGCGTCTGCATGACTTCGCGTTCGCGCCGTGCAGTTTCTGTGGGGGCTGCGATCTGTCCGAAACCAACGACGAGGACTGTCTCGGCAACACGACATTCCCGGTCTGCGGAGGATGCTTGTGGGCGCAGGGGATCATCCAGTGTCCGTGACGAACCCGGCAGACCGTGCTTTGCGGTGGTTGCGGTTCGACGCCACCCGTCGCCACCGAGAGGTCATCAGGATGGAATTGAGGTCCCGATGAGAGTCAATTTCTTCGCCACTCTGCGTGACATTGTCGGGGCGGCGTCGGTCGAGGTGGATCTCGAGCCGGGATCGAGCGCTCAGCAATTGATCGAGCTCGTGGTCGCCCAGCACTCTGCTCTGGAAGCGGCTCTGCTCGATGAGGACAGACACCTCCACGAGCACATGAAGATGTTCATAAACGGGCGCGAAGTGGTCTACCTCGAGGGGCGTTTCCAGCACGTCCTGCAACTGACCGACACGGTAGATATCTTCCCTCCCGTCGGTGGCGGGTAGGGCGGGCCCAGGTATCGCCGCCATGGGTCAGGAGTCGGGTAGACCCACCAGACGCACGATCATCCGGGAGATGCGGGGGATTCCCGTTCTTCCTTCTGCGGGAATACCTCGAGGAGCTCGGGGGGACGTCCATTGGTGAGCATCGGGTGGAGGGCCCCGGTTGGCAGGCGGACCTGATCAGGATGGAGCCATTCCGTCTCGGCTCGCTGTCCGTCGGGCAAACGAGGCTGATCCTCGAGATCGAGGATTCGCTGGCCGATGAGTTCATGGAGCGCTTCGCGCAGAAGACGCTTCGGGCAGGCGCCTGACGAAAGGAGCCCCGGTCCGCGCCGACCGGGGCCCCCGACGAAACCGTTGGTCCACGGGCCCGCTGCGCGTCCTCGCAGCAGCACCCGGTAGCCGTCAGATGATCTCCAGCTCCCTCAATTTCGATTCCGGTACGACGCCACCGACCCAACCGCGCTTCTCGTAGTATTCCTCGAGCATTTCCGCCAGCTCGCAGACGTTGCCTTGCGAGCCCGGCTGGTCGGAGGGCTCATCCGTGAACCGTGCGGGCAGGGTGTCGCTGCCCTCGCGGTGACCGGCCAGGTTGTTGTAGTGGCGCTCCAGATTGTAGATGCGCTCCCCGGTCTTCAGCACGTCGGTACCGGTGAAGGGTACGCCGACCATGGCGGAGTACTGCTGTGCGTACTCGTCCACCCCCTCGGCAAACGCGCTGAACTTGCAGAGGTCCAGGCTGTCGGAGAAGGCATGGACGTTCTGGAAGATCATGGCCAGCTCGCCCTTTCCTCTCCACTCGAGCGGATCGACCTTGAGAGATCCGAAGGGCATCACGCCCAGTTCTGCAGCGGGCGTGTAGGCGCGGAGGTGGCAGGCGCCGCGATTGGAGGTTGCGTAGCCGATACCCATGCCCTTCATCCCGCGGGGGTCGTAGGCCGGGATGGCCTGTCCCTTCACTGCCATGGCGATCTCGGGGTGACCGAAGGACGCGGCCGCACGGGCGGCGCCTTCCGCCAGCTGGTCGCCTATGTCCTCGCGCCTGCCGACCATGTCGAGCAGGCTCACCATGCCCTCGGCATCCCCCCACGCGAGGTTCCCACCGTTGGCGAACCCCTTCTGACAGGCTTCCATGTACACGGACAACACGTTGCCCATCTCGATGGTGTCGAAGCCGTAGTCGTTGCACTGGTCGATCAGCTTGGCGATCGTGTTGGCATCGCTGTTGCCGCAGTTGGCGCCGAACGCCCAGGCCGATTCATACTCCACCGACTCCATGCGGAGACCCTTCCACGGCCCCTCCGTGACCTCCACTTCCTTCTTGCAGGCGACCGGGCAGGCGTGGCAGGTGGGATCGTTGACGAGCATGTGCTCCTTGACATACTCACCGCTCGTGGGCTCTGCCCCGTCGCCGAAGGACGTCTTCTGGCTGTTGCGCGTCGGTAGCGCGCCGATGCTGTTGTTGATGTTCATCAACACGTTGGTACCGTAGACCGACAGGCCGCCCTTCCGTGGACTGGTGATGTTCTCTTCGGCCATGATGGTGGACAGGGCGCGCTTGTGAGCTTCCTTCCAGCGGTCGCGGTCCAGCGAGCGGGGAAAGGCCTTCTCCGCCTTGATGACAATGGCCTTGAGCTTCTTGCTGCCGCCGACGCAGCCGGTGCCACCCCTGCCACTGGCCCGGTCATCCTCGTTCATCCAGCTGGCGAAGCGGCACAGGTTCTCACCCGCCTGGCCAATGGTGATGACGGACAGGTCCTTCGCCCCGTACTTGTCCAGGAAGAACTCGACCGTCTCGTGGACGTTCTTGCCCCAAAGCTCCGAGGCATCGCGAAGCTCGACACCGTCAACGGTGACGAAGGCGTACACCGGTGTCTCCGACCTGCCGCTGAAGACCAGGCCGTCGAACCCGGCCCAGCGGAGCCTGGCGGCGCTCCAACCCCCGTGATGGCTGTCCGTGACAGTGCCCGTGAGCGGGGACTTGGTGACTACTGCCATCCGGCCACTCATGTTCGCCTCGGAACCGGTCAAGGGCCCGTTCATGAAGCAGAGGATGTTCTCCGGTGCCAGGGCATCGACCTGAGGGCCGTTCTCGAACACGTACTTGACGCCCAGGCCTCGCCCCCCGATGTATTTGCGTTTCCAGTCCTCCGGTGCGTCTCTGTACTCGACACGACCTCCCGTCAGATCAGCGAAAGCGATCCTGTTCGCGTATCCTCCGAGCATGACGCCCTCCTTCGCTTGCTGTTTTCCAGCCTGCCGCAATATACCTGGTCGCTTTCAGGCCAGACAGAAAAAGATTCTCCCGCCCCTTCCGCCGCAGGCTAGCCGGCCAGCTGCTTCAACGTCTCGGTGAGCAGATCGTAGAACCGCCCGACCGTATCCACCTTCACCCGCTCGTTGGGAGAATGGGGGAACTCGATCTGCGGTCCGATGGAGATCATGTCCATGCCCGGGATCATCTCGCCGATGAGCCCGCATTCGAGCCCGGCGTGCATGGCCGCCACGAGCGGCTCGGATCCGAGGACCCGTTCGTGGACGGAGCGGACGACGGCGAGGAGCTTCGAATCCAGGTCTGGCTTCCACCCGGGGTAGCCGTCGTGCTGGTTCACGGAGGCGCCGGCCAGCGCGGCCACCGCCGCGATCCTGCTCCGGATCCAGTCCAGGCCCGAAGCCACCGACGACCGCGAGCTCATCAGGACCTTGAGGGTCCCGCCGTCGCTTTTCACGGCGGCCAGGTTGGTGCTGGTCTCGACCAGACCCGGGATGTCGTTGCTCATGACCATGACGCCGTGGGGCAGGGCCACGAGGAGCTGGAGGATTCGGGCGCTGGCGTCGGCGCTCCACACGGTGTCCGGTACGGCGTCGTCGTTCACGCTCATGGCGATGCCCGGCTCGGGCACGGCGAACTCGGCTTTCACGTTCTCGAACAAGGCAGCGAGGTGCGCGGAGAAGTCGCCCGCCGCGCCATCCGGGATCACGACCGTCGCCCGTGCTTCGCGAGGAATCGCGTTGTGCTTGTTCCCGCCCTCGATGACCGCGATGAAGCCCGGCAGCCCGGCGGCGTTCAGCATGCGGGCGAGGAGCTGCACGGCGTTGCCGCGTTGCAGGTGGATGTCCACGCCCGAGTGCCCGCCGTTGAGGCCGAAGAGCTTTACCGTGTGTGCCGTGGCATTCGCGGGCGCCGGGATGGTGTCGAGGGTGAGGGTCAGGTCGGTGTCGGCGCCGCCGGCACACCCGACGGTGAGGGTCCCTTCCTCTTCGGAGTCCAGGTTGATGAGTTGCTTCGCGGAGAGGAGAGTCGGGTCGAGGCCCATCGCCCCGGTGAGTCCAGTCTCCTCGTCGATGGTGAACAGGAACTCGAGAGGGCCGTGCACGACGTCGCTCGCTTCCATGAGGGCCAGCATCGCGGCGACGCCAATGCCGTTGTCCGAGCCCAGCGTGGTGCCGTCGGCCGTGAGGTACTCCCCTTTACGAACCGGTCGGATGGCGTCCGTCGCGAAGTCGAAATCGACGTCGGAGTTCTTCTCGTTCACCATGTCGAGGTGCGCCTGGAGGATGGTCGCGGGCGCGGTTTCCTTGCCCGCGCTCCCGGGCTTTTTCACCACCACGTTCCCGGTCGCGTCCACACGGTGCTCCAGGCCGAGCCGCTCCGCGACGCCCAGCACGAAGGCCCGCATCTTCGCCTCTTCCCCGGACCCACGCGGAATCGTGAGGATCTCATCGAAATGGCCCCAGAGAGGCTTCGGCTCGAGGTCGGATACGAAAGTCATGGTCCGTTCTCCATGAAAGACAGGCGTTCCCGTGTGAGACCGCCGTGGGATCCGCGGCGCCTCGAGATGCACGGGGGCGCGGTTGCCAACTCGGGGAATCTGGGGAAGGAGATACGGGAAGGAAACCACACGGAGCCATGCACCAGAACGCCGCCCGCGGTCGTCAGAGGAAAGCGCCCCGCACCGGATCGATGCGGGGCGCTCTCACCTCCGGGTAACGCCGACTACTGCGGCGCGCCTCCCCGTCCGCGACCGCCGGCCGGGGCGCCAGCCGTCGGCCCACCGGCGCTGAGATCGTTCCAGTTCAGGATCGCGTTGAAGCCGAGGATGTACGTGCCGTGCGTCTGCCACCGCCAGAACGGGCGGATGCCGAACATCACGACGTGACCGTTGCCGATCGGCGCATCGACGACCTGCGCGCGTCCGGCGAGCTCATCGCCGTTGCCCAGGCCGCCCGACAACAGGATGTCATCCGGATTCGTCGGGAACGACAGGATGACGCGCGGCGCCGATGCTCCGGCGGCGGCCCCAAAGCCGCCGCGGCCGCCGCGGCTACCGCCACCGAAACCGGCCCCGCGGCCACCGCGGCCGGCACCGGCGGCTCCCGATCCACCCGTGGCATTCCCCTCGCCGCTCGAGACGTTCGAGTTCGTCGTCGGGGGCGGAGGTGCCTTGATGCCACCCGGTGAGAACGTCGACAGCGTCGGTCCGCTCGCCATCGGCTGCGTGTTCTGGAAGGTGCCGCCGCCACGTCCACCGCGGCCGAACCCGCCGCCGCCGGTGGTAAGCACCGGTCCGGAGCTGAAGTACACGGACATCTGGTCGTAGCCGAGTCCGTAGGCCACGGGGCTCGACAGGTCATCGATCATACCGCGCACCAGCACGCCGCGCGCGAACAGGCCCTCCGTCTGCTCGACGGAGACGCCCGGCGTGAAGTTGAAGTCCGGGAAGAGCCCGGCCGTCGAACCTTCGGTCAGAAGCAGGCCGCCGGCCTTCACGAACTCGTACAGGTTCATCAGGCCTTCGATGCCCATGCCGCCGCGGATGTCCGACGTGGAATCGGGCGTGCCGAGAGCCGGATACTCAGCGGACCTCTTGTAGGGAATCGGCTCGGTGCCGGTCATCGGGACGCCCACGAGGGTCGCCTGGGAGCTCGCGCCCGTGTGCGGATACACGACGATGTCGTACTGCGCCTTCAGGTTGCTCATGTGGGCGAGCTCCTTGTCGCCCATGTAGGTGTAGGGCACGCCGTACGAATCGAACGCGGCGCGCACCCATCCTTCGTCCTGCGTGCGGCTCCAGCTGTGCAGGTAGAGGATACGCGGGATGTCGAGGTCGTGCGTCCTGACGTCGGGCGCGGAAGCCATCGCGTAGCCCGAAAGCCCGAGCTGCTTGAGCACGGGGTCCAGCTGCGAGGCGTTCGCGTTCCGGATCACGATGGCGCCGGCGCGGAAATGGTGGCCGGCCGCATCGAAGTCCTGCTCTGCGGCGGCCATCTTCACGTTCTTCATCCGGAAGCGGAACGTCACGATGTTGTTGTCGCCGGTGTGCTCGACGACGACGACGGGGCCCGTGCCCGTGATGCCGCCGGCGGCGACCACCGTGCCGTTGACCGGCGTCATCGGCTGCTTCAGCGCGCTCCCGTCGAGGAACGGCAGCACGGCGACGTCACGCGTGTACTGGAGCGTCCACCCGGTATCGTCGTACGGCGACGGATTCGCCGACGAGAACCGCTGCACCGAGAAGTACATGTCGCCCAGCGTGCGGAAGGGCTGGTCGCCGCGGATGATCCAGTCGCCCGGGCTGACCTGCACGTCTCCCACCTTGAACGCCGAGTTCGCGGTATTGAACTCGAGGCCCTGCGCCATCAGGTCGTTGACCAGCGTCGCCGCGTCCTCCTTGCGGCGCTGGTTGGCCGGGATCACCCAGCCGTAGATCGGGCCGTCCGTGCCCTTGGCGACCGCGCGCTTGTTCTTGAGCCAGTAGTTCTCGAGGAAGAGATCGCGGTCCCGGGCCGTACGGTTCAGCGCGAACAGGATCGCCGACTGCTGGATGTTCGTGTTGGCGCGCGGGCTCCACAGCACCGGGCCGATCGTCGGATTCGGGCGGAACCACTCGCGACTCTGCCTGGTGTTCACCGTCGACGAGTCGGTGCCGTAGCTCTGCACCTCGTAGAAGCGCCCGACCTGATTGTGGCCGTGCGCGATGAAGAACGCGTAGTTCGGGGTCCAGCCATCGTAGAAGCCGTAGGTCCACACCCCCGGTACGCCTCGCTTGGTCATCTCGATCACGTCGTTCTCGGCGAGGATCCACCACTCGTCGACGGTGATCGCATCGAGCATCTCGTTGTAGGGGCCCGTGCCGGTCGAGGCGTAGAGCAGCGTCTGCGCCTCGTGCAGGTCGTGCATGATGGTCGGGTGCCATTCGAGGTCGAACTTCACCGTGTTCTTCGTCAGGTCCAGGAACTGGCCCATGCCGTCGCGGTTGTTGTCGTGCTGGACGTACTTGCCCCAGTACATCGTGAGGCCGCCCCGGCCGCTGCTGCCGTTCGCCTTCCCGTAGTTGTACGAGTCCACGATCTTGTCGCGGCCGTCCGTTTCCAGCACGGGCGTGATCATGGTGATCACGTTGTCGCGGATGTTCTGGATCATCGGCTGTTCCGACACCACCAGCCGGTAGGCGAGCTCCATCAGCATCTCGGGGCCGCCCAGTTCGGGCGAGTGCATGCCGCTCGTGATCCAGTAAATGGGCCTGGCCGACTTGATCAGCTGCTGCGCCTGCGCCTCGGTGGTCGTGCGCGGGTCCGTGAGCGCGGCCAGGTCGGCCTTGTACTTGTCGAGGTTCTGGATGGTCTCCTCGTTCGCGATCACGAGCACGCCCATGTCGCGGCCTTCCTCCGACTTGCCGATCGTCCAGAACTTCGCCCGGCCCGGCGCCGCGTTCGCGATGGCCTGGAGGTATGCGTTCATCGGGCCGGACTTGTCGAGCACGCCGTACTCGCCGATGATGTGGCCGAAGTGCTTGAGGGGAGTCGGCACGGTCGACGAGGCCGGCAGATAGTCCACGAATTCCGTGGAGATCCGCTTGTCCCGCAGCGTCTCGCCGATTCGCTTGGTGTACTCCGCATCGATCCTGTCGGGCCCTCGCATCTGCGCCCGCGCGATGGGCGTGGTGAGCACGAGCCCCGCCACCGCCGCACCGATCGAACGGACCACCATCCAGGTCTGTCGCGACATCCTCCTCCTCCTCGTTCAAAAAGGGATGGATGCGGCCCGGTGCCCGGGCCATGGGTCCCAAAATACGCTCTGAAGGAAGAGCCCGCTTGGGCGGGGAGCAGGGGCAGTACGCTCTCGAGGGAGAGTCTGCTGAGCGAGGAGCAGGGAGAGGGGGTTGATAGGGTTGCGAGAGGTGGGTGTGTGGGATGCTCGAAAGAGTTCTTGGGTTGGGTGGGGTGGTTTGCCAGAGAGTTGCAGAAAGGAGCGTGCCGGCCGTAGGCGGTCGGAGCCGTCGTAGGCAACATGCTTGAATCAACAACTTGGCACGGTCCTGCGCACTGCGCCGCCGGGGGGTGAGCGGTCGCGGAGTCTCGTCCGAAGCGCGGGCGGCCGGTCTACCTGGGTCGACGGTCGAACGACCGCTCCGCCAAGGGGAAATGACCTCTGCGTTCGCTCCGGGAGTCGAACGCACTCCCCGTGCTATCGGTCACGGCACGAAGTGCATGAGGTCGCCCGGCCCCTCGGGACATCGACGAACTCGTGGACACTGCGGCGGGCCAGATAGGCATAGGACACCGGGGGTCGGGGCACGTTGAGCTTGACCGTGCCCCGTCGCACCGGTTGCCCCGGCATGTGCAGCTCGATGCGGTACTCGACACTCTTGAGGAACCTCTCGCCGTGCTTCCCGACCGACCGGCTCACCTCACTCCCGTACGACGTGGCTGTCGCGGAGAGGCGAACGAAACCGCCCACGGTCCCGGCTCGTTGGGCGAGATTGCGCACGTAGCCCTCGACCCCCCGGTTCTGCCATTCCTGGTTCACCTTCCTGGGCGCGAGGAACATCCTGCCGCCGCTTCGTCGCCGAACCGGGTCCCCACAGGTGAGCGCGCTCCATGGTCGAGGTCGTGCCGCGCGGCCCGGTGATCTCGAGCTCCCAGACCTTGAATTGTGTGGAGGGCCCTTCCGCGTTGAAATTGGGGGCGAGGCTCGCGCCCGGCCTCACGTCCTCGGGTTTGCGGGCGAGGCGACCGGGAAGCAGTACTCCGTCGATGGTCACTTCGATTTCACCTTCGCTCTTTCTCCTCGCCCGGATCGTGTCGATACCGCCGGTTCCGGCGAACTCGGTGTTGACCGACTCGCCACCGAGCACGCGCTTGCTTTCCGCATCGAGCACGTGAGCGGGCACCGGCACTTGGGTTTTCCCGATCCGATGGGGTTCTGCACGTGGCGTTCGGCCAGGATCCGCCGCATTGTTTCACGGGTGCTCCTTGCCGGCACGGCTCGGGGCACCGACACAGTGCCCGGTCTACCGCCGTCGGAACCCCGCTTGCGGGGCGATTCACCCCGCGAACCGGCGTCTCACTCGTGGCCACGGTTCCGCCCGTTGCGTCGTGGTGGATCACGACATGTCCACCACCTCCTCCACCGGCCGCCATCGCCATGGGCCGGGCGTCGGCGATCGCGACGCTCTCCCGCGCCGCCTTCTCTTCCGCAATCCGCGCACCGCGCCTCTGGAAGCGCTCGGCGCCCATCACTCCTTCCCGCTGCATTGCGGCCACTTCATCGGCCGAATGCGGCCGGGTGTCCGCCGTCCGAGGAGCATCGACCGCCGCGTCGGCTTCCCGAAGCCCGGGTCGTAGCGGGTCCGGCGGCGGAGGACCGTGAGCGGCCGGCCGCTCGGTATGCGTGGTGCTTCCGGAAGGCAGGTCGGGCGTAGCGCGCGAGGCCGCGGGGTCGAATGCGGTTGCCCGATCATCGGTTCCGCGTGCTTTCTGCCGGGTCGGCTGCGGCCCGTTCTCCGATCCGACTCCGACCGCGGGGGCCTGGCCTTCGATCCCGGCGGCAGAGGGCGCCGGGTCGGCGGGCGCGGCACTGCCCCGGACCGCCTCCTCGGCCCGGGCGCGCAAGTCTTCATGGATCTTCTGCTTCGCCTCGGCGACGGCCCGACGAGCCGGCTCGTCCGATTCCCGCGACGGCCGTTCGTCCATTGGAGCCCGCGGTGCGGGACCGCCGGCCGTGAGGGAAAGACCTCCGGGCGGAGGTGCGGTCCCGGCACCCTCGGCGGGCGCGCGCGAAGCAGGGCCTTCCGTCTCGCTTCCCGGCGTCGCCGCTCCCGCTTCCACGCCCGGCCGCGTGGCCGCAGCGGCGGTCTCGTGGGCGTGCGCGGTCGGTTCCGCGCTTTCCTGTTCATCACCCGCTTCCTGAGCGGACGGGGTCCCGCCCTCGCCGGCGCCGCGCACCTTGATGGCGATGTGCTTTCCGGCCCGGCGCACGGCTTTCGTCCCCGCGTTGACGATGGCGGCCATGATCTTGTCCTCGAAGGCGTCGGCAACGATCCTCGCGCAGACCTTCGCTGCGATCGTCGTGTCTTCCTCGGCATCACTCCGGAGTGCCACCACGATGCAGGCGATGGCGTTCCGCACCCGCATCCGCTCGGTGCCGCCGGTCGCCAGATCGTAGACGGCGGCGGCGGCGTTGAGGCCGGGCACGATCCGGACGCCCACCTTCTTGATGATGTAGTGGCGGAGTCGCTCCTTTACGGCGTCGATGATGATCGTCCGGATCACCTCCTCGGCAATCTGCTCGAGGAACTCCTGCCAGTTCTCGATCTTGTTCTTCGCGCGTTTCCGCACCTCCTTCACCAGCGGGGCCAGCACCGCGTCGGCAAACTCGGGCACTCGCGAGGTGATTCGATCGAAAGTGATCTCTTCCCGGGTGATCGCCGCGGGAGCCGTGATACCCGCTATGAATACGTGTCCGCCGAGGCCGTCGAGGTAGGCCTGAATTCGCTGCTGATAGGCATGCGGTCCGCTGTAGCCGTAGCCGTACTCCTCGAACCCGCCCACGCCACCTTCCAGCACCTTGTCGATGCGGCCATTGGCGATCCGGAAGTTCTGAAAGCCGACCTTCTGCACGCTCACGAACACCCCGCCCGGCGGCGGGCAGTGCCGTTTCATCTGCGAACCGGGTTCGGGCACCAGGATGGGGTAGTCGAGACGGCCGTGAACGTCGAACGGTTCCCCGTGCTTGTCGAGCACGAAACTGCACACGCTGTGGTAGAGAATGATCTCCGTGTCTTCGATGAGCGGACGGTCGCCCCACGCATAGGGGAATTGCACGCCGGCCTGCGTCTTGATGTCGTTGAGCGTTACCCGCCGGAGGGTGGCGATGGCTTCGTTCACCTTCGGCGTCCGGCCGGACATGCCCGCCTTCTGGGCGCGGGCGATGTCACGGCGGTTCATCGCGCGGTCGGCCCGTTCGAGCGCCTCCTTCACCACTTTTTCATCAGTGGGGCCGGGCTCCTCGGTGTCGTCCAGGACGGCGATGGCGAAGGGGGACGCCGGCCGGGGTGGAGTTGTGGCCGGCGCCACGGTGTCCGGTGGTGGACGATAGGCGCGTGCCCGCTCCCAGTGCTCCACCATGTCGGGGAAGAACGGCGGAATGACGTCGAGCCTCGTCGGCCGCGAAGGGTAGAGCCGGCGTTGCTCGTCCGGCAGTTCCCGCGGAAACAGCGTCGGTGCCCACACGCGAGCGGCTCGGGCTCCATCGTGGCCACCGGCACACTCTGATTCCAGGCGACTTCGACGTAGCGAACCGGGCCCGTGGGATGGCCCATGGCCTTGAACGGATCGCTCACGAGCAGGGTGCCGTCGGGGTCGCGCGGGCTGCTGGCCTCCTGTTCGAGCAGGTACTGGAGAATGCGGATCAGCCGATCCGCCAGATCCCGCTTGTGTTCATCGGGTGGGTCGGGCAGCGACAGGAAGTCGATCTGCCATTTCAGGGCGTACGCGAGCGCATCCGCGATCATCCTCGGGCCACCGAAGTCGAGCACGTCCACCGAGAACGGCGGATAGTCCAGCGGCGGCGGCGGCGCCTGGGGCGTCGTGATCCGATGTGCGATGCCGCGATCGCCGGTGCCGCGGGCATCGAGGAGCGGTGTGCCTCCCACGGCGCCGCCCTACGCGTCCGGTTGGACCGTGATCGAGGGCGCCACGCCGTTGATCTGGATCTGACGATCGATCTCGGGGTCGTCGAATTCCTCGGCCAGGAGACGCGCGGCGTAGCGCAGGTTCTCGAGCTCGAGCCGCCGGGCTTCGCCCTGCGCCTTCTTCACGTCGATCATCCGGTGCGCGAGCTTGAAGTCCTCCAGCAGCGGGTGGGCGCCCGGCAGGGCCTCGATGTAGAGGGAGGAAGTCGGCACGATGATCTCATCGTTGTTGAGCCGCGGGCTCGCGACGATGCGCCGGTACTGCTCCTCGAGCTGGCTCTGAAGGGCGAGGTACTGGGCATCCGTGAGCTCGTCCCTGAGCTGTCGCTGCAGGCACCGGGCATATCGCACGAAATCCTCCGGCGTCCAGCTTCCGAGATCGTCCGGGTCGTGGAGGCCGAGCTCGGAATCGAGATACGGCACCATCGATGAAGTCGGTAAGCGGATTCGACTGCCGCAACGGGAAGATCATGTAGTTGCCTTTGTACCCGAGCGGGTTGTCGAGGTCGGCCACTTCGGCGAGCGTGGTGAAATCCTGGGCCGGGTCGAGACCGGTCGTGAGCTGTACGTCCGCGTGCACCTCGAGCACGATCTGCCCCGGTTTCGGGGTCATCGACAACGGCAGCTCATCCGGCTCGGCGAGGCTGTACGTCTTCGCCGCCGCCGTGAGCATCGGCACCTTGATCGAACTCAGCGTAAAGAAGATCTGATCCCGGAACGTGAAGCTCCAGATCGCCTGCATGTAGTAGAGCATGTTCTCCTTGAAGTGGACGCGCAGGCCGGCGATCTGCAGCAGATGGTTCTGATGTTCGGCGTTGGCCCTGGAGTACGCTTGCTGGGCGGCGGTCAGGGACGCGATCTCGCTGTCGAGCCGCATGCGCAGCTCCTTTTCCTCGCGGACCGCCCGCTCGTATTGGTCCTTGCGCAGGTCTTCCCGAATGCGGAGCGCCTCCATATCCTCGCTGGCATCGCTGCCGAAGAGGCTCTCCCACCCCTTCTCGATGACCCCCTCGCTCTCGTTTTCCGCCGATCCGCCGGCGCGCGCCTCGACGGCAGCGGTGTAGGCGGCTTCCCGGGCCGCGAGCCCGGCCTGCATGTCCCGATGCAGTTTCTCCAGCGTCTCGACGGCCTTCCGCGCATCGGTGACGCTCTGCGCCAGGTCGCGGAGGGCGAGCTCGTCGCCGACGATACACGTGCCGAGGTAGTCGAGGGCCTTGCGATAGCGATCATCGAGCAGCACCCGATTGATGATCCAGGCATGCGACAGGAGCACCTTGTCGACGGCCTCGCGGCTCGGGTTCGGCACCTCCATGGCAACCAGCACCACCGGTGTGAGCTGGTGGATGGATTCGGAGACGCGGAATCGGCGCTGCAGCTCGTAGAAGAGATAGGTGACCGTGAGCTCGTCGTTCGGATTGCTGATCTCCGCCGTCTCGGTGTATTCCTGCTCCTCGGAGGACTTCGTATCGACCTCGAGCTTGCGTTCGTCTCTGAATTCCTGCGCCGCCTTGAGCACCGCTTCGTGAAAGGCCTTCTTCGTCTCTTGCGACGAGGTCTCCGCGTCGCGGGTGAGGCTGGTGGTCGCGTCGCCGGACGAAATCCCGATGTCGTAGTTGCCCTTGGCCGTGCTATTGAACGTGGTCTTGTCCTGCGCTTTCTGGACGATCTCGGCTTCCGCGCGCATTGTGTCGGTGGTCTCGTCCTTCCGATTACGCTGGTTGTCATGCATCTCCTTGACCGAGCGCTCGGTCTTGATGACGCGCCGACTCGAGACCTTGCGGACCTCCTTGGGGGCAAGCGTCAGGGTCCTGACCAGATCGCCCACCTGGTAAGTAATCGGCTCCCACTTCTGGCGGTAGGTGACCAGCAGTCCGAAGTTCGTGGTGCCCGGCGCGAACACCTCGAACTTGTAGCGTTCGCTGAGGAGGTCGTTCAGCAGGCTGAGCGGATCGGAGAGGTGAAACTCGCCGAGCGTGAGGATACCGGTGTTGACGATGTCGCCGAAGAACGGCGGCCGGGTCAACGGCGGGACGGGTGGCGGCGTGGGTGGGTTTGTGCCGCCCGGGAGCTGCTGCGTCGGGGCCCGGGCCATCACGCCCGCCGCCTGCAGCTTCCCATGCGCCGCCATCACGTGCCTCGCTTCCAGGCGGAGCGCATCGAACACGTTCCGGCTGCCGCTGACCGCCGCGACCGGGTCGCCCCCACCCGCAACGAGCTGCGTCGCGAGTTGCTGTGTGGCCTGAATCACGCCGTCATCGATGGCGTGCTGCCAGACGTAGTCGAAGGCGATCTGAAGCTGATGAAAATCATAGAAGGCGGTCACGTCGGCCGGCCCGGAGCTCAGGCGCAGGCCCTGGATCGTCGTCTGCACGTCCTCGGAAGTGGGTCGCCCGCGTCCGCCGAACAGGGCCGCGTCCTCGGGCGGAATCACGGCGTCGACGAGCCGCCCCACGAATTTCGGCAGATCGGCGAGCTGCATGTCGGCCGTGTCATCGCCGCCAGCCGCAGCCGGCGCCGGGTCGGCCCCGCCGGCCGTCGGTGTGGCGCCGTTCTCCGCGGCGAAGGGGCCGAGCGACTGCGCGCGACAGATGGCGGCGAGCGGATCGTCTCGCACCAGGAAGGCAGGGCGCTGCGACTCGTTGTCCGCGCGATAGAGGATGGGCTCGATTTCGGCGGCCGGAATGTGGTCGCGGAAGCCGCTCCCGTCGCGGAAGATCTCGGCTTCGCCTTCCGTAAGCAGGAGGTACCCGGCCACCGGGCCGCTGTTGACGTGCTGCTCGATCGTGCGGTTGATGGTGTCGTACATGACCGGTGCGGCGGATTGGCCCGGCATGACGACGTTGAGCTTCCGGGCGTCCGCTCCGTTCAGTCCGACCAGCGTTTCAAACATCTTCGCTTCGATGGCATGTGCGGTCTCGGCGTGCTGCTGCCGGACCTCGGTGACGCGCTCGGCGGCAATCCGCCGTGTCTCCGCCTGGATGTCGAGGTGATAGCTCACCGCCTGGTTGAGCTTGCCCTTCAGCGACGTCCCTTCTTCTCTGGCCAAAGTCGGATCCAGCGGCAGCGGCACGCCGGCCCTGGTCAGCGTGTCGCCGGGGAGTCGGATCAGGCGCTGCTCGGTACGGCCGGCGTTCTGGCAGATCTCGGGCGAGACGTACAGGATGCGCTTGGCCTCCGTGACGCCGGGCTCCTCCGGTGCCAGGACCAGCAGCAGCAGGTCGGGCCGCCTCTCGTCCGGATTGCGGACCTGGAATTCGAGGTCTTCGTAGCTGAACTCGAAAGTGCCGTCGGCCGCCGTGAGCCGCGAGCCGAGGCGATCGCCGAGGCTCGTCACCGGAATCGACAACGGCGCCGTGCCCGTGGGTGCGGCGGGAGTAACGATGCTTTCCTCGGGTGTCGTACCCGGATCGATATCGTGGATTACCACGAGCAGGTCAGGGATGCCGATGCCGGTTTCCTTCAGTATCACCCTGCCGCTGATGTGGTTCATGGCCAGCCTTTCCGTGATAGGGTCCGGGGTCGTTGAGTCGTCGAGGATGCTCCCGAGGCGTGCGGGCGCATTCCAGTACGTATGCTCTGACTCAGCCGCGTCGATTCCACGGCTGCAGATCGTTGCGTTTGGAAAGGAGTGTCCTACGGTGTGGAGGTCGCCTGGCACCGGCGGCCCGCAAAGAAACAGTAGGGGAACATTCCGCAACAGGCAATCCGGCCGCTCAGCCGTCGTCCTCCCGACCGCCGGTCCCTCTCCCGGTCCATGAAGGTCCGCCCCCTGCGTACCCTTGCCAATGCGCCCGTGCCCCGGTTGACCGGCGGGGCCGCGTCGAGTTCTCCCCGCACACCGGTTCCAGTGGGATTGACTCCAGGGAGGTGACGCGGCCCGGCCATTCCTCGCTCGAGCCGCGTGTCGATTCCCGCGCCGCCTCCTCTGACCTTCCTGTCGGGCGACCTCAGCATCTTCGGCGCTGCCGCCGCTCGACACGCGGAATTCTCACCCCACTACAATCGGGGCCTCAATGCGTGCTGGGACACCAAGCAACAGGACGTCGCCTGCCGATAGAAGACACACGCCACCCCGGGCCCAGGGGTCACCGGCTCGTGCCGCTCCAGCCCGGGCCTCGAGCAGGGGCGAGGACCGGGTCCCGATACCGGCAGTAGCGCGAGTGGTCAACTCGGTCCGTCGGCAGAGCTTGCGGCGCGGGATTCCAGGAAAGCGGGCGAGCTACTGGGAGGTCAGCGACCCTGGCCAGCTCCGGCCCGCGCCGCGAGCACGGCCGCATAGGCATCCACGAGGCCATACCCGAACATGTTGTCCTTCCCGGGCTCTCCCAGATCGTGAGCCGTCCGCTCGATGATCTGGCGGACACGCCACACGCTCATCCCGGGATGTTCCCCGAGGATCAGGGCCGCGATTCCCGCGACCTGGGGGCCGGAAAACGAGTTGCCGCGAATGCGGAGGGTGTCGGTATCGATGTAGCCCCGGTCCCCAATGCCCAGCACCGGGAATCCCTCACCCGGAAACGCGACCACGTCGGGCTTGGTAATGCCTCTGGGGAGCGGATAGTCGCCGTACAGCGCCACGGTACTCCACTCGGCGGGGCCCATGCTGCTGAAGGGACGCAGCACGCCCAGCGTATCGATGCCTCCGACCGAGACCACGCTCGGCACGTCCTTCGGCGACTGATGTTGCACCGGGATCGGCTGGGTAGTGCGGAAGTTGCCCGCCCCGCCGACCAGGAAGAGGCCGGCAGCCACCGCATGGTCACTCATCATGCGCCAGAAGCCACGGAGGTTGCCCAGGCCGGGCAGGCTGAAGCTCATGCTGAGGATGTCGGCGCCCTCTTCGATGGCGTACTGGTATGCGATGGCGGCGCCGATGGGCCGGTTGCCCGCGGCATCGACGTTTCCGCCGGTGATCTTCAGCAGCATGAGTCGCGCGCGCGGCGCCACCCCCGTGATGGTACCACCGCTTCCGTCGCCCACCACCATTCCGGATGTCATGGTGCCGTGTTGCCGGCCCCTGGTGGTGTCGCGGACGTTGGGGGTCATGGATCCGAAATCGTAGCCGTAGAGATCGTCCACCCAGCCGTTGTGGTCGTCATCGACGCCGTTGTTGGGAATCTCCCCGGCGTTGCGCCACAGGTTGGCGCGCAGGTCGGTGTGGACGTAGTTCGCGCCGTTGTCCAGCACGGCCACCACCGCGCCCTGCCCCAGGCTGCCCAGCTCAGTCCACGCTCGAGGCGCGTTGAGATGCCGGACATTCCACGCAATCCGTTTGTCATCCACCGTGAAGGCAGGACGCTCGTCCGGCGGAATCACCACGATGGAGTCGGTGGGAGATCGTGGCGCCGACGGAAGCAACTCGCCCCCCGCATAGATGAACAGCACGTCATCCATCCGGCTGGCGGCCCGGATCTCGTCCGCGCTCAGCTCGAGGGACAGGGCATTCAGGATCCAGAGCGCCCGGTCCGCGTGCGTTCGACCGAGGGCCCGGAGAATCTTCGCCTGCTCGGCCTCCGCGTTCCGTTTCAGCGTGGCCACGACCTGCCGGCGCAGCGCCAGACGATCCTCCCCCGCGTGCTCCTTCTCGAATACCTCGAGGCCACCCACCGGCTCGAAGAGCTGGGTGTGCCCCAGGACAATGACCCGGGCCGAGCCTCCGGCGGCCAGCACTTCGAGGAGGGGCGGGTCGATCTTCCCGGCCACGGCGGCATCCTGGGCCCACGCCGGAGAGACGGCGAACGGCAGCGCGGCCACCAGGATCGCGAGCGGAAGGCCACGACCGGCGAGGCGAGGGAGCATCTTCATACGATTGCGGCTCCATGTTCGTGAACGGAACGGAAGCGAGGCGGAGTCGAACCCGGCCAACTCCGGAGCAAGATGGGAGGGCCGCGTTCGCCATGTCCATAGATGCCGTGAGCCGCCACGCCACTCACCCCGCGCCCCGCCGCCGCCCGAGCCCGCCGAGGCCCACGAGCATCAGCGCCAGCAGGAACATGATCGTGCCGATCACGTTGATCTGGGGCGGGATCCCGCGCTGTGCCGCGCCCCACACGAACATCGGGAACGTCACGGTCCGGCCGGCGTTGAGGTTGGTGATGATGAAGTCGTCGAAGGAGAGCGAGAAGCTCAGCAGCGCAGCGGACAGGATGCCGGGGAACACGAGCGGGAAGGTGACGCGCCAGTAGGTCTGCCACGGGTTGGCGTAGAGGTCCATGGCGGCCTGTTCGAGGTGCGGATCGAGGCCGGCCAGGCGGGCCTTCACGGTCACCACGACGAAGGACAGGCAGAACATCACGTGGGCGACGAGGATGGTCCAGAAGCCGAGCACGCCCGCGAAGCCGGCTGCGACGAAGAGCGCGAGCAGTGACGAGCCCATGACGACCTCGGGCGAGGCCATGGGGAGGAAGAGGGCGATGCTGGCGAGCGAGCGGCCGCGGAACCGGTGTCGCACGAGGGCGAACGCCATGAGGGTGCCGAGCGTCGTCGCCACCAGCGTGGCGAGGAGCCCGATCTCGAGGCTGGTCCGCACCGACTCGCAGAGCTGGTAGGGGCCGCAGATGTCGAGCCAGTTGTTCCAGGTGAAGCCGTCGAAGGTGTAGCTCTGCCGGCCGGCCGGCTCGTTGAAGGACATGAGGATCACGACCATCACCGGCAGCGCCATGTAGAGCAGGACGACGACGCCGTAGATGAGCACCAGCCGCGCGCCGAGCCAGCGCCGCATCGCGCGGGATCGCGGAGCGTCCACTCCTGGCGCGTCCGTCCCGGGCCTGCCCACCGCGCGTGCTCACAGCAGTTCCTCCGCGCCGGAGCGCCGGACGTACCAAACGACCAGCGCGGTGATCACGACCATGAGCGTTACGGAAAGCGCGGCCGCCTCCGGGTAGGCGCCGGCGGAGAACAGGTCCTGGATCTCGTTGCCGATCATGCGCGTGCCCGGCGTACCGAGCAGCTCCGCGTTGATGTAGTCGCCAGCCGCGGGGATGAACGTGAGCAGCGTCCCGGCGACGAGGCCCGGCAACGACAGGGGGAGCGTGACCTTGCGGAAGGTGGTGAACGGGCTCGCGTAGAGGTCGCCGCCGGCCTCGATGAGCCTGGGGTCCATCTTCTCGAGGCTGGCGTACAGCGGGAGCACCATGAACGGCAGAAAGTTGTATGTGAGCCCGGTCACGACCGCGAACGGGGTCGCGAGCAGGTGGCCGTCGGCGCCGAGCAGGTGCAGGGAGCGGAGCGCGTGCACGGTCCACGTATTGTCGCCGAGGAGCATCTGCCACGCGAGCGTACGCACCAGGAAGCTGGTGAAGAAAGGCGCGATCACGAGCACCAGCATCAGGTTCTTCCAGCGGCCGGCCTTGAACGCGATGGCGTACGCGAGCGGGTAACCGAGGATGACGCATGCGGCCGTGGCGATGCCGGCGTACGCGAACGACCGCCAGAGCTGCCGGCCGTAGAAACGCACGGCATCGGCGTAGTTCATCCAGTGCCATGTCAGCCGGTAGCCGTCGAGCAATGAGCCGGACGGATCCCACAGGCTGGTCGAGATCAGCGTGACGGTCGGGATCACGAAGAAGACGAACAGCCAGGCGGCGCCGGGCAGGAGCAGGATCCACGCGGTGAGCCGGCTTCGGCGCGCAACCTCGCTCACTGCGCGGGCTCCGTATGCGCGCCGGCCGATGCGTCCTGCGTGGCGTCGAGCAGGAAGGTGTGTTCGGGTATCCAGCGCAGGTCCACCGTGTCGCCGGTGCGGAAGGATGCGCGCGCGCCGGAGTTCTGCTCGAACACGACGAGTTCCTGTCCCCATGGCATGCGGGCGAGGTACTGCGTGCTGGCGCCGGAGAAGCTGACGTCGGTGACCACGCCGCCGGTGAGCACGTTGGTGCCGTCGTCGCGCACCTCACCCGAGGGGACGAGAGCGATCTTCTCGGGGCGCACGCCGACCCAGAGCTCGTTCGCGTCGGAGGGAGCCCGGGCGATGGACGCGCGGAGGCGGATCCCGTGGACGTCGAGCCACACGGAAGCGTGGTCGCGCTCGAGCACGCGTCCCGCGACGAGGTTGGCGCGGCCGAGGAAGTTGGACACGAACGTTGTGCGCGGTCGCTCGTAGAGCTCGAGCGGTCCGCCCATCTGCTCGATCACGCCGCCGTTCATCACGGCGATGGTGTCGGCCATGGTCATGGCCTCTTCCTGGTCGTGCGTCACGTGCACGAACGTGATGCCGACCTCGGTCTGGATGCGTTTCAGCTCGATCTGCATCTGACGCCGCAGCTTGAGGTCGAGCGCGCCGAGCGGCTCGTCGAGGAGCAGGACCTGCGGCCGGTTGATGAGCGCGCGGGCGAGCGCCACGCGCTGCTGCTGTCCGCCGGAGAGCTCGGCGGGCCGGCGCTCGGCCAACGAACGGAGCTGCACGAGGTCTAGCATCTCGCGCACCTGCGCGTCCACGTTCGCGACGCGCCGTCGGCGCAGCCCGAACGCGACGTTCTCGAAGACGGACAGGTGCGGGAAGAGGGCGTAGCTCTGGAACACGGTGTTGACGGGTCGTCGGTAGGGACGCAGGTGCGTAATGTCAGTGTCACCGAGCCGGATCGAGCCGGACGACGGCTCGTCGAGCCCGGCGATCATGCGGAGCGTCGTCGTCTTGCCGCACCCGGACGGTCCGAGCAGCGCGAAGAAGGAGCCTTCCGGGACGGTGAGGTCGAGGCTGTCGACGGCGAGGAACGCGCCGAAGCGCTTCGTGACGGCTGCGAGGACGAGATCGGAGCCCGGCATCGTCTCAGGCCCCCATCGCCTGCGTAAAGAGACGTTCGTAGCGCCGTCGCGTGCCGTCGGGAAGGTCCATGATCTCGAACGTGTCGGCCAGGAACGCCTCGTCGGGGAAGATGAGCGGGTTGTCGATGAGGGTCGCGTCCACGCGCTCCATGGCTTCGCGCGCGCCCGCCACCGGGCAGATGTAGCGGACGGCTGCCGTGAGGCGCACGGCCACATCCGGCCGGTAGTACCAGTCGATCAGCCGCTCGGCGTTCGTCCGGTGCGTCGCCCGGTTGGGGACGAGCATGTTGTCCGCCCAGAGCAGCATGCCCTCCTCGGGCGCGACCCACCGGATGTCGGGGTTGCTCTCCTGCAACGCGAGGATGTCTCCCGACCAGCCGACGCACGCGACGACGTTGCCCGCGTCGAGGTCGCGGATGTAGTCGTTGCCGGTGAAGCGGCGGATCTGTCCGGATGCGACGTACTCCCGCAGCCGGTCCAGGGCCCGGTCGAAGTCGTCGTCATCGAAACGTCCCGGGTCCGCGCCCGTGATGCGGAGCATGAAGCTCATGGTGTCGTTGATCTCGCTCGGCAGGCTCACCCTGGCGCGGAGGTCGGGGCGCGTGAGCAGCTCCTCGACGCTCGCGACGCGGCGGGTGTACTTGGCGTTGTAGGCCAGCCCGGTCAGTCCGCTCTGCCAGGGGACGCTGTAGTCGCGATCGGGGTCCCAGGCCGGCGATCGCAGGCGTGGGATCAGGTTGGCCTCCACATTGGGAAGCGCCGCCTTGTCCAGCTTCTGCAGCCAGCCGAGCCCCGCCATACGCGCCGCCGCCCAGTCGGTGAGAACGAAGATGTCGCGGCCCGTGGGTTCGCAGGCGGCGAGCTGGTCGCGCACCTTGGCGAAGAACTCGGCGTTGTCGTTGACGTCCGTGTCGTAGACGACGTCGATGCCGGTCGCGGCTTCGAAGCCTTCGAGCGTCGGGATGACGGTGGTCCGCCGGCCTCCGACCACGGCGGTCGACTGGTCGATGTACTCGGGCCAGTTGGAGAAGTGCAGTGTCTTCTCGGTGGCGGAAAGGTCCTCGCTCGGACACGACTCGGGGGTCTGACCGGCTCCCTCGACGCCGCAGGCACCCAGGAACGGAGCGGTGCCCAGAGCCAGTATCGAGAGCGAAGCGTGGCGGAGAAAGCGACGACGATCCGGCTCAGTGGCTCCGTCCCGGGACGTCAGATCATGGCGCCCGATTCCGTGCCACAGGCGTTCGCTCAACGGGCCTCCTCCGGGATGGTTCGGGATTCGTGCGCGCGGAAGTGGACATACCCACGGGCGGACACGCGACGGGGGGCAGTCCATCGAGCCCGTGAACTGAACGCACGGTAGGCTCCCGGGACTCGGGCGGCAAGGACGACGGGGCCGCTACACCGAGCGGTTGGACCGCGGCCGTGCCCGTTTCGGGGACGGCGGGTCCGGGGCCCGGCATACGCATCCACCGGACGCGGCCGGGAGGAGGCGGAACGAAGGTTGCAGTTGGAGTGTCGCAGTCGGACGAAGCCTCCCGGCCCGGTGCCTCTGGAAGGAGTGGATTCGTGGTTCATCGAAATCGCTTCAGGCGACCGTTTCAGGTCATATTGGGCCTGGTGATCGCCGTATCCTGCACCGCGAGCGGGGATCGCACCGACATCACGGGCGAACCACCGGAGCCCCCGCCCTCGCCCCCCGACACGGCGACCGTCCAGATCGATACGGCGACCCGGTACCAGACGATGGAAGGCTGGGAGGTCCACGCGGAAGTGGGGCTGGACCTGCCGCCGTTTGCCCTGTTCCGTGATGAACTCTTCGATCGCGTCGTAAACGAAGCCGGCATCAATCGCATTTCACTGCCCGTCCGGTCAGGCGTGGAAAGCGACCAGGACTACTGGAGCCAGCGACAGGCCGGGACGATCACCAATGACCAGTGGCGCGCGGTCCGGTACGCCACGGTCAATGACAATGCTTCCCCGAATATCATCAACCCTGCCGGCTTCCACTTTTCGGAGATCGACGACCTCGTGAGCCGGATCGTCCTGCCGATACGTGACCGGCTGACGGCCAACGGCGAGGCCCTGTACGTCACACTGGAGTACATTGCGTTCACGGCGCAGATCACCACCGGCTCGTACGACCACGACGATCCCGCCGAGTACGCCGAGTTCATCCTGGCGACATTCCAGCACCTCCAGTCAGAATTCGGGCTCGTACCCGATGGGCTGGAGATCATCCTCGAGCCCGACAATGTCAGCCAGTGGACCCCTGCCTATACCGGGCAAGCGATTGTGGCCGTGGCGGACCGCCTGGCCGCGGCAGGGTTCACGCCGGACATCATTGCCCCGTCGACGACGAACATGTCGACCGCCCTCGTATTCTATGACAGCTGGCCGGCGGCCGTGCGCAACAGGGTTCACACCGTATCCTACCATCGGTACAGCGGCGTATCCACCGAGGCCCTGCAGGCCATTGCCGGGCTCGGCAAGGCAACCGCGATGCTGGAGTGGTGGAACATGGCCAACGACTATCGGACGCTGCACGAGGACCTCAAGGTGGGTCAGGTCTCCGCGTGGCAGCAAGGCGCGATTGGCGGTTCGCTACCGGGTCTGATGGCCGTCTACAACGTGGATAACCAGGCCAACGTCCTCATGAGCCCCAAGACGGCGTATTTCCGCCAGTACTACAGATACGTCCGCCGTGGTGCGGTGCGTATTGGCGCCAGCTCGACGAATTCCGCGCTCGACCCGCTCGCCTTCGTCAACGTCGATGGCCGGCAGGTCGTCGTGGTCAAGGCCGATGAAACCGCCAGCTTCACGGTGGGCGGGCTCGAGCCGGGAACGTACGGCATCATGTATGCCGTTGAGGGAGCGTGGGGCGTCGAACAACCCGACCAGACGATCAGCGCGGGTCAGGCCGTGAGCCCCAGCATCCCGGGAGCCGGTGTCATCACGATCTACCGGAAGTAGAGCCGCAGCGCCGGCCGATCCGGCGGTGATCCGCGGATCACGCGATGCGCGTGTGCCCGGCCGGGGAGGCCGTCCACCCCCGGCTGAAACAAATTCGCGCTCCGCGGCCTATTCCCTTTCCGTTGACCTTCGTCTCGCTCACCCTATCCCGGACAGTCTCATGCGAATCGCCCTCTTCCTGACGGGCGCCGTCCTGTTCGCGCCCGCCGCCGCGGTCGGACAGTCCACGTCGATGCGGTCCGCCAACGCCGCGGACCAGCGCGAGATCCGACGCACGATCCCGATGACGGACGCGATCCTCCACGCGTTCGACGCCGGCACGCGTGACTCGACCGGGCGGCCCGGCCGCAACTACTGGCAGCTCTGGAACGAGTACTCGATCGACGCGCGGCTGGACCCGGCGACGTCCACGATCACGGGTCGCGAGACGGTCACGATCCACAACAACAGCCCGGGCCCGCTCACGAGCGTGGCCCTGCGGCTGGACCCGAACATCTTCCGCCCCGACGCGATCCGCCTCTCCACACCGTCGGAGACGACGGACGGGATGGTGATCACCCGGCTCGCGGTGAACGACCAGGCCGTGGACCTGAACGCGCCGGCGCAGGCGTTCGGACGGGGAAGGGGCGGTGGCGGACGCGGCGGCAACGCGGCGGCGGGTGGCGGCGCGCCCACGGCCTCGGGCCTCGACCGCACCAATGCGCGCGTGAGCCTCGGCACGCCGGTCCCCGCGCGCGGCTCCGTCACGCTCGCCATCGACTGGCACTTCAAGGTCGCGGGCGGACCGGGCCGGTCGGGACATCGCATGAACAACCGCTGGGCGGACACGCTCTACCAGGCCGTGCAGTGGTATCCGCGCGTGGCGGTGTACGACGATCTCCGCGGCTGGGACCAGGACCCGTATCTCGGGCCCGCCGAGTTCTACAACAACTTCGGCCGCTTCGACGTGCGCATCGACGTGCCCGCCGGCTGGCTGGTGGGCTCGACGGGCGTGCTGCAGAACGGCGGCGAGGTCCTGACGCCGACCACGCGCGAACGGCTCTCCCACGTGCTCGAGTCCGATGAGCTTCGCACCATCGTCGGTCCCGGCGAGACCGGTACGCCGGGCGGCGACCGCCTCGTCTGGCACTTCGTCGCCGACACGGCGAACGACTTCGCGTGGGGCGCGGCGAAGGACTTCGTGTGGCAATCGACGCGCGCCACGATCCCGGGCAAGGGCCCCGTGCCCATCCACATGTTCTACCTGCCCGGCAACGCGAGCGGCTACACGAACGCGGGCCCGATCTCGCGCCACGCGCTCGAGTTCTACTCGAAGCTCTGGATGCCGTACTCGTTCCCCGTGCTGTCGCTCGTGAACGGGCCCGACAACGGCATGGAGTACCCCATGCTGGTGATGTCGAACCAGGGTCCGGCGGACCACGAGATCGGGCACGAGTGGTGGCCCATGACCGTGAGCAACAACGAAACGTGGTACGGCTGGATGGACGAGGGCTTCAACCAGTACATGAACATCCTGTCCGCCGCGGACGCGCGCGGCACCTCGCCGGAGGAAGGGCTGAACGGCGTCGGGCAGAGCTACGGCCGGCTGAGCGGACAGGAGACGGAAGCGCCGATGATGTGGGACGCCAACTACGGCGGGCCGGGCTACTCGTACCAGGCGTACGGCAAGACGCCGCCCATGCTGTCGATGCTGGGTGGGATCGTGGGCGACACGGCGGTCTGGCGCGCGCACTCCGAATGGGCGAAGGCCTGGCGCTTCAAGCACCCGTCGCCCTGGGACTACGCGTTCTTCATGAGCAACGCGCTGCACAGAGACCTCGGCTGGTTCTGGTACTACTGGCTCTTCACGACCGAATCGGTGGACGGCTCGATCCGAAGGCGCGCGCACGAACGGAACGCACACCCTCGTGACCGTACGCCAGGACGGCGGTATGCCCTCGCCCGTCGTGCTGAAGGTCGAGTTCGCGGCCACGGGTCCGTCGGTGCGGCAGATGCCGAACAGCAAGGTGCTGGATGCGACGTCGGCGTTGGTGCACCTACCCGGTCGACGTCTGGTTCGGCGGAAGCCGCACGTTCGACGCGGACCTCGATTTCGGTGGGCGGGCCATCACGCGCATCACGCTGGACCCTTACGGGCGGTTCCCGGACGGAGATCCGCTGGACAACGTCTGGCCGAGGTCGTAACGCGGATCCCCCGGCCGGAAACGGTCTGGTGGCCGGCCACGCGGGGCGATAGGATGATCGCCCTGCGGGCATGAGCACGAACGCGAATCACTCCCCGGTGTCCGGGATCGACTGGTCGAACGCCGTCCACCGCGCCTTCCGGGCCGCAGTGGTGCGACAGGTCGCGGTCGTGCCCGACGCCGGTCTCGCCCGCCTCATCACGCTGTGCGAGTCGGACCCCGGGATGCGCGTGGTGCGGCTGACGAGCGAAGAGGAAGGCGTGGCGTTGCTGGCCGGCGCCTGGCTGGGCGGCGAGAAGGGCGTCCTGCTCATGCAGAGCAGCGGGACGGGCAACTGCGTGAACATGCTCGCGCTCCCGCTGTTCTGCCGCATGCCGCTGCTCATGCTGATCACCATGCGCGGTGAGTCGGGCGAATCGAACCCCGCGCAGGTCCCGATGGGAAGCGCTACCGGGCAGGTACTGGAGGCGATCGGCGTGCGCGTTTCGCGCGCGGAGAGCGCGGAGCAGATCCCGGGCAAAGTCGCGGCCGCGCTCGAGCGTTCGTCTGCCACCGAGGCGCCGGAAGCCGTGCTCATCGCGCAACACGTGCTCGGCTTCAAGGCGTTCAAGTGAGCACGGCGGCGAACGGCCCGGCATCGGCGGAGCGGGGCGCGCCGCTGCACCGACGCGACGTGGTCCGGCGGCTGCTGGAGGATCGCGGCGATCTGCTCGTGATCGCCGGGCTGGGCGCACCGGCGTGGGACGTGGCGGCGGCGGGCGACCATCCGTTGTCCTTTCCGCTGTGGGGCGCCATGGGCGGCGCGGCGATGGTGGGGCTCGGCCTCGCGCTCGCGCGGCCCGACCGCCGCGTTCTGGTTGTGACCGGCGACGGCGAGATGCTGATGGGGCTCGGCTCCCTCGCCACAATCGCCACGCAGCGACCGCCCAACCTGGCCGTCGTCGTCCTCGACAACGAGCGCTACGGCGAGACCGGCATGCAGCCGACGCACACCGCGTACGGCGTCGACCTGGCCGGTATGGCGAAGGCCGCGGGGTTCGCGCATGCCCGGCGCATCACGACCCTGTCCGGCGTGGCGCGGCTCGCGGGCCTGGTCCACCGCGGAACGGGCCCGGTATTCGCGCAGGTGAAGGTGTTAGCGGAGAAGCCACCCCTCGTGCTGCCGCCAAGGGACGGCGCACTGCTCAAGTCACGCTTTCGCGGAGCACTGGTCAGCGGCGGTTCCTGAACCCGGCGACTTCAGCTAGGGCGAGAAGCGCGCTCCCGAGAATCCGGGGCGTTTTACTGTTGGCCGATGAGGCGCTCGAACCGCGGCCTGCCTTTGAGCGAGGCGAAGTCGGGATCGACCGTCAGCCAGCGGCCCGTGACGTGGTAGGGCATCGCGAGCAGGGCCTCGAGCTGATCGAGAGCGAGATCCGGCTTGTCGGCGAGAAGATAGACTCGAGCCAGCTGATGCACGCCGTACGGCCTGGCGGCGCTGTTGTTTTCCAGCTCGATGCCACGCCGTACTTCGCCGATCGCGTCGTCGAACCGTCCGAGGTAGGCCAGCGCCACGCCGATCAACTCGTGGAATTGCGGATCGTCCGGGGCGTTCCATGTCTCATAGGCCATCCGTGCGCTGTCCGCGTACGCCCGTGCCTCGGCCTTGTCTCCCCGGAGCCAGAACGTCTGCATGCGAACCGCGGCCCACGTCGCCCGGTCGTTGTCGAAGGCGCTGGGGGGCAGTGTCAGCAGGAGCGCTTGCTGCGCGTCCGTGAGCACCCAGAACAGGTCGTTGTAGGTGCCGAGGTAGGCGACGAGGCCTGCTTCATCAATGTCGGGCGAGAGGGTCGCCAGCGATTGGCGGGCACCGGCCAGATCGCCCTGCTGCAACAAGCTGATCAGACGGAGCTGCAAAAGGCGGAAGTTGGCGGGATCGAGCTCCAGTCCCCGGGCAAGGGGCGCCTCGGCCTCGTTGCCGCGGTGGAGGTTCAGCAGTGCGGCGCCCAGGGTGCCCCATGAGGCCACCGAGCGGGGATCGAGCTCGACCGTCCGGCGCAGGACATCCAGTGCCTTGGCGGGACGGTCGGCAGCCTCGAAACTCGCCACCCGTCGCATCAGGTCGATGTTCGCCGGGTGCGCGGCGAGTCCCTGCTCGGCGCTTTGCCGTGCAAGGTCCGCGTCGCGCAGCACGAATTGCGCGACCGCGCTGAGCGCGAGGTACGTCTCGGCGGCCTGGGGCGCCAATGCCCGGGCGCGATCGGCGGCCAGTCTGGCCGCCTCCCCGTCTTCTGGCGTCGGCACACTGGCGAAGAACAGCGCCGCGCGGACGTTGGCGAGCCGGGCCCACGCCTGCCCGAACAGGGAATCGAGGCCGACGGCCTGCTCGTAGTACGTCGCCGCCCGACGCAGCATGCCGGGGTCGGATCCCGCGAGGTTCTGGATAATCGCTTCGCCCCGGAGGTAGGCGTCGTACGCCGCGAGGTTCTCGGTGGGTCGGGCCGCAAGCTCTTGCTGCTCGCTGGCGCCCAGGGCCACGCCCAGCGCCTCCGCCACCCGGGTCGCGATCGTCTGCTGGACCTTGAAGACGTCGGTGGGGTCGGCGTCGAACGTCTGCTGCCACGCCACCGCGTCGGTGTGCGTGTCGATCAGCTCCGGCGTCACTCGGACACGTTTCCTGCCATCGGCGCTGACTGCCCATAAGACCGTGGCATTGAGCAGGTAATCCGCGCCCAGCTCGCGACCGATCTCCCGGGGCGACTTGGTGGTCGCGCGGTACGGCATCGAGCTTGACCGTGCCGTGATCTGCAGGCCGGCCAACGCGGTGAGCTTGCCGCGCACCTGATCCGCGATGCCGTCGGTGAAGTATGCCTCGTCCGCGCTGCCCTGGTTCTCGAAGGGAAGCACAGCGAGGCGCTTCAGCCCGCCGCTTCCCGCGCCCGCCGACACCGGGCCCTTGAAGATGAGCAGCAAGACCACGACGACCCACAGGGCCGCCGCGTAGCCGCCGCCGAGTGCCGCGTGCCGCCAGGTGAACCAGCGGGCGAGACCGTGGGTGGCGCCGCCCGAACGCCGCCGCTTCTCCACACGCCCGGTCAGGACCAGCACGCCCGTTCCGATTCCGAGCAGCGTGATCGCGAGCCACAGCGTCCAGCGCGCCAATCCCCAGTGCGCGATCAGTCCGTACAGGACGGCCAGCGTGACGACCGCAGTGCCGGCGAACACTGCCCACACGTTGCGTTGGGAGGGTGCACTGATCGCGACCGACACGGTACCGGTACGCACGGCATCGAAGGCCGCGCCCAGTGCCGCGGCCATCTCGCTGGCCGATCCGTATCTGTCTGCCGCCTGCCGGGCCGTGGCCTTCGCCACGACGTCGGCCGCGGCGTCGGGTATTCCGGGCCGCACCGACTGGACGGGTCGCACTTCCTCCGTGAGCGCTTTGGCGAGAATCGCTCGTGGAGTGGCCCCCTGCAGCGCGGCCTCGCCCGTCAGCATCTCGAACAGGACCGTCCCTGTGGCATACACGTCCGTGCGCGCGTCCACGTCGATCTCGCCCAGCGCCTGCTCCGGACTCATGTACTGAGGCGTCCCGACCGCGAGGCCGGTCTGTGTCAACGCCTCACCTCCCGCGTTCAGGGCATGCGCAATCCCGAAATCGGCGACGAGGGCGTGGCCCGCCCCCAGCAGGATATTCGCGGGCTTGATGTCGCGGTGGATGATCCCGCGCGCGTGGGCATACGCCAGCGCCTCCGCCACCTCGTGGGCGAGTCGCAGCGCCTCGTCCGTCGGCAGCGCCCCGTCCCGCTGGAACCGCTCGCGCAGCGACTCGCCCTCGATGAACGGCATCACGTAGTACAGCATGCCGTCCACCTCGCCCGAGTCGTACACGGACAGGATATGGGGGTGGTTGAGCTGCGCGGCGATCTCGATTTCGCGCAGGAAGCGATCCGCACCCAGACTGGCTGCCAGGTCCGGGCGCATCACCTTTATCGCCACGCTCCGTCGGTGCTTGAGGTCCTCCGCCAGAAAGACGGCCGCCATCCCGCCTTCATCGATAAGGCGGTCGACCCGGTACCGTTCCCCCAGCGCTGCCCGGACCTTCGCCACGTCCACGACGGCAGCCGCCGTTCGCGACGGCGCGAATCCATCGGCGGGAAGTCGCCGCACCACAGTGCAGGCAGGTCGTCGCACCGGCGGGCAGCGGTGCATGGCAGACAGGACAGGATCGATCTGGCGCCGTCATAGTACATCCGTACTGGAGGAAGCTCCCCGCCCAAGGGCTGTTGGCGGAAAGATCCCGCAGAGCATTGTAGAAAATAACCTTCCGCGGCCGCCGTCGTGAAGTCCTCCGCCTTCTATCCTGTCGGCATCCTGGCGGTCTGAGGTCAACGTCCGGCCGCGAATCGGCGGGCCGTCAGTGCCCGCCGCGGGGCATGGATGAGGGGTGGCGCTCGAGGCGGCCGCCCGGCCCGAACCAGAGCACCCACTCGGATTCGCGCGCGCCGACGCCGCCGAGCCACATGAACTCCGCGCCGTGCTGGATCAGCTCCACCCTGAGCAGCTGGTTGAGCGCGGGCGCCACCTGCCCGAAGAGCTGCGCCTGTTCGCTCTGCGACGTGTGCAGCTTCGCGCCGCTCGCGTCGGAGCGAAGCAGCGCCATCAGGTCGAAGTCGGCGTAGAGCGATTTTCCGCGGAGCTTCACGAGACCCTGCTCCGGGCCGCTTGCCACCGTCGTGTATCCCGTCGGCAGGCGCCCGCCCCTGGCGAACTCCATCGTCCATTTGCGCAAAGCCTCGGGGCGCGATGCGGGCAGGAACGCCTCCGGGCGAGTGGACGGATCTACGACGAGCCCCGCCTTCGGGAAGCCCGGGTTGTCCGAGGTCTTCGCCTTGCACGTTTCCGGCTTCGGCATGCACGCCGCGATTGCCGATCCACTTCTCGCCGAGCGGATTCGGCTCCCGCAGGCCGATCCAGCAGGTGAAGCGGTCGGCTACCGTCTTGAACGCGAGGACGTGGTCCGGTCGCATGGGTCCCTCCGCAGGTTCGCCATGGGCATGATGCCGTCAGCCGGCGCGCGCGAAGCTCGTCACCTCGCCGCGCCGCGGCATGGATCAAAGGCCGGGTCGGACCGGCCGGCTATCTCCTCGTCAGCGTGACCTGACCGGCCGCCGCACGGGCCTGGAGCACCGCCATCACGTCCGCCAGCGACAGCGGCGTGAACTCGCCCGAAAGGAAGTCGCGGATCTGGAGCGCGGTCATCGCCTTGCCGAGCAGCAGGCCGAACTCCGCGTTGTACTCGTCGGGCAGGCGCGGGCCCGCGGCGCCGCGGCCGCCGCCACGGCCGCCGCGACCGCCGCCGCCCGCCACCGGCGCGACGACCGTCGCGGCCGCCTCGCGCTCTTCCGCGGTCATGGCCGGCTCGGTCGCGGGCACACCGCGCTGCGCCGCCTGCATCTGATACGCGGCCTTCACCTCGTCGAGTAGCGTGGCGGCGCGCTTGTCAATGAGCGGCTCGAACACGGCGACCTTCTTCTGCCCTGCCGCGACGTCGGTCCAGAGGACACTGGCCGAGCGGACGACGGCCTTCTCGATCGTGGCCTGGTGGGTGATCGCGTTCCTCGCTTCCTTGTATGCCGTCACCAGTGCGGCCGCGTCGGTCGCGTCGGCGAGGTAGCCCATGCCCTTGGTGTGCGATTCGCCCATGCGGGCGAGGCCGCGGCCGACGTTCTCCTGCGCGATGCGCGCGGCCATGGCGTCGGTGCCCTCGCTCAGTGCGGCGAGCGAGCCGAGCGCGACCGCGCCGGCGCGCTTGTACTGCGTGGGATCCTGCTTGTCGGGCGTGTCTTCCGAGGAGTGGTACCACATGTCGGGCCAGGTGATGAACATGACGGCGGGGATGCCGTGCTGCATGTAGGTCACGTGATCACTGGCGCCGTAGTGCTTGTCGATCTTGATGTAGAAAGCGTCCTGGCTGCCGCGCGGTGATTCGACCGGCTCGGAGGGCGCGTAGCCGAGGCTGCGGAAGCGGACGCGCTCGCGCGAGATGTCGGCGATGTACTCCATCATGCTCTGCGCGATGTCGTTCAGGTAGGACGGGAAGGTGTCGGGCGTCCGCTGCATGATCCAGTAGCTGCGGCTCATGGACACGCGGATGCCTTCCATGTCGAAGTTGAGCGTGCCGATGATGGCCTTTTCCTTGTCCGGATGCGCGTTGAGGTACGCGTTGGTGCCGCTGATCTCGGGCACGAACTGGAAGTTGATGGTGCGCTTCGGCCGGGGCAGCTTGCCTTCGGCGATCAGCTTCATGTAGGCGCGGCCGACCTCGAGGATGAGGGCGCAGCCGGAGTTGTCGTCGTTGGCGCCCTGCTTGATCACGCCTTCGTACAGGTGGCAGCTGATGGCCGTCTCCTGCGTGGTGCTGCCGTCGCCGGGGATCTCGGCGTGCACGTACTCGTTCTTGTAGGGCACCTCGACGCTCTTCACGATGGAGCGGATGGTGATGCGGTCGCCGCGGTTCAGCATGGCGACGAGGTCGCGCTGGACTTCGGGCGTGACGCTCCACGCGACGGTGCCTTCCTGCGCGTTCACGCTCGAGGACACGATCTGGTTCGGGTAGTCCTGCGAGCGCTGGAATCCGATCGCGTTCATGCCGAGCACGCCGAGTGCGCCGCGCTGCACGGCCTCGCGATAGGTCGCGCTCGGCGAGCCGGCCGAGAGCACGAACTTGCCCTTGACGTCCTTGCCCTCGAAGTCGGCGGCGCGACCGAGCCCGACGTCGACCAGCTCGCCGGAGATGTCGCCGTTGGCGTTGAGCGAGGCGAGCGAGAGGGCAAGGTCGTGGATGTCGAACAGCTTCACGCTCTTCGGCGTCGTCATCCAGAGCTCGCCCTGCACCGGCTGCCAGGCCGTCTGGTTCTCGGGCCCGAAGGTCTCGACCGCGATGTTCTGGAAGCCGTAGCGCTTCGCGTAGTCGACGATGACCTTCGTCTCGCGGTACGGGCCGCCGTACTCCTCGGGCAGGCGCACGCGCTGGTAGGGGACCAGCTCGAGCAGGTGGTGCATGGCGCGCTCGCCCGAAACCTCGTTGATGATCGAGGTCATCCGCTCCTGGCTGAGCAGGGTGCGGTCCTCGCGCTCCTGCGCGGCGACGATCGAGGGCAGGCAGAGCGCGAGCAGGATGACGGAGACCGGACGGTATGCCATGGTGTCACCTCGGGCGAGTGGGACCGTCGCGCCGATGGGCGGCGCGTCCGGGCGCAAACTACGCAGCGCCCGCGGAGGGGGCCAGCGGCGTACGGGATCGGCGGCGGAGAGCGCGGCGTCGAGTCGTCGCATGAGAAATCCACCAGGGAGACCTCCGCTTGCAGCCCCGGGCGACACGGTTCGCGGCGAAGTCACGCCGTTCGCACCAACCGCAGTGTGTATCGCGGGTCCGGCCGGGGCAAGGCCCGTCCGGCGCGGCAAGCGGCCGTCAGCCGCTCCCGTCGGCGAGACGCATCTCGAACTCCTCGCGGCGCAGGCGGCTGAGCCGGAGCTCGGTGCCGCCGCGCAGCACGACGGTACAGTCGCCGTGAGATTGGGGTCGCAGCTCGAGCACGCGGCGGATATTCACGATGGCGGAGCGGTGGATGCGGAAGAACGTCCGGGGATCGAGGCGGGCCTCCAGATCGCCGAGCGACTCCCGGACGACGGCGCTCCCGTTCGTCGTGTGGACGCGCACGTACGCGCCGTGCGCCTCGATCCACTCCACGTCCAGGGCGTCGTAGAGCAGCATGCGGCCGCCGTCGCGGAGAACGACGCGATCCGGTGTACCGGATCCGCCGGCCGAGCGTCGTTCCGGTGGCGGCGTCTCGGACTCCTCCCGGTTGAGCCGGTCGGCGAGCAGGGCGAGGAGGCGTCGCTGCGCGGTCTCCACGTCGCGCCGGCGGAGCAGCTCCTTGGCGCGGCCGAGCGCCTGAAAGAAGCGACGATCGGAAAACGGCTTGAGCAGGTAGTCGACGGCGGCGTTGTCGAACGCCTGGAGCGCGAACTCATCGTAGGCGGTCGTGAAGATGACGAGCGGCAGTGCGGCGGGCTCGACCCGTGCCAGCACTTCGAGTCCGTTCATGCGCGGCATCTGAACGTCGAGGAACACGAGGTCGGGGCAGATTTCGCGGATGAGGTCGGGCGTCCGCTCCCCGGCGCATTCGCCGACGACGTCCACCTCATCATCGAGCTCGAGGAGGCCACGGATCGTGGAACGGGCGAGTGGTTCGTCATCGACGATGAGGGCGCGGTATCGCCCGACCCGGACGGCGTCAGCCACGAGCCGGCTCCGGACGTGCTGCCGGGGTGGGCCCGGCCGGGCGGTACGGCAACCGGATGCGGACACACGTGCCGCCGGCGACGACGGGCTCGACGGAGAGCGACGCGCCGCCATTGTACAACTGCTCGAGCCGGCGTCGCGTGGTACCGAGACCGAGCCCTTCCTTCGAACCCGGCTCGAAGCCCGCGCCGTTGTCCTCGACGCTCAGCTCGACGGCGTCCGCATCCCGTCGCGCGTTGATGGTGACGCGTCCGGTTTCGTGTTCGAGATCGAGGCCGTGGCGGATCGCGTTCTCGACGATCGGTTGCAGGAGCAGGGTCGGCACGAGCGCGTCGCGGGCCGCGCCATCCGCGTCGAGCTCGACCGCCAGCCGATCGCCGAAGCGGAGACTCTGGATGCGGATGAACCGCTCGAGGAAGGCGAGTTCCTCGCTCAGCCGCACCTCCTGCTGGTCGATGGTGCGCAGCGCGCGTCGCAACAGCTCACTCAGCTCCTCGATGGTCTCGAGGGCGACATCACGATCGCCCTCGCGTACGAGGGCGGCCACGGTGTGCAGCGTATTGAAGAGGAAATGCGGATGGATCTGCATCTTCAGGTTGAGCAGCTCCGCCTCGGAGAGGTCCGCGCGCAGGCGGGCGCTCAGCGCCGCCTGCCGGTGCCGGTCCTCGCGCAGCCGGAGCAGCCAGTAGCCGCCGAGGATGGCGGCGTAGACGACCACGGTCGAGACCAGCTTGGCGCCGGCCCGCTGGACATAGGCGTGGGCGAACGACGTGCCCGCCGCGGCGGGATCGACGATGAGCGAGAACCCGGCGAGCGCAGCGTTGACGACCGCGAAGAACGCCGCGGCCGTCGCGACGTGAACGAGGAGCGCCCGTCTCCAGGGCCCGGCCTCGAAACCGTGGCGGCGCTCGACGCCGATGATGACCGGGACGAAGGCCGCCCAGAGCCCCCAATCGACGAGCTTCGTCGCGGCGAGGCGCGGGAAGCTGACATCGTATCCCTGGGACACCCAGTTGTAATAGAGCTGGGTCGATGACACGAGCGTGACTGGCCACGGCTCCGGCCGCCAGGAGAAGGGCCGTGCCGAATCGCGTTCCGGGTCGGGGCAGTGCGCTCATGGGTCCGGGTGCAGGATTCGCGGGGCGGAGCGGTGGGCCCGGCTCCGCCCCGCGAACGTACGGCGGGGCACGGCGATTCAGCCAGTGATCCGGATATGGCCGTGCTCGAGCGGTGATACCGGACCGGGCGGTCCGCTCTCGCACCACTCCATCAGCGACTCGGTGTCGGGCGCGAGGCCGAGGAAGCTGATCTGGTCCACACCCGGTCCGTTGCCACCATCCACGGCCTCGATCGCGATACCGCCGACCGGAAGCGGGAAATCCGTCAGCCGGTCGTGGCGGACATCACCGACAAGGAACACGCGGTCGCCGCTCACCCGCATGCAGACAATGGTGCCGCGCAGCTGACGGTAGTTTCCTTCGGTGGTGAAATTGTACTCGCCGCTCGTGCTGCCGTCCGCGTGTGTCCGCGCGGTGAACGTGAGCTGACGCACGCCGTGCTCGCGGTTACTGATGTCGCTGCCCGTGGCCTGGGCCACGACCGCGCCGGGGACCAGGTTGGCGGCCGGCCCCGGCGTCGCGTCCCGTGCGGGATCGATCGGGGAGTCGCAGGCGACGAACGTCGCTGCCACGACAGCCAGCCACAGCGTTTTCCTCATAGGGCCTCCATGAACGGGTTGATCGACAGTTCACGGGGCCATGGATACCGCTTTCCCGGTCGCACCGGACCGGTCGCGGCGCGAACCGGACTCCGGTGAGCACGAACCGGTCGGGTCAGCGCATGGACCGGTCGTGGGCCGGGCGCCTCACGACCCTCCGCGTTTCGTGACGGCCGCCGGCGCGGGAGCGAGCCGGTCGATGCCGTAGCTCGGGACGTTGAAGAGGGTCGCGTCGCCGGCCCGCCGGCCGAGCCACGTGTAGTCCTGGCCGGCGAACTCGAGGTCCGCGAGGGTGTCGCCGTCGGTCGAGATCGCGATCACGCGGCGGTGGCTCGCGCCGTCGAACGGAGGCGTGTCCGGCGCGAGGAGTCGTCGCGGCGAACCGCGAGAGCCCGGTCAGGACGGCATGCATGGTGGTGCTGTCGGCGGCGTCGCCCGAGCCGAGCTTCCAGCCGGCGCCGTCCTTCACGAGAGCGAAGGTCGTGTCGCCCCGAGCGATCTCGATGCGTGCGACCGTGGTGGTGTCGACGCGGGCCATGACCTTGTCGCGCCAGTCGGGGATCGTGTGGACGACGGCGCTGCGCAGGTCGCCGGAGACCTCCCAGGTCTGGTCGTTGCCGGGCAGCCGGACGTAGGAGTAGCCGGTGCTCTGCGCCGCCTTGCCGACGAGCAGCGTGTCCGCACGTGTGCCCGTGTGGATGACGAGCGACCACGCGCTGTCGGCGCCGACGCCCAGCCGCTCGTGGTTGCGGGGGCTGGTGGAGACGAGGTCGCCGACGGCCGCGCCGCTCACCGCATTGCGGAGCCGGTTGACGGCGTCCGAGTCGGCGGGCATCCCGTTGACCGTCCATGCGTCGTCGCTCTGCGCGATCTCGATCGGTGCGCCGCCCGCCGCCGTGATGGTGAACGCGGTGGCGGTATCCTGTTGCAGACGGTGCAACGCCTGGGCCAGCTCGCCGCCACTGCCCACGGCTCCACCACGCCGCGTGAGCGTGACGAGGAGCCAGGCCACGACAATGGCGGCGAGGACGAGCGTGATGCGGCGCAGGGTTGATTCGCTCATTCGATGCTCTCAGTCATGGGTGGCGGGACCGGAGGCGGAAGCGTTTGCGGGAACGGGTGCGTGAGCGGCGGGAGCGGAATCCGCCCCCGCACGCGCCGCGCCCGCAAACGCGCCCGCAAACGCCTCCGCCTCCGCTCCCGTTCCGTACCTCACGCCCGTTCCCCCGTCTCTTCCCACTTCCGGATCGCGCGCCGTCGCCGGCCGCCGATGCGCACGAGTCCGAAGAGCGCGAGGATCACCGGCATGCCGATCAGGTTGCCCCATTTCAGCGCCTTGCTGCCGAACTCGGAGCCGAAGGTGAGCGCGGGCGGCGCGCGGTTCTTGGAGCGGATGCGGATGAGGGCGTCGTCCTGGGCGAGCCAGTCGATGGCGTTGGCGGCGAAGAGGACGTTCTGCGGATTGGCGTTGACGAACTGGTCCTCGATGAAGTTGGCGTCGGCGACGACGACCATGCGGCCGGGCACGGCGGCGCCGCTCGCGCCGTCCGTGCCGGTGGCGTGCGCTTCGGGATCGACGGCGACGGCGACGACCTCGGGCGCGGTGGAGTCGGGCGGGATGTCGTGGAACATGGAGGGGTCGATGGGTCCCTCGGGCGGCAGCAGTCCGGCCTGGTCGGTGGTCTGCCAGAGCGGCTCGACGTGGGCGGTGTCGACGATGTCGAGGGCGCCGCTCCACGCGAGGCTGAGATTGTTGAGGCTGCGAGTCATGTTGTTCTCGCTCGCGGGCAGCGCGATGGGCCAGAGCGGGTAGGGGCGCACGACGGAGAAGATGCCGCTCCGTCCGGTGGTGACGTTGGCGTGTGATTGCAGGTCGAAGACCATGCCGGTGCGCAGGTGGACGCCGTGCTGCTGGAGGAACCCGTCGAGTCCCGTCCGCACGCCCATGGCCATGGGCGACTGCGGGTTGATGGAGATCGGCTGGAGCAGCAGGAGCAGCGAGCCGCCGCCGGCGACCCACGTGTCGAGCTTGTGCACGGCGGTCGAGTCGAGCGGCTGCTCGGGCGCGATCAGGGCGACGACATCGGTGGAGTCGCGCGAGAGCGTAGCCGCAGAGTCGAGCGCGGTCGTCTTCACGGTGTAGCGGTCGCCGAGCGCGGTCTGCTGGAACGCCTGGTACTGCCAGGGCGGCTTCGCCTGGAAGGCGGTGACGAAGGTGATGGCCGGCTTGCGCGCCGCGGTCATGGTCGAGATCGCGGAGACGAGGCGGTACTCGAGGTCGTCGGTCCGATCGATGACGGGAAACGCCTCGCGCTTGTCGGCCCAGGTCAGGGCAATGCCGAACCAGCCGCGGCGGACCTGGTACTCGTCGTTCCGCAGGACGTTGACCTCGATCTGGCGGATGCCGAGGGAGCGGGCCTCGTCGGCCGTGGCCGGGTCCTTGTCGGGGTTCTCCTCCTCGACGTGGAGGCGGCCGTCGGAGGCGCGGCGCAGGTCGGCGACGAGGTCGCGGACGTCGCGCAGCTCGAGCTGGACCTCGGGCGGCAGGTCGCGCGACACGAACAGCTTGAGGTTCACGACGTCGTCGAGGTTGCCGAGGATCTGGCGGCTGCCGGGCGCGAGCGTGTAAAGCCGGTTGCGCGTGAGGTCGAGCCGGCCGCGGATGTAGCCGCCGAGCAGATTGACGAACAGGACGAGGACGGCGACGGCGGCGGTGCCGAGCCGGAGCCGTCGCCAGGCGCCGCGCGTGTGGCTGAGCCGCTCACCGCCGATCGCGGCGCCGGCGAGCATGAGGAAGAGCGCGGTCACGGACAGGAAGTAGACGACGTCGCGCAGATCGATCACGCCGCGCGCGACGTTGTCGAAATGGCCGAGCACGGAGAGCCGGGCAAACATGCCGGCGAGCACGGGCGGCAGCCCGATCTGCGCGACGGGCAGGCCGATGAGGATCAGCACGAAGCTGGAACCGGCGCCGAGGATGAAGGCGGTGATCTGGTTGCGGGTGATGGCGGAGCACCAGAGTCCGATGGCGGTCATCTGCGCCGCGAGGAGCGCGGCGCCGACGTACTGCCCGACCATGATCCCGGGATCGGCGTCGGAAGCGAGCAGGATGCCGAGCGCGGTGGGCAGCGTCACCGCGAGCCCGATCAGCACGAAGCCCCAGTCGCCGAGGAACTTGCCGAGCAGGACGTCGCTCTCCGTGAGCGGCTGGGCCATCAGCCATTCGAGCGTGCGGCCGCGCCGCTCTTCGGCCAGGCTCCGCATGGTGATCGCGGGAACGAACACGGCGAACAGCCAGGGCAGCAGGTCGAAGAACGGGCGCAGGGTGGCAAGCTGCTGCGCGTAGATGGAGCGGAACAGCAGGAACAGGCCGAGCGCGAGGAACGCGATGAGCAGGATGTAGGCGGTGGCCTGGTCGAAGTAGCCACGCAGCTCGCGGAGCGCGACGATCCGGATGTTCTTCATGATTCCGCCTCCTCCGCGGTCGGGGCCACGGCGGGCGATTCCGACGTGAGCTGGCGGAAGACGTCCTCGAGGCTGGCGCGCTCGCGGTGCAGCTCCCAGAGCGTCCAGCCATGGTCGCGCGCGAGCGCGAAGATGCGCGGCCTGAGCTCCTCCGCGTCGCCGCGCACGGCGAGCCGGACGCGGACGCGGCCGTTCACGGGCTCGCTCTCGTGGCGGTCCACGCCAGGCAGCGCCGCGAGCGCTTCGACCACGCCGTCGCCTTCCGCTTCGACGCTGTACTGCGAGAGGCCGGTATCGCCGGCGATGAGCTGGCCGACCGTGCCCTCGGCGGCGAGCCGGCCGCGGTTGATGATGAGCAGCCGGCTGCACGTCGCCTCGACCTCCTGCATCACGTGTGTGCTGAGCAGGACGGTCCGCTCGCGACCGAGCTCGCTCACGAGCCGGCGGATCTCGACGCGCTGGTTGGGATCGAGGCCTTCGGTCGGCTCATCGAGCACGAGGATCTCGGGCTCGTGCAGGATCGCGGCCGCGAGACCGATGCGTTGGCGGAACCCCTTCGACGCCTCGGCGATGGGCCGGTAGAACACGTCGGCGAGGCCGGTCTGGTCGACGGCGCGGCGCACCGCGGTGCGGAGTCCCGGCCCGGTCAGACCGCGCAGCCGCGCGGCGAACTCGAGGTATTCCGAGACCAGCATGTCCTCGTAGAGCGGGTTGGACTCCGGCAGGTAGCCGACGCGGCGTTTCGCGCCCGCGAGGTCGTCGCCGATGGAGCGACCGTCGAAGAGAACCCGGCCGACGTCCGGTTGCAGGGTGCCGGTGAGCATCCGCATCGTCGTCGTCTTGCCGGCGCCGTTGGGTCCGAGAAAGCCGACGACTTCGCCGCGATCGACCTGAAAGGTGAGGTCATTGACGGCGGTGAGGTCGCCGTACCGCTTGGTCACGCTTTCGACCGAGATCATGTCTTCTCCCGCGATCCGCTCTCCTTGGTCCCCCCACGTCCTCCCGACCCGAACCTCGCGCCGCCGGACAATACAAAACCGCGCCGGGCTATTGCTCGACGCGGTTTGCTCAGGGACGTCGCGCCGCCATCACGCGCGTCGAGCAGTTCGCCACCTGCACGGTGGCCAGCCTCCTGGGCCGACCCATCAACTGTAGGCAAAGGCCCGGGAGATGTAAAGGCGCGGGGGGCGGGAGCGGAGGCGGAGGCGTTTGCGGGTGCGGGAGCGGGTGCGGGGTTGGTGGGGGCGGGAGGGGGGGTGCGATTCTCACGGCGACGGGGGGGTGTGCAGGGTGGTGGGGCGCTCGCGTGTCCAGTGGGCAGGCGCCGAATTCAACGCGACCCCTTCCGATGGGAACCGTGGTCGAACAATCCGACACGATCGTGCTGAGTCGGCCGGATCGACTGGGTGACGTGGTGATCGCGACATCCACGATCCGGCCGCTGCTGGAGCAGCGTCCGGGGACGCGCGTGGTGTTCGCCGCGCGGCGGATCTGGCTGCCCTTGTTGCGCGGCCACCCACTGCTGGCGGACTGCATCGACGTGAGCGAGCCGGAAGATGTGCTGACGGTGCGGCTGCGCGAGCTGGCGCCCTCGGCGCTGGTCCACCTGAACCCGCACGCGGGCCTGTACCGTGCGGGCCACGCCGCGCGCATCCCGGTTCGGGTCGGCTACGCGCGCGACGATCTGCCCGACGCGCTCACGCATTCGCTGCCGGACCAGCGCCGGAACGGAGGCCGGCACGAGGCCCAGTTCAATTTCGACCTGCTGGGCCAGATCGGCATCGAACCGCCCTGCCATCCCGTCCCGGAACTGCATCTGCCGGAGCCGAGTCTGCGTTCGCTCGAGACGAAGCTGGGGCGACCGCTCGACGACCTGGAGCCGTTCGTCGTGCTGCATCCGTCGGCATACCTGACGACGGCGCGCTGGCCGCCGCAACACTTCCACGCGCTGGCGCGGCTGATCGGCGAGAACACGGCGTGGCGGATCGTGATCACTGGCGACGATCCACGCGACCGCGGCGTCCACAAGCTCGCGGGCTGGCTCGGCGAGTCCGCCCTGAACCTGGCCGGGCAAACGGATGTCGCGGAGCTGGGCTGGCTCTTCAGCCGGGCGGCGGGGGTCGTGACGCGCGACACGGGGCCGAGCCACGTGGCAGGTGCGGTCGGCGCGCCCACGGTCTCGATCTGCGGCCGCACGGCACCGGTGTACAGCCCCGTTCGCTGGGGTGCGCTCGGCCCCCGCGTCGAGCTGGTGGTGCGGAGCCTGCCGCGCCGCCGCTTCGAACGCAAGGAATGGAACTGGCGGCGCAGCTTCGCGGCCATCACGCCGGAGGAAGTCTTCGAAGCGTTGCTCAGGGTTTCTGCGCTGCCCTGAGCCGCCGCTCCGTCACTCGTCGCGCAGCGTGCGGACGGGGTCGAGCAGGGCGGCGCGGACGGCCGGGAATCAGGCATGCGACGAAGGCCGTGAGCAGCATTGCGGCGGTGACCGCGGCGAACGTGACCGCGTCCCGCGCGCCGACGTCGAAGAGGATGTCGCGCAGGAACCCCGTGACCGCGATCGCGGCCGCGAGGCCGATCGAGCCGCCCGCGAGGACGGGACCCATGCCGCGCGCGAGCACGAGCCGCACCACCGCCGGCGTGCTGCCTCCGAGCGCGACGCGAATGCCGATCTCCTTCCTGCGCTGCTCGACGAAGTACGCGAGTACGCCGTACAGGCCGATGACCGCGAGCAGCAACGCGATCGCCGCGAACGCGCCGACCACGGCCAGCAGGTTGCGCGGCGTGCGGAGCGCGGCGTCGATGAGCTGAGGGCCCGTCGCGACATCGAAAAGGACGAGTCCCGCATCGAGACCGCGCACCGCGTCACGCACCGGCCCGATCAGCCGCGACGGATCGCCCGACGCATGGAGGAAGAGTGTGGCGTTGGCGGGCGGCGCCATCGCGGCGGGCACGTAGATGGTGCCGTGCACGCTGCCCGCGCCCGCGTCGTCGAGCCCCTGGTAACGGACGTCTCCTACCACGCCGATCACGGTCAGCGTCGCGCAGTCCGGGCCGGTGCAGCCGCCCTCGTGGAACTGCCGGCCGATCGCATCCTCGCCCGGGTAGTTGTGCCGGGCCCACGCCTCGTCAACGAGCACGACCCAGGGGGCGTCCGCGCGGTCGCGCTCGTCGAACGCGCGTCCGCTCACGAGCGGGATCCCGAGCGCGCCGAAGTAGCCGGGCGACGCCGTGATCCAGACGGCGTTCGGCTGCGATGCGCCCGGCGGCGTCGGCCGGTCGAGCAGGTCGAAATTGTTCGAATTCCACGCCTCGCGCGGCGGCCGCGAATCGGCGAGACCGGCGGCGCGGACGCCGGGTAGCGCCTCGACGCGCTCCACCAGCGCCTTCCAGAAGGCCACCCTCGACGCGTCATCGCCGTACCCGAGGCTCGGCAACGCGAGCGACGCCGCGAACAGGCCGTCCGCCTCGAAACCCGGATCCACCCGCTGCAGCCGCGCGAAGCTGTTGAACAGCAGGCCCGCTCCCGCCAGGAGCGGCATGGCGACGGCGAACTCCGCCACGATCAGCGCGCGCCGTACCCGCTCCGTGCCGACACCGCCCGTGGTGCCGCGCGACGACAGGCGCAGCGCGCCAGTCGCCGCGGAGGAGAGCAGCAGCGGCAGCAGCGCGAACACGAGCGCACAGACGATCAGCGCAACGCCCATGACCGCCACGGCCGGTCCGGCAAGCGTGATCTCCGCCGCGCGGGGAACGATGCGCGCGCCCGCCGCTCCGAGCGCGGCGATCGCCGCCACGGCGAGGCCGGCACCGAGCAGGCCGCTCGCGAGCGTCAGCACCACGCTCTCCGCGCCGAGCAGCCGGCCGAGCCGCGCGCGGCTCGCGCCGAGCGCCGCGCGCACCGCCAGCTCGTGACGCCGCTCGGCGGCCCGCGCGACCAGCAGGTTCGCCGCGTTCGCCACCGCGATCAGGAGGACGAACGCGACGGCTGCGAGCAGCACGAGGAGCGGCCGGGCGACGTCGCCTGCCACGAATTCCCGAAGCGGCATCACGCCGTACGTCGCGCTCTCGTCCTGGAACGACGAGCGCCAGAGCGGGAAGACTCGGGCGCTGATCGCGTGCAGGTCCTCGCCCGCGGACACCGCCGTCGCGTCCGGCCCGAGCCGCCCGACCAGCGTCAGGAAGAACGGGCCCTTCCGCGTCGGCGGCTCGAGCTGCAGCGCCGGGAAGACGTCGAAGTCCTCGTCGAGCGGGCCCGGCGACGCGGGCAGGATGCCGACCACCGTGTAGTCGACGCCGTCGAGACGGACTCGTTCGCCGAGCGCGCCCGGATCCCCGCCGAACGCGCGCTGCCAGTAGCGCCAGCCCAGCACGACGCTCCGCGGACCGCCCGGCTCACCTTCCGCCGCCTCGAACGTGCGGCCCGCCGACGGCAACACGCCGACCACGCCGAAATAGCCCGGCGTCACACGCTTCGCCCGGACCCGCTCCGCATCGGCGCCACGCGTCAGCGTCAAGGCGCCCGCGCGGTACGCCGCTACCGACGTGAACGATCGCTGCTGCGCCCGGATCGCATCGTAGTCCACCACCGACAGCGGCCACCGGTTCCCCTGCAACGCGTGGTAGATCCGGACAAGCCGGTCCGGTGACGGGTACGGCAACGGCCGGACCAGCACCGCGTCCACCACCGCGACCATCGCCCCGCTCGCGCCCACGCCAAGGCCCACCGTCAACACCACCGTCACCGACAGCAGCCGCGAACGCGACAGGCCACGCACCGCGAAGCGCAGGTCCCGCCCGAGTCCGCGAAACACTCCGCCGCTCCCCACGTTCCCCGCTGGAACCACCGGACGCGCCCGCCCGCCCGGACGCACGCGCTCCGCCGCGAGACGAACCGCGAACTGCAGCGATTGCCGCCGGTACCAGCGACGCGCCGATGCCGCGCCGTTGCGCCTCACACGCTCCGACCACGACTCCGACAACTCGCTCAATACCACGCGCCGCTCCAACGGCGGAAGCAGCCGCAACGCCACCCGCAACAGCCACGACGGACGCGGTCCCGAACACGAGCGCCCGCTCATCACGACTCGTCCAGCACGGCGTCCAGGCCCTCCCACAACTGCTCCAGCGCCGCCCGCGACTCCCGCACCCGACGCAGACCGAGCGGCGTCGTGCGGAAATACCGGCGCACACGGCCCGTCTCCTCCACCGAGCTCTCGTCCATCCGCGACGTCAGCAGCCCTTTCTCCTCCAGCCGGCGCAATACGATGTACACGGCCGCCTGCGCCACCTCGCGGCCCGTTCGCGTCTCCAGCTCCGACACCACCGGCACGCTGTACGCCTCGCCGCCAAGCCGCAGCACGGCCAGCATCACCTGGTGTTCGAGCTCTCCAAGCGTCTGTCGGGTCATGGGCGGAAGCCTCGTCTCTTTCCGGCTCACTAATAATTTTAGTAAGTATGGAGGGGCGGCGTTTCGAGGGCAAGGGAATCCCGGTGGCGGGAGCGGAGGCGGAGGCGGAGGCGGAGGCGGGGGCGGGAGCGGCGGGTGCGGTGGGAGCAGGGGATTGGTGGGTGCGGTCTGGCGGGTTACGGGGGTGGGAGTTGGGTGGAGGGGTCGAGGGCGGCGGGGGGATCGCCGGACTCGTCCTGCTGTTCGGGGTCTTCGGAGCGAACCTCCATGATCTCCTTGAAACCGGGGTCGAAGGCGGAGCTGAGCTCGAGGAGATGGTACGTGGCGGCGCCGCGGTGGAGTCCGGAGGTGCGGTAGTAGACGAAGCCGCGCCTCTCGAACCAGAGGAGCAGGCGATCGATGAGGAACAGGCCGATGGAAGCGCCGGCGATCCAGAGGAGGATTCGCATCAT
>CAWAYJ010000035.1:0-524857 GCA_963786235.1 uncultured Gemmatimonadales bacterium
GCTGATGCAGCCTGCGCTGCTCGCGTTGCGACCCGCAGACCCCCGGTCCATGCGCGGACGTCGCGCTATCTCCATCACTCCAAGGACACGATCTGCCCTGGGACTCCATCTCGATCCCACCTACCCCAGAACTCTGCCTCGCCTTCAAGAAGTTGGCGGGCCGGGCTGTTACGCCGCAAGAGGCTGATGACGCTTCGGTTCGGCAGAACTCCACCGATTCCGCTGCTGATATGTCCGAGTAGATGGTGAAGGAGCCAACGTAGGGGATTCCTATCACGTGCCGCGATGAAAATAGGATCGTATCCGCACTTTCTTCTGACACGGTTCGAGTCAAAATACCGGTAGTCGTTCTTGATTACAGCAAGACCCTCAGTGACGATCACTTCAGGAAGGTGGAGAATCGTCTCAATCTGAGCCTTACGTACCCATTTCAGTATCGCGGTCTTCGTACGATTCAACTGGCTCTTGTACCCACGGAAGCCGAACACGTATGCGGCTGGCGCCAAGTGTTTGAGGTCTGCGAAGTCGTTCGGGGTGCTGCCTTTGCTCGGGAAATCAAGATCCAATGCTTTGACGGATCGACAATTCTCGAGGGCTTCCGACAAACGTGGCGCGTCCAGCACCGACTTGACTTCGATCGTAGATACTACTCCTTCAGCGAAGTAAAGATTGGTATGAGCGGAATGACAGGCGCGGCATATCATGCCTGTAGATCAGAATATCGACCTGCCTAGAAAGAGTACCATCACCTGCGAGCACTTGGCCGGAACCAACGTGGAGAGCTTCAGGCAAGAACCTGCGGAGGACTTCCGAGACGAATACTTCGCGAGCGTTCCCGAGGACGCCACGGTGATCCGCGGTCGTCTGAGAAAGATCCCGATATGCAGCCAAGAGTCCAGCAACGCTCTGGACCCACGCTCCAAACGCATCGGCCGGTTGGTTTCCGCGTGGCATTAACAGCTCCTCTCCTACACCACCCACCTCGCTGCCAACATTCGTTGCGCAGGCTGTTTCAGCTAACGTTCCGCGGTTCATGACGCCCCGAGAGCTCACCGACAGGTGAGCGAAGGGGTGTCCGGCGCCTCTCCCAAGTTATCCGTTCTGGTGCCTGCGCCGGTAGCGGCCGCAGGCCGCGTTACATGAACCCAGCGTGTTATCGGCTGTGTTTTCCCGTGCCTGCTTCACGACCTGTCCGCATTCGTCCACTACACCCACCAGCGGCGATTTTTGCGACCGCTCGACGGCCTGCTCCTACACCCGGAAACCCCTCGCTTCATGGTGCCGGAATTCCTCGACATCGGCGTACCACAGGATTATCCAGCACGCGCCCACATGCAAGGATTGAAGCGCGGCGTACCGGTGGTTTCCATCCCGGATGCGAAGCCGACCGGCCTCGTACTGGACAAGGAGCGGCGCATACGCCTCCACGCCACGGAATTCTGCCGCCAGCGCAGCGACGCGTGCCACCCACCGGTCCATCGGCTCGCGATACGGCATCTCGGGCTCCGGGCCGCACGTGCGTTCAAGCTTCTGGAGCCCGATCCGAAGCGGGCCGCACCAGAATCTCTCCTCCAGGGCCAGGCCTTCCGAGAAGGCTGCGTTCTTGCCCGGACCGTTCAGGTAGCGGTGAACCCACGCTTCAAGGGTACCGCGATCCGCCGCGGTCCGCGCCGATTCAAGATCAGCGATCACACAAACCTCAATTCCACGTTGCCTGCCAATCCGCACCGAATGTCACCACTCCTCGAGTCACCTGGAGAATACATGAGGGCAGCCGCGCCACACGGATGTGCGGATCGCGGGGAAGTCTCCGTCGGCGTTGAACCGACACCGCCCAAAGCGCGCTGAACTTGTCTTTGCCGCTCGAGAAGCGAGGTCGGGAAAACATTGCCGATAACGTTCCGCGGTTTACGACGCCGCGAGAGCCCGGCGACAGCCGGGCGAAGCGGTGTCCGACGCCTTTCCCGAGCTACCCCTTTCCCGTGCCTGCGGCGGCCAGCGAGCAAAGCGAGCGCAGCGTAAACCCAGCGTGTTATCTGATGCATGAGAACGCGGTCGCCCTAGCGAACTCTCACCATTTGCGCCTCGTCCGGACTGTCAGGCAATTCCGCTGCCCCTCGGTGTACTTAGGTCGCTGCCGGCAACGTCTGCCCGGTGAGGCCAACGGGCGTTTCTTCATGACCGGAGATCCGGCGCCGCTCGGCTCCAACATCGCGATCGATCCGGTCACGGATTGAGCCTATCACTTTGTCGATGACCACATCTCTGCTCAGGCTGGGCGGCTCTGCCCGACGTCCACCGATCAGTACGAAGCCGAGCACCGTAAGTCCAAACCACGCAAGCACGCCGGCCGGAACGCCCCCGGCAGCGGCGCTTACAGGACGGGACGCCAGAGTAAATGCCGTCCAGATCGCGGCGTTGTCAATCTGATACGTGCGTTGATCGCCCCGGGAACGATTGTAGGCGACCAGCAGCAGGACTACTGCGACGAGCAAGACGGCAGTTGCCAGCATGGCATCGGCGCCGGCCCCAAATCCGAACAACATTTGCATCAACGTGCTTAAGAGTCCGAGGACCGCGCCCGTTGCTACGGCAAGGATCCGTCGAACCCGCCGCAAGTACTTCAACGCTCTCCTTCGGGCTTCTTCCGACCTGTGTAACTCCTCGAGAGCCTCATCCAAAGCATCTGGACTAATGCCAACAGTTGCGGCAATCTTCCGAAGCTCGACAAGATCGATCGTACTGGCCGTGCGCTCGTCAATCTCAATGGCCAGACGGAGAATCTGGCGAAACCGCGCTTCACCAAAACGTTCTTCGTCTTCTGCCCCGTTCGTCATGGATTAGGCTCCTATAGAACTCGAACAGTGCTTTGGAAACCTGACATCGCCCTTGACCGAGGGAGGTGACGGTTCAGAATAACCACTACCCGACGGCATCGCTAATCTCGTCTGCGTTCTCATGTGTCAGATAACGTTCGACGGTTCATGACGCCCCGGGAGCCGAGCGACAGCTCGGCGGAGGGGTGTCCGGCGCCTCTCCCAAGCTACCCGTTCTGATGCCTGCGCCGGTAGCGGCCGCAGGCCGCGTTACATGAACCCAGTCTGTTAGATGACGAGCTCCGGCCCTGCTCGTGCTGCGCATGAACTCAAGTCTGCGACCAACTGCTCCAGCGTGCATAATGGGCATTCCATCTTATCGCCGGCTATACCTTGCGCGACATGATATGGCTACCGGATTGCTCTCGGCGCTTCGAGGACTACGACCGCTTTAGGAGCCGGACCGCAGGCCGCACGCCCGGGATCTCCATGACCACGGGTTCAATCTCTGAACCGGCTGGCTGCCATATGGCGCGAACTTCCCGCTGATACGAGTATTCGGGCGCCTTGACGATTGCCGGGTGAAGCCTCGTTTCGACCGAGTGGTGCTCTTCACGGTTTCGATATGCGCACGGCCCGAGGTGGAGGAGTGTGGTTGCGAGTCCATCCAATTTCAATTGTTCCGTCACGGCTTTGAAGAACAAGGGGACGTCGAATATCTCCACGCATGCATTACGAGCAAGCTGCGCAAATAGCTTCGAGTCGAAGAGCTGGCAGGTGCTGTAGATATAGAGGTTGGGACTTCTCCGCTCGAGGCTAAAACGGATACCGTGAAACTCGATGTGTTTATGACCGTGCGGGTTGTGGATGAGCGTACCTCGTGCAAACTCCGGCACGTTCTCGATGTCGAAGTCCTCGTCGGAATAGACCGTGCGGACTCCTTCGGCGGCTTCGCCTATGGCGTTGCCGTACCGTTCCTCATCCTGGAATTCATAGAGCGTAGATATTCGGAGGATTCCCTTCGCAACCAGAGCAGCGGCATGATCCGCATTCAGGTACTTGAAAAGACTCGGCGCATCCCTCCGGTGTCTCTTCATGGTGCTGTCCTGTTATCCCCAACGACTCGAACCTCGCTCGACGCCATGCCGCGCGCCGTGCGACTCGCTGCCGCGCCTATTCCGCAGTGCATGCAGCAGGCTTCCTTTCAACGCGGCGCGGTCGCTCTCGCCAAACATAGCGACAAATCGGGCCGGAGCTTGTCATTTAACGTTCCGCGGTTCATGACGCCCCGGGAGCCGAGCGACAGCTCGGCGGAGGGGTGTCCGGCGCCCTTCCCGAGCGACCCGTTCTGGTGCCTGCGCCGGTAGCGGCCCAAGGCCGCGTTACATGAACCCAGCGTGTTATCGGAAGTGCGCCGTACCAAGTCTACAGCGCCGCGGCGCTGCGGATGTGCGAGCAGGTCTCACCAGTACCAACCCGCGCCGCTCGGGTGGACATACGGGAACCGCTCGGCCTCACCTCGCACCAGCGCGCGGCGGACTCGGCGGCGCTCCTTCCGGTTGAGCAGGTTGCGGTACCAGTGCGGTGGTACGCCACCCCAGATGGTCGGACACGCACTTGCCTTGCGGCGCTTGATCCGGCCGCCGGGAAGCATGATCCATTTCCGACGTGCCATGGCACCTCCTCGTAGAGAGTCTCTACGGGAAGTGCCGCTCCTTGCTATCTCTCATGGTACCAGTGCTTTCCACGACCGACCCTTTGCCGAATCCACGCCGATCCGCTACCATGTACGCACGATGACGACCCGGGAACGGAACGCCTGATGCCCTCGATTCGGGACATCCCCGGACCGTACCGGTTCTTCTTCTACAGCTTCGACTGCCGAGAGCCGATGCACATTCATGTGGAGCGCGACCGCGCCACCTGCAAATTCTGGCTCGAACCATTGGCGTTGGCCGCGAATCGAGGATTCTCGGCACGCGAGCTGAATCAGATCCGCGGTATCCTCGCCGCACATCACGGAGTCATGCGCGATGCCTGGACCGAACATTGCGGCGGCGCCTGAACCGCTCATCATGACCGTGCGAATCTCCGACGAGGAGATCACGGCCGTCTTGACGGACGGTCGCACCATCACCGTGCCTCTCGCCTGGTCCTGGCGGCTTTCTGAGGCAACGCCTGAGCAGCGCGCCAATTTCCGCCTGATCGGCGCCGGTGAAGGGGTTCACTGGCCCGACGTTGATGAAGACATCAGCGTGTGGGGAATGTTGTACGGAGTCCCGGCACACAAAGCACCTACCCACTGACGAGACGGCACCTCTTTTCCCTGACCTGCTCAGTTCTCTCAGTAGGCGCATTTCCGATAACGTTCCGCGGTTCATGACGCCCCGGGAGCTGAGCGACAGCTGGGCGGAGGGGTGTCCGCCGCCTTTCCCAAGTGAACCGTTCATGGCCTGCGCCGGTAGCGGCCGCAGGCCGCGTTACATGAACCCAGTCTGTTATCTGCAGTAGCTGCTGCAGCGCCAAAGCACTAATAGCCATCTCACTTGCTCGTGTTACGATACTCCATACCGAAACGAAGATTCGCCATTCGCTCTGTCGGGATTGCGGACGCGGGGAGATCGAGAAAATCGTCAAGCGTCTCCAAACACATTTGGAGGACGCTGCTCACGTCCGGTCCCCGGAGACTCCCGTCAATATACAGCGATGACACCCTTCCCTCAGCGAAGTCCAGTAGCGTGGAAAGAGCGGCTGCAATAGTCGTCCTCGGGAAGGGCAGCATTTCTGCCGGCTTAAACATACAATCCGCGTATGCGCTGGTATCTTGTTCCAATAGATCCCCATACGCCGAGCGGATCTGGTCCATGCGCTGGACATCCTCCAGGTTATTGACATTGAATACCACGCGGCTCGGTGCGCTACCGGTCAGCCTGCCATCCGCCGCGGGTCCTGCTCCGCGAAGATACATTTCCAGATCCGTGATCGAGCCGAATTGAAGTAGGGTGTTTCGAATCCGCTCCAATGGACGGGCGAATGCCTGCCCTGGACTCGAAAAGACCGATGCGATTTCGCCGAGGTTGGTCGATTTCCACAGCGTACCGGATGGAAGAATGCCTCCCCATTTCATCCGGAGGATTTTGGCCTCCCCAGGAGCGATCGATACCATTACGGTTTCGCCGCTGTCCAGACGGATCGTGGAGAAGCACACCGTAGACGTGTCCCGTTCACGAAGTACTCGGCTCATCTCTCCCTCCAGAACCGGTCGGACGCAGCAGCTATTGCAGATAACGTTCCGCGGTTTACGACGCCGCGGGAGCCCGGCGTCAGCCGGGCGGAGCGGTGTCCGGCGCCTCTCCCGAGCTACCCCTTTCCCGTGCCTGCGGCGGCCAGCGAGCGAAGCGAGCGCAGCGTAAACCCAGCGTGTTATCTGAAGTGCCCCGCGCCAGGGCACGCACACGCGTACGCCCGACAGAAATGCGCTCTCTACCTTCCATCTGAGCGAGCGTGAGCAGACGGTCTCTATCGTGCGCCGCAGCTCCGGAGAAACTCCAGCACTGCCGGCCTTCCAGCAGCCGCCGCGATCTCCAGCAGGGTAGCGCCTGATCCATCTCCGTGTGCCCAAATCACCGCCCTTGGCGATCAAGGACTTGACTGCCACGAGGTCACCACGGCGTACGGCGTTCGGCAACTTGGAGGTTGCGGCCGCTGCGACTCGCTTCAACCTCGGTTATTCACCAGCTCATAGCATGTGCCGTGGAGAGCTGTTTGCAGCCGCATAATCGTGCAGAAGTCGTGATTCGTCAGTGTTGAAGAGACCAGCCCCCTTCCCCCGGTCGATGCGGGGGGTGCACAACTTGGGATCTCCCCACCCTGGCACTACGCGGACGCGGGCAGGGCATTGCAGCGCGGTGAGCCACGGGGAGGGTACAGCGTATCGAGCTGCTTGCAGAAGCGGTTCCAGACCCGTGCGTGAGCGGCATTGATCACCACCCGGACATACCGCCCGCTCAGGAGCACGCGACCCGCAGCTTTGAGGATCAGCTGACGGAAACGTTGCCGGCTGAAGCGTTGACGGAGCGCACGTTCGAGAAGCTCGCGGCCCGCGTGCAGCAGATTCGCTGCCAGCAGGCTCACGAGCAAGCGCGCCTCGTTGGCGCCGAAGCTGTCGGCTGGATCGTACGGCGCCACAACCGGGCGTTCGCGATAGTGGCTCTTCGGCCGAGGGGTCGAGGAGAGTGAGAGGTCGAGAGCGTTCTGCCACTCGCCAAAGTCCTTCTCGGCCTTGCCACGCTGGCGGTAGCGGTCCAGCAGAGCCGCGGCGTCCTCTTGCTCCTCGGGAGTGTTCGTGAGCAGGAAGAAATGATCGAGGAAGAGGTGTCCCTGCTCCCCCGGGCGTTCCAGGACGACGAGCACGACCCGACGCGGCTGTCCCCAGCTCCGCGCCCCGTACTCGAGCTCGTGCAACCAGGTGCGTCCTTCGAGCGGCGGGCGCCCCGGCGGCCGCCTCAGATACGGCTCCGCCAAACGTTCGAGCACGGCGTTGCCGCGCAGCCGCGCCACGTACCGGATCTCCTCCGCTTCCAGATGGTCCAGAAAGCTTGCTTCCGGAAAGCCGGCATCCATGCGCAACCAGACACGCACCGCTTGCTCTTTCGCCCATTTCAGGATCGGCGTTACGAACTCCTGTCCGCCGTCGGCCGTGTGCACGTTCCCCGCGCGCAGCTTCGCGCCCAGGTAGTCGCCGCGGTCCCAGGACACTACCAGCGGATGGTAACAACGCACGCCGTAATGCCCGTTGTAGACACTGCCGGGCTGCTCGCCGTGGACCTCGATGGGCAGCGAATCCAGATCGACCGTGACTTCGCTCAGTCGCCGCTTTCCACTCGGCGCCGCGCGTCGCTCCGCGGTCGCACGCAGGAGTTCGCCCAGCGCCGTACGGTTCTCTGGCGTCGCCAACGTGGCGTAGACGCGCGACAGCGTCGGCTGAGAGCACAGCCCTTCCGGTTCGCGACCTTGCGTCGGGCGCACCGGCCGTTGCCCCCGACGTCCGGACACGGCGAGCGCCAGCACCGGGTCGTCGTGCAACCCCTTCACATCGTCCTGGTCACTCCACCCCTGCGCCTGCAGCAGCACGGTGGTGCGCACCAACTCTACCCAGGGATGCGTCACGCGCCGCGGATCCCGAGCATCCGTCAGGTACCTCCGGATCAGCTGCGTCCAGCCCATCCGCTCCATCAGCTCACGCAGCAGCAACGCACCGCTGTCCGAACTCAGCCGCTGCGGCCGCGCCTCGACCTCGATAGACCGGTTGAAATCCGGCTGGAAAAGTGTAGCTTGAGATTCACCCATGGCGTGTCGCTCGGCTCCGCGTGCAAGGTGGTTGGTTCGCACCCCCATCCTAGCACCGGGTCGAGAGATACGCCATGTGGTCTTTCACACCCCACTACACATCAACTGTGTTCTGGTGAATAACGGAGGTTCAATCTGGCTTCCTCTCGTTCCCTGCGCTCGACCTCTCGGTTTCGCCGATACGCTGCCCACAGTGCCTGATGCTCGCGGAGAGTCGGCGCATTGTCAAATAGTGTGCTGCCGAACGGTTCATACGAGTTACGTCGGTTCTTGACGATCCATCGGTTGAGATCCGGCTCCGCTTCGGGAAAGCGTTCGACGAAGACCATATATAGCTGAATCACGGGCGACACACTTCCTCCTGACCACCCGGACGCCTGACTATAAAGGACCAGACCTTTGATGAGATTCCGGAGCCGCGGTTCGTCGAGGCGCCTTGCGGCATCGTACCACGGTCGCACCCCGCGCATTAGAAGCGCTGACGGCGCCTCAGGTGGCGATAAACATACAGGTATCCCAGGAATGCCCCGGTCTCCAAGGGCCACCAAGTCATGAATGAGTTCGTCTGCAATCCTCATGGTAATCCCGTCTATTCGTTTTCATAATTCGATGGCCAACAGGGGCATTTCAGATAACGTTCCGCGGTTTACGACGCCGCGAGAGCCCGGCGACAGCCGGGCGAAGCGGTGTCCGACGCCTTTCCCGTGCTACCCCTTTCCCGTGCCTGCGGCGGCCAGCGAGCGAAGCGAGCGCAGCGTAAACCCAGCGTGTTATCTGATGGCCCGAGCTGGCCCGTGTGCTACGATCTCCTCGACCCTCTTGCGGCCCTCCTGCGACCAGGAGGTGGGGGGCTGGGCCCTTCCCGACCGACCGCGTGCTGAACGCGCGTCAAGCGCGTTCCCTCTCTTCCTGCACGCGGCGGCCGCGTCAAGCGGCCGACCCTCCCCATGCGCTGCCACGTTCGCCGCGGGCGGGGCTCCGTTACTCCGTTACCCCCACCTCCGTTCTTCCTTTCAAAGGGGCTCGGGCTTTCAGATAACGTTCCGCGGTTAACGAAGCCCCGGAGCCGGGCGAAGCACGGCGCAGGGGTGTCCGCCACCTCTCCCGAGCGACCACTTTCACTGCCTGTGGCGGTAGCGGCCGCAGGCCGCGTTACATGAACCCAGCGTGTTATCTGATGGACGCCCCGGTGGCAGCCCCGCAGAATCGTCTCGGTTAAGCGAACCGCCCGCACGGCCCTCCCCAAAGCCAACGACATGTGCGCGGTCTACCAATTCCGTCACTAACGATGACGCGACCCAACATCGGTATCCGCCGGGGGCGTGCGCGCTGTCTCATGACGTCTTCTCATGCGCGTGACGCCGCCGCTGCCGAGCCTCGTACGCGAATGTGAGCCCTTCCGCGAGGAACACACTCGACAACAACCAGCTGCCATTCCGAGCATTCAGAAGGCCTGCGAGGGATATGATGGCTGCGGCGATACTCATTGCTACGCCCGGACGGCGTGACTTGCACTCAATCGCTATGCCGGCTAGAAAGAGAGCAACTCCGCCGATCAGGACGAGCACCAGAAGAGCGAGAACACGCATTCGAATTCGCTCCGAAATGTATGCTTACGATGATTGATGCTTCGCCCGGCAGGCCGGGTCTCGTTCATGCCCCATCCGGATTCAGTTCGCCGTGTCACGAGCGCAGCTATTTCACTCTGGATTCAAATAGACTCGCCGCGAGTTAGCGCCCACGGCATCGTTCAATTCTGCCAATAACCTGTCGGGATTACAAGAGAGATTTTTGGCGAGTCAAGGGTCTGGTCGCATGCAGTTCACCGGCAATGGGTTTGCTTTCCAAGATTGGGACATTCCGTCCGGCGATTTCGAGAGACGAGGCTATCTGCATTTCATCCGCGACTCCGGGGCGTCTTTCAGATAACGTCACAGGGTTGGCGACGCCGCGAGAGCCCGGCGACAGCCGGGTGAAGCGGTGTCCACCGGGCCCCTGACTGAGCCAATACCTCACCTTGCCAGGCCCGGTGGCAAGGGCCGCGTTCAGCGGCCCGAAGCGTCAACCCGATGTTAGCCGAAGTTGCACCGTACCATTTTGCGTACAGTATCATCGAGACGTATCGCTAGCGTTCCATGACCCAAGTGCCGGACCCACCTCTCCAGATGACCGTCCCCCGGATGGTCTTCCCGTCCGCGGACACCGTTCCTGTGTGGTAGTAGTCGGGACGAGTGTCCCCGGTTTTGAGATTCGTCACGAAATTCATCGTGAGCGAGTTTCCTTGTATCGTACCTGAGAGGCTCCACGAATCTACAGGGCCGCGGTCGAGTGTGCCCGAAATGAATCTTCCAGTGCGGGTGAGTGTGGCGGTGAACGCGGAAGGTGTGCCCACAATGTTATAGGTCCAAGATCCGGCGACATTGGGCACTTCGCCGGTTGCAGCAGACTGTGCTTGCTGGTTACCGGTTGGAGATATGGCCGTGGCGGGAGTAGCCGGCGAGCGCTTTCCACGAAGGCCTTCCCGACGAATGGTATCGAGACGCTGAGCCGTTGCGACTGCGCCCGCTGCTTGGTGCCGGACTTGATCGACAACCCTGTAACCCAATGCTAATCCCGCCATGAGCACGATCGCGGCGCCCCGAATTGAGACGGACATTCCGCGGTCGTCGGTGATCAGACCACCCACCAAGGCGCCCAACACAACCGGAGCTAGGCCTGCGAAGGCGAGAGCGACGGCACCAAACGTCGCCAGCATGCCAATGACCGGTATGTCTTGGACTTTGGCAGTTACGGCCAAGAAGACATTGGCAAGGATTAGGGATGGGATAATGGATGCCATCAGACCGTTCATAACGCCGCCCGACTTCTTTCCACCAACGACGCCGGCAACGAATCCTCCGACAACTGGTATCCAGCCGATTAGAAAAAGAAGTCCCAGGATCCACGTAACCCCTCTGCCCACGCCCATTCCGGTGGTGTCTTTGACCACTTTGACGGCAATCGGTTCTTGCAGCTCGAAAGCCGGAGGAGTCGGGCCCGTGGTGCCAAGGCCGGCAAGCTCGACACGCGGCCGCCGGTCATCGTCCATGCTATTAGAATGCAGGAGAGCTCCGCGAGCGCTGGACCATCCTGGCTCAAGATCCTCTTTGCAGTACCGGCATTTGATCGCACCCGGCCGAATTGGCTCGGCACAGAAAGGACAGGGCCGGATATTTGCTTGGTCCATGGGTGGCCCTTTGGCTGCAGGTGGACAATACGTAGTCCGAAGCGATCGGTATGATGTGCTTCCGATGGGCGGGAATCAATGGCCCGGCGACATGAAACCACGGGTGAAGGCGATCATGAACTGCTCAAGGACCGTGAAAGGCTCATTTCCGTTTGTTGTTACGTGACGATAGGTGCAATTTCGGCTAACGTTCAACGGTTTACGACGCCCCGGAGCTCACCGCAAGGTGAGCGGAGGGGTGTCCGACGCCCTTCCTTGCGACTACTTTCATGGCCTGCGGCGGTCAGCGGCCGAAGGCCGCGTAACGTAAACCCAGTTTGTTAGATGACGGAACAGAACGCTGGTTGCCCAACCCGTACCGCGACGTCCAACCGGCAGATTGCCACGCCTCTCTCTCCCTGGCAATGTGTCCGGGCAGTGCCCACTGCCGAAGTGCTCCGGCCGGGTTCCTCCCACCCCACCAAATAGGATCAGGCACCCGCTTCGGCCCGGCCCGTGGACTGCGGCGGCGTGCCCTTCACGAACGGGATACCTTGACTCTCCAGCCAATCCGTGGCGATTCGCTCCAATGTCTCGTCCCGAAATGCGAACCACTCATCTCGCAGACCCAGACGATCGGTTGCGGTCCGGAATCGTCGGAACGCTCCCGAGCCGTGAATCGCGTCCTCGAGCTGGGTCGAGATCGGCGCCGGCCAAGAACGCGCGAATCGCTGCATGATCTCCCACTCGTGCACGTCGAACCGATCCGGAAGGCGGAGCATCCGCTCCGATTCCGTGGCCCGCCGCGCTTGCTCGAGGCTCTCCCGTTGCCACTCGGGAAGATCCTCCGGATCCCCGTCTTCTTCCTCGAGATAGTCCTGTTCTTCGTCCGTCACGGTGATGATCTCGCCGGAATCCGGATCCAGAAACGCTTCCCAACCGTCCGGTAGTTCCAGAGCCTCGATTACCTCTTCCAATCTCACTGGAAGAGCCACCGTTCACCTGCCTTTCGACCGGACGCCTGCGTTGCCGCAGTTGCCGGCATCGTCAAGTTGCCGACCTCCCAGCTGCGATCGTTGCACCGCTCCGAACCGAGAGTTCCTCGAACAACCGACTTGCGTTCTGTTCTGTCATCTAACGTTCCGCGGTTTACGACGCCGCGAGAGCCCGGCGACAGCCGGGCGAAGCGGTGTCCGACGCCTTTCCCGCGTCAACCCCTTTCCCCAGCCTGCGGCGGCCAGCGAGCGGAGCGAGCGCAGCGTAAACCCAGCGTGTTATCTGATGTAGGGTTCGCTGCTTGCGTAACGATACTTCAGCCTACTTGCAGACACGCTCTCCACTCGCTATCCCTCGCTTGTAAAGCCGACGTGGTCGATTGCATGCGGTGCGATCGTGTCGTTGATTCTCACGCGGAACGCGCGGAATGTCGACCTGGCAGGTTCGGCAGCGAGCATGTGCCACGTTCCCCAGGGCGGATTATGGCTTGGATCTGCCCAAACGAGCAATCGCCGCTTGCGCCGACCAGTGAATCGCAATGGTCGTGTGTGCAGAGCCAGATCGGGACCTGCGATTCTCGACCACGATGTCCTGACGCGTTCGAATACATCGGCCAGAAAGTCTTCGGCTGGCGCCTGACGCGGCTCACGATTCCAACGGAGAAACTGTGGTCCGCCCATTGGTCCGATCAAGAACGGAGGGTCGTGGTCCTTGCGGAGCCTGCCTGCCTCCTCGGCGCAATGAGCAGCGTAGTCGTCGGTTCCATCGAGGACTCCGGAAACACGAAGTAGTCTGATCGATTTCTCGTAGTCTCCATCTTCATACGCCTTGACTCCCGCGGCGCGCAGCTCTTGGCACCAATCGTACTTCCTTTCCGAACGATATTCGTCGAACGCGGCTCCCTTCGTGAACACCCACGCATCAAATACAGATCCGTCCGGCCGGTGAATGACTAGTACGGCTTCGGGCCTCGCTGATGCTTGACGTACACCCTCTCGCACGGCGGCTGACTGCGAATCGAACATCATCCAGTCGATTGGTGTGCCTTCGATAAGCATGGCTATGTCAGGCTGCACGACCGAAAGAGCCCAGCCGACGAACCGTAGGGGCTCCGAACCAAGAGTGCCCGACCAGTCAGTCGTATTGACGGAGAGAACTACGCGGAAGGGGGGTGGCGCGTTCATGCCCGCTGCCCTCTTTGGAGTGATTTCCTCATTCCGCGGATCATTCGCATGCTTCATCCTCTCGTCGCCACTGGCTTCGGAGTGTTTGGGAACATTACTCCAAATGCGCGGATTCGCGTTTACCCGTGGCCATGGTGCAGCAGTGACCCGTTCCCCTTTCGAGGCGCCTACGGTCGACCGCCTTCGGCATTGTCGGCGTTCATCCGTTGCGAACACTATTTCAGATAACGTTCGACGGTTCATGACGCCCCGGGAGCCGAGCGACAGCTCGGCGGAGGGGTGTCCGGCGCCTCTCCCGAGCTATCCGTTCTGGTGCCTGCGCCGGTAGCGGCCGCAGGCCGCGTTACATGAACCCAGTCTGTTAGACGATGTGCGGCGCTGCGGGCGGGCAGCGACATCGTCCTGCACGCGCTTCCGAGTGCCGCGCCAAGTCACATGTTGCGCCTGACTTGATATGCCCTGATCGTCTCGACGTCGTCTTCGTCGCGCCACACACCCCACAACAGACCACCCGACACATTTGTTAGTCTGAAGCGGCTTGGACCTTCCACAATCCCGAACCAATGCCCGTTTGAGTCGAATACATACCAGCGGGCCGGATCCGCAGAATAGTACACCCGATACTCTTGCACCCAGATCTCACCCGCATCCCCGACCACAATTCCTCCGATCCATGGCATTTCGTCAGCAATCGGAATTGTGCCGTGGAGGTTCTCGCGCATTCTCGCACGATCATCGTCCGTGGTGATTCTCGACGGGAGGTTAACGCGGCTGATACTCCGCAGCTTGCCATTGCCGTCATACCATCGGACGCTCATGTCGCCACCGTCAGTGATGATAACTTGTCCCTCTGCGACCGCCGCCACGCTATGGCGTCCGAACGGAAGCGCCCCCGCCCCTTGCACCGACGACCACATGTCGATCCCGGACGGCTCTCCTATGGAATCCAGGAACTCACCCGCAAGCGAGTAAAGGAGGTTGGGAGCTGTCTCCCAAGTGACTTCCGGAGTGGGTCTGAGCACCGGCGGGAAGCCATACGGAAACAGAACAAGGCGGGTGTCTACCAAGCCACCGAGCCGATACATGAGCAACACATGGCCAGAGACAGGCGACGGGTCCATGCGATTGGTGGTGACCACGTTGCCCTCATTGTCGAAAACGGTGAGTCGTTCAAGAACTCGATCGAACGCAACCAGAGTGTCTCCAGGCAAGACGATGAATCCACCGATCTCGTTGAATTCACCCGGGCCGGCGCCGCGTCCGCCGGCCGTGCGCAGGTACTCGCCGCGCACGTTGAAATATCGGACTCCGGACGTGCTCTCGTCCGCCACAAGGACGGTGCTGTCACCTGCCAGCCACACCTCATTGATCCGATTGAACTGGAGCTCCGGAGGCCCATTCTCCACGCCAATTGTGGTTTCCGCCGATTCCGCAACCGTCCAGCGATTCGCCTCCTTCCAGATCGGTGCCCGGCTCTCCACGATTCGTACTCCCGCGCTATCCAATGCAACGGATGGCGCGCGGCTTGCTTCGACGCATGCACCAAGCAGCACCGGCGCTGCGACAAGTGCAAATGGTCTCATGTCACCCTCGATCCGTTCATTAGTCTGCAGCGCCGCATTTCGGCTAACGTTCCGCGGTTTACGACGCCGCGAGAGCCCGGCGCCAGCCGGGCGAAGCGGTGTCCGACGCCTTTCCCGAGCTACCCCTTTCCCGTGCCTGCGGCGGCCAGCGAGCGAAGCGAGCGCAGCGTAAACCCAGCGTGTTAAGTGATGTGGGGTTTGCTGCCTGCCCAACAACATGGGTGGCTTCCGGCACCGCTGCGGGCCTCGCCACATAGAGCATTTGCCTCGGCTAGTATCCATCGTGACTAGGTCGAGCCATCTGCGTCCGTGCCCCTAACGAGAGCGATGTCCCATATGTCATACACAACGTCACCTTGCTCATCCTCTCGATGGGTGTAAATCACGCCTGGCTCCGTGAATCCGTCACAAAACTGATCCATGAATGTCCGGGCAATCAGACGTCCTGACTTTGGATCAAGTACCTCAATCAGCGTCCGCCAATATTCTCTTCGCGCACCCGAAACGTAGTCGACTTGCTTGTCTGGCACCCATTCGGGACGCCCGAGCACCATCACCACCCACAGGTTGCCATCCGCGTCGAAGCTCAAGTCCTCCATGTACGGCGGCGGCAGGTAGGTGCCCCAAGGACCACTTGGGGTGCGTTCTCGATCGGGGAACCACGGCGCGCGGCGGATGAGGGTTCGCAGGTGATCACCGTCGAGCGATAGAACGTCGATAGCGTATCGGTCGATCCGAGTCGCCCAGAGAGTGTCATGGCGGATCGTGCTTCGTCTCATTCCGCGGACGTCGTAGGCAGGATCATATACCGCTGGGTATGCACCGAACGAGCGAACGACATCGCCTTCAGGATTGAGCCGGTGAAGGGGAAAGCCGGCGCGCCCCTCGGCGAGAGTTAGACCCCCGACGAGGAAGGAGCCGTCCGCGAGCCAATGTGCCGATGACGCGGCGGTTTGAGCCACTTTCAAGACGAACGATCGTATGAAGGAGTCCGAGGGATCGAAGATCGATGCCCGGCGACCGAAATCATCCAAGGCCAGAACACTGTCTGACGGACCGATTACGATTCGGGTTAGAGTCGTGAACTCGCCAGGTCCACGGCCGGATCGCCCAATCAAGTGCTTCAGGACGCCGGCCGAGTCATATACGGCGATCTGAGTGGGCGGCATCGTGATCAAGTAGTATGAGGCGTGGTGCTTGCTGCGCACGAGCGGTGGGATGCCGTAGACGGCGACACTGTCTTGAGCCCCACCGAGCGTAAGAATGTGCTCTGCGACGATCGTGCATTCTTGACATGCGTTCGTGCTGTCGATCACGACCGTATCTCCCATGGTCATGACTCGCACCGGCCCACGCGTCGGCACCTGGCGCGGGGTCATGGCTGAGAGTCGCGGGATTCCGAGAGAACAAAGGACTATTGTCACGGTGGCGAGTTTACGGCTCATGGGCCGGCTCCTTGGTCTCGGTACTCCTACCTTCGCTGGTCGATACGTGCACATCTGCGATTCCGGCCCTGTCCGCGCAAGCAAAACCCATGTCACTTAACGTTTGGCGGTTCATGACGCCCCGAGAGCTCACCGACAGGTGAGCGAAGGGGTGTCCGGCGCCTTTCGCGAGCTACCCGTTCTCGGTGCCTGCGCCGGTAGCGGCCGCAGGCCGCGTTACATGAACCCAGCCGGTTATCTGCAGTTGCCGTTGCTGGGGAAAGGCAGAAACGGTCGGTGGACTCAGACCGCGAATGGTGGTTTCTCGGCTGCCTCGGCCGACTCTTTGGATTGCGCCGCAGTGCGTGCGGCAATAAACGAGTACGATAGAACCCGTTGGCCCCGGCTCGCTATGACGCTCGCCGCTTGCCTTGCTTCTGCGCGATTTTCGCCAAAGCACGTAGCGCTTCATTGACCGATGCCGCGTCCGGGAATATCTCCGCGACATCCGGATCCAAAACCACTACATTGCTTCCTTCCGCGTAGCGCCCCGCATATTTTCCGCGCACGCCGCCGCTGAAGTCATATTCCTCCTGCATCTCATCGTCCGCCGTACTACGTTTCTTCATAGCTCCTTCGCTCCCGGCCCGTCGCAGGACGAGCGCTGATCAGCCGGATCGCATCATTCCGGTCCGTGTGCACGACCACGATGACTCGGCCGGTTGCCGCCATCCCGATCGTTACGAACCTCTCCTCCGCCTCCGAGTGGCTCGAATCCTCCACCGTCAAGGACAACGAATCTCCGAAGGCGGTGGTCGCTTCCTCGAACGACACCCCGTGCTTCTTGAGGTTCGTCCTGGCTTTCTCCGGGTCCCACTCGAATCGAAGAGGCATCCTCCAATTTACGCCCCTGCCCCCGCTTTCGGAATGCGCCCGGTACCTCTCCTCGTAACGCCGTAAGGCAATTGCAGATAACGTTCCGCGGTTTACGACGCCGCGAGAGCCCGGCGTCAGCCGGGCGAAGCGGTGTCCGACGCCTTTCCCGAGCTACCCCTTTCCCGTGCCTGCGGCGGCCAGCGAGCGAAGCGAGCGCAGCGTAAACCCAGCGTGTTAGGCGCAGTGCGATATCGAGATACGCGAACCGCTCGCTCAGCATCACGGTCGGTGAAGTTCAAGGAGCACGGCAACGGTCTCGTCGGTCTGCGGATCGGCGTATGTCGCGAGAATCCGTCCGGCCGCGGTGAGCGCAAATGGACGGTAGGCCCGATCAACGTCCCGCCGCGCCCGGAGGCCGCCGTGCGAATCATAGAGTTCCCAAGTGCTCTGGCCATCGTAGCGGCGGGTGATCACGTTGAGAATTGAGCCGTCTTTCAGCTCCCACACCCCTCGACTTTGCGAATAATACCACTGCGGCGCGATGACCTCATGGCCGTCGACGTTCGTTTTTTTCTCGAAATCATCACCGATGGGATCGAGGACCGTTGAGTCCTCCGCGATTCGCGTGATCTCGCCAGTGGCCGGATTCAACTCGGCGATTAGATGTGGGGCTGGCCGAGTGAGGAGGATTCGACCGGTGCGCGACGTCGAAATGGGTGCCCCAGCAAGTTGGATCCGGGCTGCGCGGCTCTTGCTCTCCGGTGCCGGAAACCAGCTTGCCAGGTGTTCGCCTGCCGCGGAGAATCGGTGGATACCGAATTCGGACCGGAATGTACCCCCACTCAGGACGAATGAGCTGTCCGGCAGGATTGTGAAGCCCTTCGGATTCACGACGAGTTGCCGAAGTGGTATGCGCTTCAATTCCCGGAATTGCGAGTCAACGAGGAGGATCGCGTTGAGACCGAGATCCCAGAGGGCGATCGCGCCCGAAGGTGCCGCTGCAAAGAGCGCAGGGCTCTGCACCTCGCCCGGGCCCTTTCCCTGCCGTGCGATCTGCTGAACTGCTCTGGACGCCGGATCGATGGCGTAGACGGCGATATTGACCGGGTCAGAAACGAAAATGTTGCCCCCTGGAGCCTCGATCATGCCGGCAATGTCGCCAAACGGAAGTGCGGGGTCGCCCTTGGTGCTCCATACTTCCGTTACTTCGAGGCGGGCCTGCGCGTGGACAGGAATTGTGCCGGCCGAAAGCGATAGAATCACCGCGCTGTGTATCAGTCTGCGACCTGACATTTTGCTCTCCTGCCAGAAGCATTGCGCCTAACGTCCGACGGTTCATGACGCCCCGGGAGCCGAGCGACAGCTCGGCGGAGGGGTGTCCGGCGCCTCTCCCAAGCTACCCGTTCTCGGGCCTGCGCCGGTAGCGGCCGCAGGCCGCGTTACATGAACCCAGTCTGTTATCGGCTGTGTTTTCCCGTGCCTGCTTCGCGACCTGTCCGCTATCGTCCACCACACCGTGCCAGCGTCGATCTTTGCGCCCGACTCGACCGGCCTGCTCCTACACCCGGAAACCCCCTTGCTTCGTGGTGCCGGAGCTCGTCGACATTCAGCATACCACAGGATTATCCAGCACGCGCCCACATGCAAGGACTGAAGCGCGGCGTACCGGTGGTTTCCATCCCGGATGCGAAGCCGACCGGCCTCGTACTGGACAAGGAGCCGCGCATACGTCTCCACGTCACGGAATCCTGCCGCCAGAGCGGCGAGGCGTGCCACCCACCGGTCCATCGGCTCGCGATACGGCATCTCAGGCTCCGGGCCGCACGTGCGTTCCAGCTTCTGGAGCCCGATCCGAAGCGGGCCGCGCCAGAATCTCTGCTCCAGGGCCAGGCCTTCCGAGAAGGCTGCGTTCTTGCCCGGACCGTTCAGGTAGCGGTGAACCCACGCTTCAAGGGTACCGCGATCCGCCGCGGTTCGCGCCGATCCAAGATCAGCAATCACACAAACCTCAATTCCATGCTGTCCGCCACTCCGCACCGAATGTCACCGCTCCTCGAGTCACCTGCAGAATACGTGAGGGCAGCCGCGCCACACGGACGTGCGGATTCGCGCGGAAGTCTCGGTCGGCGTTGAACCGACGCCACCGAAAGCGCGGTCGACTTGTCTTTGCCGCTCGAGGAGCGAGATCGGGGAAACATTGCCGATAACGTTCCGCGGTTTACGACGCCGCGAGAGCCCGGCGCAGCCGGGCGAAGCGGTGTCCGACGCCTTTCCCGAGCTACCCCTTTCCCGTGCCTGCGGCGGCCAGCGAGCGAAGCGAGCGCAGCGTAAACCCAGCGTGTTATCGGCTGTGTTTTCCCGTGCCGGCTTCGCGACCTGTCCGCTTGCGTCCACTACACCCACCAGCGGCGATCTTTGCGACCGCTCGACGGCCTGCTCCTACACCCGGAAACCCCTCGCTTCATGGTGCCGGAATTCCTCGACATCGGCGTACCACAGGATTATCCAGCACGCGCCCACATGCAAGGATTGAAGCGCGGCGTACCGGTGGTTTCCATCCCGGATGCGAAGCCGACCGGCCTCGTACTGGACAAGGAGCGGCGCATACGCCTCCACGCCACGGAATTCTGCCGCCAGGGCAGCGACGCGTGCCACCCACCGGTCCATCGGCTCGCAATACGGCATCTCAGGCTCCGGGCCGCACGTGCGTTCCAGCTTCTGGAGCCCGATCCGAAGCGGGCCGCGCCAGAATCTCTCCTCCAGGGCCAGGCCGTCCGAGAAGGCTGCGTTCTTGCCCGGACCGTTCAGGTAGCGGTGAACCCACGCTTCAAGGGTACCGCGATCCGCCGCGGTCCGCGCCGATTCAAGATCAGCGATCACACAAACCTCAATTCCACGCTGCCTGCCACTCCGCACCGAATGTCACCACTCCTCGAGTCACCTGGAGAATACATGAGGGCAGCCGCGCCACACGGATGTGCGGCCTGGCGCGGAAGTCTCAGCAGACGTTGAACGGACGCGATCGAAAGCGCGCTCGACTTGTCTTTGCCGCTCGAGGAGCGAGATCGGGAAAACATTGCCGATAACGTTCCGCGGTTTACGACGCCGCGGGAGCCCGGCGCCAGCCGGGCGGAGCGGTGTCCGACGCCTTTCCCGAGCTACCCCTTTCCCGTGCCTGCGGCGGCCAGCGAGCGAAGCGAGCGCAGCGTAAACCCAGCGTGTTATCTGATGGACACGGGAGCTGCCTGTGTAGCCGCGTTCTTCCCATTCACAAACACTTCGCCCGTGCTCACGATCGGACTGGGCACGGATCGATGCGGTGCCTGACCAGCGATTCTACGGCAAGACTGTCGGTAATCGCGCTATAGAGTTCGCAATCACGGAAACGGCGAATTCGGAGCGAGGGAGACGTTTCCAGCCGCCCAAGCACCTGCCACTCTGATCCTATCAAGTCCCATACTCGCATGCTGTCCTGACGCAAATCTCTCCGCTCAACCAGCAGGTTGCCGCGAAGGTCCGCGATCATCTCACCGAGGGTTGCCCTGAATTGCATCTTGCCAGGAGACTGGAGCTTTCGGGAGGCGCCCCGGCGCTGTGCTCCCCTCGCCAGCAACTCCTTCGCCATGTCGACGTCTATCTGTGATACACGGATTCTCGGTACGACCACGTTCGCCCGTTCATGCGCGATGCCACCGGCCGAGCGGACCTCGATCGTGTAGGCCTCGCCCGTGTTCCCAAAGATTCTCCCATCCGCACTCGCCGCGATTGACGGGAACGGGGCTCCAACAGCCGGCATCAGGACGCCGTTTCCGACGTCCCTCAATTCCGGGAGGGGCAATCTCCAGAACGGTCTGCTTACAGTACCCGTCCGGTAGTCGAGCATTCGGAGCGAAAGCGTATCGCGGGAAATGAACCAACCACCGTTCACCGAATCAAACTGTCCTATCAGTGCGATCCCGGCCGGCGTATGGTACATCCTGGTCGCGAAGTCGAGAGCGGCGCCAACTCTCACTACGTTTAGGAAGCCTCCATGCAGGTCGAACACATCCAGCACGCCGCCATTGTCGGCCACGAAAAGTGTATCTCCCGTGATCGCTAGCTGCTTGGGTGCAATGAACTCGCCGGGTCCTTTACCTTTGCGGCCAATCCTCCGCACCAGGTTACCCGCGCGGTCGAAGACGCGAACGTTGTCGTCGGCGCGATCCGAGACGTACATGGATCCATCGTCATCCACGGCAATGTCTTGTACGCTGAAGAAGTACAGATCTCCGTCCGTGGCGCCAATCCGGAGATCGGGCTCCAGATGCAAGACCTTGACTTCATTGGGAAGAACGATCGGCGTGCTGCCTGCGTCCCCTGGCGTCACCTCCGAGGAGCAGGCAGCTGCCAGCATGCCCACAATCAAGGGAATGGGTCTAGCCGCCTTAGCTATCGACCTCAATCGAAGCCTCCGTGTCACCATCCGTCGTACATCGCAATAATGTGTTGGACGACTCCCTTTGCGAAAGACCACGGTTTCGCGAGAACGCTCGCTCTGCCAAGCTCCCGTGTCTGTCAGATAACGTTCCGACGGTTCATGACGCCCCGAGAGCTCAGCGCAGGTCGAGCGAAGGGGTGTCCGACGCCTTTCCCGAGCGAACCTTTCATGGCCTGCGGCGGTAGCGGCCGCAGGCGCGCGTTAGCGTAAACCCAGTCGTGTTAGCTGATGTGGGTGCTGCGGTTGCTGCGCGATTCCGTCAGCTGTTCGGCCAACCGGTCGTTTCAGCCTGGTCGCCGCCGGCCACGTTCCCGATTTTGAAGCGAACAACGTACTCCACGTCCATCTCGTCCTGGTAGACGCCTACGACCGCGTCATCGCCCGCCGCGTATGCTTTGAACCGATCGGGCAGTGAGACCGAGCCGCGGAGGTTGCCGGCCGCGTCAAACACGTCCCATACGGTGGCCGGGGGCCTCGACCCACCCTGATTCGCGTTGACCGGTGGGAAGGTCCGCCGGAACTCCCATGCCCCTGGATCGTCCATTACATCGATACGTTCTACCCAGAGGGCACCACTTCGAGCTACAAGGATGTCGCCGATCGCCGGAAGGTAGTCCGGATGCCCGGACGCGATCCTGTCGTCGATCATGTTCTTCATTTGGAGTTCCGGATTCCAGAAGTCTCCACCGGCGAACATGTCCCGGACAAGCTCTGCGTATCGATCCACGTACCGCTTCTCGACCGGCCGCTGCGTGTGCGCCGGTTCGATCACGCGTGTGACCGCCCCGCTCGGGTCGTAGACCGTGATTCGGTAGGCGTTGCCATCGGTCACATAAAGCTGACCGGTGCCATCCACGCCAACGACCGGGTCCGAACTGAATAGGGGTTGATACGAGGCACCTCGCGGCATGCCGACAACGCGCCTGCCGGGGTATCTGAGTACCAGTGCTCCCACGCTATTCGTTTCCAGGTGAATCAAGTGGACGGACACCGAATCCTGCCACATCTCTCCCAAGCCCAACTCAGGCCTTGCCGCTCCTGGATCTCTCACGGTGGCAAGCCAGCCTCGTGGACTTTGCGCGATAAGAGAGATCGAAGGACGACCCGGTCCGTAGAGGGTGACCGTGTAATCGGTCGTGCCATCCATGCGGAAGAACGTCGCTCGGGCGTTCTGATCCATGACGACGACGTGTTCTTCCCCTGTGCACATCCACGCCGGAGGACGGAACTCTCCGGGTCCGTCACCTTGCCGTCCGAATCTGCGTACGAGATCCCCATTTGCGGAAAATACCCGGACCTCGCCATTGCCATTGTCGAGAACGATGATGTTCCCGTTCGAACGAATCGCCACGCCGCCGACTTGATGGAATTGCAGGTAGTCTGGACCGGCGACGACACCAATTCGGAGGCCTTCATGAATCGGCAACGCCTGGCTTTGGGCGATAACCGTCCTTGGGGTGACAAGAAGACACGCGCACGTCAGAAGCAGAGATATTCGCATCTCGCCTCCGTTTGCCTTGACCTTGAACGAGAGGCTCCTCCCGACAACTTACGCTCCAGCACCCATTTCAGCTAACGTCCGACGGTTCATGACGCCCCGGGAGCCGAGCGACAGGTGAGCGGAGGGGTGTCCGGCGCCTTTCCCAAGCGACCCTTTCTGCGCCTGCGGCGGTAGCGGCCGCAGGCCGCGTTACATGAACCCAGTCTGTTATCCGATGGGTGCCGGTGTATGGGCACAGCCAACGCTACTCCTCGGTCGAAGAGCCGCCAGAGCGGCTTAGGGAGAACAGCTCCACGAATGGAACGTCCAATTCGTCGAGGACATAACCGAGCAGATAGTCGGCCCCCACTTCCACCAGTGTTAGGTCTTGGGAAAGGTTCATCTCGCCGATATATCGCCCGTTTGCATCGAATACGTCAAAGACCGCCGGGCCGCCAAGGCCAGCCGCCGGTTCGCGCTTGACCCACAGCTCACCCTCCGGGCCGGTGGCAAGCCCATGGATCGCAGGCAGGAGGGTAACATCGGCCATGAGGGATCGAATACGCCCTTGCAGGCTCTCTGGTACGCCATCCAAGGCAGCCTCCCATGCCCTCACCGCCTCCGCACTCGTCGGTTCTCGACGGGAATCAGGCCGCCGAATGATGCGCTGTAGCTTCCCGTCCCGATTCCACGCCTCGATCGAGTATTCCGGATTCGCTGCGACGTAGAAGAAGCCTGGCTCGACCGCGACCGCAACATATGACTCGGGCAGAAACGGATGTCCTCCGTCCATGATGCTGCCACCACCAAGATCCAGAAGGTAGTACTGACCGCGGAGGTAGATGCCGAGCGTGTCCAGGCGGGTGCCGTCGGCGGAGATGGCCGCAAGCCGATACGCCCTGCGGTGCAGCCCTTCGGTCAGAGCAATCTGTTGGGCGTCATTAAGACTGTCGGCAGGTAGACAGCGAAGCACTTCGCCGCCCCAGAGAATGGGCAAGTCCGTGGCGCAACTTGGTGCCCACGTTACGTCGGGGAAAAGCTGCCTGTCGATAACGGAGCGCCGCGCGATGGGTATTCCTTCCGCCGAGAACAACTCAACGGCCCGCCGTTGCGCGTCGTAGACGGCCAGCGTGTCTCCTGGCAGGCGAACCAAGGTCCGGGGAGCGCGGAACTCGCCGGGCCCATCGCCGCGACCTCCGGCTTGTCGCAGTTGGCTTCCCGTGGCACCGACAAAGTGGAGTTCAGCGGTCATCCTATCGAGCACTACAATCGTGCCGTCTCGCAGCCGAGTGAGTCCGCCAAGCAGAGCAAACTGGAATGAATCTGATCCTTCACCGGTCCCAAGTCGGAGGATCGGGGCACCGGATACCTTCCAATCCGCCGTGGTTTGACGGTTTGGCATCCTGTTCTCAACGATTTCGATCCCAGCAGAATCTCGGACAGCCGTCAATTCTGCATTGCTGGTCCGTTCGCAGCCAAGCGCACTCACCACCCACGAGAAGCTCAGAATCGCCGCCGTTCTCGACCACACCATATGCTGTCGCATTTTGCTCACCTGCGCTAAGTAGTGCCGTTTCTAATCTGGCAAAAGGCACCTTTCGGATAACGTTCCGCGGTTTACGACGCCGCGGGAGCCCGGCGGCAGCCGGGCGAAGCGGTGTCCGACGCCTTTCCCGTGCTACCCCTTTCCCGTGCCTGCGGCGGCCAGCGAGCGAAGCGAGCGCAGCGTAAACCCAGCGTGTTAGCCAATGCCGGCACGGGCTGCATGGAATGCGACCTGCTCACGTTCGTCAAGACGGATGCTGTCCAATGGCAAACCGAACCACTCTTTCAACGGCGGTTTCCGGATCGCGAATCACGCCGACGACATGGCGCGTCCCGAAGAACGGCGGAGGGTCCTGAACAAGAGGAGCCTTCAAGACAACGCGCCGGAGGAATCGCCCGTCTGGATCAAGAACATCGTAGTACCGGAAGCCAGCATCCCCCTCCTGAGGCCATTGCTCAACCCACACCGAGCCGTCCATCGCCACATTGATACCTATAACCGCTGGAAGCGTGCGAGGAAGTTGGCCTTCCCGGACACCCGGGCCCAGGTGCATCACCCGATCGATCGGAACGGAGAGGGCCTCCAGCCGGGATTCCAGCGCCCGAGCGCTATCGGCGCGCTCCTCAGCTGGAATCGTGCGCGGCGCAGCTGCAGGCCCATGAATGGTGCGCAGTGTATCGCCGTTCAGATTCGTCTCGATCAAGGCGTAGTCGTTGCCATCAGAACTCAAGAGAGTGCCCGCATTGGTTACGTCCCACGACGGCAGAGCGGCAAATGGTACATGGCTCAATCCGTAAACCATCCGCGCATTCGCGCCCATCGGGACACTTGCTTCGTCTCGGTACGTGATATTTGGATAAGACGGGACTTCCAGACTGTCGCCGGTTGGCTTGCCATTCCTGAATGGTAGATAGAAAAAGCGCGGAGGCTGGTTGCCCCAATGGAGTTCCGCAGGATAGTAGTAGTCTCCTGATCCGTTGAACCGGCTTCTCGTTGATGCGAGATTGCCCCACCCGGGAAGCGGCCAAATCGCGGCCACAGAATCTGGCAGACCGGCTGACTGCCTTCGGGCGAAAACAGTGACACGCCTGCCGTCACGAACATAGAGCCTGCCGATGGCGTCGAATGTTAGGTCCGCCGGCCAACCGGAGATCTCGCCCGGACCTTCGCCCGCTCGCGCCAACTGGGCAAGGTATTTCCCGGAAGCATCATACACCCGGATCGTCGCTCCCATGCGATCCGCCGCGTAAACGCGCCCGGCCGAATCCACCGCTACTGATGTGATGTTCCCGAATAGATAGGCGGAATCGCCTTCTATCAACCCGATCGTAACGTCGGGGCTGAAGGGGAATGCCTCGTCAAGGCGACCATCGGACGGGGCGGGATCGGCCACGCAGCCCATCAGCAGGACCGCGGCACAGCACAATATGCTACACACAGCCGACAGCGGTTGCATTTGGACCTCCGCCAAATCGTCTGGGTGGGACCTATCGCCGGTGGCGTACATTCGCGTCCGGTACCATATCCGACGCTTCCAACATTCCAAGCGTTAATCTCGTGGCAATCCACCGCGGGATTTCAAAGCGATGCCCGTGCCGGTTTCGGCTAACGTTCGACGGTTCATGACGCCCCGAGAGCTCACCGACAGGTGAGCGGAGGGGTGTCCGGCGCCTCTCCCAAGCGACCCGTTCTGGAGCCTGCGCCGGTAGCGGCCGCAGGCCGCGTTACATGAACCCAGTCTGTTATACGCAGTGAGTTGACCCTGCCGGCCGCGCGTACCCGCAAGGGCAGGCACGACTGCCTGCTCGTATGCCTCGGACTCCATTTCGCCCGTTCCACGCCGCTAGTCTCCGGAGACGAATTCCCATGTACCCTGAACCGTCACGCGTACAACGATCTCACTCGGCGTCAACGGGACGCCGGTTTGATCCGTCCAGTTGAATCGAGCCAGCAATGCCTGCGAATAGGCGGGCGTAGTGGTAAGGCGGATGACGCCCCCGACCCGGCCGCCTGCCGCCTGCGCCATGGTCTCCGCCTGCTGCCGAGCCAGAACGGTAGCTCGGCTCGTGGCGTCCATTAATGCCGGATCGGTTTCCTCGGATAGGTACACAACTCCCTTGATACTCTTCACACCGGCGGACGCAAGTTTCGCAACGGCCAGAGCCAATTGGTCCACATGCTCGAGTTCAATGGCGAGTCCGGCTCGCGCAAGATAGTCCCTGGAGGTCGTAATGCCCGCCTCCGTGGGGCTGATCATCCGGCGAACTTGCTGGTTCTCGCCGAAGCCAACCCCCCACGGGATTATCCGTGACGCAATCCCAGCCAGGGTATCGCTTGCCACCCGCTGGAGTTCTTGAACTTGCGCAACCGCCGTCTGACCGTCCGCGCCTTCTCCAGTCAGACCGAGCAAAAGGAGTGCCCTCTTCGGTGCGAGCAGAAGCTCTACGGTTCCGGTGCCCACCACCTGCGGCTTCTGCTCCTGAAATCCCGTTTGCGCTGCCAGAGGTGCGACGCAGAGCACGACGAGGGCGACACCGAGTTGGATCGATCTACGCATAGGGCACCATCCCGAGATTGCGGTTCTCACAACTGGAGCCATATCCTGGACCGTTAACTTCCGCCACCGAAATGACGCTTCCGCGATGTGGGTCAACTCATTGCGTATAACGTTCCGCGGTTTACGACGCCGCGAGAGCCCGGCGACAGCCGGGCGAAGCGGTGTCCGACGCCTTTCCCGCGTCAACCTCTTTCCCGAGCCTGCGGCGGTCAGCGGCCGTAGGCCGCGCAGCGTAAACCCAGCGTGTTAGAGGATGTTGGGCTCGCTGGTTGCCCGGCACATCCGTTTCGGGCAGCCTTATCGTCAGCCTTGCTCCTCGCGCCACCGGTTCGCGTTCCAGGTCGAAAACCCTTCCAGTTCCGCCGTTGCCCTATCGATACACCAGGACGATCTCGGCCACAACGGGATTCAATGCCTGCATGGCAGGGTGTCCCGACGAGTAACTTCGCTCGCCGAGAACCTGACGGTAAAGCCCGGCGCCGGCCGAGATCGCAGCATCGTCGGGCAGCAGACGCACCCGAAGCGCACAGATCCCAGTATCTACGTCCAAGTTACCACCGGACCAATTACTCACAATCCCGGCCCCATCAAAGAGAAAGCCGAAGAGGCGGAACGGACGTCGGTTCAGCTTCTCAACCTCGCGCAAACTCTGGCCGAGGGTGAGGCCAGCCGGCGTCCGCCAATCGCTCACCCCACCACGAATCCTCACTTGATCCGGAATTCTCCGGGTGTCTACCTCTTTCCATAGTACTTCCACTCGACGCGTCGAATCTTCCGCGAAGAGCACCGTTCCTGTCTCAATTCGGCCCTCTCCTACGTCGAGGGGTGCATCGGACACATTGCTAGAACCGTAGCGCGCCACTAACTGACCGACTTCGAGGGCCGGAGTGAAGACCGAATCGCATGAGAGAAAGAGATTCTGCTTCTGCCGGTGCCCAGTGGCGGTGGCCGGTGCAACAAGCAAGAAGGACAGACCCAACGTCACTTCCCAACGAATCATCAGAACGGCTCCGAAGCTGACGACCCTGTTTTCACGATGCGACTCGATTTCTGTTCGCGATCGCGAGCCCAATGTCCTCTAACGTCCGACGGTTCATGACGCCCCGGGAGCCGAGCGACAGCTCGGCGGAGGGGTGTCCGGCGCCTTTCCCAAGCTACACGTTCTCGTGCCTGCGCCGGTAGCGGCCGCAGGCCGCGTTACATGAACCCAGTCTGTTATCTGACGTTGGATTCGCTGGTTGCCGGGCCGTGGAGTTTACGATCAATCCAGGTGTCTGTGCTGCCTTCCCAGCCGGAACGCTGCGGGACCATCCCTCCATACTGTCATTCGCGCACCAGACCCCGCGGGAGCGACCACAATCACCGCAGCCTCGCCGACGATCCGACTCTGGTCTCGAATTCGAACCGCGGCGATCCCAACGGCGCGTGACCGAAATACTGCCGAGGTGTCGCTGCGCACAGCGAAATCTCCGATTCCGTCCGGGCTTGCAGACCAGATAAAGGGCGGCGTGATACTACAAGCGCGGAGATATGTGGATTCGAAGAGGATACTATCACCGAGTACAACAGTGGCGGTTTCGGGTTTCGTGTCCAGTTGGTGGAGGCAGGTCTCGTCTGTCGTCTCGGGGCCATTCGTATCGGAACAGCTGAATGCTGAGGCGACCAAAACGGTCCACAGCATCGAGTGCTTCACCTGATGACATGTTACGCGCATTGTCGTCCTCCAAGGTTCGCGGCCGGCTCCTCCCGGCATGCTCATCTTCGTTAGTCATTCCATTGCTGCGGCTGCCAGCGGACCGCCGGCTCTCCAGCACGAAACAACGTGTCTTTCTGACGTTGATTGGGCGGTTGCCAGGTCGGCATGACTTCTTGGCCGGGTAACCTCCTGACCTCTGGCTACCGCAACGAAGATGCTGCCGAGGCTCTGGGCTTGCTGTAGGGAATTCTCCCACATCGAGCGAGGCCGTTCGGGAATGCCCAACCCTCGGGGTGAGATAGACTGAAATGGAAGGGGCACCGAGCCGCCGCTTGGCGCTCCGTAGTTCCCTCCTTGGCGTTCCAGGGACATCGGGCACGTTGCGAATCCAATGTCAGATAACGTCCGACGGTTCATGACGCCCCGGGAGCCGAGCGACAGCTCGGCGGAGGGGTGTCCGGCGCCTTTCCCAAGCTACCCGTTCTGGTGCCTGCGCCGGTAGCGGCCGCAGGCCGCGTTACATGAACCCAGTCTGTTAACTGATGTGGGGCCGGGCTTGGTAGTCGCCATCTCATTCTTTCGACAAAAGGCGCGCGGTGGTCTCCACCTTCCGAGCGTCTTGAAACGTCGTGGGGATAAGTACGCGTGTTCGCAACGCGACCATGCCCTTGGCCTCAACAGCAGCGATCGCAGCAAGGGGGATTTCTATGGCCTGAACGTCGGATGGTGCCGTCCAGACAAAGAGAGCGAGCGCGGAACGATCCACGAGAATCACTGCCTCCCCGCAAGCACGTTCAATACGTTCCGGTACTGCGCCGGCCTTGAGCGATACCAATACGACCCAACCAGCACCACCCCCGAGATCCGGCCGGAGCTGTGGATAGATTCGGTGTGACACGAAGAGAGCGGCACCAAGTGGCAATATCACCCAGCTGGCGGCTCGTACTACATGGTAGATTTCGACGCCTCGTAGCGAAGACGGCCACCCTCGTACGGCGCTTACGCTAAGGAGCGCACTCATGGCCGCAACACCCACGAAGAATAGGCTCTCGTGCCTCGGGGCAGCGAAACGGCGTCTGCCGACGCTCACGACCCACAATACCTGATCCCACGCGAATATTCCGAACGACAACGTGACTAGGGCTGGTATCGCCGCATCGCCCAGGCCATCAACCGGAATTGAGCGGAACTCCGTCCAGAAGGCGACACCGGTTGTTACCGGAATGAGCAGAATCACGGTGCATACGATTCCAGCCGCCAAGTGCCGTGACCTGATCAACGCAGACTGAGTTACGCCCGTCCTTGCCAAGTGCGAATTCACTATTACGAATCCGAAAACATAGGCCACGGCGCCAGCCACTCCGAGTAGGCCCCCAGCCGAAATGAGAATCGACTTGAGCATCACGAATCCATGTTCGCATTCGCAAGAACCGCACGCAAGGCAGAGTACGTAGGCCGGGGTGCCGTGGCGGGCGAGAGTCTCCCGGCATTGCGGCCTGCCGTGTCGCAAGTTGTTCCCATGCGCAAAGGCCCCATGTCAGTTAACGTCCAACGGTTTACGACGGCCCGGAGCTCACCGTCAGGTGAGCGCAGGGCTGTCCGACGCCCTTCACTGCGACTACTTTCATGGCCTGCGGCGGTCAGCGGCCGAAGGCCGCGTAACGTAAACCCAGTTTGTTATCTGATGGGAGGGCCGCTGCCGCGGCGGCGCTGCGGTTCTTTCTTGTCATCGAGCTGCTCCGGCTGCATGACCGGGCCGTGCCTCTACTTCTCGGGCCATGGAGCATCAAAGCCGAACGCTACCACTTCACGGATCTTCTCGAAGTCGCGCTGGTTCCGAGTAATCACCGTGACACCATGTTCCCGGCACGACGCTGCAATCAGGCTATCGTTGAGGAAGGAGCGGGGAACCCCAGTGCGACTCAGGCGCCGCTTCTCCACCAGACGCCCGACAATCTCACCGGACCGCTGCCATGCCGCGAAGCTCGGCACCAGAAGGCGGCCGCGACGCTGGAATGGCCGGATCAACTCGCGCTCCACCGTGCGCCGCGCCGCAGCATTTGCCGCACCGGCCATCAATTCCTGAACTACCACACCGTGCAGATAAATACGGGGCAGGAAACGTACGCTGAACTCTGCCAGTTGCGCGGCCCTGTCGGCATCACGGGAGGCCTCGATATAGAGATTCGAGTCCAGAACGTACCCCGTCACGCGGCCTCATCATCCGCGAAGATATCGCGCAGGATTCCGCTTCCCGCGATCCGATCGATTCCTCGAACCACTTCCTCCCGGAACGCGACGAGATCCAGCGCCTGCTCGATGGTCTCGGTTTCCGTCTTGGTGCCCAGGATCTTCTTCGCCCGATCGATCTTCGCCTGTGTCAAGCGAACGTTCTTCCGCACCACTCCAGCTTTGGCCATGTGACCTCCTTGCCTGTACATACACAATATATCGGCTGTACAGTCCTGGGATCAAGGGGATCGCGCGGCCGGCCGCCGAGCGAGGGCGGCCCTCCTTTCGGATAACGTCCGACGGTTCATGACGCCCCGGGAGCCCGGCGTCAGCCGGGCGGAGCGGTGTCCGGCGCCTTTCCCAAGCGACCCGTTCTGGTGCCTGCGCCGGTAGCGGCCGCAGGCCGCGTTACATGAACCCAGTCTGTTAGATGATGTGCTCCGGCCCTGTTCAGGCTGCGATACCGCTTGCATATACGCGAAACGCCCTCGCTGCCAAGTGTACCCTTTGATTCCGCCCTGACTTTCGACAGATGATGCGGCGGAAATACCCGCGTTCTCGCATTCCTTGCGTTCAGCAATCAATTGCCCATCACGGTGCCGATCCGGATACGTTGCGGTCACCTGGACACCCTCCCGGACCGCGCCAGAATTCCATCACCAACTCAGCGAACTGCGCGAATTGCATGCGGTCGCCATATGCGGCCTTGGCGGGGCCTGATAGGTCGATCACCAGTTGGTCCTTCCATAGTCCTGGCGCCCAAACGCCCGGCGCCCAGAAGCCGCGTTTCCAAGCAGATTTCCGGGCGGACGATTTGGCCGATTGGTGCTTGGGGTCGGCAGGTTGGTGGTGCTTCCCGCTGACGGCAAGATGCTCACACAGTTGGACGATTGGATACTGATCACGCACAGCCTTTCGCTGGGGACCTTGGTACCTCCACTCGACCAGAATGCCACGCTGTCACTACGAAATCGAACGCTGCGAAGACATCGGCGGGATTCGCCTGCACACGCCGATAGTCGTGTTCAAGCTTATCACAAAGATCGTCTGCCGTCAGCAGATCGAATAGGCCTCGCATACCCCGACGCCCTAGGTTAATGTAGGCACCGTTGCAGTGCATGATGTCCGCACACTCTGGATATCGCAAGGCAACGCGTCAACCCTTGCCCTCGCCTCCGCATCGGCGCCGGGGCACCACTTCTGTTGGGCCGGAGCATGTCATCTGAACGTTCCGCGGTTTACGACGCCGCGGGAGCCCGGCGCCAGCCGGGCGAAGCGGTGTCCGACGCTTTTCCCAAGCTACCTCTTTCCCGAGCCTGCGGCGGCCAGCGAGCGAAGCGAGCGCAGCGTAAACCCAGCGTGTTAGCGGAAGTTGATCCGTACGACATTTCAGAGCCGAGCCCCCGTGCGACCCGCCGGTATGCCGCATTGTACTCGTGGCTCTCTCCGAGGCGTTATCACTAGCCTGAGTCCTCCGGGACCAAGACCTGGTCTCGGATGGAGAGCGTATCTGGGTCGTTCGTGTGCCGGAATGTCTCAGTGGCAACTTCATACCGGAACCGGCTATGGATCTTGCCATCGAGTTGCAGAAGCTCGAGCTGCTCATTGACGATGCGCCAAGAATGCTCGTTCCGGTTGTTGCCCTCAACGATTCTTCCATCCGCAGCAAACACCATCCGCTTCGAGCGCTGCGTTTTCGGATTGAATACCAGTCGGAACGGACGCGACAGCAAGACCTCTTGCAGAGTTCTTCCCTTACGGCTCCTTGGCGATTCGCGTGGAACGAGCTTGCGCCGGATTTTGTTGCACGCCGGACCAAGTGCCGCGAGAAGGTTCTCGTCGTCACGTGCATCGTCGTAAGTAATTGGTGTGACGCCGAGTAAGTCCGTAGGAAGGTGCAATTCTGAGAACGATCGCGGAGTGAGTATGAAGCAACTCTCAATGCCCAAGCTCGCCGCAAAGAGGCCGAGCTCAAATATGACGTTGTCTCGAACCGCCGGCTTCTGCCGTCCGCGCTGGAGTCGGGTGTCGTCGGGGCTAAATACGAATACTGCCGCGTCAAACTGGGGGAGAGCTTGAAAGAGGGAATTCAAGGTGCTGCGACTGGGTTCGAAGACACCCTGCGACCAGACGGTAATCTCCAGGTCGTGCTCCAGATTCTCCTGGACCGCGTACGCAACGTCGAGACCTTCTACAGACGACGCGACAAATAGACGTTTACGCATCAGACCCTGCGCTGTCAATGTCGTTTCGGCCAAGTCATGGGCCACGTTTCAGAATGTACCCGCGCATCAGCCTCGTCGAAAGAACGATGGCCCGAACCAAGCTACTCGCCGGTTGCTGGGTTAGGATCAATTTCCGCTAACGTTCCGCGGTTTACGACGCCGCGAGAGCCCGGCGCCAGCCGGGCGAAGCGGTGTCCGACGCCCTTCCCGTGCTACCCCTTTCCCGTGCCTGCGGCGGCCAGCGAGCGAAGCGAGCGCAGCGTAAACCCAGCGTGTTATCTGATGGCCCGAGCTGGCCCGCGTGCTACGATCTCCTCGACCCTCTTGCGGCCCTCCTGCGACCAGGAGGTGGGGGGCTGGTCCCTTCCCGTCCGACCGCGTGCTGAACGCGCGTCAAGCGCGTTCCCTCTCTTCCTGCACGCGGCGGCCGCGTCAAGCGGCCGACCCTCTCCATGCGCTGCCACGTTCGCCGCGGGCGGGGCTCCGTTACTCCGTTACCCCACCTCCGTTCTTCCTTTCAAAGGGGCTCGGGCTTTCAGATAACGTCCGACGGTTCATGACGCCCCGGGAGCCGAGCGACAGCTCGGCGGAGGGGTGTCCGGCGCCTCTCCCAAGCGACCCGTTCTGGTGTCTGCGCCGGTAGCGGCCGCAGGCCGCGTTACATGAACCCAGTCTGTTATGTGCCGTTGCTGGTGCCTGGATGATACCACGCCTTGTGCCATTCCGGGAACGACTTCTTCCTGATCCACGTTTGCTGGAGAAAGCCGGGAGTCAGGCAATCTCGGGACCGAAGAGGTGCTGACCGTTTCAAGTCTTATCTCACTTCACTCGACGCAAGGGTCGAACTGATATCTGACAACGGACTCGACATCGTACTCGCCCCTCTGGATGGCGTATATGCTGCAGCCCATCAACAGCCTTACCTCAACCTTCCATTCTTTGTCGACGACAATTCTCCCTGTCGGAATTCCGTGACGATTCAGGAGATCCCAAACATCATCGTCATTATCGCTCAGGTCAACTCGTCTGACAAGAACATCTCCATTCGGCCCGGCAATCATCTCTGAGATCACCGGTCTAGTCTTCGGTGGATGATACTCGTCCATAGCATCTGGGTATTTGAACGCCGGACCGGTCGTTTCAATGCCAGCTTCGGCCCACAGACTTAGATACGGCACAAGCTCCGTGTGAATGCGATCAAGTTCCTCCTGCACATCCTTCCTTCTAATCGGCAAAGGAACGGCCGATCCTATCCAGGAGCCTCTGCCAGTGCTGGACACATAGTCCACTTCGTAGAACTCTCCCGACGATCCGTACAGGACTCCACTTGATGACAGCGCGACACTGCCACCCGCAGAAAACGGAAGTGGACGAATACCGGCAGCACCAAATGGGTACAAGCTAGCTCCGGAATAATGAAGTTTGCACTCCAATCTGAGGACGGGCAGATCCGCCCAAGCCGTGATACAGGCATCGATACTGACACTGAGCTCTTCGGGACCACGTCTGGCCACCTTCGACAGATAGAGGAGCAACCCAAAGTGCGATGCTACCGCGTCCTTGATCAGCAGCTGACTGGGAAACGCCTTGCGGCCTATCCACGATCCAAGGGTGTCAAAGACCTGTGCCTCACGTGTCCCGAACAGGAACACGCTGTCTCCGTGTACGGCGAGCTGACCGGGGTGATTGATTTTGCCTGGACCATCACCCTTCTCACCGAACCTCCGCAGGAACCTACCATGGGGATCAAAGATCCGTACGCCCTCGTCGAAATTGTCAGTTACATAGACATTCGAGTTCTCACCAACGTATACGTCGTTGATGAAGTTGAAAAGATTGGCGGTGTCTTGCTGTCCTCCAATACGTAGGATCTCCGTGAGTGAGATTGCGGGTGGCGTTTCTCGCGTGGCCATTGGGTGGTCACACCCAGCGGCGCTGAGAGACAGGGCATAAAGGAGATACGTTGCGGGTCGCGTCTGCCTCAAGGCGAAACGGACTCGCAAAACGGGGCCCAACCCCATGCTGAAGTCTCCTGCTCAGGGAAAGTCTTCGTCAGTTGCTATCTTCGCGAAAAGGCAATGGCACATAACGTTCCGCGGTTTACGACGCCGCGAGAGCCCGGCGACAGCCGGGCGAAGCGGTGTCCGACGCCTTTCCCGAGCTACCCCTTTCCCGTGCCTGCGGCGGCCAGCGAGCGAAGCGAGCGCAGCGTAAACCCAGCGTGTTAGCGGAAGTGGGCCCGCGCCGATTCCTCAGTCAATATCACGCCCTCCGAGCCTGCAACCTTGCGGTGCCAGCTCACCTCGTCCACGAGCGGCCCTTCATTGCCTGCATTCCGGGCTCGCCCTTGATTCATCAGATTGACATTCTCCCGCCCTGCCCACCGAGTAGCGTCGTGAACGAGACAGTTATGATACACGCGTGTACCATCGTCAACGCGGCATGTATCTTGGGCTTCTTGCTTATCGCGAGCGGGACATACGTCGCGACAACGAGCAAACGGAACCAATCACCGCGACTGCCCGGTGCGTGGCCGTACACAGTCCACGCGTTAAGGGAGTACAACACCATCAAAACCAGAAGAATTGTGAAGAGCGTGGAACGCTGCGCGAAGTAGTACTCGCGCAGTCCGGTGTCTTTCTTTGGGAATATCAGGCCAGCAGCAAGAAAGATCATCACGGTTGGCGCCAATGCCATCGACAGTGTGGCGTAGTTCCAATTGTCGAAGGCTCGGAGTCCCCACTGACTTGCCCAGTTCTGAATCGTGAGAACGAATACCTGGACCACCCAAGCCGTGTGGATCCAGTACGTCCGGTCGAAAGCCTTCGCACGGAGAATATCAAGGACACCCATCAAGATTTCGGCCATAGCCAGGCCGATGATGATCGACACGGCCACCATCACGAATTCGAATACAGCCATGCTTCCTCCGGTGGTCCGAATTGGATCCTCGACGAAACAGCGGCCGCAACACACTGCCTTGGCGACCTCAAGTCCGTTTGTGGCGACGACCACCTCGCCGTTCGCCCGTCAGACGAAAGCTCTCCTGTCAGGGCCCATTTCCGCTAACGTCCGACGGTTCATGACGCCCCGGGAGCCGAGCGACAGCTCGAGCGGAGGGGTGTCCGGCGCCTTTCCCAAGCTACCCGTTCTGGTGCCTGCGCCGGTAGCGGCCGCAGGCCGCGTTACATGAACCCAGTCTGTTAGGCGCAGTGCGATATCGAGATACGCGAACCGCTCGCTCAGCATCACGGTCGGTGAAGTTCAAGGAGCACGGCAACGGTCTCGTCGGTCTGCGGATCGGCGTATGTCGCGAGAATCCGTCCGGCCGCGGTGAGCGCAAATGGACGGTAGGCCCGATCAACGTCCCGCCGCGCCCGGAGGCCGCCGTGCGAATCATAGAGTTCCCAAGTGCTCTGACCATCGTAGCGGCGGGTGATCACGTTGAGAATTGAGCCGTCTTTCAGCTCCCACACCCCTCGACTTTGCGAATAGTACCACTGCGGCGCGATGACCTCATGGCCGTCGACGTTCGTCTTCTTCTCGAAATCATCACCGATGGGATCGAGGACCGTTGAGTCCTCCGCGATTCGCGTGATCTCGCCAGTGGCCGGATTCAACTCGGCGATTAGATGTGGGGCTGGCCGAGTGAGGAGGATTCGACCGGTGCGCGACGTCGAAATGGGTGCCCCAGCAAGTTGGATCCGGGCTGCGCGGCTCTTGCTCTCCGGTGCCGGAAACCAGCTTGCCAGGTGTTCGCCTGCCGCGGAGAATCGGTGGATACCGAATTCGGACCGGAATGTACCCCCACTCAGGACGAATGAGCTGTCCGGCAGGATTGTGAAGCCCTTCGGATTCACGACGAGTTGCCGAAGTGGTATGCGCTTCAATTCCCGAAATTGCGAGTCAACGAGGAGGATCGCGTTGAGACCGAGATCCCAGAGGGCGATCGCGCCCGAAGGTGCCGCTGCAAAGAGCGCAGGGTTCTGCACCTCGCCCGGGCCCTTTCCCTGCCGTGCGATCTGCTGAACTGCTCTGGACGCCGGATCAATGGCGTAGACGGCGATATTGACCGGGTCAGAAACGAAAATGTTGCCCCCTGGAGCCTCGATCATGCCGGCAATGTCGCCAAACGGAAGTGCGGGGTCGCCCTTGGTGCTCCATACTTCCGTTACTTCGAGGCGGGCCTGCGCGTGGACAGGAATTGTGCCGGCCGAAAGCGATAGAATCACCGCGCTGTGTATCAGTCTGCGACCTGACATTTTGCTCTCCTGCCAGAAGCATTGCGCCTAACGTTCCGCGGTTTACGACGCCGCGGGAGCCCGGCGCCAGCCGGGCGAAGCGGTGTCCGACGCCTTTCCCGAGCTACCCCTTTCCCGTGCCTGCGGCGGCCAGCGAGCGAAGCGAGCGCAGCGTAAACCCAGCGTGTTATCGGCTGTGTTTTCCCGTGCCGGCTTCACGACCTGTCCGCTTTCGTCCAACTACACCCACCAGCGGCGATCTTTGCGACCGCTCGACGGCCTGCTCCTACACCCGGAAACCCCTTGCTTCATGGTGCCGGAATTCCTCGACATCGGCGTACCACAGGATTATCCAGCACGCGCCCACATGCAAGGATTGAAGCGCGGCGTACCGGTGGTTTCCATCCCGGATGCGAAGCCGACCGGCCTCGTACTGGACAAGGAGCGGCGCATACGCCTCCACGCCACGGAATTCTGCCGCCAGGGCAGCGACGCGTGCCACCCACCGGTCCATCGGCTCGCGATACGGCATCTCAGGCTCCGGGCCGCACGTGCGTTCCAGCTTCTGGAGCCCGATCCGAAGCGGGCCGCGCCAGAATCTCTCCTCCAGGGCCAGGCCTTCCGAGAAGGCTGCGTTCTTGCCCGGACCGTTCAGGTAGCGGTGAACCCACGCTTCAAGGGTACCGCGATCCGCCGCGGTCCGCGCCGATTCAAGATCAGCGATCACACAAACCTCAATTCCATGCTGCCTGCCACTCCGCACCGAATGTCACCACTCCTCGAGTCACCTGGAGAATACATGAGGGCAGCCGCGCCACACGGATGTGCGGCCTGGCGCGGAAGTCTCAGTAGACGTTGAACGGACGCGATCGAAAGCGCGCTCGACTTGTCTTTGCCGCTCGAGGAGCGAGATCGGGAAAACATTGCCGATAACGTTCCGACGGTTCATGACGCCCCGGGAGCCGAGCGAAAGCTCGGCGGAGGGGTGTCCGGCGCCTCTCCCAAGTTACTCGTTCTGGTGCCTGCGCCGGTAGCGGCCGCAGGCCGCGTTACATGAACCCAGCGTGTTATCTGATGGCCAGTGCACGTGCCTGGGATGCGACATCGCCTGTCGACACCATGTTCTCACCTAGTTGCGAAGCTCCTCGGCAAGTTGGGCCACTTCATCCGGCTTGGAAAGAATATCGTGATAGGTCTGGAGAGGCATAACTCGACGCTCGTCTCCGCCTTCACGGGCGGCGCGAAGTAGCCGTTTGTCGTCGCTGACGAGTATTGCCGGTATGCCCGCGATAGAGCCTCCCCGCGAAGCGTGGAAGGCGATCTTTAAGTCCCACGCTGAGTTGCCGCCGCCAGGCAAATCCCCTTTCGGAGAAGAGTCGGAAATCAAGCCGAACATGAAGGCCATAGCAACTGGGAAGTTCTGAACCACCAGGTTTACGGCCCGATTAGAATTGGCCGCGTCAAGCGGGATACCGTACTCCTCGGCCAGGGCCTGGACGAGACCCGCGGCGACGATGGCCAGATCAATGCCACTCGGCGTGCCTAGCGGGAGACTCGCTTCGGGGTGAAGGCGCCTGCCAGTGGCCGCCTGCCGCTCAAGGCGCTCTTCCTCTTCCCGAACGCGTGCAGCGATTGTGCGGAGGTCAGCGGAGTGCGTCTCGCAAAAGGCCTGAGGCTCGTGAGTCGCCGCGGCAACGATCAAGTCGCTCACGAATCCTGCTTGAAGGAGAGGCTCCTCGAGTGAGTGGCCGAACAGCCCTTTGGCGAGTGTGAACTCGCCTGCTTCGTGCACACGCACCCTGAAACCGTCAGGGCCCGCATAGCCAGCGTGAGCCACGATACGCCGTAATGCGGAGTGAGCCCGTTGCGCTCTGGCGGTGTCGGCACCTCCACAGCGTGCCAATAGTTCCAGAGATGGCCACACACTGGCAAGCGCCAGCACGCCCGCTTGGGCTTCCGCCGCACTCATTTCATCGATCCGCTTCTCGCCGACACCGATGTATACATTTGTGTCGAACACGACAAGCAACCTAGATGCTGGTCTCGCGGATTCCATAGGCAAGATCTTCTACGTACCTGATTCTTCCGGCACCGGCTGTGCAGTCTCTTTGCGTTCGTGCACTGGCTTTCAGATAACGTTCCGCGGTTTACGACGCCGCGAGAGCCCGGCGCCAGCCGGGCGAAGCGGTGTCCGACGCCTTTCCCGAGCTACCCCTTTCCCGTGCCTGCGGCGGCCAGCGAGCGAAGCGAGCGCAGCGTAAACCCAGCGTGTTAGAGGATGTGGGGTCACGTGCTCGGGAAGTCCAGCCCTGTCCAACTCAGTCCACCCCTCGGACGAGCGAATGCTCAACTCGACCGCGTTCGTGCGTACGCGACAACTTCCACTTCATCATACTCCCCGATCTCAAACGTCCAGATGGTGTCCCCCAGCGCCTCAAGCAGATATGCGTGCTCGGGGAGACGCGCACTATGACGGTACCGCCCGGTCGAGTCGAACACATCGTAGAGCGCGCCCGGTGCGCCGTAGAGAACGCCCGCCGTTGAAACGGGCGCCGGACGCTCTCTCTGGACCCATAGCAACCCGTCCGCGCTGATAAGGAGACGTCCGTAGCGCGCAGGCTCTGGCGGTTGGGCTGCTTCTCGAATCGCGGCTTCCAGGCCTTCTATGGCGTCACCAACAAGCTCGCCCCGCTCCGGACCCGTCATGGCTATTGGGGAACCGAGACCGCAGATCTGCCGATCCGGAGTACCGGTGGAATCATAGAGCAGAATCCGGTAGCTCTCGTCAAAGCCGCCCACGGCCACCCGGCCGTTCTGACCCACCGCCGCGACGGGATGCGCCCACCCGGGGGCGGGCATCGTGCTGAAGCGCCCCTTCGGCAGACCCGGGAAGGTCCGTTTCAGGATTGTATCCGGGGTGCTCGCGCCCGGCTGCAGGCGCAGGATGACTCCCTGCAGGAAGGGGGCGCCATCTGACTTCGATGCGTTGCCAGCCGGGGTAGAGGAAGAGCGTGCCGGCAGGTTGAACGCCTGCCCAAAGTAACTCTCCGCTCGCGACGACCGACGCCACAAAAGCGAGCGGGACAGGGATGGTTTCCACCGACCCAGCGGAGTTGGCTGTGATCACCTTCGGAGTGCCCAGATCGAAAACGCTGAGTGCACCGGCGGAGGACCATGTTGCCGCCACCGGGTACGTCAACTCTTCCGGGCCCGGTCCTCTCCGGAATCTGGGCCCGAGCCACGTACCGTCAGGCCCGATCAGGATCACTTCCTGAAGCCGGAAATCGGGAACCGCCAGGACGCCGGTCGGACTTACCGCGGCACTCACCGGAATCGCAAGCTCCTGACCTTCCCTCTGACCTCCAACACGCCACAGCTCGGTCCACCCGTCGGCCGACACCGAGTCGACCGTTCCCGAAGACGCAGCCACCACTACGGACACACCCGGAACCAACGGTTCGCATTCCTGAACCTGAGTTCTGGAGCAACCGACAACAACCAGAACGAGACATAGAAGCGACAGGCGCATGGTGTGCCACCCTGTCAGCGTTTTCGTTGTGCCGCTTGGGTCGCGGCTCGTGACCCCATTTCATCTAACGTTCCGCGGTTTACGACGCCGCGAGAGCCCGGCGACAGCCGGGCGAAGCGGTGTCCGACGCCTTTCCCGAGCTACCCCTTTCCCGGGCCTGCGGCGGCCAGCGAGCGAAGCGAGCGCAGCGTAAACCCAGCGTGTTATCGGCTGTGTTTTCCCGTGCCTGCTTCACGACCTGTCCGCTTTCGTCCACTACACCCACCAGCGGCGATTTTTGCGACCGCTCGACGGCCTGCTCCTACACCCGGAAACCCCTCGCTTCATGGTGCCGGAATTCCTCGACATCGGCGTACCACAGGATTATCCAGCACGCGCCCACATGCAAGGATTGAAGCGCGGCGTACCGGTGGTTTCCATCCCGGATGCGAAGCCGACCGGCCTCGTACTGGACAAGGAGCGGCGCATACGCCTCCACGCCACGGAATTCTGCCGCCAGGGCAGCGACGCGTGCCACCCACCGGTCCATCGGCTCGCGATACGGCATCTCAGGCTCCGGGCCGCACGTGCGTTCCAGCTTCTGGAGCCCGATCCGAAGCGGGCCGCGCCAGAATCTCTCCTCCAGGGCCAGGCCTTCCGAGAAGGCTGCGTTCTTGCCCGGACCGTTCAGGTAGCGGTGAACCCACGCTTCAAGGGTACCGCGATCCGCCGCGGTCCGCGCCGATTCAAGATCAGCGATCACACAAACCTCAATTCCACGTTGCCTGCCACTCCGCACCGAATGTCACCACTCCTCGAGTCACCTGGAGAATACATGAGGGCAGCCGCGCCACACGGATGTGCGGATCGCGCGGAAGTCTCCGTCGGCGTTGAACCGACACCGCCCAAAGCGCGCTCGAACTTGTCTTTGCCGCTCGAGGAGCGAGATCGGGAAAACATTGCCGATAACGTTCGGCGGTTCATGACGCCCCGGGAGCCGAGCGACAGCTCGGCGGAGGGGTGTCCGGCGCCTTTCCCAAGCTACCCGTTCTGGTGCCTGCGCCGGTAGCGGCCGCAGGCGCGCGTTACATGAACCCAGCCGGTTATGTGCTGTGTTCTCCCGTGCTTGCTTCACGACCTGCCCGACTTCCGCCCATTCGCCGGCGGAGCGGCGATCGGAGTCAACGGCTATGCTGCCTGCCCTGCACCCGGAAACCGCGTGTCTCGTGGTGCCGATACTCCTCCGCATTCGCGTACCACACGATTATCCAGCACTCGCCCATATGCAAGGATCCCAGCGCGGCGTACCGGTGGTTTCCATCCCGGAGGCGAAGCCGCCCGGACTCATACTGGACAAGAAAGGGCGCGTACTTCTCCACCCTCCGGAATCCGGCCCGCAGCGCCGCGAGACGAGCCTTCCCACCGGTCCTTCGGCTCGCGATATAGCATCTCCGGCTCCGGGCCACACGTGCGTTCCGGCTTCTCGAGCCCGATGCGAAGCTGGCCCCGCCAGAATCGCGGCTACAACGCCAGACCTTGCGAGAACGCTGCGTTCTTGCCCGGACCGTTCAGGTAGCGGTGAACCCGGGCTACCAGGACACCGCTCTCTGCCGCGGTTCGCGCCGATGCCAGGTCGGCGTTCATCAACCCCCCATTACCGACGCCTGCCTCGCACCGAATGCCATCACTCCTCGCATGACCTCGACTAAAGGTGACGGTTGCCGAGCCACACGGATGTGCGGATCGGCGCGGAAGTGTCTGGCGGCGTTGAGCTGACGCGATCGAAAGCGACGTTCACTTGTCATTGCCGTTCGAGTAGCGAGGTCGGGAGAACATTGCACATAACGTTCCGCGGTTCACGACGCCCCGAGAGCCCGGCGACAGCTGGGCGAAGCGGTGTCCGACGCCTTTCCCGAGCTACCCCTTTCCCGTGCCTGCGGCGGCTAGCGAGCCGAAGGCGAGCGTAGCGTAAACCCAGCGTGTTATCGGCTGTGTTTTCCCGTGCCGGCTTCACGACCTGTCCGCTTTCGTCCACTACACCCACCAGCGGCGATCTTTGCGACCGCTCGACGGCCTGCTCCTACACCCGGAAACCCCTTGCTTCATGGTGCCGGAATTCCTCGACATTGGCGTACCACAGGATTATCCAGCACGCGCCCACATGCAAGGATTGAAGCGCGGCGTACCGGTGGTTTCCATCCCGGATGCGAAGCCGACCGGCCTCGTACTGGACAAGGAGCGGCGCATACGCCTCCACGCCACGGAATTCTGCCGCCAGGGCAGCGACGCGTGCCACCCACCGGTCCATCGGCTCGCGATACGGCATCTCAGGCTCCGGGCCGCACGTGCGTTCCAGCTTCTGGAGCCCGATCCGAAGCGGGCCGCGCCAGAATCTCTCCTCCAGGGCCAGGCCTTCCGAGAAGGCTGCGTTCTTGCCCGGACCGTTCAGGTAGCGGTGAACCCACGCTTCAAGGGTACCGCGATCCGCCGCGGTCCGCGCCGATTCAAGATCAGCGATCACACAAACCTCAATTCCATGCTGCCTGCCACTCCGCACCGAATGTCACCACTCCTCGAGTCACCTGGAGAATACATGAGGGCAGCCGCGCCACACGGATGTGCGGATCTGGCGCGGAAGTCTCCGTCGGCGTTGAACCGACGCCGATCGAAAGCGCGCTCGACTTGTCTTTGCCGCTCGAGGAGCGAGATCGGGAAAACATTGCCGATAACGTTCCGACGGTTCATGACGCCCCGGGAGCCGAGCGACAGGTCGGCGGAGGGGTGTCCGGCGCCTCTCCCAAGCTACCCGTTCTGGTGCCTGCGCCGGTAGCGGCCGCAGGCCGCGTTACATGAACCCAGTCGTGTTATCGGCTGTGTTTTCCCGTGCCGGCTTCACGACCTGTCCGCTTTCGTCCACTACACCCACCAGCGGCGATCTTTGCGACCGCTCGACGGCCTGCTCCTACACCCGGAAACCCCTTGCTTCATGGTGCCGGAATTCCTCGACATTGGCGTACCACAGGATTATCCAGCACGCGCCCACATGCAAGGATTGAAGCGCGGCGTACCGGTGGTTTCCATCCCGGATGCGAAGCCGACCGGCCTCGTACTGGACAAGGAGCGGCGCATACGCCTCCACGCCACGGAATTCTGCCGCCAGGGCAGCGACGCGTGCCACCCACCGGTCCATCGGCTCGCGATACGGCATCTCAGGCTCCGGGCCGCACGTGCGTTCCAGCTTCTGGAGCCCGATCCGAAGCGGGCCGCGCCAGAATCTCTCCTCCAGGGCCAGGCCTTCCGAGAAGGCTGCGTTCTTGCCCGGACCGTTCAGGTAGTGGTGAACCCACGCTTCAAGGGTACCGCGATCCGCCGCGGTCCGCGCCGATTCAAGATCAGCGATCACACAAACCTCAATTCCATGCTGCCTGCCACTCCGCACCGAATGTCACCACTCCTCGAGTCACCTGGAGAATACATGAGGGCAGCCGCGCCACACGGATGTGCGGATCTGGCGCGGAAGTCTCCGTCGGACGTTGAACGGACGCCGATCGAAAGCGCGCTCGACTTGTCTTTGCCGCTCGAGGAGCGAGATCGGGAAAACATTGCCGATAACTCGTTATTGGCGGTCTGCCGTGTCCGTTCCTGGCGCACCTGGAGCGCGGGTTTGCGGCGGCGATGTCGCTGGCAATTGGCGGCGAGCATCATGACGAGACCGCATTGCACTCGGGGGCGGCGATCCGTTTTCCGAATCTGCTGTCGTGATCTCGTTGGCGCCAGCGGGACTGATTGACGGACAGGTGGTCCGGGTTGATTGAGCACGGCGACAGAATGCCGTTGACCAGTCACGGATCTTCGGCCGCCGGACGGTTCGCCGGTTGCATCGACGGGTTCGCTCGAGTGTGTCGGTATGCCCGGCGATCATGGCCGCTGGTGGAAGGGGAGGCGTGGCGGCGGCGCCCACCGAGCCGATCACCTGGCTCCGGCGGTCGCGTTGGCGCGATGCATTCGGGCGGGAGGGCGGCCGGTCTGCGCCGGATATCGGGCGGCGCGGCGCTACTCCAGTTCGTCGAGGGGGCTGCGGATGCGGGCGAGTCGGGTGCTTGCGACGTGAGTGTAGATCTCGGTGGTGCGGCTGCTGCGGTGGCCGAGGAGTTCCTGGATGTAGCGGAGGTCCGTACCGCTTTCCAGGAGGTGAGTGGCAAAGGAGTGCCGGAGCATGTGGGGCGTTACGTCCTTCCCGAGTCCGGCCCGCAGGCCGGCCTTCTTGACGATACGCTGAAGGGCGCGGGCGGTGTAGTGGCTGTCGGGTCGGGAGCCCGGGAACAGCCATTTGCTGGGTTGGAAGGCTTCGCGGTACACGGTGACGGCTTCGAGGCCGCGTCGGGAGAGCAGGGTGTAGCGGTCCTTGCCGCCTTTCCCGCGATTGACGCGCAGCAGTCCTCGCCCGGTATCGAGGTCTTCGAGGCGGAGCCGGACCACTTCGCTCACTCTCAGGCCGGCGGAGTAGAGGACTGCGACCATCGCTCGGTGCTTGGGGTGGTGCACGGCGCCGAGGAGGCGGGCGACCTCCTCCCTGCCGAGGACCCGGGGCAGGCGACGTTCCCGGCGGGGCCGGGGGATGGTCTCGGCCGTCCAGGGCTCGCCGCACAGGGTCTCGACGAGGAGCCGGAGGGCGCTGACGGCCTGGTTGTGGTAGCTGGTCGAGATCCCACGGTCTTTCACCAGGTGGACGAGGTACTCGCTCGCGAGGGCACTCGGAGCGTCCTGCGCGCCGCCGTCGCACCACTCGAGGAAGCGACGGGCGTGCGCGGCGTACTCCTTGCGGGTGCGCGGGCTGAACCCGCGAAGCAGAAGCTCGTCCCGGAATCGGCGCAACAGTTCGACATTCGCCTCGTGGCCCGGCGAAGCGGGAGGGGGCCGTTCGGTCGCGGTAACCGGCGCCGCGCGGTCGAGGTGCGGCAGGACACCGGCACCGAAGGCAGCCTCCACCTGCTTGAGGGTGTCCGAGTCGCCGGGAAGCATCCAGACTCGTCGCTCGGGATCCCACCGCCGCCCGGGGATGGCCTTCACCGCAGCCAGGTCGTCCGCGGTGAACGGTCCGGTGAAGGTGAGCTCATGCCCTTCGGCCCCGGGTCTCAGCCGCACGATGCACCGGCCGCGGCCCCCGGACCGGCGTTGCCGCGTCTTGCTGCTCACGCCCGCGTCGTCCATGGCAGTATTGAAGCTCGGCGGGCGGGGCACGGAAATGGCCGGCTGGGCCTGATCGAGCGTGGACCGCGATCGTGCGGACCGCGCGGACCGCGTGGACGGCGTGGACCGTGCGGACCGTGCGGACCGTGCGGACCGCGTGGACCGCGTGGACCGCGATCGCGCGGACCGGGTGCGCCGGATCGTGTTTCGGCCGGCGGCGCCGCCGACACCGCAGTCCGGGCAAGACCGGCAGATGCGCGAGAGGCCCGGGACACAGCCCCGGGCCTCTCGCCTCGATCCGCCGGCGGATCGCGTTATCGGCCTGCGTATCCGGCCGGACCGCGTTCCGGGCTCAGTTGACGGCGTTCACCATGTCGAAGATCGGCAGGTACATGGCCACGATCATGCCGCCGACGATGGTGCCCAGAAACACGATCATCAAGGGCTCCATGGCGGCGAGCATGGCCTGTACGGCGGCGTCGACTTCCTCGTCGTAGAAGTCGGCGATCTTGCTCAGCATCTCGTCGAGCCCGCCCGTCTGCTCGCCGACGTTGATCATCTGGACCACCATGGGCGGGAAGACGCCCGACTTCTTGAGCGGTTCGGAGATGGTGTCACCGCCGGCGATGCTGGCGCGCGACTCCATGATCGCGTCGTGCACGACGCGATTGCCGGCGGTGCGCGCGGTAATCTCGAGGCCGTCGAGGATCGCCACACCGGAGGATACCAGCGTGCCCAACGTGCGCGTGAAGCGGGCGATCGCGGCTTTGCGCTGTACCGGACCGAGCACGGGCAGCCGGAGCAACAGCCGGTCGATCGCGAGCTGCCCCTGAGGTGTCTTGTAGAAGCGCTGAATGCCGAACACGGCGGCCACGATGACGCCACCGAACACGTACCAGCGAGTCTGCAGCAACTCACTGCACATGATGACGAACTGGGTCGGGCCGGGCAGCGCCACGCCCGCCTGCGAGAACATTTCCTGGAAGACCGGGATCACGAAGATCAGCAGGATGGTGATCGCGATCGCGGCCACGCCCATGACCACGGCCGGATAGATCATCGCGCCCTTGATCTTGCGGCGCAGGGCGTCGGCCTTCTCCAGGAACACGGCCAGGCGGAGCAGGATGGTGTCGAGGATACCACCCGCCTCACCGGCCGCGACCATGTTGACGAAGAGGTCGCTGAAGACCTTCGGGTGCTGGCGCATGGCGTCGGCCAGGGTATGTCCCGACTCGACGTCGTACTGCACCTGTTCGATGACTTTCCGCAGGATCGCGTTCTCCGACTGCTTCGCCAGGATGTCGAGGCTCTGCACCAGGGGCAGGCCCGAGTTGATCATGGTGGCGAACTGCCGTGCGAAGATCACGATCTCGCGGTTGCCGATGCCCTTGCCGAAGCGCGGCATGGTCAGCTGCTGCGATTTCTGCTCGATCTTGATCGGCACCATGCGCTGGCGCCTGAGGTACTGGACTACTTCTTCCCGCGTCTTGAGCGCGAGTTCGCCAGCCTGCAGGTCACCACTCGAAGTACGGGCCGAATAGGTAAATGTTGCCATGAGACCTCTCAGCTGATGCTCTGCCCTGCCATCCGCAGGAACTCGTTGGGATCCGACGTGTGGTGCAGGCACTCCTCGAGGGTCACTTCGCCCTGCACGAACTGCTGGTACAGGGCGTCGTTCAGCGTCTGCATCCCGAACTTCTTGCCCGCCTGCATGATCGAGTAGATCTGGTGCACCTTGTCATCCCGGATGCACGCGCGCACCGCCGGCGTGCACACCAGTACTTCGCAAGCCGCCAGCCGCCCGCCGCCGTGCGCCCGGGGCAGCAGCTGCTGCGTAATCACGCCTTCCAGCACGAAGGACAGCTGCGCTCGCACCTGCGACTGCTGGTTCGACGGGAATACGTCGATGATGCGGTTGATGGTCTCGGCTGCCGAGTTGGTGTGCAGGGTGGCCAGCGCCAGGTGGCCGGTCTCGGCGATGGTGAGCGCGGCCGAGATCGTTTCCAGGTCGCGCATCTCGCCGATCAGCACGATGTCGGGGTCCTGGCGCAACGCGTACTTGAGTGCTGCGGCGAACGATTTCGTGTCCGCCCCCACCTCGCGCTGGTTGACCAGGCAGTGCTTGTGCTTGTGCACGAACTCGATGGGATCCTCGACGGTGAGGATGTGGCTGCGCTGCTCGTTGTTGATCTTGTCCACCATCGCGGCCAGCGTCGTGCTCTTGCCCGAGCCGGTGGGGCCCGTCACCAGTACGAGGCCGCGCGGCTTCTCGGAGAAGCGCTCGATGATGTTGGGCAGTCCCAGTTCCTTGAATCCGCGGATGTTGTAGGGGATCTGGCGGATGGCCATGGACACGCAGCCGCGCTGCTTGAAGACGTTGCCGCGGAAGCGGGACAGGTTGGCGATACCGAACGAGAAGTCCAGCTCGTCCTCCGTCTCAAAGCGCTTCTTCTGCACCTCCGTCAGGATCGAGTACGCCATGGCGAGCGTGTCGCGCGGCGTAAGGATGGCGTCCGGCATGGCGTCCACGATCTGGCCATCGACGCGAAGCTTCGGGCGTTCGCCGGTACTGAGGTGCAGGTCACTTGCGCCGCGCTGGATCATCTCGTCCAGCAGGGAGCGCAGGTTGACCGTACTGCTTCCGACCGCCGGTGTGGCTGTGGCACTGCTCATGCCGCCGTCTCCTTGATGACTTCTTCCAGAGTCGTTACGCCGCGCGAGGCCTTCAGCAGCCCGTCCATGCGCAGGGTCAGCATGCCTTCCTGGAGACCCTGTTCGCGCAGCTCATCGGTACTGGCACCGTGCATGATCAGGCGCCGGAGTTCCGCACTGATGTTGAGCACCTCGTACAGGCCGGCCCGCCCCTTGTAGCCGGAACCCGCACAGTTCTCGCAGCCCTTGCCCTTGTAGAAGGTCTTCTGCGAGGCCGCCCCGGAGATGGCCGCGGCCTCCATGTACTCGGGCGGGTATTTCGCTTCCGCCTTGCAGTTCGTACAGATCTTCCTGACCAGCCGCTGCGCGGTCACGCAGTTGAGGGCGCCCGCCACGTTGAACGGTTCCAGCCCCATGTCGATGAGCCGGGTGATGGTCGAGGGCGCGTCGTTGGTATGTAGTGTCGACAGTACGAGGTGGCCCGTGAGTGCCGCCTTGATCGCGATCCCGCCCGTCTCGATGTCGCGGACCTCACCCACCATGATGATATTCGGGTCCTGGCGCAGGAACGCGCGCAGCGCGGCGGCGAAGGTCATGCCGATTTCGCTGCGGACCAGGACCTGGTTGATGCCGTGGAGGTTGTACTCGACCGGGTCCTCCGCCGTCATGATGTTGACGTCTTCCGTGTTGATCCTGGACAGCGCGGAGTACAGCGTCGTCGTCTTGCCCGAGCCTGTCGGTCCGGTCACCAGGACCATGCCGTAGGGATTCGAGATGGCGTGGATGAAGTCGCGCAGCGCCTGCGGCTCCATCCCGAACTTCTCGAGGTCCAGGGCCAGGTTTCCCTGGTCCAGGATGCGGAGCACGATCTTCTCGCCGAAGATCACGGGCAGCGTCGAGACGCGGAAATCGATGACCCGGTTCCGGATCCGCATCTTGATGCGGCCGTCCTGCGGGACGCGCCGTTCTGCGATGTTCAGGTTGGCGAGGATCTTGACCCGCGAGTTCAGCGCCGCCCTCATCTTGATCGGCGGCTTCATGATCTCCATGAGCGCACCGTCGATCCGGTAGCGGATGCGGAGTTCCTTCTCGTACGGCTCGATGTGGATGTCGGAGGCGCCCCGCTGTACGGCATCGTTCAGCACGCCGTTGATCAGCTTGACGACGGGCGCATCATCGACCTGCGCCTGGAGGATGGCCGCGTTGAGGTCCTCCTCCGCCTCCTCGAGGACCTCGACCTCCTCGTTGCCCTCGATCTGCTCGAGGATCTCGGTGAGGTGGTTGGCCTCCTCGATGTCCTCGATCTGATAGAACTGGTCGATGTGCCGCTTGAGCGTCATCTCGCCCACGATCACGGGCTCGATGTCGCAGCGGGTGACGAACTTCAGGCTGTCGATCGCGCCCGCGTCCGTCGGATCCGCCATTGCCACGGTCAGCATGCGGCCGATCCGGCGGATGGGCAGGACGTAGTGCTTGAAGGCGAGGTCGGGCGGGAACAGCTTTACGATCTTCGGGTCGACCTGGACGCGGTCGAGGTCGACGGCCGGGACCCGGTACTGACGGGCGAGTGCCTTGGTCAGCTCGGGTTCCGCGATGATGTTCAGCTTGATGAGGGAATAGCCGACGCGCGTGCCATGCTCCTTCGCATCGCGGGCTGCAGCGCGTAGCTGCTCCTCCGTGACCAGCCCCTCGCGCAGCAGGAAATCGCCAATGCGATCGCGGGGCGGCGCGGCCATGACCGGTGGTGCTGATGCCATTCGGGGTTCGCGGTCGTTATCGGTTTGAGGTACCGTGCCCAACTTCGGGTCGTTGTGCCCGTCTAGTTCTTCGCTCCCAGCCTCACCAGCGGGGTGAGGCGCTCGAGCATCACCGGGCCGATGCCGCGGACCTGCTCGAGCTGTGCGACGTCGCGGAATCCGCCGAGACTGTCCCGCAACGCCACGATCCTGCTTGCCAGTACCGGTCCCACTCTCGGCAGTCGCTCCAGTTCCTGAACCGTCGCCCGGTTCAGGTCCAGCCGCTCTGGCTCCCGCGCCGGCCCCGTACGCGCCGGCTGCGGCGCGCGAACTGCCGGAGGCGTCGGCCGCGCGGCGCCGGCCGCGGTCCGGCGGCTTTCCGCCTCGAGGGCGGCCACGTCGACACCCGGTGCGTCGATCGTGATCGGCTCGGGTCGGTCCAGCCACCGCACGGCGCCGGAAACCAGCAGGAGCGCGGCGATGAAGGCCGCGGCCCGGGCTTCGTCCCTGTTGAGCGACATGGGGCCCCCGGGGTGAGGGTCGGACCCCATTGCTCGACACGTCGAAGTATCGGCCTCGGGGCCGGAGTCCATTAGGTGGGGGAGGGCGGCCCGGCGGGGTCGGATGACCGCCGGGCGGAGGGCGTCGGTCGACCGGTCCCCACCGGCCGCCGGCGCCGGGGCGGGTGGGCTCAGCCGCCCCGGTAGATGAGGGCCGTCATCACGGATCCGACGATGCCGAGCCCGCGCGGCGCGACGTGCGACATGTCGTCGCTCAGGCGGTGCCAGTACGGGTAGTCGAAATCGATGATGTCGATCGTACGTATCCCCGCGCGGTTCAACGGGATATGGTCATCCGTTATCCACCCGCCGTCGCGCCGCGGGAACGCGCTGCCGTAGCCGAGCTGGTCGGCCAGCCGCCAGACCCGCTCCACGACCTCGGGCGCGCTGTCCTTCGAGTTGCCCTCGATCGGGTAGACCGGGTTCGCGTCCCCGATCATGTCCAGCAGGATCCCGTAGAGCGGGTGGTACGCCGTCTCCGTCGCCGCGAAGTGCTTGGCGCCCAGGTACATGTCCGGCTCACCCGGGCCATAGTCCTCCCCGTCCACGAAAAGTAGGTCCACGCCAACCGGCGGAGAATTGCTGGAGAGGACATTGGCAAGCTCGAGAAGGACGGCGGTACCGCTGCCGCCGTCGTTCGCGCCCGGAATCGGCTGGGCGCGGCGGTCCGGGGACGACTCCTCGTCGGCCGTCGGCCGGGTGTCCCAGTGGGTGATGAGAAGGACGTGGTCGCGCAGGTCCGGCCGGAACCGGGCATACACGTTGGTCATCTCGAGCCGCGTGCCGGTGGTCGTGGTCACGTGCTCGAACGACTGCAGGATGACGGTATCGGCGCGCGCGCGCAGGAACTGCGTCATCCATTCGAGTTGGGCCGCGTGGCCGGGCGTGCCGGGCACGCGCGGGCCGAACTCGACCTGCTTCTCGAGGTAGCCGAAGGCGGTATCGGCATTGAATGGCGGGGCCGACGTCTGTGGTTGATCCAGGGCCCCGCCACCGCTGGCGCCCGCGCTGTTGCAGCCGGCCAGGACAGGCGCGGCCAGGATCAGAAACCTCAGTGTCCTCATGCCGATGCGATACTCCCCGCCCGCACCTGTCGTTCCGATCATCGGATCCCTCCCTGCTGCATCTGACCCGCGGAGAAGTTGAATTGTCCGAACAGCGCGAGCTGGAACTGGTTCGATCCCGTCCGCGTGCCCACCCGGCTCTTGCGGCCCGTCCAGTTCATACGGAACCCGACCAGCAGGTCGTTCAGCTGGGTGTCGATCTGCAGGCGCGCAGTGCGATTCGAGGTATCGATGAAGGTCGTGCACTCGCCCCCTTCGGTGCCCGGCTGGTAGCGGCAGCGGCGCTGGTCGTCCTGCGTGAACGCCATCTGCATCTGGAGGGGCGTCTTGATCTTCGACTTCAGGAAGCCGGGCGGCTGGAAGATGCCGCTCAGCTGCACCGAGTGGTTGGCGCCCGAGGTCTCGCCGTCGCCGGTCGGGTCCACCGTGGTGCCCCGGCTGAGCCGGCCCGTGTACTGCGTGGTCAGCCCGCCGCGGAACGTCATGGTGAGCGAGAGCGGGATCTGGTTGTCGGTGCTGCCCCGGATCTGCGGGCTGCGCAGCCCCAGTTCGCTGGTCCGCTCGATGCGCTCGTAGCCGAAGTTGAAACCGGCCGCGAGCAACACGCCCGCGAGCTTGGCCGGTACCGGCAGCTGCGGCCAGCGCAGCTGCACGTTGGGCCAGCCCGTCTGGTCCTGGGTCCGCCGGCCGCCGCGCACGTCGAAGCCCTCGCTCTTCGTCCGCGAGTACGTGACCGTGCCGCCCGCGCCGAACGGCAGCGTCAGGTTCGATGAGGCCCGGAAATCGTTGCGCTCGGCCGCCGAGACGGCGGTGTCGCCGCCGATCACGCGGAAGCTCGTGATGTCGCCGAAGCCGAGCCGGTACCCGCTCCCCGGCTGGAACGTCTCGCGGTCGAACTGGGAGCCGAGCGTCGAGTTCCAGGTCACGCTCAGGCTCTGCACCGAGCGGACCACTGCCAGCAGAACGTGAGACGCACCCGTGGCGGAGTCCGCCGACGCGCCCAGGCTGCGGACCAGCGCGACCGGCTGGAAATCGAGCCGCCGCGCGATCTGGCGATCGCTACCGAAGCGCCGTTGCAACACGGCCGAGGTGTCCGCATCGACAACGTCCAGCTCGATGTAGGATGGGTTCCGTTCCGTGCCGTAGCGGTTCGTCCAGGTGTAGCTCGGGCGCAGCCATGTCGCGATCGTGGGGCGGAAGGCGAACGTCGACGTCAACGACCGGTTCACTTCCCAGCCCAGGTCCGTGCCACCCAGCGTCGAGCGGGCGCCTCGCAGGGCGGCAAGCTCGTTGGGCTGCTGCGTCGCCAGCTCAGGATCGAGCAGGTCCCGCAAACTCCGTACGTTCAGGCCGAGGTTGATCGCGTCGAACGGCTGGAACGCGATGGCCGCGTTGTTGTCGAGCCCCTTCCGCGGCGACTCGATCGGCCGCACCACCTCGTCCACCGTATCCTCGAGGATCGTGGTGTAGCGGAACGCGCGGCTGTCCTGCCGCGAGTAGTTCGAGCCGAACCCGATCCGCTGCGGTGTCCAGCGCAGCCGCGCGCCCACCAGCCGGGCGAAGAAGTCGCTCGACTCGATCCGTGCCGGCGTGATCGCGCGGAGCGCCTGCTCGAGGAAGCCGGGCACGACGTCCACGTCGAGCGCACGCAGGTCGCGCTGATAGTCGATGCCGCCGCGGAACCCGTCGCTCTCGTTCTTCGTGGTCACGTTGCTCGAGTTCGCCTTGTCGTACCCGAGCGTGATCGTGGTGCCGTCCACGACCGCGCCGACCCAGGGGTTCGCGCTGGGCGTCCGCTTGGTCACGCGCATGCCGAAGCTGGTCGAGCCGCCACCGGTGTCACGCAGCCCGACGAGGTCGGCGGCCACGACGTCGCTCCGCTCCAGGAAGCGCGGCGTCGCGCTCGATCGTGTGTGCGAGATGTTGACCGGGATGTCGAGGCCCCACGCGGCGGGCAGCGCCCGGTCCAGCCGGATCGCGGTGGACATGCTGAAGTCGCCCGACGACACGTAGGAGGCGTTCTGGTTGAGCTGCTGGAAGACGGCGCCCTTCTGCGCGAAGCCGATCGTGCCCGTGATGATGTCGCCGGCTCCGAACTCGAGCGAGAGGTTGCCGGCCGCGCCCGGCTCCTGGAACGGCTGGTCGAGCCGGATGTCGTCGATCCAGACCTCGCCGTCCGCCGCCACTGCACCCGTGTTGTACACGGCGAGCGAGATCTCGCGGACGGACGCGAGGTTGGGCGCGCGCGCGCGGTCCTCGAGCACGATCGCGTACGTGCTGTCCGCACTCCACACCGTGTCCTGCGTCACGCCCGGCGGCCGGGCCCGCAGCAGTTGCTCCTCCGCCCGGGCGCGCAGGTCGAACCAGCGCTGGAAGTCGATGGTGATCTCGGGCAGCCAGTCGGCCGATGTGACCGCGTCGCCGGTCGCTGTCTTCAGCGGCGTCTGGTACAGGTAGAAGTTGCGCGCGTCCGTCCCGATCTTGAGGATCAGCCGCTCCGCATGGCCCGGCCCCCAGTCGCCGTTCCGCGCCACCGCCCACATGCGGAGCTCCCGGTAGTCCAGCAGGCTGCGCGGTTGCTGCGGGTAGCGGTAGAACGCCTCCGCCCGCTCGCCCGGCAGCAGCCCCTCGTACTCGATGCGTTGCGCCTTCTCGTTCACCTCCACACCCGTCCCGCTGAACTGCGCCGTCGGGTCCTGCAGCTGGTTCGTGATGCCGGGCGGCGGCTGGTAGTCCGTCCCTTCCGTCAGCCGACTCACGGGGCCGACCCGGAGCACGGTCGTGCCCGCGCCCACGCCCACCTCCTCTTCGGCGAACCCGCGCAGGATCCCGTTCACATCGCGCTTGGTCCAGCGCGAGCCGACGATGCGCATGCGCGCCAGCGAGACCCTGCTCGGCCCGCCCGGCTCACCCGCCACCGTCATGCGCAAGTGCTTCACGAACCGCCACGTGCCGTCCGACGCGCCGTTAACCGGCGTACCGGAGCGGAGCGGGATCCGGTACAGCCGGTAGCCGGTGCCCGTCGCCGAGGTATCGCGCACCATGAACGGCGAGGTGCCGTCCAGCTTGACGACGAAGCGGAAATAGGCGCCGTCGTTCAGGTCGAGCACGCCGTTGCCGTCGAGGTCCTCGGTGTCCGGCACGCCGTTCCCGCGCGTGCAGTTCGAGCGAGGATCGCCGAGCGGGTACGCCGTGATGCCCTCGGCCAGGCAGGGCTGATCCCACAGCCCGCGCCTGTCCTTGTCGAGGCCCCAGACCTCGCGGTCCGCGACACGCGCCTCCTCGTCCAGCAGTCCCAGCCCCCAGGGCCGGCCGTCCGACTCGTACGTCCCGTTCGTCCGGCCCAGCGAGTCGACGTACATCGCGTCCTCGCTCACCGCCCCGAAATCGAACACCAGCGCCAGCGGCACGACCTCGCCCGCCCTCGCGTAGAACTCGAAGTACTCGCTTCGCGACATGTCGCGGCCCGTGGTCGAGAGCACGGTCGTCATCGAGCGCCACAGGCGTTCGCCCTCCGCCGCCGCGCTGTCGCCGAACGTCAGCCACATGACCGGCTCGGGCGTCGCGTTCCCGACCACCACGATCTGGTTGTCGATGTCGCGCTGCGCGTACAGGCTGCCGCCGATCGAGCCGCCCACCGTGAAGTCGTGCTGCCACACCAGGCGCGTCGTCGAGGTCGCATCCGTCACTGCCGGCAGCACGCCGTCGTCGCCCGCCTGGCTCTCCGGCCGCGAGCCCAGCTTCCAGTCCCGACGGCGCACGCTCAGCCCGACCTCGTCCGTCCCCTCGAAATCGTCCAGCCAGGCCTGGCCCCGCTTGTTCGGGTTCTTCGCCGAGAACGCGACCTCACCCGTCAGGTTGAAGTGCGACTCCGCGTTCGAGCGCAGGAACGGCGCGCGCGTCAGCAGCCGGTCCATCCACGCGCCGCCGAGGCGCAGGTCGAGGCTCGTGCCGCCCATGAACGCGCCGGCCGGCTCCGTGCCCAGCTGCGGCCGCGAGTAGAGTGTCTTCTCCGACTGGTAGAGCCCGACCAGGTTGATGGTGCCGGCCTCCCCGAGCTGCCAGGTCAGGTTGGTGCCGAACAGACTGGTGGGTGCGACGCTGAAGATCGCCTTCTGCTCCAGGTCGACGGTCAGCTGCGCGTTCGGGTTCGCGCCGAACAGCGCCTGCGCGTCGTTCAGGTTGATCTGCCCGAGCTCGTAGTCGATGGTGTAGTCGATGTCGCGTTGCAACCTGCGATCGCCCAACTGCACCACCTCGCTCCCCTCACGGATGCCGAACTGGCCGAGGCTGAACGAGCTGACCACGCCCTCGACCTGGACCCGGTAGGAGAAGTTGAGACGGAAGCGGCCCGCGCTCTCCCGTGTCACCGGGTCCGTGTTGTCGTAGATCGTCGCGTTGGCGTCCGCGCCCAGCAGCGCCTGCGCGGCCGCCGCATCGAGGCCCGCGCTGGGCACGGGCGGCGGTGCCCGGAACGGCTCGAGCGTGGGGAAGATGACGAACGTGCCCGTGACGCGGGCGGCGCCGGTCGTGCCGCCCTGCAGCGTCTCCGGCTGGAAGACCTGCACGGCATCGATCTTGTCGGTGGGCGCATTCTCGTCGAGGCCGAACAGGCGGAGGAACGTGACCTGACCGTTGGGCGTGTCGCGGAACGTGCGGCCACCCGTGAGGTCGCCGAGCGAGATACTCAGACCCACGGTGGAGACGTCGACACCCGTGCCGCTGTTCATGCGGTAGACCTGGTGCATCTCGAACGGCCATGTCGGCTGGCCCGGCTGGTGGCTGGCGACCGGGCTACGCAGCAGGCGGAGCTGCGGTGTGACGCCGGTCGGCGACTGCTCCGCGTTCAACTGGCCCACTGTGTCGCCCGATTCCGTCACGTAGGCGACGGCCAGCGCCTCGTCCGTGCGCAGCGGCGAGCGCAGCATGATCCAGAGCCCGCTCGAGTGGATCACGTAGTCCTGGTCGGGGTCGAGCCGGCGGAACTGGCCGCTGTGCTTGAGCGTGCCGTCCTCGGAGACCGCATCGGCGAGGAACAGGTCCACCTGCTGCTGCCCGCTCGATGCCGGGATGCGCTCGTCGCGATAGAGCTGGATCGTGCCGCCCTGCTCCGGCCGGAGCGAGGCGGGCGCATCCGTGGGCAGCAGCGCGAGCGCGTCCACGTACGGTGCGCTCGCCAGGCTGTCCGGATGCACGAGGAAGAAGAACTGGCCCTTCACGTAGTCGGCGTCGTCCAGCACGATCTCGTCGTCCTGGACCACGCCCTGCGTGCCGCCGCCACCCAGCCGGAACTCGCGCCGGGTCAGGTCGCCGCGCTGCTGCGCCCAGACCGTCTGGAAGTCGACCGGGCCGAGCTGCCCTTCCGCCATGAAGCCGAAGTTACCCGCGGGAATGCCCTGCGTGAGGTAGCGCGAGCGCGGGATCCGGAACTGCACGTCGCCCACCTCGACGTGACGCAGGACCTCGTTCGGCAAGCCTTCGTAGTAGACCCGGATCTTGTTCGAGTTGAACGTCTCCTCGCGCGCCTGGTCGTAGTCCACGTCCACGTGCACACGGTCCGATACCGTGCCCGCCACGACCAGACCCAACTGGACTTCCGGCTTGATCTGCGGGATCAGACCCGGGTTGCAGTTGAACTGCACGCTGGGATCGCACGGCTCGAAGCGCGTCCATGAGCCGCCCAGCTCGCCCAGCCCCCGAACCCGCATGTCCAGGTCCGCGTACTTGCTGAGCGCGCCCGGCAGGACGCCCGCGCCGGCCGTGTCGCGCACCACCAGCGGCGGCAGGAACTCGACGGTGTCGCCCCGCGCGGCCTGTGCCTCGGGTGGCCCGGCCGCCTCCGACGTGCCCCGCGGCCGGCTGCTGAGCGTCTCGAGCAACCGGCGTTGCGCCTCCACACCGTGTGTCCATTCCATCACGTAGTCGGGGAAGGACAGCCGCGTGAACGCCGTGAAGCTGGAGAGGCTCAACTGGAAGGAGACCGGGAAGAGGGGGGGCAGCATTTCGAGCCCGAGCCGGAGCGATCGGACCGCCGCGAGCGAGTCCGCCGTGGTCGGCGGCCCGATCCGCTGCGCGGCGACCGGCAGGACGGCCGCCAGGACGAACCCCAGCGAGGCCAGGCCGGACCGGATCGTCCGGAACCCGCGGCGGCCGTGCTCGGCGCTCGAGCTCAAGTGTGTGCCCGCATCCTTACGGTCCCGGGCTTGTTGGCAATGCAAAACCGATATATACTAATGAGTTACGCCATTCGGACGGCATGCCGGCCACGCGCCGGCCAGTTCGTGCCGCCGGCGTTGCAGTCGAACTTCGGGCCGCCCTGTGCGTACCATGTTCGTGAACGAGTGACCCCGGAGGCAACGCCGCAAGCATGCGCATACTGACGCGCTACCTTCTCAGAGTCCACATCGCGCCGTTCCTTTTCTCCCTCACGGTGCTCACAGGGCTCCTGTTCATCAATACCGTGGCCCGCCGGTTCGCCGACCTGGCCGGCAAGGGTCTGCCGACCGGCATCATCCTCGAGGCGCTGGCGCTTTCCTTTCCGCACATCATCGCGCTGACCCTGCCCATGGCGGTGCTGGTCGCCGTCCTCTACGCGTTCAGCCAGCTGACGGCCGAGAACGAGATATCGGCGCTCAAGGCGAACGGCGTCAACCTCACACAGGCACTCCGACCCATGTTCATCGCCGGCGTGCTGGTCGCGGTGGGCATGGTCTGGTTCAACGACCAGGTCCTGCCGGAGATGAACCATCGGCTGAAGAATCTGATGGCGGACATCGGCCGCAAGAGCCCCACGCTGACCCTCAAGGAGCAGACCATCAACGAGATCCGGCCGCGCGACGACCTGCGCGCCCAGTACTATCTCCAGTTCGCCCACATCGACCGCGCGACCAACCGGCTCTCCGACGTCGCCATCTACGACATGAGCATGGGCCAGAAGGTGCGCTCCGTCTACGCGGACAGCGGGCGGTTGGCGTGGAACCAGAGCCGGACCAATCTGCTGCTCACGCTCTACAACGGCTACGTCCTCGAAGTCGACACGTACGATCCGCGCCAGTTCCAGCTTGTCAAGTTCACGATGCAGGAGCAGGTGCTCAAGGGGCTGGGCGACGAGCTGACGCGGATCAACGAGTCGTACCGCAGCGATCGCGAGATGTCACTGGCGATGCTCTCCTCGCGGATCGACACGGCGCGGGTCCGGCGCGACTCGCTTTACGTGCAGGCCGCCATCAAGAACCGGTTCGGGGTGGAACAGGCGCTCGCGGGTCCCGTTGACCTGGCGAGCGAGGATCCGACTCCCCGGCTGCCGCCGAGCGTGGGGGACACGCGCTATCTGGAGGTCATGCCGGCCGGTACGGGCGGCGTGTACGACGCCGAAGACACGATGATCCGGAGGACGAAACTCGAACTGGAAGTCCTGCGCAACCAGGCGGAGGGTGCGCAGGATGAGATGAACCGCTACACGGTCGAGTACCACAAGAAGTTCGCGATCCCGTTCGCCTGCATCGTGTTCGTGCTCGTGGGCGCGCCCATCGCCGTGCGCTTCCCGCGCGGCGGCGCCGGCATGGTGATCGCCATCTCGCTCACCATCTTCTCGATCTACTACATGTCGCTGATCGGCGGCGAATCGCTGGGCGATCGCGGCATCATCCGCCCCTGGGTCGGACCCTGGGCGCCCAACCTGATCTTCGGCCTGCTCGGCGTCTGGGGCGTGGCCCGCATCGGGCGCGAGACGGCGACCACGCGCGGCGGCGGCTGGGATGACCTCTGGGCATCGCTCCGCGGCGTCCTGACCCGCCCGTTCCGGCGGCGCATCCCGCTCCGCACCGGTGAGCAGGGCGCGGGAGCCGGCTCGTGAGGACGCTCGACCGTTACATCGCGCGTGAGTTCATGCGGCTCTTCCTGCTGTTCTCGCTGGCCGCACCCATCCTCTTCGTGCTCGGCGACTGGACCGACAACCTCGACACCTACTCCGAGAGAGCGATCCCGCTCGGCAACGTCGCGCTCGGCTACCTGTTCATGCTGCCCCAGTTCATTCTCTTTTCCCTGCCGATCGCCGCGTTGATCGCGACCGTGTTCACGGTCAGCGCCATGACGCGACACTCCGAGCTGGCGGCCGCCAAGGCGGGCGGCATCAGCTTCCATCGCGCCACCCTCGTCCTCCCGTTCATGGGGTTGCTCCTCACCATGGTGGGACTCGGGCTGACCGAAGTCGTCCCGCTCGGCATCCGCCGCGCCGCCGAGTTGCACGGGCAGAAGAGCGGGTCTCGCAGCGTGCGGAACGATTTCGTATACCGCGGCGACGACGGCAACGTCCTCGCCATCCGCCGGATCAATGTTGGCGCCGGCCGCATCTCTTCACTCACCATGGAGAACGAGGGCGACGGCGTGACCACGCCCACGCTGCACACGTTCGCGCGCGATGCGGTCTGGGACTCGACGACGCACCAGTGGACGCTGCACGACGGACAGTTCCGCGTTTTCGCGTCGGACCGGCCGGAGAAGCTGTTCAAGTTCGACGCGATGATCCCGACGAAGCTGACCGAGACGCCCGAGGAGCTGGCGGCCGACCAGAAGGACCCGGAGGAGATGCGCTACAGCGAGATCAACCGCTTCATCCAGTCGCTCGAGCGGTCCGGCGGCACTCCCTACAAGCTGATGTTCAGCCGCGCCGAGAAGATCGCGATCCCGGTCGCCACCCTCATCGTCATCCTGTTCGGCGCGCCCCTGCTCTCCGGCGCGACCGCCCGCAGCGGGCCCGCCTACGGGATCGGCGTGTCGCTCGGCATCACCATCGTCTACCTCATGATGTTCCGCCTCGCCCAGGCCGTTGGCGGGACCGGCGCGATCGAGCCCGCCCTCGCCGCCTGGATCCCGAACATGATCTTCGCGGTCGGAGCGATCGGGCTGAACCTCCGCGTAAAGACGTAGGGAATCCGAGGGGCCGTCCGGCGCGGCGTCGGGACGCGCGCTCGATGACCCGTCAGAGCCGCCCCCATGCTTCGAGCTGGGCGGGCTCGAGCTCGGCGGAAAATACGATCCGCGCGGGCCCGCGCAGCCGGACCGCGTACGAGTCGGAGATCTCGACCTCGGCGATGCCGCCAGGCATCCGCACCTCGAAGGCGCCCGGCCGGAGGAATCCGTGCCGGACGGCCGCGGCGGCGGCGGCGCACGCGCTCGATCCGGACGCGAGCGTCTCTTCCGCGCCGCGCTCCCAGATCCAGATCTCGAGTGAGTGATCGTCCACAACGCGCGCGAACTGCACGTTGGTCCCGGCGCCGAAGGCCGGGTGGGCGCAGAGCAGCGGCGCGCGGCGCAGGAAGTCGGCGCGCTCGAGCGCGTCCACGAACACGACGCAGTGCGGGTTCGAGAGCGAGACGGTGTTGATAGCGGCCGTGCCCGCGCCGTCGGGCAACTCGAGCTCGACGTTCAGGGCCTCACCCGCGACGGGGGTGAAGCCGACGTCCTCGCCCCGGAATGAAGCGCGCCCCATCTCGACGCGGATCAGCAGCGCGCCGTCGCTCAGCACCTCCTCGACGCGCATGCGGACCCGGTCCTTGACCAGATCGACCGTGAACCAGCTGTCCTGGACGAGGCGGCGGCCGTGCAGCCAGGCGCCGAAGATACGGAGGCCGTTCCCACTCTTCTCCGCCTCCGTCCCGTCCGGATTCAGGATGCGGAGCCGGAACCGGCCGGCATCGAGCGATCCGATCAGCAATCCGTCCGAGCCGATGCCCGTGTGCCGGTCGCAGATCGCCGCGCAGCGCGCGACGGTGATGGGCCAGACGAGATCGTCGTGATCGACGACCAGGTAGTCGTTACCGAGGGCCTCGCCCTTGGCAATGATCATGCGCCCGTCTCCTTTTCTTCCGGACCCTGCCACGGCGGCGCGAACCCGAGCGTCTCGCCCTCCGAGATCTCCGACTCCGCCACGTCCGGATCGATGTCGCCGATCCCTTTGAAGACCTGCAGGGCGAAGCCGACCTTGCCGAAGGGCGCGCTCACCTGGATCCCCTGCACGCTCGACAGGACGCGGTCCACCATCTCGCGCGCGATCGCGATACCCTCCGCCAGCCCCGCCTCCCGACCGCTCGCGCTGGCTCGCTGCATCCGCTCGATGACCGCGGCCGGCACGACGACGCCCGGCACTTCGTTCGCCATGAACTCCGCGTTGCGGGCGGAGACCAGCGGCCAGATCCCCGCCACGATCGGGATCCACGTCCCTCGCCGCCTCACCTCCTCGATGAAGCGAAGCAACTGGTCGGCGTCGAAGACCGGCTGCGTGATCGCGTACTGCGCGCCCGCGTCCACCTTCCAGTAGAAGCGGCTGAGCTCGTACTCGAGGTCGACCGCGCCCGGGTTGACGCCGACCCCGATCGTGAACGACGTCGGATCGCCGATCGGGTTGCCGCCCGGGTCCATGCCGTGGTTCAGCCGGTTCACCAGGTTCGCGAGGCCGATCGAGTCGATGTCGAACACCGCCGTCGCCTCCGGGTACGGCCCCATCCTGGGCGGGTCGCCCGTCACCAGCAGCAGGTTCCGGAGTCCGAGCGCGTGCGCACCCAGCAGGTCCGACAGCATCCCCAGCAGGTTTCGATCCCGGCACGTGTAGTGCACCACCGTCTCGATCCCGACCCGCTGCTCGATCAGCACCGCCGTCGGCAGCACGCCCATCCGCATCTGCGCCCGCGGCCCGTCCGGCACGTTCACCGCGTCCACACCCGCGTCCCGCAGCCGGCGCACACCCGCCAGCATGCGGGCCGGCGTGATTCCCCGCGGCGGCACGATCTCGACAGTGGTCACCGGCTCGCCCGCCGCCAGCTTCCGCCCCCAGTTCGAACGTCGCTCGAGCGGCACCACGTGCACGTCCGGCGCCGGCGCCTCGACCGGATGCACCCGGATCGACGTGCGCCGCGGGTGCAGCGCGTGCACCGCATCCGCCATTGCGCGGATGTGCTCGGGCGTCGTGCCGCAGCAACCGCCCACGAACCACGCTCCCGCCTGGATCAGCCGCTTCGCGTATTTCGCCATGTAGTCCGGCGACGCCATGTACATCTTGCGGCCGTGGATCTCGCGCGGCAGGCCCGCGTTCGGCTGGGCCGAAAGCCTGAGTTCCGTCGTCTGCGCCATGGTCTCGATCGCGCCCAGCATCCCGTGCGGCCCGACCGAGCAGTTGAGCCCGATCACGTCCGCGCCCCACTGCGCGAGCTGCGCCGCCAGCACGACCGGCGACGTGCCGTACACCGTGTCGCCGCTCTCCTGGATCGTCATCTGGCACACGACCGGCACGGCCCCCGCCTCGCGCACGCCCAGCAGCGCCTGCCGGATCTCCGCCAGGTCGCCGAACGTCTCCAGCACGATCAGGTCCGCACCACCTTCGAGCAGTGATTCCGCTTGCTCCCGGAAGTAGCCGCGCGCTTCGTCGAGCGACGTCGGGCCGTACGGCTCGATGCGGATCCCGAGCGGCCCGATCGCGCCCGCCACCAGCGCCTTCGCGCCCGCGACCTGCTTCGCCAGCGACGCCGCCCGCGCGTTGATCTCCCGCACCTGCCCGTCCAGCCCGTACTCCGCCAGCTTCACCCGGTTCGCGCCGAAGCTGTTCGTCTCGACGATCTCCGCGCCCGCGTTGATGTACTTGCGGTGGACGTCCCGGATCATGTCCGGGTCCCGCAGGCACAGCTCGTCGTAGCACCGGTTGATGAAGACGCCGCGCTGGTAGAGCAGCGTACCCATGGCGCCGTCGAAGAGGTGCGGGCGGGCGTCGCTCAACAGGTCGGTGAACTTCATGGCTTGGTCGCGGCTGGCGCCGCGCCCGCGCGGGGGGCGGGGGCGGAGGCGGAGGCGTTTGCGGGGCCGGGGGCGGGGGCGGCGGGAGCGGCGGGGGCGGCGGCGGAGGCGTTTGCGGGGGCGGGGACGGCGGGAGCGGCGGGGGCGGCGGAGGCGTTTGCGGGGCCGGGGGCGGGGGCGGCGGGGACGGCGTGGGCGGGGGCGGGGGGAGCGGGGCGGATCAGGCCGGCGAGCATGCGGCTCACGTCGTCGGCGAGGAGGGCGGTCTCCCGAACGCGCTTTTCCGTCCGGGCACGTACCGCGACCAGGAGATTCAGGGCGGCGTGCGTTTCCGCGGCCGAACGCCGCGCCATCCGGTAGAATCGCATCTTTTCCTTCCGCGAGTACTCGCTCGCCCCTTCCGCGATGTTCAACACGATCGACGACGACGACCGGCGAATCTGGTCCGCCAGCGAAGCGTGGCCCGGACCCAGCCCCCTCACGAGCCCCTCGACCGACTCCACCAACTCGACCGCCCGCCCGTAAACCCGCAGCCTCTCATGATCGAACGCCACCCCCACCTCCCCCGCTCCCGCTCCCGAAGTCCCTGTCCAGCCCCAATACCACCCTCAACCCCGCGCACCACCATAGCCCACCGAGCCACCCGCTCCCCCCGCTCCCGCCGCCCCCGCCAACGCTCCCGCAAACGCCTCCGCCTCCGCTCCCGCCCCCCGAATCCCTTCACGTACTGAAGTACCTTGCCTCCGGATGATGAACCACCAGCGCCGCCGTCGAGAGCTCCGGCACGAGCGCCCCCGCCTCCGTCACGTCCATGCCCAGCCGCTCGCGCGCGCCGAGCAACCGGAACACGATCTCGTGCTGGCGGTGGTCGGGGCACGCGGGGTAGCCCCAGGAATAGCGGAGCCCGCGGCCGGCATCGATCCCGAGCTCGCGGCGGATCTGCCGGTGCACGAGCTCGGCGCCGGCCTCCGCGAGGCGTACGCCGAAGCCGTGCAGGTAGTAGCCCTCGCTGTACTCGCCTTCCCTCATCATCGACTCCGAGCGTTCGAGCGGCTCGTCACCGACGGTCACGATCTGGAAGGCGACGACGTCGCGCCGGTCCTCGCCGGCGGGCGCGAAGTAGTCGGCGAGGCAGAGTTCGTCGCGGTCGGTCTGGCGCGGGAACGCGAAACGCTCGATCTCGCGGTCGGAATCGGCGGGGTCGTAGACGACGAGCGCGTCGCCGTCCGCGGCCGCGGGATAGAAGCCGTAGACCGCGCGCGGCGCCGCCCAGCGTCCGCTGAGCAATTCGGCGCTGTACCGTTCGAGTCGGGGCTCGAACTCCTCGCGCAGCAGCCGGTCCCACTGCTCGCCCTTGGCGTTCTTCGCGCCCCAGTGCAGGCGGTAGAGCGTGTTCAGGTCGATCAGGCCGAGCAGCGCCTCGCGCGGCAGTGAGTCGAGCGCGCGTGGACCCAGGAACGGCGCGACCGGGATGGCGACGTCACGGGACGGCGCGCTCCGCGAGCGCGGTGCGGCCGCGCGCGCCTTCTCCTGCAAGGCCGCGCGCCGGACCACGCCCTCGCGCACTTCCGCGTGCCGGTCGCGGACGAACGACGCCCGCTTCGCCGGGTCCACGAGCGACTCGACCGCGGCCAGGCCATCGAACGCATCCTTGCAGTACCAGACGCCCGACTCGTACAGCGTCTCGCGCTCGTCATCGACGAAGGATGCCATCCGGCCGAACGACGGGTTGATCGCCGCGCCGCCGATCAGTACGGGGAAGCTCAGGCCGCGCGCATTCAGCTCGCGCACGCATTGCGGCATCTGCTTCGACGTCGAGACCAGCAGCGCCGAGAGCCCGATGGCATCCGCGCCCGTCTCCACCGCCTTCTCGATGATCGTGTTGACCGGGACCTGCTTGCCCAAGTCGTACACCGTGTAGCCGTTGTTGCTGAGAATCGTGTTGACCAGGCTCTTGCCAATGTCGTGCACATCGCCGTAGACCGTCGCCAGCACGACTTTCCCCTTCGACTGCCCCTCCACCCGGTCCAGGTACGTCTCCACCCGCGCCACCGCCCGCTTCATCACCTCAGCCGACTGCAGCACGAACGGCAGGATCAGCTCGCCCGCCCCGAACTTGTCGCCCACCTCCTTCATCGCCGGCAGCAGCACCTCGTTCAGCACCGCCACCCCCGCATCGTTCAGCGATGACGCCTCATCCGCCCCCCCTCGCTCCCGCTCCCCGTCCCGCAAACGCCTCCGCCTCCGCTCCCGCCCCCCGTTCCGTTCCCCGTTCCGTTCCCCGACAGCCCTGTCAACCAGCTCCTCGATACCCTCCTTCTTCCGGTGCACGATCCGCCAGTGGATCGCCTCCTCCGCACTCATCCCCTCCGTCGGATCCACCGCCGTCTCCGCCTCGTCCGGCATGGCATCGAAGTGCCCGATGAACCGGGGCAGCGCGTCGTCGCGGCGGTCGAAGATCAGGTCGTCGGCCAGTTCACGGGCTTCGGCGTCGATCTCCGCGTAGGGCGTGATGTGGGCCGGGTTGACGATCGCCATGTCGAGCCCGGCCTCGACGCAGTGGTGCAGGAATACGGAGTTGAGGACGGCGCGCGAGCGTGGCGACAGGCCGAACGAGACGTTGGAGACGCCGAGGCTGGTGAACACGCCGGGCAGCTCCTCGCGGATCCGGCGGATGCCGTCGATCGTCTCGATCGCGCTCCTGCGGAATTCGGCGTCACCCGTCGCCAGGGTGAACGTGAGCGCATCGAAGATGAGCGCGCCCGGCTCGAGGCCGAACTCGCCGGTGACGATGTCGTGGATGCGGCGCGCAATCGCGACCTTGCGATCCGCGCTCTTCGCCATGCCCTCCTCGTCGATGGTCAGCGCGATCACGGCCGCGCCGTGCTCGACCAGGTGCGGCACGACCGCGTCGATGCGCTCGCGTCCGTTCTCGAGGTGGATCGAGTTCACGACCGCGCGTCCCGGGTAGCGGGCGAGCGCGGCCTCGACGACGTCGGCTTCCGTCGTGTCGATCACGAGCGGCGTCTCGACCGACTGCGCCAACAGCTCGACCACCGCGCCCATCTGTTCCGCCTCGTCCTGCCGCTCGGTCAGGGCGACGCACACGTCCAGCAGGTGGGCGCCGCCCTCGACCTGGTCGCGGGCCACGCGCAGCACGCCGTCGTAGTCGTCGGCCAGCAGCATGCGCTTGACGGCGCGCGAGCCCTGCGCGTTGACGCGCTCGCCGATCAGCGTCGGCGGCGGGTCCTGGTGCAGCGTGAAGGCCGTCATCGCGCTGGCCGCGCGCGGCCGGTACCGCACCTCGTTCACCTTCGGCGGCAAGCCGCGCACACGTTCGACGACGGCGCGCAGGTGTTCGGGCGTCGTGCCGCAGCAGCCGCCCACGATGCGGACGCCGATCTCGCGCACGAAGGTCTCGTGCGCGTCGGCCAGTGCGGTGGGTGTGAGCGGGTACACGGCCTCGCCGCCCTCGTTCAACGGGATGCCCGCGTTGGGGATTACGCTGACCGGGACGCGCGCGTTCTCGCACAGGTAGCGAACCGGTTGCCGCATGTGTTCGGGGCCGGTCGAGCAGTTGAGCCCGACCACGTCCACGCGCATTGCCTCGAGCACGACGAGCGCGGCCGCGATGTCGGTGCCCAGCAGCATGCGCTCCGACGTGTCGAGCGTGACCTGCGCCTGGATCGGGACAGAGGCGCCCGTCTCGCGGAACGCGCGCCGGATCCCCGCGATCGCGGCCTTCACCTCGAGGATGTCCTGGCTGGTCTCGATCAGCAGCACGTCCACGCCGCCCTCGAGCAGGCCGCGCGCCTGCTCGGCGAACACCTCGACCAGCTCCGCGAACGTGATGGCGCCGAGCACCGGATCGGAGGTGCTGGGCAGGAACCCGCTCGGCCCGATGCTGCCGGCCACGAAGCGCGGCCGGCCGCCGGTCGCGAACCGGTCGGCGGTGCGGCGGGCGAGACGGGCGGCGGCGACGTTCATCTCGTGGACCCGGTCCGCAAGCCCGTACTCGCGGAGCGTGAGCCGGTTCGCGCGGAACGTGTCCGTCTCGAGCACGTCGCAGCCGACTTCGAGGAACGAAGCGTGCACCGACTCGACCGCGTCCGGCCGCGACAGCACGAGGTGGTCGTTACAGCCCTCGAGCTCCGGCCCGCCGAAATCGGCGGCCGTCAGGCCGAGGCCCTGCAGACTCGTGCCCATCGCGCCATCGTACACGAGGATGCGTCGCTTCAGTGTGTCGAGGTACGTGGCTGCCATCGTGCTCCCGGAAAACAGAAACGGCCCCGCATGGAAAGTGCGGGGCCGGCGTCGTTCAGCGGCGAACCGTGTCCCGGCACTTTAGGCTCTTTGGGCGACGGGTCCGTGGTCCGGTCCCGTCCGGCGGTAGCAAGCGGCCGAACAAATCCATCCGCCGTGTGTCTTTTTGTGTTGACCTAGTGTAGTGGCGAGCCGCGGGAGGGTCAAGAACGCGCCGGCTCCGCCTCCCGCGTCTTCACGTTCGCCGGCGTGCGGCCGTACCCGCCCTGGCCCTCCGCCTCGCCTCGCCAGCGTACGGGCAGGTCCAGCTCGAACGTCGTGCCGATCTCCACCTCGCTCCTCACCCGGATGCTGCCGCCCAGGTACGCCGCGATCCGGCGCGTGACCGCGAGGCCGAGACCCGCGCCGCCCGCGCGTCGCGTCGGCGACTGGTCGACCTGCCAGAACGGTTCGAACACTCGCTCGAGGTGTTCGTCCGCGATACCGATGCCGGTGTCGCTCACCGTGATCGTCACCAGGTCGCCGCTGGTCACCGCGCCCAGCCGGATCTCGCCGCCGTCGGTGAACTTCACCGCGTTGGACAGCAGGTTGAGCAGGATCTGCCGCAGCTTGGTCGGATCCGTCTCGAGCGTCGTGTCCGATGGCGGCAGATCGAGTCCGAAGCCGATCCCCTTCTCCTGCGCTACCGGCTCCATCAGCAGGGCGGCCTCCTGCAGGAACCGGGGCAGCTCGATGCGCTCGGGACGCGGCCGTTCCGGCGACGTCTCGGGCCGTGCGTACACCAGGATCTGCTCGATCAGCCCGAGCAGGTGGCCGGCCGCGACGCGAACCCGCTCGATGTACGCCCGCGCCTGTTCCGGCATCTGTTCCGGCACGCCGCCCAGCATCAGGTCCGTGTACCCGACAATGGTGGTGAGCGGCGTGCGCAGCTCGTGCGACATCACAGCGAGGAAATCGGACTTGGCCCTGCTCGCGGCGAGCGCCGTCTCGAACAGGCGCGCCTGCTGGATCGCCATGGCCGCGCGTGTCGCGATCTCCTCCGCGAGAAGCAGGTCGGTCCCGCGGAAGGCGGAAGCGGCGCTGCCGCGCCAGAACGACATCGCGCCAAGTGTCTGGCCGCCCGCCCTCAGCGGCATGACGATCGCCGAAGCGAGGTCCATCCGCCGCAGCGCGCCGAGGTGCTCGTCGTCCTCGGCGAAAGCGACGAGCTGGGCATCGGTCACCGTGTCGAAGATGACCGGCAGCCCGGTCCGGATCACGCCTGCCACGGGATCGTCGGAATCGAGCTCGAGCGGGTGCCGGGTACGGGCACCGCGCACGACGTCCTCGACGCGCGGCTCCGAGTGTGCCGCTTCGAGCCGAACCGCCATGCCGTCCGCCTCGACCACGTCGACCATGCAACCGTCGGCGAACACGGGCACGCAGAGCCGCGCGACCGAGCGAATCGTGGACTCGTAGTCGAGCGACGCCGCCAGGGCCGAGCCCGCGTCCGCGAGCAGACGCTGCACGCGCTCCGTCTCCTTGCGCAAGGTGACGTTCGTGACCACCCGCACCATACCGGCGCACGCGCCGTCCTCGTCCCGGATCGGTGAGTCGGACGCGAGCACCGTAAGGCGTTCGCCATCCGGCCGCTGAATCTCGAGCTCACCGGACCACGGCTCGCAGCGCCCGATGCGATCGACCGTCCGCTGTCGGCCGGGCGGGTCCGGGAACAGCTCGTCGATCGAGCGCGTCGTCGCCTGCTCCACGGGACGGCCGAACAGGCGCGCGGCCGGCTCGTTCCAGTACGTGACCCGGCCGTTCTCGTCGGTCGCGATGATGGCCTCGCCCACCGCGCCGAGCAGGCTCGCCTGCATGCGTAGCGCTTCCTGCGCGCACTGCACCTGCTCCAGGGCACGGGCCAGCTCCTGGCGGTCGTCCTCCGCCCGCTCGCGCTCCCGCTCCGCGGCCTCGAGCAGGATCCGTTCGTTCCGGAGCAGCTCGTCCAGCTGCCGCCGGAAGAACGCGACCATACCGACCACCGCGAACGTCACCAGCGCGAGCACGGCCGCGCGGAGCGGCGGCCAGCTCGCGTCCTGCAGCGCGGTCCCGTGCTGCACGAAGGCGTACAACTCATAGACCACGGCAAGAACGGCGGCGATGAGGCCGCGGCGGGCCCCCTCGAGGTAGGACGCCGCCGCCACCACCAGCAGCAGCACGCCGGCGGGCACCGGCAGGGGCAGCCCTGTCAGGTGGAGCGCCTCGAGCACGAGGATGGTCCCGACCGTGATCAGCAGGCCGAACGAGCGCGGCAACCGCGCACCCGGCGGCAACGGATGCGAGGTGCGGCGGGCGCTGCCCGGTGCGGGGCTCGAGCGGGGATCGTGCGGTTTCATCGTCATCCGACCAGATCTTCCACGGCTTCGGGATCGGTGGGCAGCGCCGCGGTCAGTACCTCGTTGCCGGCCGCCGTGATCAGGACGTCGTCCTCGATCCGGATCCCGATGCCGCGCATCGGTGCGGGGGCCTTCTCACAGTCTCGGCTCACGTACAGGCCCGGCTCAACCGTGAAGACCATGCCCGGCTCGAGGCACCGCGACGCTGCGCCGGTCACGTACTCGCCCACGTCATGCACGTCCAGTCCCAGCCAGTGCGAGGTCCGGTGCGGGTAGAACGTCTTGACCTGCGCCTCCCGGTCCGCCGCGTCGGCCGCATCGACGAGACCGAGTCCGCGGAGCCCCTCCTCGAGCGCGTCCTGCGCCGCGTCGTGCACCGCCCCGATGGTCGCGCCCGGCCGCGCCGCGCGGATCGCCGCGCCGTGCGCGGCGAGCACGATCCCGTACAGGGTTCGCCGCGGCGCGTCGAACCGGTCACCCACCGGGTACGTGCGCGTGACATCGGCGCAGTACATCGAGTAACGAGCGCCCGCGTCGAGCAGCACGGCCTCGCCATCCCGCATCACGCGATCGTTGGCGACGTGGTGCAGCACCGTCGCGTTCGGGCCCGACGCGACGATGGTCGGGAACGACGGGCCGCTCGCGCCACGCGCGCGGAACCCCGCATCGAGCGCGGCCTCGAGTTGCCACTCGCCGGCGCCAGGCCGGATCCCGCGTGCGGCCGCCGCGAAGGCGTCGACCGTGATGCGCGCGGCAGTGCGCAGCGCCTCGATCTCCTCCGCGCTCTTGATCAGCCGCATGCCGTCCAGGATCGACCCCGGATCGATCAGCGTGTCGGGCCCACGGCCGCGCTTCGGCCGGGAATGGCGCGCCGCGGCCAGCGCGCGGATCACGATCTCGTCGATTTCCGGCCGGCCCGACCGAAGGCGCGCGAACAGTCGTTGCCCGGCCGCCAGCATCACAGGCAGCCGCTGCTCCAGCTCGGCCACCGGATACGCGGCGTCGGCGCCGCCGTCCGCGCGCGCCGCCTCGACACCGCCCCGCGCCCCCGTCCAGATCTCGCGGTCCGGGTCGCGCGGCCGCACGAAGAGCGAGTATGGCGGCTCGCCCGTTGGGGCGCTCAGTACCATCACCGCCTCGGGCTCCGCGTGGCCCGTCAGGTACCAGAAATCCGGGTCGACCACGTAGCGCAGCTCACCGTCGTAGCCGGCGCGAAGCTCCGGCGCCGCCGCGAGCACCATCACGCCCTGGTCCCCGATCCGCTCGCGGACCCGACCACGCCGTTCCTCGAATATGCGGGCATCCATCCTCAGTGTTCTCCATCCGCGGGCGCGGCCCGCCGTATCACCCAGGAGACCCGGGCGTCGAGCGTGAACAGTCCGACGTACTGCTCGGCCAGGCTCTCGATCCGCGCCGACTGCTGGTAGATGAGCAGCGCCGCCACCGAGTCGCCGGCGGGCACCCAGCGCGCCGGCACCACGATCGTATCGGGCGGCGCGCCATCGCCGCCCAACCGGAACGCGCCCGCCGTGTCCGACAGCGTCAGGAACCACCAGCGGATCTCCGGCTCCGGTTCCGCCGTACCTCCGGTCACATCCAGGGTCAGGCTGAGATCCGCGTCCGGGGCGCGCGCGACGAAGGCCGGCCCGTCGCGTCGCAGCGCGTACCACCGGATCGAGGGCGACGTCAGCCCCTCCATGCCCGGGCCACGCGCCTCGATCGCGCCCGCGGCGTCGGCCTCGGCGCCCGGCCAGTCGGTGCGATACACGCGCGTCCCGGACTTCGTCGTCGAATCCGGCTCGACCTCCCGGCCCAGCACGCGGAAGCGCGCATCCGTGACGCGCCGGGGCACACCCGCATTGTCGAGACCGGGCACCAGCCGGCCATCGACCTGCGTCGTCCCGGTCTCCAGCAGCCGCACCGTCAGCTGCACCACGGCGGGCGCGCCCCGCTCGGGCAGGTCCGGCTCGACGAAGTCGATACAACCGGCTACGCCGAGCGACGCGACGATCAGCGCGCGAAGAACGCGGCTTCCAGTTCCCACGGTCGGTCGCTATAGGTCGGGATGACGCCGCCGAGCACACGCATCAGCTCCGCGGACACGTTGTAGAGCAGGAACCGGTTCGCCACGGACGGGAGCCGGGCGCGGTCGGCCGCCCAGCGCAGCGCCGGATCCGTCCACTGGATCGCGAGCTGGTCTTCCTGCAGCACATGGATCCGCTCGTGCGCGGCGGCGCGCTCCGCGAAGGCGTCGCCGTACGCCGGGATGTCCGCGAGGAAGATGATGCCGCCATTCGCCGTGCCCGCCGCATCATTGTCACCGTTCGTGCGGAGCAGCTTGCCGTGCGTGCGGAACACGAACGCGCCGCTCGACAGCGACGCGCCGCCGTCCAGCTCGAGCTCCGGCTCCGCCACAGCGTACAGCGTCCATGCCGCCGCGGCGACATCCAGCCGGGCCCGGACCCGCTTTCCCGCGCCGCCGAGCTCCAGCCATAGCGGACCGATCGGCAGCCATAGCCGGTCGAGGAGCGGACGCGCATCGCCCGCGTTCCGGACCAGTGACGCGCCCGCCGCCGAGACCTCACGCCCGAGCAGGCCCGCGCCACGGAAGCGCTCCGCCGCCACCCGCTTGCCCGCCCAGCTTGCCGCGCCACCCAGCAGGCCGTACACGAACCCGTCCCGGAACGAGCCGCCGCGCAGCTTCCGGGTCACGCCCGCCGTCAGGCCGCCGAGCAGACCGTTCGCGCTGAGCGCCGCGAACTCGCCTGCCCAGCGCGGCGAGCGGAACACGCAGACCACGTCCCCGCTGGTCGTGCCCTCCGAGCACTGCGCGCTCGCGAGCGATGGCCCGAGCAGCAGGCCCGCCAGCGCGAGACAGGCCGCCCGGCTGCGCGTCACGACAGCGTGGCCTCGAGCGTCGCGATCACGACCGGCACCAGCTCGGCCCAGTCCGCCGACGGCGCCTTCGTCACGGTCACGAAGTCCTCGACCATGAACACGCTGACCACGCCCGGCACCCCGAACAGCGGCGACGCGATCGGGTCCGCCTCGGCCTGCGACGCGTTGAAGAAGGACTTCGGCTTCCCCTCGACGACCCGCCGGTCCATGACGAACTTGCCCGCGTTCGGATTCGGCGTCTGCTGGAATCGTACCGCCATGCGCTCCTCCCCTGTGGAGCCCCCATCTTGCCGCCCCACCCTCCCCCCTGCAAGCACGGAGCGGGAAGCGGGAGCGGAGGCGGAAGCGGTCCCGGGTGCGGGCGCGGGTGCGGTCGGGCAGCGGACCGCGGTCCCCACTCCCGCTACCTCCCCCCGCCAACGCTTCCGCTTCCGCTCCCACCGCCCGCATCATACTTTCCCGCCCATGCACATCTTCCGCGAACCCCGGATCACCGTCCTCGCGCGCCAGACCTACAGCGGCGCGCCGCACATCCACTGGCAGAGCGACTCGGACGTGCCCGGCGAGGCCGTCGCCGAGTTCGCCGGCCGGCTCTGCTACCTCAGCTTCGGCGCGGACGCCGGGTTCGAGGGCGGGCACCGCCTGATCGCCGGGCGAACCACGAACCGCGAGTACCTCGCGAACATCCTGAAGACGCGCCACGGATCCGTCCTCGAGCACGCGGTCTGGACGCTCCTGCTCGAGGGCGTCAGCCGGGCGCTCACGCACGAACTGGTGCGGCATCGCCATTTTTCGTACTCGCAGTTGAGCCAGCGCTACGTGGATGAGTCGGAGATCGGCTTCGTGCTGCCGCCCGAGATCGCGGAAGGCACGGCCGCGTTCGAGATCTGGAAGGCGAGCTGCGAGCGTGCGAACGACGAGTACCGAGCGCTGCTCGCCGAGATCGAGGAGCAGGTGAAGGACGAGCCCTCGAAGACGCTCCGCCGCAAGCGGGCCCGGCAGACCGCGCGCAGCCTGCTGCCCAACGCGGCCGAGACCAAGATCGTGGTGACGGGCAACGCCCGCGCGTGGCGCCACTTCATCGAGCTGCGCGGCTCGCCGCACGCGGACACCGAGATCCGCCGGCTCGCCATGAAGGTCCTCGCCGGCCTGCAGGAAGAGGCACCCAACCTCTTCGGCGACTATCGCGTGGTCGGTGAGCCCGGCCAGGAGTACGTCGAGACGGATTTCGCCGGCGTCTGAATGAGCGGCGGACGACCGCTCGAGCCGGATCGATCGCGCCGCCAGCGCCGCACGCGCGAAGGCAGGATCCTCAACCGCCCTGCAGCGTCAGCACGCGGCCCGGCTTCGCGCCCGTCAGCGAGCGGTCGAGCAGGACGGGCACGCCGTTCACGATCACGTGCAGCACGCCGACCGAGAACTGGTGCGGCTCGGCGTACGTCGCGCGGTCGCGGACCTGCGCCGGGTCGAACACGGTGATGTCGGCGTAGAGCCCTTCCTCCAGCCGTCCCCGTTCCGGCTGCTTGAACCGCCAGGCCGGAAGCGACGTCATCTTGCGGATCGCTTCCGCCATCGGCAGCACGCCCTCCTCGCGCACGTACCGGCCCAGCACGCGTGCGAACGCGCCGTAGTTGCGCGGATGCGGGTGTCCCTGCCCGAGCACACCAATGTCGCCATCGGAGGAGAACATCGTCCACCGGTAGGTCATGATCCGGCGGACGTCGCCCTCGTCCACCACGTGCCACACGCCGCTCGCGCCCCCCTTCGACTGGATCTCGATGGCCAGCGCGACGGCGAAGTCCATGGTCGGCTGCGCGCCGCGCTCACGCGCGATGTCGGCGAACGTGAGGCCGTTCCACGACGGGTCCGGTCCGTACGCGGCGATGCGGATGCGCGAGAGGTCGCCGCCGCCGCGCTCCTCCACGATCGTCTCGCGGATGCCCTGCTCGATGCGCGGACGGAGCGCGGGATCGGCGAGCCGCGCGCGGAGCGAGTCGTTGCCGCCCGCCAGTGACCAGGCCGGGAACAGCACCGCCGTGCTCGTCGAGGTCGCATCGTACGGGTACTGGTCGATGGTCACGTCGAGGCCGGCCTGTCGCGCCGAGTCCACGATCGCCAGCGTCCGCGTGCTGCCGCCCCACTGCGCCTGGCCCATGAGCTTGTGGTGCGTGACCTGCGCGGGCAGGCCCGCCTCACGCGCGATCCGCACGACCTCCCGGACCGCGTCGTACACGCCCGCGCCTTCGTCCCGGATGTGCGATGAGTAGATGCCACCGTACCGGGCCGCGACCCGTGCCAGCGCGATCACCTCATCCGTCTCCGAGTAGATGCCCGGCACGTATCGGAGCCCGGTCGAGAGCCCGATCGCGCCCGCCTCCATCGACTGCGCGACCTGCGCCTCCATGGTCGCCAGCTCTGCTGCCGTCGGCGCGCGGTCGGCCGTGCCCATGACGTTTCGCCGGATCTGGTTGTGACCCGCGAAGAACATCGTGTTGGGCGCGATCCCGTTCACGCGCAGGCGTTCGATTGCGGGCGCGAGCGGCCACGGCATGCCGCCGTCGGCGGCGTACACGACGGTCGTCACACCCTGGCGCAGCGCGCTCTCCGCGAGCGGCCGCACCGGCAGCGCCTCGACGTGCTCGTGCGCGTCGAAGAAGCCGGGCGCCACCACCATGCCGCGCGCATCGAGGACGCGACGCGCGCGCGCCGGATCGATGGGCGTCGTCGAGATCCTCGCGATCCGGTCACCGCGTAGCGCGACATCCGCGATCACGCCGGGCGCGCCCGTGCCATCGTACACGGTGCCGCGGCGGATCAGCAGGTCGAACTCGGGAGTCTGCGCGGAGAGTGTCGCGGGCACAGCGGCCAGCATCGAAAGGCAGGCGATCAGGCATGTGCGCAGCGCCGACATCGTGGCTCCGTGCCGGTCAGCCCGGCGGGATGAGGAAGCGCGGGATCGGGTACGACACCGTGCGGCGGCTCTCGAAAACGCCGTCGCCATCGAAATCCCGGATCTCGAGATCGATGCGGCCATCATCGTCGAGATCGAAGAGGTGGAGGCGTGGCTGGCCGTCGTGCATCACCACGATCATGAGACCGGCCGTCTCCGTCCGCCAGACCACGACCCGCAGCCGAAGCGGTCGTTCCGGCTCACCGCACGTGACCGGGCCGGCCCCTTCCAGGGTGAGCGCGCCGGACGCCGGCCGGGGCGCGGAACCCGCGTACATCGTGGGCTCGCCGAACTCCATCCGGACCGGCGGCGGGAACGCGCCGGCGGCGGGGACGCGGACGCGCAGCAGCCCCGTCAATCGGCCCCGGTCGTCTTCGAGCGACCAGAAGATCGTGATCCGGGAGAGTCGGTCCGGGTCCCAGGGCGGCGCGGGCGAGAAGGTGGGCACACCGTTCCAGTCGAGCCGGCAATCGATCGGTCGCAGGTCCGGCTCGAGCCGGAGCTTGTCGAGTCCGGCCGCAACGAGCGGCAGCGCCCCCGGCTCGACCGGCTCCGCGGCGAGCGTCAGCCGCACCGCCGCCAGCGGGTCGTCTTCCGACCGCTCCATCGCGAACGGCGTTCCGTCCTCGTGCGTCACGCGGAACCACGCCGGCAACGCGAGGCGCAGCGCTTTCGGTTCCGCCGCCTGACTGCCCCGGTTCACGATGCCCAGCACCAGCGCGTACCCGGACACGCCGGAATCCTGCGAAGCGGCCAGCGTGACGTCGTCGCCGAACCGGCCGTCCTCGCCCAGCGCGAGCAGCTGCAGCGAGCCCGGTACCGGGCCGCCGGCCCCGAACACGAGAAACCCGACCGTCGCGACCACGACGAGGCCGATCGACATCACCAGCCAGAACGCCGCCCGCCCGAACCGTCTCTCTTTCAGCGATGCCTTCCTGTGCCCCGTCGCAATGCGTCAGGGCGCGACGTACTTGAGTCCGCTCCCGGTATTGAAGAGCACCACTTCATCATCGGGTCCCGCGACGCCCAACTCCAGCAGCCGGGGCAGCGCCGCCGCGGTCGCTCCGCCTTCGGGCGACGCGTACACGCCCGTCGCCGCCCCGATCTTCTGCACCCACTCCGCCATCGCCTCGTCCGTCACCGCGACCGCTGCGCCGCCCGACGCGTTGATCGCACGGATCATCAGGAAGTCGCCCACCGCGCGCGGGACGCGGAGGCCCCACGCGGACGTGTACGGATCCGCCCACGGCTCCGCGAACTCGACACCCTGCTCCCACGCCCGCACGATCGGCGCGCAGCCCGTCGATTGCACGGACACCATGCGCGGCCGCTCCGACCCTATCCACCCGATCTGTTCCATCTCGTCGAACGCCTTCCACATCCCGACGAGTCCCGTACCACCGCCGGTCGGATACACGATTACGTCCGGCAGATGGCCGAGCTGCTCGAACAGCTCGTACCCCATCGTCTTCTTGCCTTCGACGCGGTACGGTTCCTTCAGGGTCGACAGGTCGAACCAGCCGTGCGCCGCCGCGCCTTCCGCCACGCGCTTGCCCGCGTCCGTGATCAACCCTTCGATCAGCTCCAGGTCCGCCCCCAGCGCGCGAGTCTCGTCGATGATCGGCTTCGGCGTGTCCTTCGGCACTACGACGTGCGCGGGCATGTCGCCCGCCGCCGCGTACGCCGCCATCGCCGAGCCCGCGTTGCCCGCCGACGGGATCGCGACTTCCTTCACGCCCAGCTCTTTCGCCCGCGACACCGCGAGCGAAAGCCCCCGCGCCTTGAAGCTGCCCGTCGGATTCTGACCCTCGTCCTTCACCCAGATACGCCGCACGCCCAGCTGCGCCGCGAGTCGCGGCGAGTCGAGGATCGGCGTGTACCCCTCGCCCAGGCACAACCGGTACTCCGCCGCCCGCACCGGCAGTACTTCCGCGTACCGCCAGAGCGTCGGCTCCCGGCCCACCAGGACGTTCGGCCTGAACGTCTTCCCGATTGTGTCCAGATCGTATCGCGCATACAGCGGCTTCTCGCAGCACGGCGACAGCCGCCACAGCTTCTCACTCTCGTAGCTCTTCCCGCAGAGCGTGCATTCGAGATGCGTCGCACCCATTCCCCCGCCTCCGGGCTGATGTGGTACTGCCGAGGATAGCGAAAAGCGCGTCCGGCCGCGAGCGGCCGGACGCTTGGGTTGCGGGAGCGGAGGCGGAGGCGTTGGCGGGGGAGGGAGCGGGTGCGGCGGGTGCGGGTGCGGACGGGGAGCGGATTCCCCACACCCGCACCCGCCGCCCCCGCCAACGCACCCGCAGACGCTTCCGCCTCCGCCCCCGCCTCCCGCATTCCTCCCGGCAACCTTCTTGTCCACCCGGGGGTCAGAAAGACCGGGAACCCTGAACGCAACCCGAAGGCGGCGAACCCGTGATCGAAGCCGATTTCATCCGACGCGCCCAGAGAGGAGACGGGGAGGCGGTCCGCGAGCTGTACCGGCGGTACGCGCCCCGCGTCTTCGCGGTGGTTCGGCGGCTGGCGGGCGACGACCAGTTGGCGGAGGACTGGGCGCAGGAAGCGTGGGTCCGCGCGATCCGTGCGCTGCCCAACTTCCGCGGCGAGTCCCGGTTCTCGACCTGGCTGCACCGGATCGCGGTGAACAGCGCCCTCCATGGCCGCCGCTGGCGGGACCGCAGGGCCGGCCTCGAGGTGGCGCTGCCGCCCGCGCTGCCATCGCACGGCCGGGTCGAACAGACGCCGCTCCGTCTCTCGCTCGAACGCGCGATGCAGACGTTGCCGGACGGGATGCGGCAGGTGCTCGTCCTCCACGACGTGGAGGGCTACACGCACGAAGAGATCGCTTCGTTCCTCGGTGTCACGCCGGGGACGTCGAAGAGTCAGTTGTTCAAGGCGAGGGCGCGGATGCGGAAGGTCCTGAGCGCACCGGCCGAGCCCTCGAACGGGGAGGAAGTATGCAGCATCTGATGCCCGAGACCCTGGCCCGCCTCGTCGATGAGGCGCCCAACGATGTCGAGAGCCGGCACCTCGCCGAGTGCGACGAATGCCGCGCCGACCTCGAGGGCATGCGCGCCGACTACGCGGCGCTCAAGAACCTGCCCATGATCGAGCCGCCGCCCACCGAGTGGCCCGAGCTGGAGGCCCGCCTCCTCGAGGAAGGGCTCATCCGCCGCGGTTTCGGGGTGTCGCAATGGGCGACGTGGAGCCGTGCCGCCGCCGCCGTCGCGCTCTTCGCGCTCGGCACGGCCACCGGCACGTTCGTGCTCGGCGGCAGCACGCCCGCCCGGTCACCGTCCGCGAGCCGGGCGGCGCTCGCCGGCCGCGACGTCCTGCCGGTGCTCAACACCCAGACCGGGCCCGTCATGGTCAATGCGGTGAAGCCGGCCAACGCCGACGAAGCACTCGCGCTCTACCGCCAGGCCGAGGCCGTGTACCTCGACGCCCTGACCCGTGTCGCCGAGCTCGGCGGCCAGTCCGAGGGCGGCGACCCGGTCGCCCGCATCGCCGCGCTCGAGAGCATCGCCGCCATCACCCGGTCCGCGCTCGAAGAGGCGCCGGCCGACCCCGTCATCAACGGCTACCACCTGACCGCGCTCGCCCAGAAGGAGGCAACCCTCCGGCAGATCGCGGCAACCAGGTCAGACCGCTGGTTCTGATTGCTTGAACGGAGCAGACCCATGTCACGCACGAATAGAATCCTGACCGCCGCGCTCGGCCTGACCCTCGCCGCCGCATCGCTCGCTGATGCCCAGGTCCGGGTCCGGGAACGCGCGCCCATGGTGGTCGCTCGACAGCAGGTCCAGCGCGGCTGGCTCGGCTTCTCCTACTCGACCAACACGCAGAGCACCGGCGGCCGGACGACCACGGCAGTCGTCATCCAGCAGGTGCACGACGGCTCGCCCGCCCAGGCGGCGGGCCTCCAGGTCGGCGACACGGTCACCACCATTAACGACATCCGCGTCAGCGAGCAGCTCCTCAGCTCGCTCGGCTACTCGCTCGCGCCCGGCGACCAGGTCCGCGTCGGCATCCGCCGCGCCGGCCGCGTCCGAACCATCACGCTCACCGCCGCGGAGCGGCCCGCCGAGTTCGCGCTGCCGCCCGAGCCCGGCAACTTCGTGTTCGAGCTCAACGCCGACTCGATCCGCGACCGCATGCGCATCTACATGGATTCCGCGCGCATCACGCTCGACAGCATGCACCTGCCGCGCATGCGCATCGAGCGCACGCCCGGCGGCGTCTGGATGTACACGGATACCGGGCGCGTCCGCGTCCTGCGGCCCGACTCGGCCTGGACCGCCACCTACGAGGTGTTCCCGCGCGACAGCCTGCGCAACTTCTTCGAGTACCGATTCCCGCGCGACAGCATGCGCTTCATGTTCGACAGCGCCTTCGCCCGCGTGCTGCCCGACATGCGCTCGCTGGAGTTCCACGTGGACAGCCTGCGCACCCGCATGGACACCGTGCACTGGCTCATGCCCGACCGCAGCGACGTCTGGGTCGGCTCGCCCGGGGGCATCACCATCATCGGGTCGCGCGCCATCGCCGGCGCCGAGCTGACCGAGTTGAATCCCGGTCTCGGCGAGTACTTCGGCACCGACGAGGGCGTGCTCGTCGTGCGCGTCCCCGACGACACGCCCGCCGCCCGCGCCGGACTGCAGGCCGGCGACGTCGTCGTCAACGTCAACGGCAACGCCATCGACGACATCTCCAGCCTCCGTCGCCGGATCTCGCAGGTCCGCGCCGGTGAGTCGATCCGCCTCGGCATCCTGCGCAAGAAGCAGTCGCGGACCATCGAGCTCAAGAAGGAATAGCCCGGTCCGGACCCTCCCTCGCGACACGGGCCCCCGCGGCGTTGGCGACGACCGCGGGGGCCCTTAGTTTGCAGGCATGCCGAGCCCGCAGATCGACCCGCGCACCATCATTACGCCCGAGGCGTTCGCCATCGCGCCCGACCTCATCGGTCTGCCGCTCGCCCGCCCGTCCCGCCGCCTCTTCGCCATGCTGCTCGACCTCATCCCGGTCGCCATCATCACCCAGGCCGGGACCGGCGTATTCCTCGGCGGGCTCGCCGTCGTCCTCGTCTGGCGCGTCACCGCCCCGCTCGCCAAACGGCGCGCCGCCGGCTGCCTGATTCGCGGCGTCGCCGCCCTCATCGCTTTCGCCTGGGTCACCAGTCTCGTCGGCAACGTCGGCAACTTGTTCCGCCGGTTCGGGTCCGCCGCCATCGAATCCGCCGCCATCGAAGCGACCGCCGACAATCCCGACGACGCCGCCGCCGTCGCGCAAGCGTTGCAGAACCTGCCCTCGCGGTACCGCACGCCCGGGCTCGATTCCCTCATCGCCCGCGCAACCGGCGACACCGCCGACAGCGCCGCCGACAGCGCCGCCGACAGCGCCGCCGTTCCGGCCAATCCCGACTCCGTCATCCTTGCCTACGCAGACGCACTGCAGCGCGGCGACAGTGCCACCGTCCGCCGCCTGCAGGACGCCGCCGGGTTCGCCATCGCCGCCCCTCGCATCGAGCGACTCCGCGCCGAGCGCGACGAGTTCCGGCAGGGACTGAACCAGAATGACGACCGAGAACGACAAACTGAGGGATGAGAACGAGGGGCTGAAGGAAAAGGTGCAGCTGGAAGCAAAGCCACGCAGCATCCGAACCTTCATCGCCGGTCTCGCCGACGACCTCGGCCTCGGCTTCGGCTGGGGCGCCCTCTACTTCACCGCGTTCCTCGTGCTCGGCCACGGCCAGACGCCCGGCAAGCGCGCCATGGGCATCCGCGTGATCCGCCTCGATGGCAAACCCATCGGCTGGTGGTACGCCTTCGAGCGCTTTGGCAGCTACTTCGCCTCCTTCACCACCGGCCTCGTCGGCTTCGCCCAGATCCTCTGGGACCGCAACCGCCAGGCCCTCCACGACAAGGTCGTCGAGACCGTCGTGATCCGCGACCGCCACGCCCCCCCGTTGCACGTGCGCGACTGACCCCGCCCCTCGTCGCCCGCCTCACGTCGCCCGCCCCTCGTCGCCCACCCCTCGTCGCCCGCCGTCCATTCCGTCCAGCACCCTCGCCGCCCCCGCCTCCCCGCTCCTCACCGCACCCTCGACCGTAGGCGCCACCCGCCAATCCCCCACGACCTCGACGCGCCCAGGCACCCACCCGCGACCCCACGAAGCGAGGTGCCGCACGTACCCCGGATAGAACTGCGTGAACCCCGACTCGTGCCGGTACACCTTCGCCGCCAGGATGGACGCCTCGAACGGCCCGAGCATCGTTTCGAGCGCCGGCAGCATGCGATCGACCACCGACTCCGGAGACGCTGACGCGATCTCCGCCGCGATCGCCGGCGCCGGGAATGCGACCACGACATCCCGGCCCTCGGGCGCAAGCGTCGCCAGCTTGCCCGACTGCACGCACGCCGCCACCACCGTCCCGCCCACGGCCTCCGTCCGGGGCGCCGCGATGCCGAAACACCCCGTCCGGAGCGGTTCCGAAAGCACCAGTCCGAGCGCCGTCGCCGGTGTCGTCCGCACGCCGGACAGCCACGACTCGAGGGCCGGCACGTCGCCCAGCATGGCCGCGCATGCCCGCGCGGGCAACGCCAGGACCGCGCCGTCGTACTCCCGTTCTTCACCCCCCGCCAGCACCGCCACGACGTGCGCGTCCTGGCGGAGCGCCTCCACGCGCGCGCCGAATTCCACCGTCGCGCCCCGGTCGTGGAGCCGCGCCAGCGCGGCCGCCGTGAACACGCCCATTCCTCCCGCGATCGCGTACAGCTTCACGTCCATTCCCACGCGGGCCAACGCGTGGTAGAGCGCCGCGCTCGTCGTTTCCGGCGTCGCGCCGTAGTACGCGCCCAGGAACGGGTATGCCATCACCTCCACGAACGACGCGCCCATTTCCGCTTCGCCCCAACCCGCAATCGATGCGCCGTCCAGCGACAGCCCGCCCGTGCCCACAAGGTCGTTCGCATCCAGCCCGCGACAACGCGACGCCAGGAACGGCAGGTACTTCGATACGACCTTCAGCTTCAGCATCGTCGGAAGCGCGCTCGTCGTCGCCATGCTCGTCGCCGAGCCGTACGTCAACACGTGCGCCCTGCCCTCGCTCCACAGCGCGTCCCGGCCCGGCGTCCGGATCAGCCGGTTGCCGATCCCGAGCTCGCCCGCGACACGGAAGAACGAACTGTACGTCCCGCTCAACAGCTGAACGCCGCAGTCCACGACCGCGCCTTCCAGCGCGTCGCTCCGCATCGCGCCGCCCGCCCGCTCCAATGCCTCCAGCACCGTCACCTCGCAGCCGGCGCCGGCTAGCCGCAGTGCCGCCGCCAGACCCGCGACTCCGCCGCCCGCTACCGCGATTCGTTTTCTGCCCATGCTCCTACAGTAACCTCCACACAACCACGAAAAGAGGCGCCCCGGCCGACCGGCCGGAGCGCCTCCTCTTTACTCGACTCCGTTCTCAGGCGCCGCGACGCCCGTACGGTATCGCAGGGATCGGCTTCACCTTCCCACCCCAGATGAACGCCGTCACTCGCGGCGGACGAGGGGGTTCGAATCCTCCACGTATCACAATGCCCGGCACCGGCTTCGCCGACCCAGGCCTCGCCTTCCCGTCCATTTCTCCTCCTCCCGACGTGGCCGGAACCCCGTCTCGTCCCGGCACCCACCCGCATATGCGGGCGTGCATTCCTTAGCTGGCGCACACACCATGCCCCAATTCGTTACATCCCGTATCTAATTTTGCGCTAAGGAGTTGCGCGGGTCAGCCGACCGCCCTCGCGGGCATGTCTGTCCCCTGCGTGGGGCGGTATGGTGTGTCGGAACGACACATGCGCTGCCACTGGCGGAAGTCGGGGAGGGAGAGGCGTTCGATGAGCAGCGCGTCGACGGCGTCGCAGAGGACGAGCTCGGTGAGCGCGATCTGGCCATCGGGCGCGGCCTGGATCCGGCGGACGGCTTCCTCCGCCAGGTCGAGGAGTTCGTCGCGGCCGAGGCCGGACTTGCATTCTTCGATCTGGTCTTCGATCCAGACGGCGTACCGCTGGCGCGGTGCGGAACGTGGTGCTGTCATGAAGGGACAAGACTAAACGACGAACGAGTGGCGCACAAGGAGTGCATGTCAGCGATCCCGCTTTTCCTTGTCGACGTCGCTGACGACGTCGGCATCGAAGCCGCGCGCGCGGATCCGTTCGGCGAGTGCGGTGGCATCGTCGGCGTTGGCGAACGTGTCGACGCGTACGCGGATGAGGCCACTGCCTTCGAGGTCGACGACACGAGCGTTGAAGCCGGCCTTGCGGAGCTGGTCCGCGATGCGGTTGGCGCCCTCGCGCACGCGCATGGCTGCGACCTGCACGGTGAAGCGGCCGTTGGCGCGCGTGGTTTCCGCAGGCTTGGTGGTGGTGGGCGGCGGTGTCACCACGGGCGCCGTGTCGCGCGCGGCGGTTCGTGCAGTGTTCGTCGAGTCTCGAGTCGGGGTGCGTGCGGCGACTGTCGAATCATGGCGCGGCATCGCCCGTGACTGCGGGGCGGGCGGCGCGCTGACAGCGGCAGCGGGTGAGGCGACGGCCGCTGCGCAGATCGTGGTGGAATCGACCCGCATCGTGGCGGCGATGTCGGGATCGGTGCCGTCGGCGAGGGTCTGGCGCAGCATGCCACAGCCGAGATCGGCCTTTCCGGACTCGGACCACGCGCGGGCGAGCCAGAGTCGGGCCTCGTCGCGCAGCGGGTTCCCGGGATAGTCGTTGATGAGGCGTTCGAGGTAGGACGCGGCGCGGATGGCGGCGGTGGAAGGTGACCCCGTGCTGGCGGCGGCGAGCAGTCCCTTGCCGAGCAGAAGCAGCGCGTCGGGCGCGTTGGGCGAGGTCGGGTATCCGAGGACGACGCTGAGGTAGGCGTCTTCGGCACCTTTCCAGTCGGTGGCGAGGCGGCCGCGCAGGTAGAGCGCCTGCGCCTGGGATCCGGATGCCGCATTGCCGGGCGGATTGTCGGCGATCCACTTCTCGAGCCCCGTTCGCGCGTCCTCGAGGTTGCCGGCGGCGAGGAGCGAGTCGACGCGCTGGAGCCCGGGATCGCGTGCCGGCCGGGTCTGGCCACTGGCGCGGGTGCCGATCGTGACGGCGAGGAGCGAGGCGAGCAGGATCCGGATCACGCGGCGGCCTGTGCGCTCTGAAGGCGAAGCAGCAGTTCGTCCATGATGTGGCGGTCGCGGAGCGAGGCGGACTTGAGCAGTCGGTCGGCGCGGAGCAGGTCGGCGAGCGCGCCGTCGAGCGCGGGCCGCGACCATTTGCGCGCCTGCCGCTTGAGCTTCGAAGCGAGCCAGCGCTGGTGGTTGGGCAGCGCGGATTCGAGTGCGCGCTCGCCGCCGGCAATGGCGACGCCGAGTCGCAGGAAATGCGTGCCCAGCCCGATCAGCAGCCCGACGCCGGTCTCGCTGCCGTCCAGCAGTATGGGCAGGCCGGCGCGCGCTTCGGTGAACTTCGCGTCGGCGACGAGGTCGAACCAGTCCCACCGGTTCTGCCGCGGCACCGCGCCGACGAGGCCGGTGACGTCGTCCGTCTCGATGCGCCGGCGGTCACCAACGAATTCGATGAGCTTGGCCAGCTCCTGCACGAGAACGCCGAGCCCGCTCCCACCCGCGGACGCGAGCGCGAGCGCCGCCGCCGGCTCCAGCTTCACGCCCGCAGCGCCCGCGCGATCCATGAGCCAGCCCGGCATGTCCGCGACCGGCAGCGCGGCAAACGTCACCGTCTGCGCCCGCCGCTCCAGCGTCTTCTGGAATTTCGCTTTGGAGATGTCACCCGTCGACGTCGCGAGCACGAGCGCGAGCCCCGGGATCTCTCGCTCCGTCAACGTTTCCATGACCGAGCGGAGCCGCGCGTTCGATGCCATGTGCTGCGAATCGCGGACCACGACCACACGCCATTCCGCCATCATCGGCGGCGTCTGTGCGATCGAGGCCAGCGTCTCCGGATCGAGACCCTGGCCTCGCAACTGGTCGAGATTGAAGTCCCGCGTCGCGGGATCGAGATGATGCCGGATCAGCGCCTGGACGGCCTCTTCCTTCAGGTAGTCCTCATCGCCCTGGAGGAGGAACGTGCCGCCCCGGCCGCCGCGCTCCAGCCAACGATACAGCGCCTCGGCCGCGACTTTGCTCACCGCGTCTATTCGCTGTCGCCGTAGTTCACGAGCGCGGCCCCATTCGACGCGCCTCCCGTCACCACCGGCGGCTGGATCACGAGCGGCGAATACGGACCCGGGAACGTCGCCGCAGGCCGGCTCACCGCCGCCGAGCCGTCCAGCCCCGGATACCACCAGTCCATCATGTCCATCTCCGGCGGCAGGCCCGGCCTCGCGTCCGCCTGCAGCGAGAACGCCGTCGCCCGCTGCGCCTGCATCGCTTCCTGCCAGATTGGGACCCACGCCGCCAGCGCCACCAACCCGGCCACCACCAGAACCAGTGCCGCACCCGACGCCGCCCGCTCCCGGCGGCGGCGCTCTTCGTTCACGCCGCGAAGCCGCCGGTGCAGACGCGTCCGGAACCCGGGCGTCGGCTCGATCTCGGCCACGTCACGTACCAGCCCGAGGCCGCGGCGCAGAACGCGGTGATATCGGGCGCAGCTCGCGCACCGCTCGATGTGCGAGGCGTGGCGAGCCCACTCGATGGGACTCAGCGTCTCATCGAGGAAGTCCGTCACCTGTGCGATGCAGTCCTGGCACGTCATCAATTCCCATCGGTTCCGGGTTCTCCGCATGCCGCCCCGCCCCGGTCCAGCCGGACCGCGGGGAGGGCGCGAGGGAGAGCATCGCATACTACTGACGGGACCGGACCCGTGTTCCCATGCGGTTCCGTCGACAGACCTGGATACGAAACGAGGCCTCGCGCCCGAACGCGAGACCCCGCTTCCCCCAGTGGATCTCCCGACTCAGTCGAGCATCGGCGAGATCACGGTCGCGAAGTTGTTGCGGGCCCGGTTCAGCCGGCTCTTCACCGTGCCCAGGTTGACCCCCGTAATCTCCGCGATCTCCTCGTAGGTCTTGCCCTGCATCTCGCGCAGGACGAAGACGACGCGGTGGTGCTCCGGCAGCTGCTCGACGGCGTGGTCGACCATGGACTTCAGGTGGCGCTTCCGGAACAGGTCGTCCGGGCGGTAGGTGTTGTCTTCCCACTCGAGCGGACGGTGGTCCGCTTCCCAGTTCTTCTTGATGGCCTGGAACAGGACCAGCGGGTTCCGCGAGCGGTTGCGGAGCTCGTTCTTGGCCAGGTTCCCCGCGATCGTGTAGACCCAGGTCGAGAACTTCTTGGACTGGTCGAAACGGTGCAGGTGCCGGTACACCCGGATGAACGTTTCCTGGACCAGGTCCTCCGCGCGGTCGCGGTCGCCGATCGTGCGGTAAATGAAGTTGAGCAGCCGGGTCTGGTAGCGATCGACCAGGTGCGAAAACGCCCGCGCGTCGCCTGCGAGGAAGGCCGCGACGAGGCCACTGTCGTCGGCCTCGGCGAGTTTCACTCGCGGCGAGATTCGCGCTACCGTCTGCCTCGATTCAGCCATCGTTCCCTCCGGTATGGCCGGTCCGCCAATCCGACCTGCGCGGTTGGCGCCGCCGAGACCCACGGGGGCAGGAACCGTACCGGACCAGGGCGGGGGTGGCGGAGGGCCTCTCGCCACCTGCTAAATCAATACGACGGAGTCATTTGAGGTTCCCGGTACCAGTCGGCACCGGGCCGGGCCGGAGGGCCTGGAGGCGGGGGCGTCCCGATTTCGGGACAATTGAACGAAGATCCTGACCCATGGAGCGGTCAGCGCCGCGCGCGGCTCAGCCGAGCAGGAACCCGGCCGCGTAGAGCAGGGTGCAGATCGTCTTGGCGTCCTGGATCCCACCGTCGCGGACGGCCTCGAGCGCCTCCGAGAGCGGCATGGTCACGGGCTCGACGAACTCGTCCTCGTCGAGCCGCTGCCGGCCCTCGCGGAGCCCGGTGGCGAGGAACAGGTGGATCCGCTCATCGGTGAAGCCGGGCGTGGTGAGGATCGACGTCAGGTAGTCGAGCTGGTCCGCGATGAGGCCGGTCTCCTCCTCGAGCTCGCGCCGGGCGCAGGCCTCCCAGGCCTCGCCGGGCCGGACCGGCCGGCCGGCCGGGACCTCGAGCAGGTATCCGCCAGCAGCGTAGCGGTACTGGCGGATCAGCAGGATCACGGGGTCGGCGCCCTGCGGGTCGCTCAGCACGGGGATCACGGCGGCCGCGCCGGAGTGGCGCACCATCTCGAGCTCACCCGTCGTTCCGTCCGGGAAGCGCACCGTGTCCACGGCGAGGTCCACGATTTTCCCGTTGTAGACGGGGCGGGTCGCGAGCATGGCGTCCGGGTCCGGCGAACTGCGGGTCTCGGGATCGGGCGCTTTCCGGACTACCTCGCGATCCTCTTCCATGCTCACTCCGTGGCCTCGTGGACAGTGATCGGGCCGGCGTCGAGCGCTTCGAGCGGGCCGCGGATCTGGGCCGCGTCGCCTACGACCGCGATCACGAACCGGTCCGGCGCGATCTGCTCGCGCGCGACGCGTTCGACATCGGCGGGCGCCACCGCCGCGAGTCCGTCGCGGTAGCCGGCGAGGTGGTCGGCGGACAGGCCGTACGTGAACAGCTCCGTCAAGCGCGCGGCCATCTGCCGCGATGTCTGCATCTCGAGCGGCATCACGCCGGCGAGGTAGTCGCGCGCGTTCCGCGTCTCGTCGTCGCTCACGCCGTCCGTGCGCAGCTTCGCCGTTTCCGCCAGGATCTCCTCGATCGCGCGCGCGGTCACGTCCGTCGCGACCGCGGTCTGGATCGTGAACGGACCCGGCCTGCGACGGAAGGCGAAACCGCTGCGCACGCCGTACGTGAAGCCGTTCTTCTCGCGCAGATTCAGGTTGAGCCGGCTCGTGAACGCGCCGCCGAACAGCGTGTTCATCACGCGCAGCGCGAAGTAGTCGGGGTGCAACCGGTCCACGCCGACCTGGCCTACGCGGATCTCCGATTGCACGCTGCCCGGCCGGTCCACAACGTGGATGCCGGGTGCGGCCGGTGTGCCGGCCGGCCACTCGAGATCCGCGCGCGGGCCCCGGTTCGGCCAATCGCCGAAGTGCGATTCCGCGAGCCGCACGACGCGCGTGGGATCGATGTCGCCCGCGAACACCAACGCGACCTGCCGCGGCGTGAACCAGCGCGCGTGATGCGCGGCCGTCTCCGCCCGATCCAGCGATTCCAGGGTGGAGCGCCGGCCGACGGGGTGGCGGCCGTAAGCGACGTCTTCACCGTAGAGCAACCGGCCAATGATATCGTTCGCCATCGCGCGCGGCTCCTGGCGCCGCTGCAGGATCTCCGCGAGCTGTTCGCCGCGGAACCGCTCGACTTCACCGTCGTCGAACGCCGGCTCACACACCACGTCGCGCAGCAGCGCGACGGTCGCGTCCAGTCGGTGCACCGACGCCGTCGCCACGAGGTGCGCGTCGTCCCAGCCGGTCACGATGCCCAGCTCCACGCCCTGCCGCTCGAACGCCCACGCCAGGTCCGCGCCCGTGCGGCCGGCACCGCCCGCTTCCAGCGCGTTCATCGTCAGGTACGCGACGCCGCCCCGCGACGCCGGTTCGCGCACGGACGCCGCGTCAACCACGACGTCGACCGTCACGATCGGCACGTCGCCCTGGCGAACGGCGTACACCTCGAGCCCGTTCGGCAGCGCCGTCCGCTCGATGGCCGGGAGCTCGAACGGCCGGATCGAGCCGGGTCCCGGAGCCGTCACGCTCTTGCCGCTCACGTTCCGCCTCCGTTCTTCGGCACGTACCAGAGCACCGCGCGGTTGTCCTGGCCGAGGTAGTCCATCGCGAACGCGCGGACCTGGTCCACCGTCACCGCACGCAACTCGTCGAGCTCCTCGTTGATACGGCCGGGATCGTCGAACAGCGTGGCGTTCATCGACAGCTGGTCCGCCCGCTCGTCCACGTGCTCGAGTTCCATCAGCCGGTGCGCCTCGATCAGACCGATCGCGCGCTCTACATCCTTCGCGTCCACCGAGCGGAGCGCGGCCACCTGCTCGAGCACCGCCGCCTCCAGTGCTTCCCGCTCCACGCCCGGCCGCGCCGTCGCCCACATCACCATCATCGACGAACTCAGCACGATCGGGAACGCGTAGCTCACCACGTCCTGCGCCAGTTGCCGTTCCCGCACCAGCGTGCGGTACAGCAGCGATGCCTTGCCCGATGTCAGGACCGTCGATGCCACGATCGCGGGCGCGTGCCCCGCCGTGCCGTACGCCGGGATCCGGTTCGCCAGGAACAGCCGCGCCAGCGAGAGCTCCTGCTCGACGACCTGCCGCGTCTCCCCACCCAACCGCGCGGGGATTTCCGTCCGGCCCGGAATCGCCGGAACCGGCGGACCCGCGGGGATCGGTCCGAAGTACTTCTCGACCAGCGCCACGGCCGCGTCCGGATCGAAATCACCGCACAGCGTCAGCACCGCGTTGTTCGGCGTGTAGTACGTCCGGAAGAACGCCTCCACGTCTTCCAGGCTCGCCGCATCCAGGTCCTCCATCGAGCCGATCACCGAGTGGTGATACGGATGCTCCGGCGGGAACACCAATGCCTGGATCCGCTCGTCCCAGTCGCCGTACGGCTGGTTGTCCACCCGCCACCGCCGCTCGTTCTTCACCACGTCGCGCTGGTTGTCCAGCTTCTCCTGCGTCATCGCCGGCAGCAATCCGCCCATCCGGTCCGCTTCCAGCCACAGGCCCAGCTCCAGATAGTGCGACGGCAGCGTCTCGTAGTAGTTCGTCCGGTCCAGCCACGTCGAGCCGTTCAGCGTGCCGCCCGCTTTCTCCACCAGCGCGAAATGTACCGTCTCCGGCACGTTCTCCGAGCCCTGGAACATCATGTGCTCGAACAAATGCGCGAAGCCCGTCCGGCCGGGCCGCTCATTTCGCGATCCCACCCGATACCACAGATTGATCGCGACCACCGGAACGCTCGCGTCCGGCGACAGCACCAGCCGCAGACCGTTCCCCAGCCGGCGCTCCTCGTACGGTACCCTGATCAACCGCGCCTCCCTCTACAATCGAACTTCATTCGTCACATCCTCCACCGGACCAATGCCGAGGTCTTCCAGTCCTGCCCGCACCCGTGCGCCATCGCCCACCACCACGTACGCCAGCGACCCCCGGCCCAGGTATCGCGTCGCGGCTTCCCGCACCCGCTCCGCCGTCACCGCGTTGATTCCGTCCACGTACCCGCCGTAGTACCCCGACCCCAACCCGTGCACCTCGACCTCCGCGACCCGCGCCGCCACGCCCGCGTTCGTCTCCAGCCCGTGCACCAGCCCGAGCGACAGGTAGCGCCGCGCCCGGTCGATCTCGTCCTCGGGCGCACGCTCGCTCCTGATGGTATCGAACACATCGAGGGTGTCCGCTATAGCCAGATGGGTCGATTCGACGTCCACGGCGGCGCCGGCGACGAACGGACCGCGGGAGCGGCGGAACGCGAACCGGGAGAACGCGCCGTAGGTGTAGCCGCGTTCCTCGCGGAGCCGGAGGTTGAGGCGGGAGGTGAAGGAGCCGCCGAGCATGGTGTTGAGGACGAGCAGGGCGAAGTAGTCGTCAGAGGTACGCTGGGCGCCGAGTGTGCCGATGCGGACTTCGGACTGTGGCGAGCCGGGCCGGTCGATGAGGTGGATCCGGGGTTGGACGGGGCCGGGCTCGGGTGCGGTCGCGGCGGGCGCCTTGCGGCCCGGGTCCCAGGAACCGAAGGCGTCGCCGGCGGCGCGCTGGAGGGTGTCCTCGTCGGTGTCGCCGGCGGCGATGAGGAACGCGTTCCCGGGCCGGCAATGGTGCCGGTGGAATTCCTCGATGTTGTCGCGGGTGAGCGCGGTAATGGAGGCACGGGTTCCGGCGCTGGGTCGACCGTAGGGGTGGTCGGGGCCGAAGATGGCGCGGGCGATGGCGTGGCTGGCGAGGACGTCGGGTTCGTCGAGCTCCTGGAGGATGGCCTCGAGGCGGAGCTGTTTTCGGAGAGCGACCTCGGCGTCGGGGAACGCGGGCTCGCGGGCCAGCTCGGCGAGCAGTTCGAGCGCGGGCGCGAGCCTGTCGGAGAGGACGCGGACCCCGATCGAGGTGTGGTCCCAGATCGCGTGCACGGCGAGCGCGGTGCCGAGTGTCTCGAGCCGTTCCGCGATTTCGATCTGTGTGCGGGAGCAGGTCCCGGTGTCGAGCGTGGATGCGGTCATGCTGGCGGTTCCGGGCCGCGACGGCGGGTCGGCCGTGGCGCCGTGCCGGAACACGAGGTGCAGGTCGAGGATCGGCATGCCGCCGCGCTCGGCGAGGAGCACGCGGAGCGGCCCGGCCTCGAGCGGCTGTACGGCCGGGAACTGGATCGGCTGGGGTGGCCGGACCGCGGGCACAGCGCGGAAGGCGCGCCTCCGGATGCGGCCGTTCACGCGGCCTCCCCGGCGAGCCGCGCCTCTCCGGCCGGCACGACGCTGATGCGCACCGCGGGTCGTTCCAGCCAGTCGCGCGCGGCACACCGCACGTCCTCGGTCGACAGCTTCGCGAAGCGTTCGACGTCCTTCGTCACGTACAGCGGGTCTCCGGTGTGGAACGCGTACAGGTTGAAGCGGTCGGCGCGGCCGCCGAAGCCACCCATCGTCTGCAGGTCGTCGACCAGTGATGTCAGGATGGCGGTGCGCGCGTTGTCGAGCTCGGCCTGCAGGATGCCATCGCGCGCGACCTTGCGAAGCACGCCGCGGACGCCGTCGACCACCGGGCCGAGCGGCTGTCCGGCGCGGCTGGTGCCGCCCGCCTCGAACATGGAGCCGGACTGCCCGCTCGCCTGGTGCGCCCAGACGTCGAGCGCGAGCTCCTTCTCGATCACGAGCTCGCGATGCAGGCGGCTCGCCTTGCCGGACGCGAGCACGTGGGCCAGCACATCGAGCGCGGCGTCGCCCTCCGCGAACGCCTGCGGCGAGTGCCAGCCGAGATACGCGCGCGGCAGGTGCACCGCGTCCTCCAACACCTCGTGGCTGTCGCCCTCGAGGTCTACGGGCGGCACGTGCAGCGCCGGCGGCTCATCACCGGCCGGAATGTCGCCGAAGTACTTCTCGACGAGCGCGAGCACCTGGTCGGCCGTGACGTCGCCCGCGATCGAAAGGCTCGCGTTGTTCGGACCGTACCACATAGCGAAGAACGAGGCCGCATCCTCGAATGTGGCGGCGTCGAGATCCGCGAGATGGCCGATCACGGGCCAGTGGTAGGGGTGTTCCGGCGGATAGAGCGCGGCGAGCATGCGCTCGTCGACCAGACCGTAGGGCCGGTTCTCGTAGCTCTCGCGCCGCTCGTTCCGCACCACGTCGCGCTGCGTCTCGAACCGGTCCGGCGTGAGCGCGTCCAGCAGTCCGCCCATCCGGTCCGACTCGAGGAACAGCGCCAATTCCAGCCCGCCCGACGGCACCGTGATCCAGTAGTTGGTGCGATCGGGCGACGTCGAGCCGTTGTTGATGCCGCCCGCCTGTTCCAGCAACCGGTCGAACTCGCCGGGCGGCACGTTGGCCGAGCCCTCGAACATCAGATGCTCGAACAGATGGGCGAAGCCCGTGCGACCCGGCCGCTCGTTCCGCGAGCCGACGTGGTACCACACGTTGACGGCGACGACGAGCGAGGACGGATCCTCGTGCACCAGCAGTCGGAGCCCGTTCGGCAGGCGGAATTCGCGGCAATCGAGGTTCATCGGGATCACGGCGTCAGTGGCCACCACGCACCGCTTCGGCGGGCAGCAGCAGGCTCTCGCGCAGGACGTAGCGGCGATGGGTCGCCCGATCCCGGTCGATGGGGCTCGCCGGCGTCGGCGAACGGTACGACCGGATTCCCGCACGCCGGGACAACAGTTCGAGTCGCAGCATGTGATAGGTATCGCTCACCAGCAACGCCGTCTGGAGGCCCGCGTCCTTCATCAGCGCCGCCGCCGCCTGTACCGACTCCGCCGAAGTATGCCCCACCCGCTCGACCATGATCACGCTGTCCGGCACGCCGTGTGCCACCGCGTACCGCCGCGCGACCTCGCCCTCGCTCACCGTGTCGCCCTGGCCCACGCCGCCCGTGAACAGCAGCCGCGGCGCCTGGCCGGCGCGCCACAGATCGATCGCGTGATCGACTCGCGCCTGCAGCACGGGCGAGGGCCGGCCGTTGTACTGCGCGGCGCCCGCGACCAGGATCACGTCCGCCGGCCGTGGATCCGGCCGGTATCCGGCCCAGACCACGACCGCGGCCGATGCCAGCCACAGCAGGATGGCACCGCCGAGCGCGCCCGCGACGAGCAACAGGAAACGCCTCACAGCGGTTGGGTCAGCCGGTCGTGGAACGCCGAAGGCGCGAGGTCGTTGCAGAGCAGCGCGCGCGCCGATTCGGTGCCGCCGGCCACGGCGGTGCCCGCCTCATCGATCAGTATGCGGTCGGCGCCCTCCGCGGCGTATGCGGCGCGGGCCAGCGCCTCCTCCGCCGCGGCCTCCCAGCCAACGGCCCCGGCCGCCAGCGCCGCGAGCACCTGCGCCTCGGCGTCCTCGGTTCGTTCCCGCGCGGCCTGCAGCAACGCCTCGGCCGCCGCCTCCATGTCACCGCGCTCGCAGTAGCAGAGGCCGACGAGGACGCGCGTCCACGAGTCGTCGGGCGCGAGGTCGAGCGCCGTCTCCAGCGATTCGGTGGCACGGTCGATGTCGCGCTTCAACGCGTGCAGCACGCCCAGTTCGCCGTGGGCGACGGGATCGTCCGGCGCGAGCGCGACGCCCGCCGTCAACTGCTCGAGCGCCTCCTCGAACAGCCCGCTCCGCGAGAGGAACGCGCCGTACTGGATGCGCACCGACGGCAGGTCGGGCCCCATCAACGCGGCCGTGCGGAGCGCCGATTCGGCGTCCGGATCGTCCGACGCCGCCAGGCCGGAGCCCGCGAGCGCGAGCAGGTTCGGGTCCGTCGGCTGCCGGGCGATACAGCGCTTGAACAGCTCGTACGCCTGCGTCTCGTTGCCCAGCTCGTGTTCGGCCACGCCGGCCCAGCACAGCAGGTACGCATCGTCCGGGTCCGCCTTCAGCGCGTCCGCGAGCAGCATGGCCATCTCCTCCCAGCGTCCTTCGTCGCCGAGAGCGAGCGCCTCCTCGAGGACCGGTTCCGCTTCAGGCATCGGCTCAGGCACCGAACTTCGTGAGCCGGCCCGCGTGTGCCAGCGCAAGCGTCATGATGCTCTTCGCGGGGAAGATGCCCAGCTCGCCGGCGCGGCAGCTGCGCTCACCGAACCACGCGTCCGCCGCCGGCCGGCACCAGGGCGATGCGATCAGGATCGGGACCGGGTGCCACGAGTGCGCGCGATAGCTCGCCGGCGTCGAGTGGTCGCCCGTCACGATCAGCACGTCCGGCTCGAGCGCCTCGATCCCGGGGACCAGCCCATCCACCGCTTCGATGGCGGCGACCTTCGCCTCGAAATCGCCGTCCTCGCCCCGCGAATCCATCGCCTTGAAGTGGATGAAGTGGAAGTCGTGTTTCTCGTACTCCGCCGCGAGCAGGCGCACACTGTCCGCGTCTGTCGCGGGCGGCGGCACGGTGCGCATGCCGACCAGCCGCGCGACGCCGCTGTACATCGGGTAGCGCGCGATCGCCAGCGGATTCAGCTGGTACCGGTCATGGAACGAGGGAAACCGATCGAACGCATCGATGCCCCGTGCCAGGATCGCGTTCGCGCGCGGCTCGTCTGCCAGCGCCTTCCGCGCTTCGTCCAGCACGTGCTGCAATGCCTCCGCCGTGTGCGCCGCCGCCGGCTCCTTCGCTTCGACACGGAGCGGCGGTACGCCCGTCTGCTGGGGATCGGAGTCGGTGACCGCGGCGGAGGCGCCCACGCCGCGCAGCACCAGCACCGCGCGGTGCTCCTTCTCCGGCTCGAAGAATACCTCGATGCCGGCCGGCGCCGTGACACCGGCGCGCAGCTTCGCGACCAGGCGCCGGTTCTCCGCGTCCGGCGGCCGGCCCGCACGCCGGTCGCTGATGTTCCCGTCCCCGTCCACCGTCGCGAGGTTCAGCCGCACCGCGATGTCGCCCGGCTCCAGATCGAAGCCGACGCCGAGCGCGGAGAGCACGCCGCGTCCGATGTTGTGCTGCGCGGGATCGTAGCCGAACAGCGCGAGGTGGCCCGGGCCACTGCCGGGCGCGACGCCGTAGTCGACGGGCACGTGCAGGCCGAGCGCGGCGCGGCCCGCGATGCGATCCAGGTTGGGGGTGTGCGCCGCTTCCAGCTCCGTCCTGCCGGTCTCCGGCTGCGGCAGGCCACCCAACCCATCCATCACCATCAGCACGATCCGGGTCCGACCGGGGATGACCAGGTCGTCCGGAAATCGAGTCGCCATCTTCACTCCAGGTTCGGGATCAGGGGTTCAAGGTCGTTGGGGCCGCGGACCGCGGCAAGTGCACACCACCCGCCACATCCACGGCAACCGGCGGGCCCGGCTTTTCGGCCGCCCACGCCCCTGCTACCTTCGCCCTTCCCGACACTCCGGCACGGCGGAACCATGTCTTCTTTCCAGCCTTTCGTGATGGAGCGCTGGCAGTCGCTCCACGAGAACCGCGTCGCGCACAACCTGTCGGAGAGCGGGGTACACCCGCTCACCGTCGGCGAGCTGCTCGGCCTCGCCGATGCCTCGATCGACGGGCTCGGCATCGGATACGGCCAGTCCAACGGCTCCGACATCCTGCGCCAACGCATCGCCCGGCTCTACCCGCATGCCGGCGCTGACGCCGTCGCCGTCATGAACGGCAGCGCCGAGGCCAACTTCGCCGTGATGTGGGAGCTGGTCTCGCCCGGCGACGTCGTCGCCGTCCTCGCCCCGACCTATATGCAGACACCGGGCCTCGCCCGCGCCTTCGACGCCGCGGTCCACATGGTCCCGCTCCGCGAGGAGCTCGGCTGGCAGCCCGACCCGGACGAGATTCGCGCGCTCGACGGGCGGATTCGCATCATCGTCGTCACCAACCCCGGCAATCCGACCGGCGCGATCCTGAACGACGCCGCGCGGGACGCCGTGATCGACGCCGCGGAGCGGACGGGCGCGTGGATCCTCGCCGACGAGGTCTACACCGGCGCCGAGCTCGAGGGCCCCGAGACGCCGTCCTTCTTCGGGCGGCATCCGCGCGTTGTCGCCACCGGCTCACTCTCCAAGGCGTACGGGCTGCCCGGACTGCGCCTGGGCTGGGCCGTCGCGCCGCCGGACCTGGCCGCCCGGCTCTGGGCGCGCAGCGACTACACCACGATCTCGCCCGGCGAGCTGACTGACCACCTCGCCGCACTCGCGCTCCGCCCCGATGTACGGCCACGGATCCTCGAGAGAACGCGCGGATTGTTGCACGAGGGAATCAGAATCCTGGAGGCGTGGTTCCGCGAGGCGGGAGGCTTCACCTGGAGAAGGCCGGACGCGGGCGCGATCTGCTTCGCACGGTACGACGCGGACATCGACTCCGCGCGGCTCGCCGAAACGCTCCGCGCCGACTACAGCGTGCTCGTCGTGCCGGGCGCTCACTTCGACCGCGACCGGTTCCTGCGCCTCGGATTCGGCGCGCCGGCATCGCTTCGGCCGGCGCTCGAACGGGTGGGTTCCGCACTGGCCGCGATCGGCGCGGGCGGCTGACCCTCACGCGCCGGTCGCGGGCCTGGCGGAGTCAGGTCGATGCGGCGGCCGTGCGGCCCGCACGCTCGCCGACCACCCAGCCGTCGAGCAGATCGACGATGCGGTCGCCGTACGCCGCGTTCACGTCCGAGTGCGTGACCTGGATGATGGTCGTGCCCTCGTCGTTCAGCTGCTTGAACAGCTCCATGATCTCCTTGCCCTGCGCCGAGTGCAGGTTTCCCGTCGGCTCGTCGGCAAGGATCAGCTTCGGGTTCGCGATCACCGCGCGCGCCACTGCCACCAACTGCTGCTGACCGCCCGAGAGCTGGTTCGGGTACAGGTCCTTCTTGCCCACGATCTGGAACCGGTCCAGCACGTCCGCTACCATCGCCTGCCGCTGGCTGCGCGGAACGTCGCGGTACGACAGCGGGATCTCGAGATTCTCGTACACCGTCAGGTTGTCCAGCAGATGGTACTGCTGGAACACGAACCCGATGTTCGCCTTGTTCAGCGCCGCTCGCTGCTTGTTGTTCATGCGATGCACCGGCTGGTCCAGGAACCAGTACTCGCCGCGCCACGCCGCATCCAGCATCCCGAGAATACCGAGCAGCGTCGACTTGCCAGCGCCCGACGGCCCCATGATCGTCACGAACTCACCCGGCCGCACCTCCATGTCGACGCGACGCAGCACGAACATCTGGCCCGCCTTCGTGTCGTACGACTTCTCCATCCCCTTCAGCCTCAGCATCACGCCTCCGTTGCCCGTCGCGCCCGCACCGATCCGCCCGCCTCGTTCCACCATATACGCACAACCACCCCGCCAGGGTTCGCCCCCCCGCGAGCCCCCCGCCATCCCGCTCCCGCCCCCACCCCCGCAAACGCCTCCGCCTCCGCTCCCACCCCCCGCATTCCCTTGGATGAGGAACGCGTGGCCTTCGTTGCCGAAGAACCACGCGTCCCGTAGACGGCGCCGGGGAGCCTGGCGGGCAACCCGGACCCGGACCGCCTACTTCGTCCGGAAGCTGACCGGGATCGAGACCCAGACCGGAACCGGTTTGTCCCGGTTCAGGGCGGGCGTGAATTCCATGATCGAGCTTACCTTCAATGCCGCCTCATCGAGCGTCGGGTGGCCGCTCGTCCTGTTGAGCTGGGTCCTCCGCACCCGGCCCTGCTCGTCGATGTAGAACCAGACGCGGACCTCGCCGCCAATGCCTGCGTCGCGGAGAAGCGGCGGGTACGCCTTCTCCAGCGCCACCCCGACTGCCTGCGTGTTCCGCAGCCGCGGCGCCACCGTGAACGGCGTGAACGACGGGAAGTTCGGCACGCTTTCGAGCACCGCCTCCTGCTGCGCGGCGGACGGCAGGGGAGGGATCAACACCTCGATCCGGTTCGGCTCGACGCCTCGACGCTCGCGCGTGACCCGCTGCACCCGGAACGCGGCATTCGTCGCGAACTGGATCTGCTTCGAGACCCAGACCCGGACCGGCGCCTTCCGGTTGTACGCCGGCGAGAACCGCATGATGCCGGCGACCTTCAGCGCCGCTTCGTCCAACGCCGGGTACCCGGAGGAGTGGTTCACCAACGTCCGCTCCACCACACCGGTCGGATCGATCAGCAGCCAGACATCGACCGTTCCGCCGATCCCGGCATCCCTCAGCGCCGGCGGGTAGCCCGACTCCAGCGCCCGCGTCACAGCATCCACGTTCAGCAGCTCGGGCGCGACCGTGAACGGCGTGAAGACCGGATCTTCGCTCATAATGACCACCTCGGGCGGTTCGATCCTGTCGGGACGCGTCCCGTCGAACGGCATCATCGGGGACCGTGTCAGCACCGCGATCCCCAGCAGCAACGCGGCCGGCGCACCCAGCCACAACGCCTTCCGCATGCTCGGCGGCCGCCGCGCCGCATCGATGATCCGACGAAGCCGCCGCTCCAGGATCGGCATCCGCTCGACCAGCGCGACGCCGAGCACCGGGCCCGATCGGCGACGGCCCACCTCGAGCAGCAGCCCGCCGTAGTTCAGCGGGTCACGCACGCGGCGGAGCACCCGCTCGTCGCAGTCCAGTTCCACCGCCGACCGCAACCGGGCAAGCTGCCACCAGAGCGCCAGGTTCCACGGCACCAGCGCCGCCAGCAGCAGACACGCCAGAACCAGGCGGCCATCGCCGGCGCGAGCATGCTCCCCCTCGTGCAGAAGCATCAGCCGCCGGTACCGCGTGTCCAGCCCGAGCGTCCACTCCGGCATCAGGATCGCCGGCCGCCGCACCCCCCAGACCGCCGGACCCAGCCCCCGCGTCACTACCACATCCATCCCGTACACCCGCCGGCGAGCGCCCGCAGCACGACCCCGCTCCACCGCGCGGTTCAGACGGACGATCTGCGCCAGCCCGACCACCACCAGCACCACCCACGTCACCAGCAGCAACCCGTCCACCGACCAGCGCGAGCCCGCCGACTCCGCAACCACCGCCAGCGGCACCAGCGGGATCACCGACGTCGGCGGCGTCATCGCCACCGACTGCGCCCACTCCATCGAGCCCAGCAACGCCACCAGCGGAATCAACGCCGAGACTGCCAGACCACCGACCCACGCCCACCGGCCCGGACGGCCTGCCGCCCGCAGCGCGGATTCCGCCGCCCACGACGACAGGCCCACGAGCAGACCCACTACCACGGAGTATGTGAACCAGGCCAGCACTGGCGTCATTTCGACCTCTCTTCCTTCAGACGCGCGTCCAGCAACGTCTTCATCCGACGCATCTGCTCCGGCGTCAACTCCCGTTCCGTCACCAGCTGCGTCAGCATCAGCTCCGGTGATCCACGGAACAGCTTCCGTACCATCCGCCGGACCGCGTTCGCTCCCGCTTCCTCCCGGTCCACCAGCGGGATGTAGCGGTACGCACGCCCCTCCTCCTCGTGCCGGACGCGCCCCTTTTCCTCCAGCGTCCGCAGAATCGTCAGCACCGTCGTGTACGCAAGCTCATCCACCAAACGCTCCTGGACCTCCGCGACCGTCGCCGACCCGAGGTCCCAGAGCACACTCATTACATCCAACTCCCGATCCGTGAACGCGATTTCCATGACCCGACCCCGCCAGTGTTTTACTAGGCTTATAGTTGGAAGATGCGATCGGTCCGGGCGGGCCGTCAAGAGGCGCGGGCGGGCGAGGCGCGGGGGGCGCACGCGAGGGGTAGCATCTCAATCCGGGTGGGGGAACGGCCGAAACTGCATGGATAGACACACGATCAGGGGCGTGCGAGGATGCTGGCCGAATCGAATCGGATGGGGATATCGAGCGTTCAGGCGCTGCTGCTGCAGGCGCTGTACGCGAAGGGCGGGAACGCGCGTGTCTGGGGCGGGACGGGTGGCGCGATCCTGCTGGGGCTGCTCGGCGGCCTGATGCTGCTGGTGGACCAGCCGTCGGCGTACGCGATCCTGCTGGTACTACCGGTGCTTCTGGTCGCGTGGTTCTCGGGGCCATGGCCGGCGCGGGGGACGGCGCTGGTGGCCGCGGCCCTGTACTTCGTGGCGGAATACCTGGCGAGCGCGTCGGTGGCGGGATCGGGGTTTCGCGCGGTGATGGTGATGATCGTGCTTGCGGTGCTGGCGCAGGCGCTGCCGAGCCTTCGTCACGCATCGCAGGTGGAGCGCGAGCAGGCCTTGACGGATCCGCTGACGAACCTCGGGAATCGCCGGTTCTTCCGGGAACTGGCGGCAGTGGAGGTAAACCGGTCGCGGCGCTACGGCCGGCCGGTGTCGCTGGTGTGCCTGGACCTCGATGGGTTTCGCGCGCTGAACGACGGGCTCGGCCACGTGGAGGGTGACGCCTTGCTGGTGCTGGCGGCGAGCCTGTTCACGAGCATGCTCCGAACATCGGACGTGGTGGCGCGGATCGCGGGCGACGAGTTCGCGATCCTGCTTCCGGAGACGGGACTCGAGGGTGCGCGGGTGGTGCTGGAGAAGGTGCGGGAACGGTTGCTGGAAGCGACGACGGCGGCGGATCGTCCGCTGACGTTCAGCGCGGCGATCGTGGGGTTCGAGGACGGCCCGGTGTCGCTGGAAGCGATGCTGCGGCAGGCGGACCAGGGCATGATCGAGGCGAAGCGATCGGGCCCGGGCGGGACGTGGAACGGGGCCTACGAACATCCGGCGATCTCGTTGGTCTGAGACAATGACGGGGGTCGGGGTGCACGGGCGCCCGGGCCTCCTGGTCGATCTTTGCGTTGGGAGCGAATGAACTTCCCATTCGAGAACGGGGACGGTGGCGGACCGCCGGTGGTGACCGGCACGAGCGGGCCGTGGCAGCGGCTGGTGACCACGGTCTGCGAGACGCCCGCGTCGTTGTCGGGCGCCGCACTCGCGGAACGCATCAACGCGAATCCGGCCTCGCAGTACGCGGGGGCAGTCAACCTCTCGCTGCGCGAGATCCTGACTGCGCGGGGGGCGGGGGCGGAGGCGGGGGCGTCTGCGGGACCGGGAGCGGGAGCGGATGATCGTGCTGCGTCGCAGCTGGTGACGCGGCTTCGGCCGGACATCCTGGTCAGCGTGTTGAGAGCGGAAGCGGAGCCGCAGCGGCGGCGGGATCTGCTCGAGGGCGCGATTCTGCACCTTTCGATTCCGGCGTCACTTCGCATGGCGTCGGCGGTGGCGGTTGCGCTGGAGCGTCCGCTCTCGCCGGCATTGCGCATGATCGTGCGCAAGCTGGCGCGGGCGGCGAACGGGGTGGACGCGGAAGCGGCGGCGTGGGCACGGGCGTGTCTTCAGGACCTGGTGCGGTCGATCACGTTCGAGTGGACGCAGCCGAAGAAAGCTGGCAAGGGATTCGAGCCGGCGACGCACCGGCCGCAGCCGCGCTCGGCGGGCCGCACGACGCCGGAGGCGGAGCGCGTCGTACAGGTCGCGCTCGAGTGCGAGGCCGTGGGCGACGCGGTGACGGCAGCGGTACACGAGTTGGTGGAAGCGGGTGAAACGCGGCTGGTGATCGATATGCTGGCGCAGGTGCCGGAGACGAACCAGGCCGGCAAGGTGATCGTGAAGCAGATCGCGACGGCGGAAGGGTTGATGGAGGCGCTGCTGAAGGACCCGCCGGACACGGCGGCGGCGGATGTGCTGCTCCGCGGCCTGGGCCTCGCCGCGGCGAAGGTGATGATCGAGACGCTGGTCGAATCGCGTTCGCGGCCGACCCGCCGCTACCTGCTCGATCGCCTGGCGAATCTCGGTCCCGAGGTGCGGCCACTGGCGGAGGGCCGGCTTCGCGATCCACGCTGGTTCGTGCTCCGCAACGTGGTCGCATTGTTCCGCGCGGCGGGCGCGCCCGCCGATCCGCCGACCGCGCAGCGGCTGCTCGAGAACGACGATTTGCGGGTCAGGCGCGAAACGCTGCTCTGGTGTCTCGAGTCGCCGGCAATGCGGGAGCGCGGCATGAGCGTGGCCATCGCGGATGGCGACGTGGCCTTGCTCCGGCCCGCGCTCCAGGCCGCGCGCACCGAGTTGCCGGGCGCCGTGGTTCCGGTTCTGGCGCGGCGCCTGTTGCAGCCGGACTTCCCACCCGAGTTCCGGGTACCCGCGATCCAGCTGCTGGGCCGGTCCGGATCGCTGCTCGCCGTGGAGGCGCTACTTCACTTCGTGCAGAACGGTACGAACCTGCTCGGCCGCACACGACTCGCGCCGCGCTCGCCCGAGATGCTGGCGGCGCTGCGCGCGCTGGCCCGTGGCTGGTCGCAGGAGCGGCGGGTGCAACCGATCATCGAGGCCGCCCGCGAGTCGCGCGACACGCACGTGTCGCGTGCCGTGGCCACCGCCGCTTCCGGGAACGACGAATGAGCACGGACGCGATGAACGGAAGCGCGGAATCGGCGGTGGCGACGGAGATCACGGACCGGCGCGCCTCGGCCGGCGACCGGACGGCCGTGGCGGACGAGATCGAGGCGGTGAGCTGGATCCACGACCGGGTCGCGGAAACGCGGCGGCTGCCGCTGATCGAAGCGCACACAGTCGTGGACTCGCTCTTCGCGGAGCTGAAGTGGGGCTGCGGCCCCCTCGCGGCGGCGCGTCTCACGACAATGGACACGTACCACGCGGTGCACGCGGTGAGCGTGAGCCTGCTCTCGATGGCGCTCGCCCGGGCCGTGCAGTTCGACGACGCGGCCGCGCGCAAGATCGGGCTCGCCGCGCTGGTGCACGACATCGGGATGCTGCACGTCGATCCGGAGGTGTTGGCGCGGCCAGGCCAGTTGACGGCGCTCGAGCGGGAACAGGTGAAGCGGCACCCGGAGGATGGCGCGCGCATCGTGCTCGCGGCGGACGCCTCGCTCGACCTCGCCGCCATCGTCGCCTACGAGCACCACATCAAGATCGACGGCAGCGGCTACCCGCGACCCACGTTCCGCCGTTCCGCGCACTACGTGAGCCGGCTCGTCCAGGTCTGCGATGTCTTCCACGCGCTCAAGAGCCCGCGGCCCTTCCGGCCCCCCTGGCCGGACGAGATCATCGCGTCGTTCCTGACCGAGCGCGCGGGCTTCGAGTTCCACCCGGCGCTGACCGCCGCGCTCGTCAACCTGGTGCGCGACTCAGCCGCCTGAGTCCTCGAGCTGCCGCCGTAGATCGTCCCACTCGGCGGTCTTCGCGGCATCGACGACCGGATACGCGAGGTCGAGCTCGCGCAGCCGCTCCACGATGGCCTCCGCCACGACCATGCGCATGTACGGCTTGTCGTCCGCCGGAATCGCGTACCACGGCGCCCACGGCCGCGACGTCTCGCGCAACGCATCCTCGTACGCCGCCATGTACGCGTCCCAGCTCCTGCGCTCCTTCACGTCCGCGTTCGAGAACTTCCAGTTCTTGTCCGGATCGTCGAGCCGGGAGAGGAACCGTTTGCGCTGCTCGTTCTTCGAGATGTTGAGCCAGAACTTGAGGATGACGACGCCGTTGCGGGCCAGGTGCTTCTCGTGGTCGCGGATCGATTCGAGCCGTTGCGGCCAGAGCGCGGCGGGGTCCTCGAGCCCGGGCAGGCGCTGCGCCGCGAGGAAGCCGGGGTGCACGCGCACGATCAGCACCTCCTCGTAGTAGCTGCGGTTGAAGATGCCGATACGGCCGCGCTCGGGCAGGCGACAGGTCGTACGCCAGAGGAAATCGTGGTCCAGCTCTTCGGGGGAGGGCTGCTTGAAGGCATAGACCTGGCAGCCCGCGGGATTCACGCCCTCCATCACCGCCCGGATCGTGCCGTCCTTCCCGGCCGCATCCATCGCCTGGAAGACAAGCAGGACCGCGTAGCGGTTGTCCGCGTACAGCACGCGCTGCAGCTGCTCGAGGTGCTCGTTCGCCTTATCGAGCCGTTTCCGGCATTCGTGGTGGTCGGGCGCGTGGTGCGACGGGTCCGTCTTCGAGTCGGCGAGGCGAAAGCTGCCGTCGAAGGGAACGCGGTAGCGGGCGGCATCGGAATCGGGCATCACTGGTTCTCGTGGACGGGCCGGAGTCGCTCGGTCCGCGCCGCCCGGCTCAGCCCGGGAACGGCGTGGTTTCCTCGTGCGCCGAGTCGACCCAGCGGTTGATGGCGCGGCGTTCACGCTCGCGCTTGAGCGTTGGTCGCAGCCTGCGGGTGCGTAGCAGCAGGCCGAGGACCAGCCCGCCCCGCCGGTACAGGATATCGAAGGGCCGGAGCAGATAGTAGAGGGCGAGCGCGGGCGAGCCCGGCTTGACGCCGTAGAGTTCCCGCATCTGCTCGCGGGGCAGGAACACGGAGCGGGCGGCGACGGGGAGCCAGCTCGGTAGCCGGCCGGACTCCGCCAGCAGCTCGTACGCCTCCGGCAGGTCCGCGACCGGCGCCGTGATGTACTCGCGCACGACGGCGATCAACGCCTCGTCCGATGCATCGTGCTCGAGCGCCTCGTAGTCGCGCCTCTCGGTGCGCGTGCCGAGCACCTCTTCCATGAGCCGGAGCGTCAGGTACACGAACCGGCCGACACCCCACTCCGTCGCCAGGCGGCAGAGGCGCGGCCAGTCGATCGCATCACCGTTCCGGACCAGCACCGCCCGCACATCGAGCAGGCCCTTGAGCGGCGCCCGCGAGTAGCGGTGGTGGTACGAGGCGTGGATGCAGAGGTGGAGGATCAGTTCCTCGGGCGCGAGCCCCAGCGTGGGCACGCCCTCGAGGTCCACGGACACCGCCGTTTCCCAGAGCGCCTCGACCGGGATCGCGAACGGGCTGGTCGGCCGCTCGATGTGGTAATGGATCTCGAGCGTGATGCCGTCCGGCTCCTGCAGCTTGGCCAGATGGTTCGACTTCTGGCAGAACCGCTCGATGTCGGGACGTGGGAGCGGGCCCCAGCCGCGCTCGACGAAGAGCGCCTCGGCGCGCGTGAGGTGTTCGCGGTCGATCAGGATGTCCGCGTCCGCCATCACCCGGAACGCGGGCTCCGGGTACACCGCGGCAGCGAGGTGCACGCCCTTGAGGATCATCGTGCGGATGCCGTTCTCCTCGAGCAGTTTCACCGCGGCCGCGGTACCGCGGAGCAAGCGTGTCGTACGGAACGCGACCACGAGGAACGCTTCGCGCATGCACGCGAGCACGTCGGGCGGCACGGCGTCACGCACCTCCGGCCGTTCGAGCCGGCGGTACAGCATGGGCAGCACATGGTGGCGCGCCGCCTCGGAGCGGAGCTGGTCCCACTGCGGGCGGGTCAGCGCGGGGACGGTCGTGGAGGTGGACGGACCCCGCAGCAGCGCCTGCAGCGCCTGCGCCGCGGCGATACGGTCGGTGTCGTCCGGGTCTCGCGCCATCCGGTCTCGTCCCCCGGCGTCAGCGGTAGTGTCGGGCCTGCAATTCGAACAGCTCGGAGTAGCGGCCGCCCTGATCCACGAGAGCATCGTGGGATCCGGCTTCGACGATGCGCCCGTTCTCCAGCACGATGATGCGGTCCGCCATCCGAACGGTCGAGAGGCGGTGGCTGATCAGAATCGCCGTCCGGCCCGCCGCCAGTTCGTGGAACCGCTCGAACAGCTCGGCTTCCGAACGCGGGTCCAGCGATGCGGTCGGCTCGTCGAGCACGATGATCTGGGAATTTCGCAGGAAGGCCCGGGCCAGCGCCACCTTCTGCCACTGCCCGAGGCTCAGCTCCGAGCCCTCGGTCAGCTGCCGGCCCAACTCCGTGTCGTAGCCGTGCGGCAGCTGCGAGGCGACCTCGTGGGCGCCCGTGCTTCGCGCCGCCTCCTCGACCTGCGCACCGGTCGGCGGCACCCGGATGTCACCCAGCCAGATGTTCTCGCGCAGCGTCAGGTGGTAGCGCGCGTAGTCCTGGAAGATGACGCCCAGCTCGCGGCGGAGCTCGTCCGTCGAGAACTCGGTGAGCGGGACGCCGCCGATCCGGATCACGCCGCTGTCCGGGTCGTAGAACCGGCAGAGCAGCTTGGTCAGCGTGGTCTTGCCGGACCCGTTCTCGCCCACCAGCGCCACGTGCTCGCCCGGCGGGATCTCGAAGCTCACGTCGTGCAGCACGGTCCGCTCCGAGCCCGGGTAGCGGAAGCTCACGTTCTCGAACACGATTCCCTCGCGGAGCGGCCGCGGGAACGGCACCGGCTTCGCCGGCTCCGGCACGGCCGACTCGAGTGCGAGGAACGTCTCGAAATCGCTCAGGAAGAGGTTGTCCTCGTACAGCCCGGCAATTGCGCCCAGCAGGTCGCGGAAGAAGTCCTGCGCACGCTGGAACGCACCGAAATACATGATCATTGCGCCCAGCGTGATCGCGCCGGCCAGCGTCTCGCGCGCGATCCAGACGAACGCGCCGAACACGGCGATGGCCGCCACGACCTGCGCCAGCAACTCCCAGCCGGAACGGCGTGCGACGAGGCCGAGCTTGTCGTGGCGCACGCTGGCGCGCACGTCGCGGAACCGCTCGAGGAAAACCCGCCCCAGCCCGAACAGCCGGATCTCCTTGGCGAACTCCGCGCTCGTGAGCAGCGCGTTGAAGTAGCGCGCCATCCGCTGGTTCTTGGTCTGCCGCTGCGCCCAGTCGTAGAGACGGTGCGAGAATCGCATCTTGACGAAGATCCCCGGCAACGCGGCCGCCAGCAGGATCACGACGATCAGCGCGTTGAAGGAGATCAACAGCCCGAACACGCCGACCAGTGAGACCGCGGAGAGACCGACGCGCGCGACTTCCTCCACGATGCGCATGGGCCGGTACGGCGCTTCCGCCTGCGCGCGGTGCAACGTATCGAGGTAGCGCGCGCTCTCGTAGTACTCGAGGTCCACGCGCACCGACTTCTCGTGCAGCACGTCGAACACGCGGTCGCTCATCCCGAGCGCCTGGATCTCGTTCACCAACAGGCCGAGCGTGCGGAGCGCAAGCCCCAGCACAGCCACGCCGGCCGCGAGCCCGATCCGCAGGAACACGGCATGGGCATCGCCCGTGCCAGCGATCGCGGCCGTCACCGCGTCCACGATCTCCTTCATCAGCCAGAGCGTGGCGAGCGGGACCAGGCCCTGCAACACGAGCAGCACGGCCTGCACGACGGTCCAGCGGGGCGATGTCTCCCAGACCAGGAGGGCCCCCCGCTTGAGCGGTGCCAGGCTGCGTAGCACGGGTGCGCGTTTCGTCATCGACCTACCCGAACGTCTCTTCGAACCAGGTGATGAAGCGGCCCATCATCACTCCGCGAAGCAGACGGTGGTGGTAGTTCTCCATGTGTTCGACGCCGAGCGTCTCCGGCCAATGGGCCAGGAGGCTCCGCAGCCGCGGCACGTCGATGCAGCGGCGCGCGACTTCGCTCTGCTCGATCCGTGCCATGTCCCGCTCGAGGCCGGGCCGCATGGCCGGGAGCCACTCGGACCAGTCCGCGGCCTGCGCCCCGCGCGAGTCGCGCTCGAGCACGGAGTCCGGGATCAGCCCCTGCATGCTCCGCCGCACGAGCTGGCGGCCCCACCCGTCGCGCAGGTACTGCGAGCCCGGAATGCCGAGACAGAACTCGACCACGCGGCGGTCGCACGTCGGGTCCCGCGTCTCGACACCGAACCAGGCGCGGGACGCGTGCGCCCAGTCCAGCCCATCCCCCGCGGACAACACCGCGGCCCGGTACGACAGTCCGCCCATCCGGTTCAGCGACAGCTCGTCCGCGTCCTGCTCCACCAGCCGTTGCTCGACACGCATCGCGCGCGCGAACTCCGGCCGGATCGCCGAGGAGCGCACCTCCCACACCGGCTCGACAGGCGTCCGCTTGAACCGGGACCACGCCGCGAGCAGCGCGCGCGGCGCCAGGGGCAGCAGGATCTGGTGTTTCAGCACGGTGCCCGGGCGCTGGCCGGTCCGGCGGGCCACGGCCCGGACCTCGCGCAGCACGTGCCCCCACTGTCCGGCGCGAGCCGAGTCGCGGAGCGAGCGGAGCCCCGTGTAGCTGATCGTCGCGTTGCCCATCTGGCCGGAGAGCATCACGCCCTGCCCGCGTTCGGCCGCGGCCGCGTTGATCGCCTCCATCCAGGCCCGGTTGCCGGCGTTCCGGACCGGCATTCCGACACGGGCGAACATCGCCTCCAGCCCATCGAACGGCAGGCGCCCGTCCGGGCGGATCACGGTGAGGTCGATGTTCCCGTGCATGCGGGCAATGGCGCGGACGTCCTCCGATTCGTCCGCCACCCAGCCCTCGGGGACCGCGCTCCGTGCCCCGGCGCGCGGCGCCGCGTGGTACGCGGCGAGCGTCCCGCCGCAGGAGCGGAGCTCGGTCGCCGCGACTGCCGCGACCGTCGAGGAATCGAGGCCGGCGCTCAGCATGGTGGCGACCGGTGTGCGGCTTCGCAGCCGCGCGCGCACGGACTCGGCGAACACAGCGCGGAACGCCTCGAGGTACTCGGCGTCCGAGCCGAACCGGACATCCGCGGCGGGCAGCGGGCTCCAGTAGCGTCGCACCTTCACCGTGTCCGGCCCGGCGAGCATCATCGAGCCGGCGGGCAATCGGTGCACGTCGCGGAAGAACGTGCTCTCCGGATCCTGCATGAGCACGAGCCAGTCGGCGACCTTCTCCTCGTTGAGGACGGCGGGTACGTGCTCCAGCGCGGTGAGAGCGGCGGGCGAGGACGCGATCGAAAGCCACGGCCCACGCCGGTGGTGGAACAGCAGCCGTTGCCCGATCGCGTCGCGCGCCGCGATCAGCGTGCGCCGATTGGCGTCCCAGAGAATGAACGCGAAGTCGCCCAGGAGGCGGCCCACGCAGTCGTCGCCCCAGGCTTCATAGGCCGCGAGGATGAACGCGCTGTCCGGCATGCGCCGCCCGTCAGCGGGCGTGATGCCGAGTGTATCGGCCAGCTCCGCGCGGTTGTCGATGCGGGCATCGGCGACGAGCGTGCACGTCCCGGCCGCGGAGTGGAGTGGCTGGCGCTCGAACGAGTCTTCCGGGGTGACGGCGTGCAGGCGGCAGCCGAGCGCGACGAGCGCAGGCCCGCCTTCGGGAGGCCAGATGTGCGGCGACGCCCCCCATTCCGCGAGCGCGTCGAGGACGGGCTCGAGCTTGCGGCCCGGAACGGTCGATCCGTCCAGCCGCAGGAGTGCGCAGATTCCGCTCATACCGGATCCGGGCCCGGCTGCTCGCAGCCGGGGATCAGGCGAAGGTCGATACGACGGAGAAACGGTCGGGTCGCGGACCGCCGGTAACGATGAGCCGGCCCACACGAACCCACGCGTGGGCGTCGTAGCCGGCGGCGGGATCGATGCCGAGGTAGAGGGTGCTAGCAATGCGGCGACGGCGGAGCAGGCGGGTCGCGGCAACGGCCTGGGGCAGGCACACCGGCTTCCACGGCAGGTTGCGGGCGGCCGTCTCGACCGCCCACTGGACGCGCCGCGCCTCCGCCGTGTGCGCGGGCGCCTCCTCTTCCGGAGCCTCCGCCATATGCTCTCCAAGTGAGCGAGAGAGGCGCGAGAAACGGAGCACACGCAACAGGATTCCCGCACGCGCGAGCTCGAGCATCGCTTCCACCAGCAGCCGGCGGTCAGCCGGCGGCAGGCGGAGGAACAGCCGAAGACGCTTCATCGAGTACGCGAACCAGCCTCTCCCGGGCCAGCTCCGTCAGGAATGCGGTGACCTCACGCAGGCATACCTCCGGATCGACTTCGAATTCCTCGACCAGCGCGGCGCACACGTCGTGCACCGAGCGCGGCTCATCGACCAGCGCCCAGATCCGGCCGCCGACCCCCTCCAGCCCGTAGTACTTGCCCTGCTCGAGACCCATCATGACGACGGCCTGATCGACCTCGACCGCCACCGGGTCCCGGCTCCGGACCACGATCGTTCCGGGACGAATTTCCATGTTCACCGCTTCCGGGCGTCAGTCCGAACGTTCCGCTTCACGAGCGGCTCACTTCAGCTTCGACCAGTCGGACGGACGCCTCCAGATGCTCGAAGCCGCGAGGCCGCACGAGCCGGCACACACGCACGGCACGGGCGACTCCCGCAGCGCTCCGGAAGTTGTGCGCCTCGACACCGAGTTGCGGCACGAGGTTCAGGAAGTAGGTCTCGTCGACGACCGCCTGTACGGCCGCCATTCCGGTCAGCCGCTCGATCCGCGCGTCCCCGGCGCCGTCCTCGACGATGTAGAGCCGGCTCAAGGGGACGGGCTGGGCGTCGGCCTCCCAACCGGCGCCGACCGGCAGATGGTACTTGTCGCGGTTGCCGCCCGCAGGGCCGAGATCCGTGTCCGACTGATCGAGCGCTTCGAGCCCGGCGGGATCGAGCTTCACCCGTGGCGCGCCCGGCCAGACCCCCACCACATCCGCGGCAAGCGGTTCGATGACGGCGATGTCGTCCGTGATCAGCCGGCCGCCGCGCCGGACCAGCGCCGTCGCCAGCGTCGATTTGCCCGTCCCTGATGGCCCGGCAAACGCGACCGCCAGACCGCCGACCTCCACGGCCGACGCATGCAGCGGGAAGATCCCGCGCTGGTGCAGGATCGCGCCCATCACCGATCCCGTCAGGTACAGCAGCACGTCCTCCGGCCGCGCGTCCCCGTCCGGCTCCACCCGGACCTCGGAGCCGCCTTCGACATCGTAGCGCGCCACGCCCCGGATCGCGAACGTGACCCGCCCGGCCTCCACCCGTCCCGCTGCCGTGTACGCCTCGACCGGCGGTTCCGGCGCCGACACCGAGACCCGGCGGATCCGGACCGCGGGCTCGCCGCCCCCCCCGATCTCCGGCCAACCCGACAGCTCGATGTCGGAGCGAACCGTCAGGCCGTACACCCGGTAGTTGCGCGCGGCCGCTCCCACGCCGGACGCGGCCGTTCCGGGGCCATCGGTCCGCTCGACCGGTCGCCTATGATCCCGTCGCATGTCCCACGACGACTGTCGGCACGCCCTTCCCGTCTCCCACTCTCCCCTCCCCGATGAACGACCGTCCTCCGGCATTACTGCCGGAGGACGGCGTCGGGTGGTACCCGTTCGTTGGCCGCAGAGCCGGTATCAGCTCTGCAGACCAAACAATCCGTCACCCTGGGTGCCACCGGCGCCAGCCCGCGTCTCCTCGAGCGACTTCTGCACGAGGACCGGACTGACCCATGCGACCCGTCCGTCGCGACGGTCTTCCATACGATAACCTCCGGAACTGCTGTGATCAGCCGGCCCCCCGTTCCCCGACGTCGGGGTGGGCGGCGGCCGACCCTCGCAAAGGCAAGTTCCCAGCCATTCCGCGGCAGTCCGACCTCGCTCGTGGGGGCACGCGGTAAACAGCGGCTATAACAAGATATGACATATACTTGCACCGACCAATCCGGGACGCGGCGCCAGATTTTCTACATCCCGGCGACAGCGGACACCGATGAACGGGACCGCAGGTTGCCGCGTCGGCACAACGTAACGGAACGTGACACCCGACGGCGGTGCGGGCAACGGCTCCGGGGCACCGCCGCTCAGGGTCTTTGTGGCCCCTCCAGGTGGTGCCGGCGGCCACGGACCGTTCGACAGTGGCCTCCGCCGCCACGATCCGCGACGTCAGCCGCCCGGGCGCTCGGCCGTGATTCGCGCGAGGGCCCGTCGAGCCGCATCCACGCGCGGCTGAAGCTCGGGATCCGCACTGGCCCAGAGACTGATGAACCGGTTGTACGCCTCGGCCGCTTCGGCCGTGCGGCCCTCCGCTTCCAGGGCCTCCGCGAGCGGCACGTTGAGCGCGATCTCACCCAGCGGGTCCAGGTCCATCAATTGCTTCATCCAGTTTATGCCCTTCGTGCGGCTTTCCGGACGGGCCGCCTCGGTCCGGGCCAGCGCGATGAAGACCGGGCGCAGCACAATCTGGGCGCCGCTTGTGTAGCCGGCCTCCAGCAGGCTGCGTTGCAGCTCGGGCAGTCCTCCGGTCGTGTCCCCCACTTCGACTCTCGTCCACGCATTCAGCGCGTGGAAGAACGAGTCCGGCACGTTGGGGTGAGTCGCGGAATCGGCGGCGAGCGGGGAATCGAGCAGGGACCGCGCCGTCGCGGTGTCGCCCCCGGCGAGGGCCGCGATCGTCCTCCAGTAGACGGTGGTTGCGCGCTGCGGCGGATCTTCGAGCAGGCCCAGGACGCCCTGGCCGACCGTGGGCGGCACCAGCCCGGTCACCGCGAACTGGATCGCGGCGAGGGCCGCACTCTGGTTCGTCCCGAAGAGGGTGTCCAGCACCGCACGCGCGGCATGCAGGCGCCCCAGGCCCAGCTCTGCACGGAATCGGTTGAGAGGCCCCCAACATGGCAGCCGCGCGGCGTTCCGTCGCTCAGCACCGTGTTGGCGGTATCCACGAGAGCCAGCTCTACGGAGGCATCCGGGGCAGCAGAACGCGGCTACGCAGGCGCCACGGCGTTGCGCCGCCCGGCCTCGCTCCCCGCGTCGCCATGATCGCGTACAGAAAGAGACCCGCGAACACGAAGAGGAGGATCGCCCCCAGCACGCGAACCAGCCCGAGCGGCAGGCCCAACATCGGCCACCTGCAGCACGAGCCAGGAGCCGCCTACGAAGATCAGCGACGCCTGGAAGGCCGGGTGCTCGCGCAGCACCTTCCACCGCGCCTGCAACGAATCGAGCGGTGACGCCATGGCTCAGTCCCGAATGGGTCGCTTACCGATAATAGAAGGCATGCCGCGACGGTAGACCATTACGTCGGGAATCTCCGGGAGCGCAACCCTTCCACCTCACCCACGTTCTCCCCGGGACTCACGTCGTAGCGGCAGCCCGGAACGATACGGTGGACAACGACTCGACGAGACGTCCCGGATGCAGAACTCCCACAGCGCACAAATCGCTGTGGGAGTTCCATTTGCGACCATGCGCCCGACAGGATTCGAACCTGTGACCTCATGCTCCGGAGGCATGCGCTCTATCCAACTGAGCTACGGGCGCGTTGAACCCGGGAGGCGAATAAGCCGAGTTCTGTCCCCTCGCGGGGGCGGATCATTTCTCTGGGACCGCGGTTGCCCGCGGCCTCGTGCGGCCTACCCGGGACTGTGGGCCTTGCGACCCGCGGCGCGAGCGACGCCTCGTCCCCTATTCGGCCTTGCTCCGGGTGGGGTTTACCGTGCCACCCTCGTCACCGAGGGCGCGGTGGTCTCTTACACCACCGTTTCACCCTTGCCTGATCCCTCCGGAGAGGGCCATCGGCGGTCTGCTCTCTGCTGCACTTTCCGTCGCCTCGCGACGCCCGGCCGTTAGCCGGCACCCTGCTCTGTGGAGCTCGGACTTTCCTCGAGCCGGTCGAAACCGACCCGCGATCCGCACTCGCCTCCCGGCTGTTTCAGGTCCCCGGCGGAGCACTCCGGATCTACAACCCCCGCCGACAGTTCGCCCCGCTCACCCGCTCTCCGCAGGCGGCGGGGCACCCTTTGACAGCCAGTCGTTAACGTTAGGAACGCGCCCCCCCGCCGTCAACCCGCTCCCACTCCCACCGCCCCCGCTCCCGCCCCCGCAAACGCCTCCGCCTCCGCCCCCGCCTCCCGGCCGTCCACCCGGCGGCTTCTTTCCCCCCGGAATCGCTAAAACGCCGCGACCCCCGTCAGATCCTGCCCCAGAATCAACGTATGCATGTCGTGCGTCCCCTCGTACGTATAGACCGACTCCAGGTTCGCCATGTGCCGCATCGCCGAGTACTCGACGAGGATGCCGTTGGCGCCGAGCAGCCGGCGCGCCTCGCGGGCGATGTCGCACGCCATGTCGCAGTTGGCGCGCTTGGCGAGCGAGACCTGCTGCGGCCGCATCGTTCCCCGGTCCTTGAGCCGGCCGAGCTGGATGCAGAGGAGCTGGGCCTGGGTGATGGCGGTGAGCATGTCGGCGAGGCGCTGCTGCTGGATCTGGGTGGCGCCGATGGGCCTGTCGAACATGATGCGCGCCTTGGAGTAGCGGAGCGCCTCGTCGAAGCAGCCCATGGCGGCGCCGACGGCGCCGAACGCGATGGAGTAGCGGGCCTGGGTGAGGCACATGAGCGGGCTCTTGATGCCCCCGGAGTTCGGGAGCAGAGCGTCGTCGCCCACGTGCACGTCCTGAAGCACGAGCTCGCTGGTGTCGGAGGCGAGGAGCGAGAGCTTGCCCTTCTGGTCGCGCGCCTCGAAGCCGGGCGTGTCGGTGGGCACGATGAAGCCGCGGACCGAGGAGGGATCGTCGAGCTCGCCGGTCTTGGCCCAGACGATGGCGACGTGGGCCATGGAGCCGTTCGTGATCCACATCTTGGCGCCGTTCAGGACCCAGCCGTCGGACGTCTTGCGCGCGGTGGTGATCATGCCGCCGGGGTTCGAGCCGTAGTCGGGCTCGGTCAGGCCGAAGCAACCGATGATCTCGCCCTTCGCCATCTTCGGCAGGTATTTCCGCTTCTGCTCCTCGTTGCCGAACGTGAGGATCGGGTACATGACGAGCCCGCCCTGCACGGAGGAGAAGGAGCGGATGCCGGAGTCGCCGCGCTCGAGCTCCTGGTTGATGAGGCCGTAGGCGACGTTGTTCAGGCCGGCGCAGCCGTATTCTTCGGGCATGTTGGCGCCGAGCACGCCCAGCTCGCCCATCTCGGGGATCAGCTCGCGCGGGAAGTGGCGCCCGATGTAGGCCTCGTTGATGATGGGCATGACCCGGTCATCGACCCAGGCGCGGACGGTGTCGCGGATCATGCGCTCCTCTTCGGAGAGCAGCGAGTCGATGTCGTAGTAGTCGATGCCGGTGAATCGGGCCATGGTCGTCCGCTGTCGGTTGAAGTGGTCGGGATCAGGTCTCGAGCCGGCGCACGATGGCGTCGGCGAAGTCGTCGGTCCCGGCGCTGCCGCCGAGGTCGGGCGTGAGCGAGTCCTGCTCGCGAAGCGCGGCCTCGAGCGCGCCGGTGATGCGCGTCGCGACGTCGCCCTGGCCCATGTGGTCGAGCATCAGGCAGCCGGCCAGGATCGTGGCGGCCGGGTTGGCGACGCCCAGCCCCGCGATGTCGGGCGCGGAGCCGTGCACGGGCTCGAAGAGCGCGGCGCGCTCGCCGATGTTGGCGCCGGGCGCCATGCCGAGTCCACCCACGAGGCCGGCCATCTCGTCGCTCAGGATGTCGCCGAACATGTTTTCCATCACGAGCACGTCGAACTGCCAGGGATTCAGCACGAGCTGCATTGCGGTCGCGTCGATGATGCGGTTGTCGAATTCGATGCGGCCCTCGTACTCGCGGGCGATGTTCCGGCCGATCTCGAGGAACAGGCCCTGCGTGTACTTCAGGATGTTGGCCTTGTGCGCGAGCGTGACCTTGCGGCGTCCGTTCCGGAGCGCGTACTCGAACGCGTAGCGCACGATGCGCTCCGATCCGAAGCGCGTGATGATCATGACGGACTCGGCGGCGGCGTGCGGGTCGTCGCCCATCCCGATGTAGTGCTCGACGCCGACGTACAGCCCTTCCGTGTTCTCCCGGATCAGGACCAGGTCGATGTCCTCGAAACGGCCGCCCGGCATGAGCGTGCGCGCGGGCCGGACGTTGGCGTAGAGATCGAATTCCTTCCGCAAGGCGACGTTGATGGAGCGGAACCCGACGCCCACTGGCGTGGTGAGCGGCCCCTTCAGCGCGACCTTGTTCTGGCGGATCGATGCGAGCGTGCCTTCCGGCAGCGGCGTGTGGTGCGCATCGATCGCCGCCATGCCGGCGAGCCGCGTCTCCCATGTTACGCGTGCGCCCGCAGCCTCGAGCACGCGCGTCGTTGCGGCGGTGATGCGCGGGCCGATCCCATCGCCCGGGATCAACGTAACGACCGGGTTCGTTCCGGAGCGCGTCTCGGGCGAGTCGTGCATGGACGGGGGATTCGAGGTCGTGGAGTTCACGTCTATCGCGGCACGTGGTCGGCGCTGTACTTGTACTCGCCGTACCGCTCGCCCCACTCAGCCAGCTCCTGCAGCCGTACCGGGTTCTGCGTCCCTTCCTGCAGTGCGTGGCCGAGGATGTTGAGGGTGCGGCGCCAGAGCACGTCGGAGAGCGCGCCGTTCCGGAGCGTCGCACGCGCAATCTCCTTGCGGCCGGCGGTCGTGATCACGCGCACGGCGGCAATGCCGGCGAAGTCCTGGAAGACCTTCCGTGTGCCGGGCGTGAGCAGGTAGATCCACGGCCCGACGCGCCCCCAGAGCGAGCCGCCTTTGCGGAGCTGGTCCGGTGGCTGCGTGACCCGGATCTCGACGACGTTGCCGTTGTACGTGATCTCGCCCTTGTCGAGCCCGTTCGCGCGGTAGATGGCCCGGACGTCAGCGATGGCAGGCAGGCTCTTGTCCGCCTTCCCGGGCCAGATCCTGTCGCACCCGCCGGCGACGAACAGCATCGCGAGAGCGGCGATCCGTATCATGGGTCCGAACCGCCCGGTTGCGGGGGCGGTGGCATTCATGGTCTACCTTCCGATCAGTCCGGCCAGCGCTTCGGCGGCGGATGCCGCCGTTTCCGGACTCCCTTCGGCACCGGCCTCGCCGGCTACTACACCGAACCAGAGAACACGTCCCCCGCGCGTGTCGATGAGCGCGGTCCGGATCTCGACCCGGCCGGTGCCCGCGCTGTCGGGGATGAAGCCCGCCGCGACGGGCACGAGCGCGAAGCGCCCGTTCACGAGCGCACCGAGACTCCGCAGGTCGCCGAACAGCGGATCCCCGATGGTCTTGACCTCGCCCCGGTGGAAGCTCGACACCGCGAGCGCGTGGATTCGGATCTCCATCGATGGCGTCCGCGCCAGCGCCCGCTCCATCTCGGGCGGGAAGATCCAGTGCACGCGTGGCACCCGATCACCCAGCCAGAACTGGATCTCGCGGTCGAGGCCCGGCACCGGCTCGGTTGTCGACGCGAGGCCGGGCATCGCCTGCGCGGGAAACACCATGACGTCCGCGCCGCTCAGGTCGGGCGGCAACGGCTGCGCCTGGTCGGGCGAGGGCGGCTTCGCGCGGCCGCCACAGGCGGCAGCGAGCGCGAGGGCAACAACGACAATCCGGTATTTCAACATACCTCGGTGGTTTCGTTCACGTCGGCCTCAGATCGTGTACCCGCCATCCACGGGGATGACCGCGCCGGTTACGTGCCGCGCACGCTCACTGCACAGGAACACGACCACGTGCGCGACGTCCTGCGGGTCTCCCAGGCGACGCAGCACGGAGCGGTCGCGGGCACGGTCCAGGATGTCGGGCGCGACGCCGTCCGTGAGCCGCGTCGTCCGGATGTAGCCGGGCGCGACCGCATTCACGTTGATGTTGGATGGCCCCAGCTCGACTGCGGCCGAGCGGGTCAGCCCGATCAGCCCGGCCTTCGATGCCGCGTAGTTGGCGAGCCCGAACTCGCTCCGGAGCCCGTGCACGGACGCGATGTTCACGATCTTGCCGAACTGCTGCGCGCGCAGCACGGGCGCCACGGCGCGCGTCATGTTGAACGCGCCCGTGAGGTTGACCCGGATGACGTCGTCCCACTCGTCGTCCTCCATCCGCCAGAGCGCACGGTCCCGCGCGATGCCCGCGTTGTTGACCAGGACGTGGAGCCCGTCGAGCGCGGTGACCGCCTCGTTGACGAAGCCGTGCACCTGCTGCGGGTCGCCCACGTCGCACTCGCGGCAGAGGACCGTAACGTCGTGCTGCCGGATCTCCGCGGCCGTCCGCTCCGCGGCCTCCGTCATATCGCCGTCGCCGCTGTCCAGGTAGTTGAACGCGATGTGGACGCCGCTCCGCGCCAGCTCCAGCGCGATCGCCCGCCCGATCCCCGTCGCCGCGCCCGTGACGATGGCGCAGAGCCCCCTGAGCCCGTCGCCTTCCCGCTCCGGCTCCGGCTGCGGTTGCGTGACTTCCGCCAGCAGCTGCTCCACCGCGACCGATGCGGCCGATGCCGGCGACGCCTGCCCGGGACGCCCGTGTTCCCTCACGCCCGCTTGCCCTCCACGACGCCGGGGTCCGGCCACGGTCACGGCGAGCTGCCGTCCGCGGGCCAGCCCGGACGATGCCGGTGGGGCGGTGGAACTGTCAAGAAACGAAAGGGCGGGCGACATACGGCGGGGGACGTGAGGCGGGCGACGGGGGACGGGTCTCGAGGCGGGAGCCCGGGCCGCGATGGATCCCGCGGCAAGGACCCGGCTCGTGTCGCCCGTCGTTCGTCACCCGCCTTTCGTCGCCCGCCTTTCGTCCCCCGCCTTTCGTCGCCCGCCGTCTGTCGCCCGCCGTTCCGCTTTCCCGACCTCATCCCTCGAGCCCATGCTTCACGACCTTCCCCTCCACCATGTAGATCGTGTCCTCGGAGATATTGGTGGTCAGGTCCGCGATGCGCTCGAGGTTGCCGGAGACCAGCAGGAGGTCCATCCCCGCCGAGATCTTGCGCGGGTCCTCCATCATGTGGGTGAGCAGGATGCGGAAGGAGTTCTCGTGCAGCTCATCGACGCGGTCGTCGCGCGTCAGGATGTCGCGGGCGAGGGCGCTGTCGGCGCGGACGAAGGCATCGAGCGCGTCCTTCAGCATGCGCGTGACGAGGCGGGTCATCTCCTCGATCTCGGGCGTGATGGGGAAGAGCGGCGATTCGATGAGCCAGCCGACGGTCTCGGCGATGTTGACGGCGTGGTCGCCGACGCGCTCGAGGTCGCCGGAGATCTTCATGGCCATGGTGATGAGGCGGAGGTCCTTGGCCATGGGCTGCTGCAGGGCGAGCAGGTTGATGGCGCGGTTCTCGATCTCGATCTCGAGGTCATCCACGGCGCTGTCCTGCTCGACCACGCGCTTGGCCATCTCGATGTCGCGCTGCAGCAGGGCGGCCACGGCGTGGTGCACGGCGGCCTCGGCCAGCCCGGCCATCGCCACGAGACGGGACTTGAGCGTATCCAGCTCGTCCTGGAAGTGGCGATGCGTCATCCGAACCTCCCGGTGATGTAGGCCTCCGTGCGCTCCTCCTTCGGGTTGGTGAACAGGCCCTGTGTCGGCCCGTACTCCACCATCTCGCCGATGTACAGGAACGCGGTGTAGTCGGAGACCCGGGCGGCCTGCTGCATGTTGTGGGTCACGATCACCACCGTGTAGTCCTGCTTCAGCTGATAGATCAGGTCCTCGATCTTCTGCGTCGCGATCGGGTCGAGGGCGGAGGCCGGCTCGTCCATGAGCAGGACTTCGGGCTCGACGGCGAGCGCACGCGCGATGCACAAGCGTTGCTGCTGCCCGCCCGACAGCGCAAGGGCACTCGAGTCGAGCCGGTCCTTGACCTCGTCCCAGAGCGCGGCCTGGTGGAGCGAGCGCTCGACCGCCTCGTCGAGGTCGCCGCGGTAGCCGTTGATGCGGAGGCCGAATGCGACGTTGTCGTAGATCGACTTGGGGAACGGGTTCGGCTTCTGGAAGACCATGCCGATCCGGCGGCGCACGTCCACCGCGTCCACGCCGGGACCATACAGGTTGGTCCCCTGGAAGATGGCCTCGCCTTCGACGCGGGCGCCGGGGACCAGGTCGTTCATCCGGTTGAAGCAGCGGAGCAGCGTGCTCTTGCCGCAGCCGGACGGTCCGATGAACGCGACGACCTTGCGGTCCGGGATCCGGATCGAGACGTCGCGCACCGCGCGATTCTCCCCGTACAGGACGGAGAGGTTGCGGGCCTCGAGCTCGACCGGCCCATCGGGAACGAAGATCGAAGTGCCCATGATCAATAACGCCGGCTGTAGCGGTTCCGCAGGTAGATCGCGGCCGCGTTCATCGTGAGCAGCAGTGCGAGCAGGACGATGCCGGCGGCCGCCGCGAGTTCCTTCCACTCGGCCTGGGGCCGGGCCACCCAGCTGTAGATCTGGAACGGGATCACCGTGAACGCGTCGGTCGGGCTCCACGGCACGAACGCGATGAAGCCGAGCGCGCCGACCATGATCACGGGCGCGGCCTCGCCGACCGCGCGCGAGACGGCCAGGATCGTGCCCGTCAGGATGCCGGGCAACGCGAGCGGCAGGACCTGGTGCCGGATCGCTTCCCAGCGTGTGGCGCCCAGCGCGTAGGCGCCCAGCCGGATCGTGTTGGGCACGGCCTTGATCGCTTCCTGTGACGCAATGATGATCACGGGCAGCACGAGCAGGGTCAGCGTGAGCGCGGCGGAGAGCAGGGTCCGGCCGAGCGAGAGGGCGCGGACGAACACGGCCAGGCCGAGGATGCCGTAGACGATGGACGGGACACCCGCGAGGTTCGCGATGTTCGTCTCGACGAACTGCTTGAACCGGCTCTCGGGCGCGTATTCCTCGAGCCAGATCGCGGTGCCGACGCCGAGCGGGAACCCGATGATCGCGGTCAGGACCAGGATCCAGGCGGAGCCGACCAGCGCCGGCTTGACCCCGGCCCGGTCCGGGAACCGCGACGGGATCCCGTTCAGAAACGTCGCGTTCAGCCGGCTCGCCCCGGACCGGAAGATGTCGACCAGAAGCACGGCGAGGACGACGACGCCTACCAGCGTCGCCAGCAGGCACACGACGGCGAACACGGCGCCCAGCCGCGTCCGCAGCGAGAGCCGCGTCCGGAACCGATCGCCGCGCCCGCTCCGCACCTGGAGCGCGCCGGGATCCCGGTCCGGCCCCTCCGGCGCGGCGTCCGGCAGCGTCACCCGGACCGCGTCGCTCATTCGTACACCTCCCGGAACCGGCGCAGCACGGCGTTGCTCAGGATGTTCATGAGCAGCGTGATCGCGAACAACGTGAGGCCAACGGCGAAGATGGTCTTGTACTCGACCGAGCCCGCCGCCGCCTCGCCCTGCGCGGTCTGCGCGATGTAGGCGGTCATCGTCTGGATGCTGCGCAGCGGGTTCAGCGTGAGCGCGGGCGTGGCGCCCGCCGCGATCGTCACGATCATGGTCTCGCCGATCGCGCGCGAGATGGCCAGGATGAAGGAGGCGACGATGCCGGAGAGCGCCGCGGGCACGACCGTCCGTGTCGCCACCTCGAGCTTCGTCGCGCCCAGCGCGTACGCGCCCTCGCGGAGCGAGCGCGGGACCGCCGCCATCGCGTCCTCCGAGAGCGACGACACCATCGGGATGATCATGATGCCCATCACGATCGCCGCGCTCGCGCCGTTGAACACGCTCGTGCCCGGCCAGAGCGCCCGCAGTACGGGCGTGACCGCGGTCAGCGCGAAGTAGCCGTAGACCACGGTCGGCACACCGGCCAGCACCTCGAGCAGCGGCTTCAGGATGGCGCGGGCGCGGGCGGGCGCATACTCGCTCAGGTAGATGGCGGCGGCGAGCCCGAGCGGCAGCGCGACGACCGCGGCGCCGGTGGCGATCAGCAGCGAGCCGGTCAACAGCGGCAGCACGCCGAAGCTGCGCGGCTCGAGCAGCGGCGTCCAGCGCGTCCCGGTCAGGAACGCGAACGGCGAGACCTCGGTGAAGAAGGAGAGCGAGTTCCAGACCAGCACGCCCAGGATCCCGAGCGTGGTCAGGATCGAGACGACGCTGAAGCCGAGCAGGACACGGCCCGCCATGCGCTCCCGGCGCTGCCGGCCGCGCACATCACCGCCGATGGGGACCGAGCGCCCGGCCGGAGCCGGGTGCCCGTCCGCGGTCACGCCTTCAGTTGCCACCGGTCTCCGCGTCCAGCCGTGCGCGCTCGGACGTGTAGTGGCTCGCGTCCAGCGGGACGTAGCCGACCTGCGGCACGAGCGCCTCCGCGTGGTCGAGGTAGTACTCGATGAAACGCTGCACCTCGAGCCGCTTGAGCGACGCCTTCTTCACGTAGATGAAGAGCGGCCGCGACAGCGGCTTGTACTCGCCCGACTTGATCGTCTCCGGCGTCGGCATCACGCAGCCGCTGCCGCCATCGACCTGCAGCGCTCCCAGCCGCGACGTGTTTTCCTCGTAGTACGCGAAGCCGAAGTAGCCGATCGCGTACTTGTCGCCTTCCACGCCCTGCACCAGCACGTTGTCGTCGGTGCTCGCGGTGTAGTCGGCCCGGCTCGCCTTCTCCTTGCCGTTGATCGCGCCCGTGAAATAGTCGAACGTCCCCGAGTTCGTGTCCGGGCCGTACAGCTTGATCGGCTCCGCCGGCCACTCCGGCCGGACATCGGACCAGTTCGTCACCGTGCTACCCGGCTCCCAGATCCGCTTCAGCTCAGCGGCTGTGATGCACTGCACGAAGTCGTTCTGCGGGTTGATCACCACGCTGATCCCGTCGATCGCGACCTGGAAGCGGATGTACTCGACACCGTTCTGCGCGCACAGGTCCTGCTCGCTCTGCTCGATCGGACGCGAGGCATCGCTGATGTCCGTCTCGTCCGCGCAGAACCGCTTGAACCCGCCGCCCGTGCCCGTGACCGCGACCGTCGCGTTCACCGCGCTCTTCGTCGCGATCGTGAAATCCTCCGCAACCGCCTCGCTGATCAGGTAGACCGTGCTCGAGCCATCGATCTCGACGTTGCCGCTCAGCGTCTCGCCGCCGCCCGGCGCTGCGTCGCCGCCGCCGCCGCACGCCGCGAGGCCCAGCATCGTCACCACCGAAAGCACACCCGACATCCTGTTCTCGATCATCCGTCCATCCTCTGGTTGTGTGACCCCGCGCCGGTGTCCGGCGCGAGCATTGCGCATTGCCGCGCGAGTTTCGTCTGCACGCGTGTCGAACGATCGCCCAAGCCCCCGCTTTCACGGCCTCCTGCCTTTGCCGGACGCGTTCTGTAACGAACCCGTGGCAGGATAACGAGTGCGGGTCGACCGTCCGGTATCGGCGCTGTAACGTCCGTGTAACGGACCACTCGACATTTCGGGCCGGATCTCGGAACATCGGGATTCCGGGTAACGCGGAGGTCGCGGCGAGGGCGCCACCGCTCATGCCATCGTTCCCACCGGCAGCCTGACGCGGATGGCGGTGCCCTTGCCGAGCTGGCTCGCGGCCGAGACGTCGCCCTCCATGCACTCGGCGAGGTGCTTGACAATGCTGAGGCCGAGGCCGGTGCCGCCATCGGAGCGGGAGCGGGCGGGGTCGGCGCGGTAGAAGCGCTCGAAGATTCGGGGCAGGGCCTCGCTCGGGATGCCGGCGCCGGTGTCCCCCACCTCGAGGGTGACGAGCGGCCGCGCGGCGCCGTCCTCCGGAGGGCTGATCGTGACGGTGATCGTGCCGCCGACGTTGCTGTACCGGATGGCGTTGTCGAAGAGGTTGCCGAAGATGTGACGGAGCCCGGCCGGGTCGGCGCGGACGCGGAGCGGAGTCGGGGTCAGCACGAAGGTGATGCCACGCTCTCCGGCGGTGCGTGCATAGGCATCCCAGGTCTCGGCGGCGACGCGGACCGGGTCGACGTCCTGGAGCTCGGGCTTCCAGCCGCCCGACTCTATACGGGAGAGGTCGAGCAGGTCGTCGACGATCTGCTGGAGCCGGTCGGCGTTCTTCTGGATGACGGCAAGGAACTGGCTGCGCACCTCGGGCTCGGGCTCATCGGACTGGAGGGTCTCGACGTAGCCGCGGATCGAGGTGAGCGGGGTCTTGATCTCGTGGCTGACGTTGGCGACGAAATCGCGGCGGACGCCCTCGAGGCGTCGGACCTGGGTGAGATCGACGAGGGAGACGACGAAGCCGTCGGAAGAAGGGCCGCCCGCGTCCTCGGCCGTGATCCGGCGGGTGACGACGAGCAGGCGGCGATCATCGAGATCGAGCTCGGCGGTCGGGGCCTCGCCGGCGAGGGCGGCTTCGACCATGCGGCGCAGTTCGCGCTGCCGGACCATGCCGGCCAGCGGCTTGCCACGGAAGTCGGCGGGGAGCACGAGCAGGCTTCGGGCCGCGGGGTTCGCGTGCAGGATCCGGCCGCCCGCGCCCACGAGCAGGATCCCCTCGGAGACGGACTGTGCCAGCAGCGCCAGTTCGTGGCGCTCGCGGCCGAGCGCGTCGATGCGGGTCTCGAGCTCGGTGGCCAGCAGATCGATCGCGGAGGACAACCCGGTCAGCTCGGCGATCAGCGGACGCGGCAGCGGCTCTCTGCCGCCGCGCACCCGGCGCAGTGTCTCGAGCCGGAGCCGCCGGATGCTGCCCGCGGCGCGCGCACCGGCCAGTCCGGCCAGCACCGATCCGAGCAGGACGGCGGTGACCGTGAAGACGATGAAAGCGTGGCCGAAGTCGTCGACCACGCCCTGCACTTCTCCGGCTTCGAGGCTGGCGGGCAGACGATCGCGAAGAAACCGCTTGCTCGAGCTCTGCGCCACGATCAGGCCGAGCAGCGCGGCGGCGACGAACGTGAGCACCGCCAGCGTGACGAGCTTCGGCCTCCAGCGTCTCATCCGTCGCCGTCCCGCGCGCGGTAGCGATAGCCGAACCCGCGCACCGTCTCGATATACTCCGACGCCTCGCCCAGCTTCGCCCGCAGGCGCTGCACGTGCATGTCCACCGTTCGCGTCTCGATCCGGGCATGGATGTCCCACGCCGTCTCCAGCAGCTGCTGCCGGCTCTGCACCCGACCCCTCCGCTCCAGCAACGTGACCAGCAGCCGGTACTCCGTCGGCGTAAGCTCGATCGACTCGCCCGACACCGACACCCGCATCGCGTTCAGGTCCACCGACACCAGACCGCCCTGCAACATGCGACCGGACCCCGCCACCGCCGGCGACTGCGAACGACGCAGCACCGCGCCCACCCGTAGCACCAGCTCCCGCGGACTGAACGGTTTCGTCAGGTAGTCGTCCGCACCCAACTCGAAGCCCTTCACGCGGTCCGCTTCGTCACGACGCGCCGTGAGCAGGATTACCGGTACGTCCGCCAGCTCCGGCTTGCGTCGCATCTCGCTCAACACCTCGTATCCCGACAGACCCGGAAGCATCAGATCGAGCACGATCAGGTCCGGCCGCTCGCTGGCCATGGCCTCGATCGCCTCCGGACCACCCTCCGCCGTCCGGACCCGATACCCTTCGCGCGCCAGGTGGTAGGCCACGAGCGCGGAAATGTCGCGTTCGTCTTCCACCACCAGGATTCGGCCCGGTGTCGTCTTCTCTCTGCGTTCGGTCAAGTTGCCTCCAAAGCGCTGCCGGACGTTTCCGAGCCCGCGGTCCGGCACTTCAGAGGTTTATCGCACGGGCGTGGTAGCTGCGTCACCAATGTGTAACGATTGGATCACGGGGGCAAAGAAGGGGACGGATTCGGGGGGCGGGAGCGGAGGCGGAGGTGTTTGCGGGAGCGGAGGCGGGTGCGGCGGGGGCGGGCGGGGGCCGGGGGGGTCAGCGGTCGTCGGGGAAGCGGAGCTTGAGGCCGAAGGTGGATTCGAAGAGGGCGGCCTTCTTCTGGACGGCCCAGCGCTCGAGGAGCTGATCGCCGCTGCCATGGGGCTCGAGGGTGGCGGATCCGTCCCCGACCTGGACGCGGACGTCGCGGACGGACTGCTGGTGTTCGCGGTCGAGGGCATCGGCGATGCGGAGGAGACAGGCGAGGCGGACGACGCGGTTCTTTTCCTTGTCGGAGAGCGCGTTGAACGAATCGTGGTGAGGTGCGGGATCACCCTTGCGATGGTAGCGGGCGAGGTTGGCGGTCATGAGGATCTCGCGGGGCTTCAGTCCGGGCAGTTCGGACTGGGAGATGATGTAGAACGAGTGCTTGTGGTGCCGGCGATATCCGATGAACAGGCCGATGTCGTGGAGCACGGCGGCGGCGATGAGGATACGGCGGTCGTCGTCGTCCAGGCGGTGCACGTCGCGGAGCTGCGTGAAGAGGGAGATGGCGAGCCGGGCGACATGGCGGCCGTGCGCAGTATCGATACGGTAGCGCCGGCCGAGGGCGATGGCGCCCGCGAGCACGACCTGTTCCTGCCGTTCGACGTGCGGCTCGTGCCGAGCGTAGTCGTCCACGAGGTCGAGCAGGATACCGTCCTTCACGCCGACGTGCGGGACGTGGATGGCGTCGAACCCGGCCTGGACGCAGAGGGTTTCGTAGACGGTGGCGGCGGGGAGGATGACGTCGGCCCGGTCGGCGCGCAGGCCGAGCTGATCGACGCGCTGCCGGTAGGGCATGCGGGCGAGCATCTCGATGGTGTCGCGGAGCCTGTCGAGTCCGAGCCGGCCCACACCGTTGGCGTCGGGCTCGGCACCGGCGAGGCGGGCGAGCGTTTCGATGTTGCCGCCGGTCGCGATGAAGCCGGCGCGTCGGGAGCGGCCGACGCTCGGGATGCGGAGGGTGGCGGCATACTCCTCGAGACGGCGGCGGAAACGGCCGGGCTCGTCGCCGGCGACCTGGAGCTCTTCGAGCAGGCGGACGGAGCCCATGCCGTGGGAGACGCTCCAATGCACGTCGTTGTCGTCGACGAGCGCAACTTCGACGCTACCACCGCCGAGGTCGGCGAGGACCCACTTGTCCTCGCCCAGGGTCATGCGGTTGCGCACGGCCTGGTGCACGAGGCGCATCTCCTCGGCGCCGGTGATGATCTCGATGTCGATGCCGGCCTGATCGCGAGCGCGCGCGATGAACTCGTCGCTGTTGTCGCTGTCGCGGACCGCGCTGGTTGCGACCGCGCGATAGCGCTCGATCCCGAGCGCCTTCAGCCGGCCGGCATAGGCGGTCAGCGTCTCGATCGCGGCGTCGATCGCGCTGGTCGCGAGCCGGCCACTCAGAAACGTGTCGTGGCCGAGGCGGACGGGGGCGCGGACCTGCTCGAGCGTGACGTAGCGCGCCGGCTGGATGAACTCGGCGGCGAGGAAGCGGATCGCGTTGGAACCGATGTCGATGGCGGCGGCGCGGAGAGGGAACGGCGCCGGGCCGATGGTGGCGTGGGCGACGTCGACGGGATCGACGGCGGGTGTGCCGTAGTCCGGACCGCTTTCGGGCGTGTCAGCGAAGTGTGCTCTCATCGGTGCTGCCGCAATTTAGCAGCATTCGACCGATCGTCGAAGGTCGGCCGTCAAGCGGTCCCGGCACCGGTCACGGCGACGCAGCGGAACCGGACGACGGCATCAGAAGTCGTTGTCGTAGCTGAGGACGGCGAACCGGCCCCGCCGTTCGATGATGCCACCGAAGAGAGCGATGGATCGAGGCTCGCCGGCTTCGGGGTGCAGCGTTACGACGCAACCGGTCCAGATCCGGTTGTCGCCTTCGAGCTGTGGCTCCGGGTCGCACTCGTAGCCGAGGAACCCGAGCTTGCGACCGCCAAGGTCGTGCAGGGCCCGCAAGACGCCTTTGCGGTTCCCCTCCTGGAGCTGGAACCACGCGAGCCCGGGCGGCAGCTCGTAGGGCGGTCGGGCGGCGGGCGCCGTCGGGTAGTAGAGCCAGGCGAATTCGGCGCGATCGACCGCCAGCGTCTCCAGGCCCAGCGTATCGGCCGATTCCAGGTCGGCGATGATCGCCCGAACGAGTTCGTCCCTCGTCCGCGCACCGCTGTCGAGCGAGCCGGGCTCGGGCAGATCCCGGCGGAACCGGTCGAGCATGACGTCCATCGGGAAGACACTGTCGATGACGGCCGCGGCGGCCGCCGGAGGCGGGGTCGCGTCCTCGGCGCTCCGGCCACACGTGGCCGGCACCAGCACACCGCCGATCACCAGGAGCAGTGCTGTAACCTTGTTCATGACGGATCGCATCAGTTCGGCTGCCATCAGTAAGGAGTGGGAACAGGCGACGGCCGGGGCGGGTTGTTCTCCGCCCCAGCCGCCGACCGTGCCGTCCGTGGGAAGACCCTCTCTAGTTCCGGTCCCAGCGTGTCCAGCCGTCGTACCAGGGCGTCGCACCGGGCTCGACGGCGCCGACATAGGCCGTCCCCGGCATCGCGCCGCCGAAGAAGTTGGCCACCCGGCCGTTGAGCGGCGTGCCGGAGAAGGAGGCGAGGCCGCCCGTCGCTGCGGCGACGCCCGAGGCCAGCGCGACGTTCAGATTGGCCGTCGTCACGGTGGTCCCCGATGTGGGCAGCGCACCCGCGAAGACGCTCGTGGCGGCCCCTTGCGTGACCTTCCAGGCGGTGGCGCTGTCGCCCACCACGGAGCCGAAGTTCTTGCCCGCGGCTTCGAAGGCGGCGCCGTTGTCCACCAGCAGGACGTTGCGAATGTAGACGGAGTCAGCGTCCATCAGGGTCTTGGTCTCCGCATCACGGATGCTGAAGCCCACACCCGGCCAGCGCGCGATGATTCCGTTCACGAAATTGGCGGCGCCGCCGCGGCGCACGACCGCTCCGTTGCCGTCCGTCGTGGAGAAGACGCCGGGTCCCGGGCCGATCACGGTGAAGTTGGCCCATACCGGCATCGAATAGGGTGTGTTCGCGAAGGTGCAGCCTGCCTTGTCGTTCTCGCAGCCGTCGCCCTCGAAGCCGCGTGGATCGCTGGAGACGGTTCCGGTTCCGGGCCGCGGCGTCAGCACGCTGGTCTGCAGAGCGATCATGTACTGGCCCCGGCCACGGAAGCCTTCGGTCCAGTCAAAATGATCGTCGCCGGTTTCGAACGACACGAGGTGCCGCAGATCCGCGCCTCCGCCGAAGAACTCGAAGCCGTCGTCCAGCCCGGCCATGACCTCGACGTAGTCGTACGTCGTGCCCCGACCGACCGCGTAGCTCGATATGCTGTTGAGTTCCTGTCCCCCGCCGTTCGACACGTCATACCCCGCGAACTCGACGCGCACGTACTTGAGCGAGCCCGAGCTGTCGTTGAAATCATTGCCGCCCGCATAGTTCTCCGCCGCGCCCGTCGGGCCTTCGGTGAAGATCGGGTTCGCCGTGCGGTTGATCGGCGCATTGCCAACGATGATGATGCCGCCCCAATCGCCCGGCGCCCGGTTACCCGGCGAGCGCTGCGACGTGAAGACGATGGGCGCCGACGCCGTCCCCTCCGCCATGATCTTCGAACCCCGCAGGATCCAGAGCGAGCTGCCCGGAACGAGCGTGTCGCCCACGATCCTGGTGCCCGGCTGGACCGTCAGGGTCGCGCCGTTGCTCACCTTCACGTAGCCGCTCAGCACGTACGTGGTGTCCGCGTAGAACGTGCGATCCAGCGGGATGCCCGAGACCGAGGCCTGCTTCGGGCCTTCCACAGGCGTGGTCCCGGACGCCTCGCTGCTGTTCCCGCTCTTCGTGGTACCTTTCACGGCGCGCACCCGGTAGCGGTACTGCATGCTGCTCTGCAGGCCCGCATCCTCATAGAACGTGCTCGTCAGTCCCGTAGCCAGACTCGCGTAGTCGCCGCTGCCCTCGGCGCGGTCGAGCTCGTAGCTGTCCGCGCCCGCAACCTGCGACCAGGTGACCTGGATGCTGGTCGCCGACGTGGCGACCGCTTGCAGTCCGGTCGGCGGGTTCAATGTCTGCGGCTCGGTGGGACTGTCGTTGCTGCAGGCCGCGAACGCGCTGATCACCAGGGCGGTCGCGACCAGGGGGGAGAGCGTGCGGGATGTGATTCGCATTTGGTCTACCTGTCTCCGTTTTACGGCGGTCGGGCCCGCGCGTCGTCGGGCGCTCCGCAGCGAATTGGACGATGTGCGCAAGGATTCGTGGCGCACGTTGGCTTGTAACGATGGCGGCGGCGAACACACAGAATCGTGAATCCGCAGTAACGATGGCGTCACATGTGCGGTGGGTGAAACGGGAGGGTAACGGCACACGCTGCACGAATGCCCCCGGAGGAACAGGACTCCCTCCGGGGGTCGTTGCGGAGCCTGGATGCTACTGGCGCAGGTTCCAGCTCACTCCCAGGCTGATGGTCCGACCGGTCGTGTACCGGTAACGGACCACGTCGCCCTGGCGCTCCTCGTGCGCGGAGTCGAGCAGGTTCTTGGCATCGAGTCGTACGCTTGCTCCGCTGCCGAGCGGAACGCGCATGGAGAAATCGAGCAGGCTCCGCGGCTGCTCGTAGGTATCGACCGTGATCGGAGTCACGGCCGCCGAGGTGATCCGCTTCCCGACCACGTTGTAGAGGAGGGTCGCGGACCTGCCTGCGCTGGACCAGGCGAGTCCGGCATTGAGAACGTAGGGCGCCTGTCCGACCATCGGCCGCTGGTCGTTGGTGAGTGCGGACAGGTTGCTGTTGCTCGTGTTGATCCGGCTCTTCATCACGGTCAGGTTCGTGAAGACGGCGAACGGATCGAAGGTGCCACCGAGGAAACGGAGCCCTTTCCGGACCTCCACCTCGACGCCGTAGTTGTTGGCGGACTCGGCGTTGATGAAGCTCAGCTGGGAAACGCCCGAAGTCGCGACGTCAATCGGTTCGATCGGCTTGTCGAAGCGCTTCGCGAACAGTGCGATGCTCACCACTTCGTCGAGGCTCGGATACCACTCCCAGCGTGCGTCGAGATTCCTGATGAGAGTGCGGACGAGGCTGGAGTCGCCGAACACCTCGCGCTCACCCAGCATGTCGCGATAGCTGATCGGGGCGAGCTCGCGGTATTCCGGACGGGCGAGCGTCTGGGAGAGCGACAGCCGCAGCGTCTGGTTCTCCTCCAGCTTCGCATTGATGGCGAGGGAGGGAAGGACGTCCGTGTTGCTGCGGGTGATGTTGATGAGCGCCCGACTCACGGGCTCCGCATCCATGTTCAACAGCCAGCGTTCGACGCGGGCGCCGCCGACCACGCGAATTCTCTCGCCGAGCGGGATCTCGACCAGGCCGTACCCGGCGCTGACCTTGTCAACGGCGCTGTAGGCGCCTCCGCTCGAATTCGGCTCGACGGTGATGTTGGCCGCGCCTCCCGCGGTCAGGTCGCCATAGAACAGGTCCTCGGGCGTGGCGGCCCGCTGTGCGGCACCGAGGCCCAGCGCCCGCAGATTGTACGATGCGCTGTTGGCGTTGCGGGACACCCTGCGATAGGCGCCGCCCACCTTGACCTTGAGGTCGCGATTCGCCGGGCCGAACGACAGCGTATAGTCGAAGTTGGCCGCCTGCGCATCCTCGCTCAGGTCGGAGTAGGTCCGTTTGGCGGCCTCCGGAATGAACCCGAGCCAGGCCAGCGGGAGCCGCTCGCCGGTGGGTGCGAACTCGTAGCCGTAGGCCAGGTCGGAGCGGTCCGGCTCCTGCCGCGAGACGGCGGACGAGGTAAGCGACCACTCGATGCGGTTCTGCTCGTTCAGCCGGTGCTCGGCGCGGAGCTGATTCGATCGAACCGTGCGCTCCACGTAGCTGTTCGACCTCCGCCACACGCTGTCGACCTGCTGGAACTCCTCCAGCGTCCCCCAGTCGGTGTGGGCCTCGTTGTCCGCGGTCCGGTCGTACGTGTTGTTCAATTCGATCTTCGTGCCATTGCCGACGTACGTGCTGAGGTTCAGCAGGCCGCCCCACAGGACGCTGCTCTGACCTGTGCTGCCGATGAACGTGTTGTACGGAACGGGTGTCCCCGACGCGTCGCCGGCCACCGCCCGGGAGCGGACCTCACCGGCGCGTAGCCCTTCGGTGCGCGAGTAGGTGAGCGATCCCACGTATCCCACGCGGTGCCCGAACACGGGATCGTCGCCACCGACCGACAAGCCACCCGACACGTTGGGCGAGGCGTTGGCGTTCTGGAAGGTCCAGTCGTGCGGGAAGGTACGGATCAGGCCATTGATGTCGGCCTGCGTGAGGCTCGAGAAATCGGAAATGCTGGTCAACTGACTCGAAAGCCGACGGTCCGAGGCCGCCATGCCCAACCATTCCATGCCGGACGACGGTGGACGAGGAATGCTCTGACCGGTGGCTCGTGAGTTCAGCCCCCCCGAAAACGATGCGTTGACCTGGCCGCGCGCAGGAAACGAGCGCGTCCGCAGGTTCACTTGCGCCCCGCTGAAGTCGCCGGGCCGATCGGGCGTGAACGTCTTCGACGTCGTGATGGCATTGAGGAGGTTCGACGGGAACAGGTCCAGGGGGACGGTCTTCTTCTCCGGTTCCGGGCTCGGGATTCGCGCCCCGTTGAGGGACGTGGTGGTATAGCGTTCGCCCAGTCCTCGCACGACGACGAACTTGTTGTCGCGCACCGTGACACCGCTGACCCGCTGGATGGCCTCTGCGGCGTCGCCATCCGGACTCCGTGCAATCTGTTCCGCGGTCGTGCTGCTGATCACTCCGACGGCGGAGCGCTGCTCGTTGAGCGCGGCGCTGACGGTTCCGCGCTCACGTGCCGCGGAAACCGTGATGGCGGACAACTCGATCGCCGCCGTCCTGAGCGCGATGTCCTGGGAGACCGCCTGCCCGTCGGTGACCTGGATCCCCTCGACTTCCTTCTCCGCGTAGCCCACGTACTGGACGCGGAGTGCCTGGCTGCCGGGTGGGACCTGGGTCAGTATGTATCGGCCATCCACGCGAGAGAGCGTGCCGATCGTGGTTCCCACCAGGTTGATCATGGCCCCGGCCAGCGGCTGTCCTGTCTCCGCGTCGATCACCCGGCCCGTGATTCGCCCCGGTGCCCGGGCCACGATCGGCCCCGCCACGAGGACGGCAAGCATGCTCAGCAGGAGTGAACGGCTGTGCGTCCGCATCCCCTGTATCCTCCGTTGAACTGTCACCCGACTCTCACGCACCCCGCAACGAAGGACCGACATCGCCTCCGCGTTACGACGGGGGAAACAGGCGAGACCGCCAGCCAGTAATCTGTGGGACCGGCCGGCCGGGCGTCAGGCGACAACGGACTCGATTCGGGGAAGAAACGGTATCGAGTCCGTAACGGAGGCGGGACTACTTCCCGGTGAGCGCCAGTTGGATGTCGATCTGCTCCTTCATCTTCTTCTCGATTTCACCGTTGGAAACGCAGTGCGTCGTACCGGTACGGCTGGCGCTGACGAAACGGCCGAACGCCGTCGTCTGCACGTACAGCTCGACGCCGCTGGTGCCGGCCTTGCGGGGCTGCCCGCTGATGCCGAACTGGACGCGGTACTGCGAAGGGGAGATGCTGGCGTCGTCGCCACAACGGAACAGGTCGCGGGTCGAGCGGCCCGCGACGGTCGTCTCCGTGACCCGGGCGTTGCCGTAGATGTGGGCGGTCGCGTCCATGACCGACGCGGGGATGCCCAGCGCCCGGAACGTGGCAGGCAGGGCCTTCCACACGTCGTCCACGGTCGCGCCCGGAAAGGCGAGTACCGCCGGCGCCGTCTCATCGACGCGGATTTCCGCGCCGCCGATGGAGCCGGGCATCCCGGTAGCGAGCTGCCCCCCGGATCCGGAAGCGCAACCAACGGCGAGGACGAGCAGGGGGATCGGCGTGAACCGGAACGAGGCGTTCAGCGAGGCCATGGGTACCTCCTCGGACATGGGCCATGCGGCTGCGGGCGCTGCACCGACCGTGGCATCCATGCGGTCCAGGGGGAGGGGTGCCCGCCATCCGCAAAGGTAACGGCCCTGACCGTTCCGGCAACGTCGCCGGATGCCGGATCCGAGGCCGCGGCGTCGACGCCGGCAACGGGCAGGCCGCATCCTCGCGGGCGGCGGCGGACGCACTTCGCTCCGCGAGCCGGCCGTCGCGGAGCCGACGCCCCCCTGTTACGTTGCTTCGGCCATCCGACGTTTCGGGCCGGACACCGGCAGTGCGCATCAGCTCCCATGTGAAGGTCGAGGATGGAAGCTCGCAACGAGATCGACATCGTCGAGCTGGCCGAGGCGTGGTCTCTGCTGCCGTTGGATGACCGCGTCACCGGCTTCAAATTGCTCGATCCTGGCGACGGCGAGGAGTTCTTCTTCGACCTCGACGCGCACGACCAGGCGGAGCTGCTGCAGGCGCTGCCCGCCACGGAGCGACGTCTGTGGATCCGGCTGCTCCCGCCCGACGATTCCGCCGACCTGATCCAGGCCGCGGACGAGGAACGGCGGCCCGGTCTGCTCAACCTGCTCGACGAGACCAAGCGCCGGGAGGTGTCGGCGCTGCTCGCGTACGCGGAGGACGAGGCGGGCGGACTGATGAGCTCGCGGTACGCGCGGGTCCGGCCCGACATGACGGTGGACGAGGCGATCGCCTACCTGCGCCGCCAGGCGGTGGCCACGATCGAGCCCGAGACGATCTACTACATGTACGTGCTGGACGGCGCGCAAAAGCTGCTCGGCGTGCTCTCCTTCCGCGACCTCTTCGCCTCGCCCGGCAACCGCCTGGTCCGCGAGATCATGGTTACCGACGTCCTGTCCGCGCACGAGGAGCTGGACCAGGAGGCGCTCGCCCACCTCTTCTCCGAGCACGACCTGCTCGCCGTGCCCGTCGTGGACAGCGAGGGTCACCTGAAAGGCATTGTCACGGTCGATGACATCGTCGACGTCGTCGAGGAGGAAGCGACCGAGGACATCCAGAAGCTGGGCGGCATGGTCGCCCTCGAGAAGCCCTACCTCCGCATCGGCTTCTTCGACCTCGTGCGGAAGCGCGTCGGCTGGCTGACCGTGCTGTTCTTCGCGCAGTTGCTCACCGCGACGGTCATCGACAACTACTCCGAGCGCATTCAGGCGATCACGGCGCTCGCCATCTTCATTCCGCTCATCCTGTCGAGCGGCGGCAACTCCGGCTCACAGGCTTCGACGCTCGTGATCCGCGCGCTCACCATCGACGAGGTCCGGCTCCGCGACTGGTGGCGCGTCGCCCGCCGGGAGATCGCGACCGGCCTCACCATGGGCGCCATCCTCGGCCTGCTCGGCCTTGCGCGCGTCACGTTCGGCGCGATGGTCGGCGAGCCCTTCAACACCGATGTCCTGCGGCTCGCGTTCACGATCGCCATCAGCCTCGTCGCCGTCGTGCTCTTCGGCACGATCGTCGGTTCCATGCTGCCGTTCGCGCTGCGTCGCGTCGGCCTCGACCCCGCGTCCGCGTCCGGACCGCTGGTCTCGACGCTCAGCGACGTGACCGGGCTGCTAATCTACTTTTCGATTGCGACGCTGATCATCTTCTAGGACGGAAAAGGGCGGGCGACATACGGCGGGCGCCGTTATTCCCCCGCCTTGTTCCGGCCGTGACGCCGGCCTGCCCGGCCCTATTCCCGCCGTTTGGAGGCCTCGAGCACTCTTGCCCATTGCTCGGCGGTGACGGGCCACACGGCTACCCTGGGCATGCGCACGAACGACATCCCGGACAGCACGTCGTCAGCCTTCAACTCGGCGAGGGAGATGGAGCGCGCGAGCGGCTTGACGGGCTCGATGTCGACGACGACGAGGTCGGGGCTCTTCGGGTCGGGGCGGGCCTCGCCGGTGATGCGGGCGATGCCGGTGATCGCCTTGTCGGGGGCGGTGTGGTAGATCAGGACCTCGTCGCCTGTACGGCACTTCTTCAGGTTGTTCTGCGCGCGGGAGTTCCGGATCCCGTCCCAGACGGCGGCCTTCTCGGCGACCAACTCGGGCCAGCCGTAGGCCTTGGGGTCGGCGAGGAAAACCCATTTCTGCTTCGCGGCCATCAGGTTGTCCTTTCCCGCGGTACGGCACCGCGCGCGGCGCAGCAGGCGTGGATCTCGTCGACGGTGAGCACGTGGTCGGTGTGCTTGGCGAGTTCGAACACGTGTTCGCAAAGACTCTCGTCGGTGGCGTCGTAGCCATGGTCTTCGAGCCAGAACTTGACGTTGGACATGCCGCTGACGTGGCTGATCTCGATGACCTGGCGGCGGCCGAACCAGTCGGCGGGCACGCCGGAGTAGATGCGGTTGGCGAGCCAGGCGTCGCCCTTCGCGCGCGCCTTGATGATGGCGGCCGCGTGTACGCCGGTCCCGGTACGGAACGCGTCCTCGCCCATCACGGGATACCAGGACGGGATCGTGATGCCGGTCGCGTCCGAGACCTCGCGGCAGTACTCGGGCAGGCTGGCGAGGTCGGCGTCGTGCAGGCCCATGAGCTTGAAGTTGACGAGCAGCAGGTCCATCTCGGTGTTGCCGACGCGCTCGCCGAGGCCGAGCGCGGTGCCGTGCACGCGCTGGGCGCCGGCCTCGATGGCGGCGAACACGTTGGCGAGGCCGAAGCCGCGGTCGCGGTGGCCGTGCCAGTCGATCTTCACGGGCTCGCCGCTCGGCTCGACGACCTGCTCGCGTACGAAAGTGACGAGGCTCCGTACGCCCTGCGGCGTGGCGTGGCCGACGGTGTCGGCGATGCAGATGCGGCGGGCGCCGGCCTCGATGGCGGTGGTGTAGAGCCGCTTGAGCACGTCGGGCCGGGCGCGTGTCGTGTCCTCGGTCACGTACATCACGTCGAGGCCTTCCGACACGGCGAACGTGACGGCGTCCTTGCTGATCTCGGCGATGCGGTCGAGCGTCCAGTTCTCGGCGTACTGTCGGATGGGCGAGGAGCCGATGAAGGTGCAGGCCTCGATAGGCACGCCCGTCTCCTGCGTGATGCGCGCGATCGGCTCGATGTCGGCGCGGACCGTGCGCGCGGCACAGTTGGCCCTGATGCGGAGGTTCGAGCGCGCGATCTCGGTCGCGAGCGCACGGACGTCGGCTTGCGCCCTCGGTCCCGCGCCGGGCAGTCCGATGTCCGCAGTGTCGATGCCGAGCTCGTCCATCAGGTGCAGGATGCGGATCTTCCGCTCGATGGAAGGATCCTTGACGGACGGCGACTGCAGTCCGTCGCGCAGGGTCTCGTCATCCAGCTCGATACGGGGCAGCGCGCGGTAGTCGAACGTGCCGTCAGCGGTGTTCCAGTCGAAGATGAGTTCCTGGTCGGGCATGGTCATCCTCAGAGGCGTCCGGCGGCCGGGGCACGCGCGTCGGCGCGGCCGCGCCGCGGCAGGTCAGGTCGGGTCGATCCGGATCGGGTGGTCTACGGGGTGCGGCGTCAACGTCTCGCCCTCCGTCCTCGCGATCACGGTCGCGACCGTGAGGTCGCCCGTGACGTTGACTGCGGTCCGGATCATGTCGAGGATGCGGTCGACGCCGAGGATCATGGCGATGCCCGCCTGCGCCTGCGTGCCGAGGCCGACCGATTGCAGGACCAGGATCAGCGTGACGATGCCGGCGCTGGGCACGCCCGCGGCACCGACGCTGGCCAGCGTCGCGGTCAGCACGATCGTGATCTGGTCGGGGACGGTCATGGGCACGCCGTAGATCTGCGCGATGAACATGACGGCGACCGCCTGGTAGAGCGCGGTGCCGTCCATGTTGATGGTGGCGCCGATCGGCAGCACGAAGGACGAGACCTGCTTCGAGATGCCGAGGTTTTCCTCCGCCTGCTCCATGGTCACGGGCAGCGTGGCGCTCGAGCTGGACGTCGAGAACGCGACGAGCGGCGCTTCCGCGATCCGCTTGAAGAAATCGAGCGGGCTGATCCTGGCGACGAAGCGCTGCAGCGAGCCGTAGGTCACGATCACATGTGTCAGGAGCCCGCCCACGACCACCAGCGAGTAGAGTAGCAGCGAGCGCAACAGGTCCATCCCGAAGCGGGCGACGACGGCGCCGACCAGGGCGAAGACGGCGTACGGCGCCAGCTTCATCACCCAGTCGATGATGACCATCACCGTGTCGTTCACGCCGTTGAAGAACAGCAGGATGCCGTCCCGTCGCTCCGCCCCGATGAGAGTCAGCGCGGCGCCGAAGATCAGGCTGAAGATGATGAGCGGGAGCAGATCTCCGTTGGCCGCGGCGCCCACCACGTTGGTCGGGACCATGCGCTCGATAGTCTCGACCACGGTCGGCTTCTCTGCCGCGAGCGTCATGCTCGAGGCCGCCTGCTCCGAGAACGCGGCGGAGAGCTGGTCGCGGGTGGCCGGATCGATGCGCGAGCCGGGCTTGACCACGTTGGAGAGCAGGATCCCGATGGTGACCGCGATGGCGGTCGTCGAGAGGTAGAGCCCGACGGTCTTGCCACCGAGCCGGCCCAGCTTGCTGATGTCGCCGAGCGATGCGGTGCCCAGGATGATGCTCGCCACCACCAGCGGCACCACGATCATCATGATGAGCCGGATGAAGACGGTGCCGACGGGTTCGATGGCGAGGAGCGTGGACCGCAGCCACGCGATACCGCCGAGGTTGGCGACGAGGCCGGCGGCAATGCCTCCGGCCAGGCCGATCAGAATCTTCTTCCAGAGAGGCATCGGCGTCTCCGCTCGGCTCCGGGCGACCGCGAAACTGAATGGCGCCGACCCTCACGCCGCCGCCTCGCGAGGCGAAGGTACGCGCCGGATCCGGGGACCGCAACGCGGGCGGTGCGCCCGCCCGCGTCAGGCCTCGCCGCGAACCACCGAGTGGTCGCCGATGTTGACGTGGCCGGCGATGTCGTGCACCGATGCGTGGTCCCCGATCATCGAGTCGCGCAGCGTGCAGCGGCGCAACGTGACGTTGCGTCCGATGATGCAGTCCCGGAGCGCGGAGCCGCGGATGTCGCAGCCGGCTTCGATCGTGACGTTGGGCCCGATCACGGCATCCTCGAGGATCACGTTGGGCGGGATGCGCACCGGCGGCACGATGGTCACGCCGGGCAGCTCGGGCGACGGCAGCGCGCGGCCGTGCTCGAGCACGTGCCGGTTGGTCTCGATCAGGGTCTCCATCTGGCCGCAGTCGTACCAGCCCTCGACTTCCTCGACGCGGATGCGGGCGCCCTCGTCGATCATGTACTGGAAGGCGTCGGTCAGGTAGTACTCGCCGCTCGCGCCCGGCGGCTGCGTCATCACGTGGCGGATCCCCTCGAACAGCAGCTTCCAGTCGCGGATGTAGTAGAGCCCGATGTTGGCAAGGCGGGAGACCGGCTCCTTCGGCTTCTCGATGATCCGGCGCATGTGGCCCTCGCCGTCCTTCACGATCACGCCGAACCGCTGGTAGTCCTCCACTTCCTTCGCCCAGATGACGCCGGCCTCGCTCTCCGGCAGCCGCTTCACCAGCGACAGGTCCGCATCGAAGAGCGTGTCCACGAAGATGATGAGACAGTCCTCGTCCACGTATGGCTCCGCCAGCCGGACCGCGCCGGCCGTCCCGTCCTGCACGGGCTGCTCGACGTAGTGGACCCGGAAGGACGGGTACGACTCCGCGATGTACGCCTCGATCGTTTCCTTCAGGTAGCCCGTGATGAACACGATCTCGCGGACACCCAGCTTCTCGAGGTCGTCGAGGATGTAGCTCATCACCGGCTTGCCGCCCACCCGCACGAGCGGCTTCGGCGTGATGTGCGTGTGGGGACGAAGCCGGGTTCCCTTCCCGGCCAGCGGGATGATGACTTTCACTCCGTTCCTCCGACGCGACGGGTCCGGCGGCCCGCCGACCGGCGCCGCCCGGGCCGAAGATAGCCGGGCCGCGGTGCCGATCAAACCGGCGGAAGCGGGGCGGCGCCCTCCCGGTCCGGGCCCGCGCCTCGCCAGCGACGGCCGGGGCACCTACCTTGCATGGATTCGGGGACGATGCCGAACCCGGAGGTGATTCATGTCGAGGCACTGGTGGACCTTCCTGCTGCTGGCGATGCCGGCGGCGGCTTTCGCCCAGCAACCGCCACGAGGACCTACGCTGTCGGTGGACGGCGTCGCGTCGGTCGAACGCGAGCCGGATCGGGGCGTGCTCACGCTCGCCGTGGAGACGGAATCGACCACGGCGCAGGCAGCCGGACGTGCCAACGCGGAGGCGATGTCGCGAGTCACGAACGAGCTCCGCCGCGCCGGCATCCCGCAGGCGATGATGCGCACGGTGTCGTACCGGCTCGAACCGCAGTACGCGCGGCCGGCGCAGCGGGACAGCGCGCCGCGCATCACGGGCTACCGCGCGCTCAACATGCTGGAGGTCACGATCGATTCGATCGGCGGGATCGGCGCCACCATCGACGCCGCGCTCGCGGCGGGCGCGAACCGGGTGGCGGGTCTGTCGTACGAGCTGCGCAACCCGGATGAGGCGCGTGCGGTGGCGCTTGCGGAGGCGATGGCTCGCGCCCGTCGCGAGGCGGAAACGGTGGCGAAGGCGGCGGGGCGCGCGCTCGGCCCGCCACTCGAGATCCAGGTGGGCGGCTCGTCGATCCAGCCCATGGCCATGGCCGGGCCTCGCCTCGCGATGCAGGCCGAGGCCGCGACTCCGGTCGAAGGCGGGACCATCACGGTAACGGCCTCGGTCCACGTCGTCTTCAGGCTGGACCGCGAATGAGCCGGACGTCCCGCGGCATGCTCGGCTCGCTCGGCGAGACCGGGGCACAGACGAACCCGGCCTCGCCCGACGCCGACCTGCGGGGCCGGACGTGGGCGATCCCGTTCGACGACGTCTGGGAGGCGGCCGTCTGGCTGGCGAGCGGCGGGCTCCGCGGCTGCACGCTCCGCCGCGCGAACGACCGCGACGGCATCATCATCGCGGAAGCGCGCGCCCGCTTCGTCGGCGTGTCCGACTTCACGATCAGCGTGGTACTCGACGCGGACGCGCAGACGCGGATCGACGCGCGCTCGATCTCGCGCGAGGGCAAGGCGGACCTGGGCACGAACGCGCGGCGCATCCGCACGTTCTTCCGCATGCTCGAGGACCGTCTGGCGCAGAAGCGGGGCGAGCGGCCGGTCGCCCTGACCCCGAGATCCGAGTGATGCCCCGCCAGCTCATTGACTTCCACACCCATCCATGGATGCCCGATGACCTCGCGCCCGCGACGCGAGCCTTCATCGAGCGCATCTCGCCCGCGGTCGCCGAACACGGCGAGCGGTTGCGCGACCCGGCCTACGCGGCCGACGTGCTCCGCGCTCAGGGCATCGAGCACGCCGTCGTCCTGGCCGAGCACTGCCCGCGCACGTCCGGCGACGTGCGCACCGAGTCCGTTCTCGAGTTCTGCCGCGCGGCCAACGGGTTCTACCTGCCGTTCGCCTCGGTCGACCCGAATACGGACCCGGCGCCGGCGGCGCTGCTCGACCACTACATCGACGCCGGCGTGCGCGGGCTCAAGCTCTACCCGTCCTACCAGTTCTTCTACCCGGACGACATTCGCGTCTACCCGCTTTACGAGCGTTGCGCGCACCACGGACTGCCCGTGCTGCTGCACATCGGCAGCTCCGTGATCCCGGGTACGCGGCTCGAGTATTGCGACCCGGTCCGTCTCGACACCGTGGCCGTCGATTTCCCGGGCCTGAACGTGGTGATGGCACACGGCGGCCGCGGTTACTGGTACGACGCCTGCGCCTTCCTCGCGTCGCAGCACTCCAACGTATTCATCGACGTGACCGGCATCGTCCCGGGCCGGCTGCTCGAGTTTTTCCCCGACCTGCCGCGCTTCGCCGACAAGTTCGTCTTCGGCTCCGACTGGCCGGCAATGCCGAAGAGTCCGGCGGAGAACGTTCGCGTCATCGAGGGACTCGGTCTCGACGACGACGCCCTTGACCGCATCCTCTGGCGGAACGCGGCGCGGCTGCTCGGCATCCCCGTCGACGGCGCCGCACCACCCGCCACGGGCTGAGCGCCGCCCTTGTGCGGAGCCGGCGGACGCTCGAACGTTACCCGGACCTTTGCGCCGAACGACGCCATCCCGACTGCCGGAGCGAGAATGACGACCCCCAGGAGCCGAAGCGCAGGCCTGCCGGATTCGCTGCCCTTACTCCCGCTCCGGAGCACGATCGTGTTCCCACTCGGCGTCGCCGGCGTGCAGATCGGAACACCGACCTCGCTTGACCTCCTCGCGGCGCACCCGGAGTCCAACCTGATCGTCGCGGTCGTGGTCGCACCGGGCGGGCCCGACGAGCCGATCGACCCGCACGAGCTGCGCAAGGTCGCGGTGGCGGCGCGCATCTCGGACCGGATCAACCTGCCTGGCGGCACCGTGCAGGCGACGCTGCAAGGGCTGCAACGGGTGCGGGTCAAGGCGATCAAGGAGCGGGACGGGTATTTCGTGGCGCAGGTGACGCCGGCGCGCGAGCGGCAGGCGGCGGAGCAGCCGGCGCAGGAGCTGATCTCGCGGATCCTGAGTGCGCTGGAAGCGCTGTCGGGCCAGGTCGAGCGGATCCCGCGCGAGGTGCCGCGCATCCTGCGCATGAACCTGGCGGATCCCGGCCGGTTCGCCGATCTCGTCGCGGTGCTCGCGAACTTCAGCCTGAACAGCAAGGACCGGGTGCTGCAGCAGCTGAGCGTGTCGCGGCGGCTGTCGTTCATCCGGTTCGAGCTGGAGTCGCAACTCGAGCGGGTCCGGCGCATGGGTGTCGAGCCCTCGCCGGCGGCGGCCGGCGAGGACGCGGCCGGCGAGCGCGCGCGCGAGCTGCGCCGCCAGATTCAGCGGCTTCAGGCCGAGCTCGGCGACGTCGACCCGGTCGAGGCCGAGGTCGTGGACCTGCTCCGGCGGGTCGAGACGGCGGGCCTGCCGGCGCGGGCGTCGGTCCAGGCCCGCGGCGAGATCGAGCGGCTCCGCGCCGCGGCGAACACGGCGGAGGCCGGCGAGACGCGGGACTACGTGGACTGGCTGCTGAGCATGCCGTGGCGCCGGTCCGCGTCGGATGGCCCCGGCAAGATCGACCTCGCCCGTGTGCAGGCCGAGCTCGACAAGGAGCTGCTCGGCCTGCAGGAGCCGAAGGAGCGGCTGCTCGACCACCTCGCCGTCGCCCGGCTGCGCGGTCGGCTGAGCGGGCCGATCCCGTGCATTGTCGGCCCGCCCGACGTGGGCAAGACGACGCTCGCCGCGGCGCTCGCGCGCGGGCTCGGCCGGCCACTGGTCCGGCTCGACCTCGGTGGCCGGGACGAGAGCCACCTGCTCGGGCAACGCCGCTCGCGCGGCGGCGGGCAGCCGGGCCGGGTCGCGTCGCTGCTGCGCGACGCCCGCGTGAATGACCCCGTGATGCTGCTCGACGAGGTGGACGAGATTGCGGAGAGCAAGGCGGAAAGCGACCCCGCGGAAGCGCTCGAGGAGTTGCTCAGAGGGACCGGCCAGCGGAGCCTCGCCGACCGCTACCTCGACGTGCCGTTCCCGCTCGAGGACACGCTCTTCATCGCCGTGGCCCAGGATTTCCACCGCGTGCCGCGCGCGCTCCGCGAGCTCATGGTCGAGATCCGGATCGCGGGCTACACGCCGGAAGAGAAGGTCGAGATCGCGCGGCGCCGACTGATTCCCCGCCTCGTCGAGCAGCACGGCCTCAAGCGCGTCCACGTCTCGTTCCCGGGCGAGGGCCTGTCCGCGCTCGCCTACGGCTACGCCCGCGATGCCGGCCTCGGCCTGCTCCGCCGCTCGATCGAGACGCTGCTCCGGACCCGCGCCCGCGCCCGCGCCCGAGGTGACACCTCGCGCTGGGTCTTCGGGGCAAAACGGATCGAGGAAGTCCTCGGTACGCCCCGCTACATCGTGACGCCCGCGGAGAGCCAGCCGGAGATCGGCGTGGTGACCGGGCTGGCGTGGACCGCATCGGGCGGCGAGCTGATGTTCATCGAGGCGCTCCGCATGCCCGGCACCGGCCGGCTGATCATCACGGGGATGCTGGGCGAGGTCATGCGTGAATCGGTGAACGCGGCGTACTCGTATGTACGGAGCAGGGGCCCGGAGCTGGGGATCACGGAGGATGATTTCCGCGACTCGGACGTGCACGTGCACTTCCCGGTCGGCGCGATCCCGAAGGATGGCCCGTCGGCGGGGATCGCGGTCACGCTCGCGATCGCGTCGGCACTGTCGAACCGCCCGATCCGTCACGACATCGCGATGACGGGCGAGGTCACGCTGAGAGGCAAGGTGCTGGAAGTGGGAGGCGTGAAGGAGAAAGTGCTGGCGGCGCATCGCGCGGACCTCCGGCAGGTGATCCTGCCGGCCGGCAACTCACGCGACCTGCGCGACGTGCCGGAAAACGTCCGCGAATCGACCCGCTTCCATTTCGTGGAGCGGATGGACGACGTGATCCGGCTCGCGCTGCACGGCGCGAGTGCGTACGAGCCGGGTGCCGTGCGGTTGTCGGCCGGCGGCCCGCCGCAGACGCGTGCGGCGCGCCCCGGCCGCCGTCGCGGGCCCTCGTGATCCGGCCCGCGCCCTCGCACCCGACGCGGAGCGTCACGGCTTGAACCCACTACTCCTCCGGATCCTGCTCACCACGTTCTTCGGCGCGATGGCCGGCGGCACGACGAACGCGATCGCCGTGTGGATGCTGTTCCATCCGTACGAGCCGCCGAAATTCCTGCGCTGGCGGATCCGGCTGTTCCAGGGCGCGATCCCGAAGAACAAGGTGCGGCTGGCGTCCGCAATGGGCCGGACCGTGGGCAACCGTCTGCTGACTTCGGAGGACCTGGCGCGGACGGTGTCGGAGCCGGCGTTCCGGGAGGCGTTCGACCAGCGGCTCTCCGCGTTCGTCCGCTCGCTGATCGAGGACCGTCGCGGCTCACTCTCCGAGATGCTGCCGCCCGATCTCGTGGTCGAGCTGCGGAAGCTGATGATGGAGGTGGCCGACGGCCTCGTGGCACGGCTCGGCACGTACGTCGAGAGCGACGAGTTCCACGGCCTGGCCCGCCAGTGGGCGGAGCGGCTGGCGGACGAAGTGCGCGAGAAGCCGCTTTCCGAGTTCCTGACGCCGGAACGCGAGCAGAAGGTGGCGGAGTCGGCCGAGCGCTGGATCGCCGACGTGACGGGTGGCGACGCGTTCGAGGCGACCGTCCGGGACTGGGTCGATCGCGGTGCCGAGCGGATCCTCGTGCCCGGCCGCACCTTCGAGCAGCTGCTGCCACTCGGCCTCGTGTCCGCCGTCGAGCGCGCCATCGCCGGCTATCTGCCGATCGCCATCGAACGGCTGGGCGGGTTGCTCGACGATCCCGAAGCGCGCCGTCGCGTGAAGCGCATCCTGCACGAGCTGCTCGACCGCTTCATGGGCGACCTCAAGTTCCACCAGCGCCTGGTCGCCGCGCTGATCATCACGCCCGAGACGGTCGAGAAAGTGCTACGCGCGGTCGAGGAGGAGGGCGCAACCAAGATCGCGGAGATCCTGTCGGACTCGACGGTGCGCGACGCGATGGCGCGCGGCGTGAACAATGCCATCGTGGACTTCCTCGCCAAGCCGGTCGTGTCGGTGCTGGGCGAGCCGGGCGATGAGCCGGTCGAGGAGGCGAAGCAGACGCTGGGCAGCTGGGCCCTTTCGCTGTCGCGCGACGACCAGACGCGCACCTTCCTGATCGAGCGGCTGCGCTCCTCGCTGGTGTCGGCGGAACGACGGACCTGGGGCGACGTGTTCCGGCACCTGCCGCCCGAGAAGGTGGCGGACGGCATCGTCGCGGCGGCGCGGAGCGAGCGGGCCCGCGAGTTCTACCGCGACTCGGTGGAGCGGCTCATCGACCTGATCCTCGACCGGCCGATCGGCCGGCTCGGCGACCACCTCCCGCCCGACGCCGTCAAACGTATCGAGCGCACCCTGTTCCCGCCGTTCTGGGGGTGGATCCAGGACCAGGTGCCGGGCATCGCGCAGCGCGTCGACATCGCGGGCCGCGTCGAACGCAAGATCCTCGAGTTCCCGACCGCTCAGGTCGAGGCGCTGATCAGGGGCGTGACGGAGCGGGAGCTCAAGCTGATCGTGCGGCTCGGCTACGTGCTGGGCGCGATGATCGGGCTGCTTTCGGCGGGAATCGGCCTGCTCGTCTGAGCGGTGCGCCCGGCGTCAGTCGGGCGCGCCCGCCTCGAACCGTTCGATCCGCGCACGGAGTTCGGCGGGCATCGGACACGAGGCGCCGGCGTCGTAATCGAAGAAGACCTGCACGGTATGACCGCTCGATAGCAGCGCGCCGTCTTCGTCCCGGATCTCGAACTCCATCTCGAACGACTTCCCGCCCAGACGGCTCACGCGGAGCCCGACATCCAGCCGCGCCGGCCATTCGATCCGCTTGTGGAAGCGGACCGTGACCTCGGCCATGACATAGTCGATGTCGCGCAGGGCCGCCCGGCCGGCCACCCGGCGCCAGTACTCTGCGCGCGCTTCCTCCAGATAGACCAGGGGCAGGGTGTGATGCGCGTGGCCCATGGCGTCGAGATCGCGGAAGCGGACGTCCACATGCCGGTGGAACCGGAATACGGGGGCGCCGGCCGCATCCTCAGCCGACGTCGCCACGCGCCTCCGTGACTCCGAACACGCCGGCCGCGGCCAGCACCAGCGCGCCAGCAAGGATGATCCACGTGCCGGGAACGAAGAGCGGCGCCGCGATCACACCCGCGATGGCGAGCACGACGCCCGCGCCGGCGATGCCCACGCCGGCGGGCAGCAGCAGGCGAACGAGCGGACGGCGCATCCGACCGGCGGGTTCCGCGGCGATCGTGGTCACCGCCGGGTCCTCAGCCAGTGGATGTGGCGCGTCTTCAGGCGGCGCGCGCGGCCCGGCGTGACGATGCGGTCCTCGCGGCCCGGCATGCCGGGCGCGCCGAGTCCGACGAAGATGCCGACGCCGAGCGCGATGATTCCGCCGATGATCCAGAACATCCGGTGCCCACGTGGAGTTGCGTTCGCCGGCGCGAGGCCGGCCTGGTTTCGCAATGTACCAGGATGGCACGGCGCGGGGTCCCGCGCCAGCGGGTCACTGCTCGATCGCCTCCACGCGGCGGACCGCGGTGCGGATCGAGAGAACGACCATGATGAGGCAGGCACCGAACGCGGCGCCGAGCCCGGCCGCGAGCGGCGCCCAGTCCGCAGGCCCCAGTGCGCGGCCCTGCACGCCGGCCAGCAGGACGGCGTACACGGGCCACGCCTCGAGCAGGATGATGATGCCGATGAAAGCGATCGCGGCCATCATGAAGAGGAGCCCGCCGAAGCTGGTCGGGATGTCGGCCGGGTTCTCCGAGTTGAACTTCGGGTACACCGCGCCGAACGCGAGCGCGAGCGATGTGAGCGCGAAGGCGAGCGCAACCACGGTGCCGAGCGAAACGGCGGCCACGTACCCGCTCACGCCGAGGATCGCGTTCGTGCCCGCCGTGATCGCGACCGCGATCAGCAGCAGCGGGACGAGGCCGACCCAGAACTTGCTCCACACCAGGGACGTGAGCCGGAGCGGCGATGAGCGCAGCAGCCAGAGCGAGCGGCCTTCGAGGCTGATCGCGGGGAACACGAGCCGGGCGGCGATGGCCGCGAGCACGAACCCCGCCAGCCCCGTGTTCAGGAACACGACCACGTTGCGCAACAGGAATCCGACATCTTCGCCCGAGAAGAGCGGCAGCACCTTGATGTTGTAGACGTACACCACGACCAGCACGGCGAGCAGGATCAACTGCGACCACTGCGTGGTGTCGCGGAAGAAGCTGCGCAGGTCCTTCAGCACGAGGTTCTTCGCGGTGAGCGGCAACGGCAGCACACGCTCCGCGCTCCAGCGCGCACTCGCCGACGCGCCGCGGTGGCGGCCGCCTTCCTGCGCGCGGCTCAACCCGTTCAGGAAGAGCCGGCCGTGGATCCAGGCGCCCATCACCAGGAGCGCGGCCGCGGTGCTCGCCAGCAGCAGCAGCGGAAACCAGTCCGCCGGCCGCTCGGTGACACGGAGCGGGCCGAGCATCGTGTTGGCCGCCCACTCGCTCGGCAGCCACACGGACTGCGGCGTGCGCAGCGCCGCGATGAAGTCAACGAGATTGCGGAACCCTTCCGGCCGCGCCAGCTGCTCCGGCCGCATCATGCGGAACACGGCAAGGAACGCGGCCGCGCCGAGCAGCGCGACGAGCGCGAGGATGTCGCGCGCCCGGCGCGCGGGAAACACGTTGACCAGCACCTGCGTGATGGCGGTCCCGACCACGGCGGGCAGCACGAGAAACGTCGCCAGAGCGAGCGGCGCGGCGGCGTAGAACGCGGGCGGCGCGTGAAACACGGTGGCATACGCGGCGAGGACCGGGATGAGCACGAGCACGATCATCCACGACGAATGGACGGCCGTCTCGAGCAGGCGTGCGCCATAGACGCGAAGCGTGTCGACGGGCGCCGACGCGATCAGTTCCAGATCGCTCGCCAGGAAGAACGAGGACAGGGCCGTGATGATGGTGGAAAGCAGCAGGATCGGCAGGAACGCGAGCAGCATCGTGGAGAGCAGCTTCACGGCCAGCAGGTCGCCCAGCCCGGGCGTCCGGTTGAAGTACGCCAGGATGCGGTACATGATGGTGAACAGCACCAGCCAGAAGACGATGCCGATGCCGCCCAGCAGCAGGGCGCGCCCCACGCTCCCGCCTTCCGTGGCCCGGCGCCTCGCCGTGCGCCACTTGGGCGCGTAGAGACCAAGCACGCCCGGCTGGCGGAGCGGGATCTCGACGGCCGCGGAATGGCCCGTGAGGTGGAGGAACCGTTCGATCAAGGCCGTTCCCCCTCAGCCCGTGACGCGGAGCGACTCGACCAGCTCGCGCGCCTGCTCCGTGCCGGTCAGCCGCAGGAAGATGTCCTCGAGCCCGGCCTCGCCCATCTCGGCCTCGCGCCGGAGCTCGGCCATGCTGCCGAGCCCGCGGATCCGGCCCGCGTGGAGGATCGCGATCCGGTCGCACAGGCTCTCGGCCACCTCCAGCGTGTGCGTCGAGAGGAACACCGTTCCGCCCTTGTCGGCGAAGCCGCGCAGCAGGTCCTTCATGAGACGCGCGCTCCTGGGGTCGAGACCCACCATCGGTTCGTCCACCACGATGAGGTCGGGACCGTGCACCAGCGCGGAGCAGATCAGCAGCTTCTGCCGCATGCCGTGGCTGTAGTTCTCGACCATCACGTCTTTCCACTCGAGCAGATCGAAGAGGTCGAGCAGCTCCTCCGCCGTCTTCTCCTGCGCCACCCCGTACCGGCCCCATAGCCCGCTCACGAAACGCAGGTACTCGCTGCCCGTGAGCTTCTCGTAGAGCGCGGGCCGGTCCGGGATGTAGCCGATGTGGCGCTTCGCGCCGATCGGATCGGCGATCAGGTCCTTGTCCGCGATCGTGATGGTGCCGGCCGTCGGGCGCAGCACGCCTGTCAGCATGCGGATCGTCGTCGTCTTCCCCGCGCCGTTCGGCCCGAGGAAGCCGAACAGCTCGCCGCGCGCGACGTTCAGGTCGAGCGGGTGCACGGCCGTGAACCGGCCGTAGCAGCGGGTGACACCGGAGCAGCGGATCATTGCACGTCCAGTTGGAGTCTTCCGATGAGACGGATCAGCTCGATCTGCCGGGCGAGCCCACCGATCAGAAAGCGCAGGTGGCTGGCGTCCGCCGGGAACTGGCCGAGCGTCGGGTCCACCGCGATCCACATCCCGCCGAGCAGTACCTCGGGCCACGCGTGGAAGTAGAACCGGCCGCGCACGCTCACGAGTCCGACCGCCGTCCTCGCCGGCAACCCGATCGAGCGCGCGAGCGCCACGTACAGCACGGTATGCTCGTTGCAGTCACCGCGCATCGCGTCCAGCACCTGGATCGCGCTCGGCACGCTCGGCGTGATCTCCTTCCGGAGCGAACGATACACCCACGCTTCCAGACGCTCCGCCGCGACCGCCGGGTCGCGGATCCCGCCCGTCACTTCGACCGCCTTCGCCCGGATCCGCGCGTCCTCCGCCTGGATCAGCGGCGTCGATTCCAGCCACCGCGCGAGCTTCGGGTCCGTCGCCGGCAGCTCGTAGCCGGGCGTCTTCCACATCCATTCCGCCTCGCGCGTCACGACCAGCGTGTCGCCGAGCAGTCGCTGGCGGCCGCCATCGAGATCGAAGCCCTCGAGGTCGACGCCGCGCAGCCGCACGCGCAGACGGGGCGCCGCCTCGATACCCGTCAGGTCCTCGTTCGCGGCAATGGCCGTGCCTTCGATGAGCGCACCGTACCCGGCCGTGAGCGTCGGGTCCCCTTTGGAGTCGGCCCATTCCTGGCGGGCGAGGTCGAACGTCGTGCGTTCGATGGTGAATCCGAGCGGACTCTCCGCGCGGACCATGATACCGTCCTCGTCCACCCACGACGAAACAGAGACGCCACCGAACTTCTGCTCGACGAGCCAGACAGGGACGGTGTCCATGACCACGGCTTCCCAGCGGCCGTCCGGGCGGACCCGCGCGCTGTCGGGCAGGATCAGGGTGTCCCGCGCGGTCACGCGTACCGTCGTCGCGCGCACGCTCATCGAGGACGGGTCGAACACGTCGACCACGTGCTCGACGCCGACCTCGAGCCGGCCCGCGGCCGCGAGCCGGACCGGCACGACGCCGTCGAGCAGCAGCTTCCGCGCGTCGGGGATACGGCTGCGCTGCTCCGACCCGCCCGCGTGCACGACGACGTCGAGCGCGGAATCGATGACCTCGCCTCCCACTTCGAACGCGCCGATCTCGGAGTCCAGCCGGAACGTAAAGCGACGCAGCGCGAGCGTGCGGTCCAGCTCGACGCGGGTCCGGACGGCGGCGCGGTGTACGGTATCCAGCGCGGGCACGTCGAGCAGCAAATCGTCATCGAGCCGGAACCCGTCGGCGATGGTATCGAGGTGGACCGTCGCGGTCCCGATCGTGCCCCGGTTCATGCGGACGACATAGAAGTGGGAGCCGGGCGCGAGGCTGCGCGCGCCGGTCGCGATCACCTCGGACTCCGGCCGGAAGTACTCGCGCTTGACATGCAGCCCGAGCACGGTCAGCCAGACCGCGAGGATGCCGAAGCCGACGACGCTGCGGAGCCTCATCGCGACCCGACCGGTCCGGACGTCCGGTACGCCATCGCCTGGCGGAGCCGGCCCTCGAACACGTCCCGCTCGTAGTCGGATTCGACGACGATCAGGACGTCCTCGGGGAACTCGTGCGCGTCCGCGTGTTCGAGCAGGACCGGGATCGTGAGCTCGGCGGACTCCTCGGCGTCGAGGTTACCGGCGCCTGTCCCGAGCGGCGGCAGCACGACGCTACGGACGCCCCACTCCTGGAGCCGGCCGAGCCCGGCCCGCAGGGCGCGGACCACGCTGGCGGCGGACACTGGCTCGGTCACGGACCGCACCGCGACGTGGACGGCGAGCTCGAAAGGAAGATCGCCCGCGGGCGTGACGAGCGCCGCGCCGACGGGCAGGTCCCCGGTCGCGCGGCATTGCGCGGCGAGGTCGGCGCCCAGCGCCAGCTCCAGCCGGCGTGTGGCCGGCGTGACGGCGTCCCACTCGGCCGTGACCGGCCGGAGCACGGCGCCCGTCCCGGCGTCCGCCAGATCGCCTCGCACGACCCGGATCAACGCGACACCCCGGCCCGCGCCGGCAGGGGCGCGGGCGGAAGCTGGACGACCGGCATTCCACCTCTCGTTCTGGAGTCGTTCGGGGGCGTGGCGCCCCAATATCAGTGTCGGCGGAAGGCTTCGATTCTCAACGGGCGGCGGGCGCGGGTCGGACGCGGGTGGCGCACGGCCGGGTCCACGAAGAACGAGGTTCAGCGCGGGGTCAGCTCGCGGGCTTTCCGGAACATCGCGGCGGCTTCCTGGGGACGCCGCTTCTTGTCGAGCAGGATCCCCATCAGGTAGTACGTCCGGGCGTTTGTCGGGTCGAGGCTCGCGGCGCGTTCGAGCGCGGCCATCGCCTCATCCACCCGGCCGAGCTGGTTCAAAGCCTCGCCCCGGTAGTGCAGCGCGGAAGCCGCGTCGGCGTCCAGCTCGACCGCGCGGCGCAGCTCCTGCTCGGCCAGGGCGTAGAGCCCACGCCGGAACTGGATCATGCCGAGCGTCTCGAAGATCGAGGCCCGCGTCGGGTCCAGCTTCGCGGCGCGGCGCAACTCGCGCTCCGCCACTTCGAAGCGGCCGAGCGCGGCCGTGACGTTGGCATGGTTGATCAGCAGCTCGATGTTGTCCGGATCGACGCGTTTGGCCTTCTCGTACTGCTCGAGCGCTTCGAGGTGCCGGCCGGTCCGGTCGTAGAGCAGGCCGAGCCCGTAATGCGCGGCGATGTTGTCCGGCGCCTCGCGCACCGCGGCCTGGTAGATCTCGATCGCCCGGTCTACATGGCCGGCGTTATCCAACTCACGGGCCTGCTCCAGCTGCGCCTCCAGCGTCGACTCCGGCGTCGACTCCGGCGGGGACTCTGGTGGGGAGTCCGGCTCCGGCCGGGACAGCCCGACGTCGAGTTGCTGCTGCTCCGGCTCGCCGGACACCGAGCCGGCGGGCGTGCGGCGGCGGGATCGCCTGCGTGTCATGGACCCGCCTCCCCTGCTGCCCCGGTGATGATCGTCAATGTCGTCTCGAGATTCTGCATGGTTTCGAAATGCCGCCGGCGCGCGCCCCTCCGGCGGTCACTGATGGAGTCGATGGCGGGCCCGATCTCACGCACGGGCCGTGTACGGTTCGGCGTAGACCGCTTCGATGCGGTCCTTGAAACGCTCCTCAATGACCCGCCGCTTCACCTTGAGTGTCGGCGTGATCTCGGAGCCCTCGATGCTCAGTTCGCGCGACAATGGCAATACCTTCTTCGGCTGCTCGTACCGGGCGAACCCCTCGACGCGACGCGCGACCTCGCGCTCGAGCTTCTCCAGCACCGCCGGCTGCGCCACGAGCGATTCCGCGTCGGTCCACGACAGACCCCGCTTCGCCGCCCACGCCGACAGCGAATCGAAATTGGGGACGACGATGAGGACCGCGTACGGACGGCGGTCGGCGATCAGGATCGCCTCCGAAACGTAACGGCTCAGCTTGGCCGCGTTCTCGATCGGCTGCGGCGCGATGAACTTGCCGCCCGCCGTCTTGAGCAGCTCCTTCTTGCGATCCGTGATGCGGAGGTACCCGTCATCGTCGATCTCGCCGATGTCACCCGTGAGCAGCCAGCCATCGGGCCGCAGCGCCTCCGCCGTCTTCTCCGGGTTTCGGAAGTAGCCCTTCATCACTTGCGGCCCGCGGATCAGGATCTCACCGTCCTCGGCGATGCGTACCTCGGTGCCCCGGATCGCCCGACCGACAGTGCCCACGCGCATGTGCAGTGGCGTGTTCACGTGCGTGACCGGCGACGTCTCCGTGAGGCCGTAACCCTCGTACACCGGCAGGCCCACGCCGTAGAAGAAGCGCGCGAGCTGCGGCGCGAGCGGCGCGCTGCCCGAGATGAAGATGCGCATCCGGCCGCCGAGCGAGGCACGGATCTTCGCGAACACGAGCCGGTCGGCCAGCGCGTGCACGACGCGGAGCCCGAGCCGGACCCGCGCGCCGGCCAGGCGCCTTCCGGCCCAGCCGAGGGCGATGGCGCGCGCCCAGAACACGAGCCGCCGCTTCGGCCCCTTCGCCGCCAGGATCCGGGCGTACAGCTTCTCGAAGATGCGCGGTACGGCGACCGCGATGGTCGGCCGGACTGCGCGGAACGCGGCGCCGATGTCGTCGATCGACGGCACGTATGCGATCGTGCAGCCGCGGCGGAACAAGGCGTAGTCGACCATGCGTTGCAGCACGTGCGAGAGCGGCAGAAAGCTGAGCGCGGTGTCGGCCGGACCGATGTCGAACTCCGCGAGACTCGCCACCACGTTCGAGTACAGGTTGTCGTGCGTGAGCATCACCCCCTTGGGCGTGCCCGTCGTGCCCGACGTGTAGATGACGGTCGCGATGTCGTCCGGTTCCGCGACCAGCGCCTCCCTGCGGAACGCGTTCTCGTCCGGATCCGATTCCGCGCCCAGCTCGAGCAGGCCCGCGAGCGTCATCACGCCCGGTCCCGGCTCGGCGATGTCGTCGAATACGATGATGGTCCGGAGCGTGGCCGTCCGCGCTTCCAGCAGCTTGTCCAACTGCGCGCGCGTCGAGGCGAAGGAGACCGCCGCACCGGCGTGCTCGATGATGTACCGGACCTGCGCTGCGGGCAACGTGGGGTAGAGGGGTACGTTCCATGCCCCCGCGCAGAGGATGCCGAAATCGGCCTGCGCCCATTCCGCGCGGTTCTCGGAGAGCAGCGCAACGCGGTCGCCGCGTGCGACGCCGAGCCGGCGGAGCCCGCTCGAAATCCGGCGCACCGTCTCGAGCAGCGCGCGGTGCGAGATCGGCGTCCACTCGCCGTCGCGGGTCCCGAGCAGGGCGTCCGGCTTGTCCCACTCATCGACCGCCTCGAGGAAGAGGCGGGTGAGCGTGCCGCGCGGCACGTCGGCCGGCCGGACCGCCGCAGACCCGGCTGGTTCGATCGTGATGCCTTCCACGTCAATCCTCGAAGATGATGTCCGTGGAGAGATCGATGTCCGTCCGCAGGCTGGCGAGCGCGCTGCAGTACTTCTCGTGTGACAGCGACACCGCTCGCCGGATCTTCTCGTGGTCCGCCGCCGCTACGCCGCCAAGCCGGTACACGAAGCGCAGGCCGGTGTACCGGCGCGGCATCTCGCTCACTCGGGCGCCCTCGATCACGAGGTCGAACGACTCGACCGGTACGTGCATCTTCGCCGCGATGTCCACCACGTCGGACCCCGTGCATGCGCCGATGCCGAGCAGGAACGCGGTCAGCGGCGATACGGCCTCGACCCCGTCGCCATCGATCGGGATCGTGTTCCGTTCATCGCGCCAACCCTCGAAAAGCATGCCCCGGCCCTGCCAGTGCAGCTCGACACGCTCAGCCATCGACCCCGTCCTTCGCTTCCGCCCCACCCTCCTCGATCTGCCTCAGCGCTTCCTGCGCGTGCTCGATGTGCCGCTGCGCCTCCGCGCCGTCCGGCGGACTGCCGAGGAACGTGCGCAAATGCTTCGCGGCCTCGTCGGGCCGCTCCTCGCGCAGCAACAGGAACGCCAGCCCGTAGTGCGCACCCGCCGCGGTCGAGTCCGCGGTCAGCGCCTTGCGGTACGTCCGGATCGCCTCGTCCGTCATGCCGATGCGGGTGTACGTGATCGCGATCTGCTGAAGGACGGTAGCATCGAACGGCGTATCGCGGAGCGCGAGCCGGAACGACGTCAACGCCTCGTGATACTTGCCGGCGTTGAGCAGCTCCAGCCCCTCGTCGTAGTAATCGACGGTCTCGTTGTTCTGGCCGAAAATGCGTTTCCAGATGCTCATGGACCGGGGTCGGCGGGACGTGCTGGCGTTGGCGGGCCGACACCCGGGATCGCCGGTTCCGGCGCTCCCGCGGGCCTGCACCCACCGGAATTCACGCAAGATAGGGACGGCACCGCACGAGCCGCAATCGAATTCAGAGCGTGCGCGCGCAAAGCACGGTGCCTTCCTGCCTGGCGACGATGCGAAAACCGGGCGGCAGTCGCCGCTCGATGTCGTCGGGCGCGGGATCGAGGACGAGTCGCGCGGTCGGGTGCAGCGCGCGCGTCGCGGACTCGAGCAGCGGCCAGGCGTCGCCGCCGCCGAGCCAGATGCCGCGCAGGCTGCCGGGCGAGAACGGGAGCGCGTTGCCAATCACGAGCCGGCTCGCGCGGGTCGCGGTTGGCAACGGCGCGCCCGCACGGACTGCCGCGACGATGCCAGCATGCTCGGCGAGCGCGGCGACCCTATCCGCGTGCCGGGCCGCGGGTCCGGCCAGCAGCACGAAGCCATTGGCGCGCTCGAAGCCGAGCAGCGCGGCGATGCGGATGGCGGCATCGGCGGACGCCTCGGCCTCGCCGGGCGGCGCGGCCGTACCGGCAATGGGCCCGGCCTCGTTCAGCCAGGCGACGCCGTCCACGATCGGGAACAGCCGCTTGCAGTTCGGGCAGGCGAGCGCGCCCTCGAGGATGCGCCGTTCCGCAATGCGGTCGGAGCGCGCGATCAGGCCATGCTCCTCGCCGCACGAGGGGCACGTCAGCACGTCGGTCAGGACGATGTGCACGTCAGGGCCGGAACTCCACGAACGTGAGCTTGCCGGCTTCCACATGGATACGCCGCCACAACCGGTGACCCTCGACCTCGACGCCCAGCGTGTAGGTCCCGGCGGGCACGTCGTTCACCGCGAAATGTTCGTTGTACGCCGGGTCCGGATGTGCGCGGTCGCCGTATGTCTCCGCGAAGGAGTACGGCGTCTCCGCCGGGTAGGGCAGCACGAGGCCGTAGATACGAGCGCCGCGCACGGGATTGCCGGCGCTGTCGAACACGCGGCCGGCGACGGTGCCGGTCCCCGGGCGCGGCCGGAGCCAGAGCTCCGGATTCACCGTGTAGGGCGGGAACCGCTCGTCCGGGTTCACGATAGCGGCGGTGTCCGCGGTCGGCGCGACGTGCACCTCGAGGTGCACGTGGTCGTTGGTCGCGCGGCCGGTGTTGCCGACGCGGGAAATGACCTGTCCCGCCGTGACGCGCTGGCCGACGGTCACGTCGAGCGAGCTGTTGTGGTAGTAGACGGAAAACACGTGCTGGTCCTGCCAGCCGCGGTCGTGGCGGATCGCAACGGTCAGCGCGCCCGCCTCGGCGGGGCCCGCGTACGCCACCACGCCATCGCCGATGGCGCGGACCGGCGTACCCGCCGGGTTGTTGAACTCGACGCCCATGTGCTGCTGGAAATTGCCGCCCATGGTCGAGCCGTAGCGGTAGGTCGCATCGACGTACGGATTGCCGTCCGCGTCCGCGATGGGCCGGTCGAACCAGGTATGTGACGGCTCGACGGGCGGGTCCGCCGGCACGATCACGCTCCGGTCGAACGTCTCGCCCTCGCCCGCGAGGATCCGCGCCAGGCCGAACGCCGATCCGCCCACCGGCCAGAGCGGCGGGCCGGTCCACGTCATGGTCCACATGTCGCTCGCCGGCTTGTACTCGTCGCCCGCCGCGATGTAGAAGATGCGGAAGTTGCCGGAACCGTCGCCCGCGGCCAGGCCGAAGGACAGCACGATCGCGGGCTCGGACACACCCGGCGTGGGCACGATCATGCGCGGCCTGCCCGGCAGCCCGTCCCAGCCGGGCAGGTGGATCGTGGCAGGGACGAACTTCCCATCGTGCAGCGAGTCGACGTAGATCCGCTCCTCGTTGGCCACCCACACCATGCTGTCGGGCGTGACGGCGACGGCACGGACGCGCGAGGCGGGAATGCCGTCGGCGTCCGAGAAGTTGCGCCAGCTGCGCCCACCGTCTTTCGATTCGGAGAGGCCCTTGAGGTGCCCGACCCAGATCGCGCCATCCGGCCCGATGTCGAGCGAGAGCAGGTACTCCGTCGGCAGTGTGGCGTACGTCTCGGTGCAGCCGTCGTGCACGGGCGCGCCGCCGGCCACGCGGTCGGAGCCGGTGATGCAGCGCCAGCTGCGGCCGCCATCGGGCGTGATGCGGAGGCCATCGGCGGTCGCGATGTAGACGGTGTCGCCGCGGCTCCGCATGCCACCGTGCGCCACGTACTGCCACTCCGGTCCGAGCTGGCCGAGCCCCCAGTTCTGCCAGGTCCGGCCACCGTCCGTGGACCGACCGAAGCCGTTGCCCACGGTGCCGTACCAGACGGAGCCGTCGGCGGGGAACGCGAAGCTGTTGACGAAGTTCCACGAGATGGACGTCGCGTCCCCGCTCCGCGACCGGATGCGGGACCATTGCCGGGGCGCGGGCGGCGTCGTGTCCCGCGCATCGCTCTCGCTCCGCAGCACGAAGATGCCGTCGCCGTAGGTGCCCGCCCAGAGCGCGCCGTCACGGTCCGTGCCGAGGGCGAGCACGTGCACGCCGAATCCGCCGGGCGCGGGCAGCGGCGGCGGCAGCCGCATGCCGCCCCGGGGCCGGACCTGTTCCGGCTCGCGGGTGGCGGTGGACCCGCCGCACGCGCCGAGCAGCAGGCCTCCGATGACCAACCAGTACGCTTTCATGCGAACAACACCCTGTCGGTGTACTGCGCCCATTGAGTGGGCGTCTCCCAGACTCTCGTGTACAGCATGGCCGCGGCGATCTCCTCCGGAAACCGGCGCTTCAGCTCGTCCCAGAACCACTTCGCCTGGTTTTCGGCGGACGGCTCGAGCTCGGTGAACGGTTCGAGGTCGTTCAGGTTCTCGTGGTCCAGCTGGTTGGCCAGCTCGCGCAGCGAGCGCTTGACCACGACGAAGTCGAATGCGATGCCCGCCACGTCCAGCTCGGTCGTCGCGAGCGCCAGCTCGACCAGGTACCGATGGCCGTGCAGGCGCTCGCACTTGCCCTTGTAGTTGCGAAGGAAGTGGGCGCTGTCGTAATGCGCCTGCACGCTCACCACGTACATCGCTATGACCTTTCCACCGAGATCGTCGGGATCCCGGTCTCCGGAGAACGTGTCAAGGCGAACAGCACGGCGTCCGCCACCGCATCCGCATCCAGCATCCGTTCCCGTCCGGGCAGACCCGGGTGGGCGGCGCGATCGATTCCATCCCAGATGGCCGTATCGGTCGCGGCCGGCTCGACCAGCGTCGCGCGTACGCCCGTGCCCCGCAGCTCCTGATCGAGTACCGCGTGCAGACCGCGCAGCCCGAACTTCGACGCCGAGTACGCGCCGTTTTCCGGATACGCCTGCCGGCCCGCGACCGAGCCGATCGAGACGATGTGCCCGGCGGCCCGGCCGAGCATCGCGGGCAGGAACGCGCGCATCATCAGGAACGGACCGCGCAGGTTCACGGCCAGGTGTCGCTCGAACTGCTCGACGTCGGTGCCCGCGACGGGCGCGAGCGCGAATGCGCCGGCGGCGTTCACCACGATGTCCGGACCGTCACCCCACGCCTCGTGCAAGCGCGCAGCGAGTGCCGCGACCGCGGCCGCGTCCGAGACGTCGCAGGCGGCAGGCAGGCCGCCGGTCTCGCCGGCGATCGCGTCGAGCCGGCCCGCATTGCGCGCGATCAGCACCAGCCTCGCACCACCCGCCGCGAGCCGCCGCGCGACGCTCGCGCCGATGCCGCCCGTCGCGCCCGTCACCACGGCGGTCCGGCCGGCCAGCCGCGTCTCAGCCGACGATGCCATGGATCTGGATCAGGCGCAGGAACTCCTCGCGGGTCTTGAGGTCTTCCATGAACGCGCCCCGCATAGCGCTGGTGATCGTCTTCGAGTTCTGCTTTTCCACGCCTCGCATCATCATGCACAGGTGATAGGCCTCGAGGATGACGGACACGCCCGTCGGCCGCAGCGCGTCCCATAGTGCCTGCGCGATCTGCTCGGTAAGCCGCTCCTGCACCTGCAGGCGGCGGGCGTAGAGGTCCACGACGCGCGCGATCTTCGAAAGTCCGACGATGCGGCCGTCCGGGATGTAGGCGACGTGGGCCTTGCCGAAGAACGGCAGCATGTGGTGCTCGCACATCGAGTACAGCTCGATGTCCTTCACCACGACCATGTTGTGGTGTTCTTCCTCGAAGATGCCGTCGCCGATGACGTCCTCCACCGTCATCCTATACCCGCGCGTCAGCCACGCGAGGCTCGCTTCCACCCGCTCCGGCGTCCGGCGCAGCCCGCCCCGCTCCGGGTCCTCGCCCAACCGCGAGAGCAGCTCCCGGACCAGATCCGGGATGCCGGCCTCCGCGAGTGCGATCCCGCGGGTCGGATCCGCCACGCCCGGCGCGATGCCCGCGTGCCGCTCAACCACCGGTGTATTCGACATGATTTCGAGGCGTCTCGTAAAGGATGATGCGAACGAGCTCGAGCCCGTCCGGCAAGCTCGGCGCGATGCGATCCCAGATCGCGACGACCAGGTTCTCCGTCGTCGGATTGAGCCCGTCCAGCCACGCCACGTCCAGGTTCAGGTTGCGGTGGTCGAGGTTCCCGATCACGCGCGCCTCGACCAGCTGCCGCAGCTCCTTGAGGTCGAGGACGTAACCCGTCTCCCCATCGATCGGTCCCTCCACCGTCACATCGAGCTCATAGTTGTGACCGTGCCAGTTCGGATTCGAGCACAGGCCGAATACTTCCCGGTTGCGCTCCTCGCTCCAGTCATCGCGACCCAGTCGGTGGGCGGCGCTGAAGTGAAGCCGCCGCGTCACTCGGACGCGGCGCCCGCCACCCGGCCCCGCTCCGAGGCCCTCCTCCATCGCTCCCGCCATCGTTCCTCCCACGTTCCCCGACCTCCACCGTGTACCCGGCTCACGGAACCGCGGTTTCCACCGGCGGCCGACCCGCCCCGCCAAAACAAAGCCGGCCCGCTCGCAGGCGGGCCGGCCGGTGACGCACCGAAGGTCATTTATCTTGGAGCCCAGTCCGAATCGACTGGTGACCTCCCCACTCCCTTTCGCCTTCCCCGTGAGGGGCATGACGTCCGTAGCGGGAGCCGGCCCCAATGAAATGCAATGTAGGCCCAGAAACGGTTCCTTCGGCGCGTCGTTTCCGGACCAAAGTTACTCCGGCACACCCGCGCATGTCAATCGAAAGACACCCTTGACAGACGATACCCGTACGCAGGTCCGACGCCACTGTCCGGGCCGCGCTATGGTTCGATGTCGGCCCGGACGTGATAGAGGAGCTGGATGGTGGCGGCATCACGCGGGCCCGGCCGGTCGCTGGGCGGGTCGCCACGCCGCATGAGGTCGTCGGGATTGTCGGAATGCCGTTCGATGCCGAGAACGTGGCCGAACTCGTGCGTGACGAGACGCGGCACCACGGTCGGGTCCAACGCCTGGGTCGCGAGCACGGTCACGAGCATGCGCACGCGGCTCTCGCTGCCGTCGGCCAACGGAAACGGGCGGACCACGGGCGCGTCGCCGCCTAGCCCGTCAATGCAGAACGTGGTCACCGCCAGCACGACCATCGGTCGGCACTCGCGCGTATCGACCGGCGGCAGCACGTCGGACCATGCGAGCACGACATCGGCGGAAGCGAGATCATCGGTACGCGCGAGCCGGTACTCCGCGAACACGGCGACGTCGTTCCACGCATCGGCCGCGTGGCGGAACGCTTCCTCGAGGATCGCCGTCGTGGCATCGCTCGCGCCCGGCTCGACCCACACCCGCACCGTGCTTCCGCTCGGCCAGTGCATGACGAGCGGCGGCACAGTCGTGAGGGTGAAGTCGTAGACTTCCCAGGCGTCGCGACCCGGGATGGTGGGCGGGTCGCACGCCGCGAGGCCGAGCGCCACGAGCAGGAGGACGAGCCGCTTCATCGCGGGCTCCTTCCCACGTCGACGCCCGCCTCGATGGCCAGGCGGTACACGGTGCCCGCCTGCGCGCCGGCATCGACGAGGACCGGCGTGCGGAAGCGATGCAACTGGCCGGCGGCGCGCACGAACACGCGCCGGCCCGGCGGGCCGGCGACGTCGAAGCGGGCGCCGCACTGGAGGAGCGGCGAGAGCTCGGTGCCGCCGGCGAAGAAGGCGCGTCTCTCTGCGAGGTAGCGGATCAGGCCGAAGCCGCAGCTGCCGCTGGCGCGTGACGTGGCGAGGTACCGGACGGAGAGGGTGCCATGCACGGCGCCGAGCGGCTGGATCTCGCGCGTGCCGTTGTCATCGTGGGCCTCGAGCGAGGCGTGCGACCAGCCGACGCCCAGCTCGAGCCGAGTGCGCGCTTTCATGGGGACCGAGCCGGCGACTTCGATGAGAATGCCGGGCGCGGGCACGGCCCGCACCGCACCGACGCCGCCGAGCACCGTGCCGAGCGCCGGATTGGCGACGCGATCCTCCGCGAGCGCGCTGGACGCGATGGCGCCCGCGCGCACGGCCAGGCTCGCGCCCTGCGCCGCGGCGAGCGTGGGAACGAGCAGCAGCGACGCGGCGAGCGCGGCGGGGCCGCGAGGCCGGATCGAGCGGGGCCGATACCCATTCATTCGTCGCATGCCACCCATCCGCGAAGGATATCGGGGCGACGGGCGGTCGGGCAATCGGCGGGGCGGATTGTGCGGGGCGGGGCGGCGCGCTATGCTTTCGATGGGCACTGCCATGCACCCCGCAGATGGTCCGGATGCAGTGATCTGGTTCTTCTCCATCTACTTCCTTGCCGTCGTCCTGATCCCGCTCGGGGTTGGCGCGGTGGTAAGCTACCGGGCTCTCCCCACCGGACGGGACTGCCCGCGCTGCGGAACAACGACCAGCCTTCTGCTCTCAACCTGGGTCCGGCTCGCCTCGAGGGTCCCGGGCATCCGGCTGCAGAAGCGCTGGTGCCTGTCCTGCGGCTGGTGCGGTGTGCTCCGGTCTGAACGTCCGTCGCTCCGCCTCGTCGTCCACCGGAACCTCACCGTCGCGCGCGTCATCGACGTCCGTCCGCTTCTCGTGGATGGCGTCTGGTGGCGGGTCCGGCTGGAGACGTGGACCACGCGCGAAGGATGGGCGGGCCGGCTCGTCTTCGTGGAGCCGTCCGGTCGCGTCTGGCCCGACGCGCACCCGCTGCACGGCCCGTCCGACCGCGAGATCGTGCGGCAGGCGCGCCGGATCCCGAGCGGCCGCCTCACGTCCCGGCTGCGCGACCTCGTCTCGGGCTAGCCGACCGGCTCCGCGTCGGTCTCGCCGGGCTCGCAGCTGGCCGCCTCGGCAGCGGCAGCGAGGAACTCGCGCCTGGCCTTGTAGCGGACCTTCCGAAGGGCTTCCTCGAGCCGGACCCAGACGAATCGCGTCGCCTCGACCGGTGAGAGGGTGACCTCGGTGCGCTCGGTCTCGGCCAGGTAGTAGGTGACCTGCTTCCGGATCGCGGTCCGCGAGCCGCCGTCGCCCGCGGTGAAGCGGTAGGTCTCGCGACGCTCGAACCCGGGGATGATCCGGATGTCCTGCTTGCGGAGCCCGGTCTCCTCGCGGAGTTCGCGCAGCGCCGCGTCGAACAGTGTCTCGCCCTGGTCCACCGCACCCTTGGGGAACTCCCAGAGCGGACGCTTGGTCTGGCTCGACCTCAGCAGCAGGAACCGGCAGATCCCGTCCTTCCGGTGGAACACGATGACACCCGCCGACACGTCTCGTCTGTGTTTCATGATGCGCGGGTCATCCGCCTCCTGAAGTCGTCCGGGGTCCTCCGCGCACGGAGGGTACGGCCGGGGCCGGAGCCCGGCAACCCCGGCCGCCGTTGACGCCGGGACCCGACCCGGGCATCTTGCCGCTCGCATGGAACTGAGGCTCGCCCTTGTCTGCGACGATGTGCGCGAACGGCCCGACGGCCGTCTCGATGTGCTCGGCATCCTGGACGAGCTCCACGCGCCCGGGTTCCCCGCCGTCCAGCAACGCATGACCGTCGTGTTCGTCATGGAGTGGGACGGCGACGAGGAAGGGGCCCAGGTCTTCCGCGCGGACCTCGTCGGACCGGACGAGACACGCGTCCTCACCATCGAAGGCGGAACCGAAGTACCGACTCGGGCGACACGCGCCACGCCGCCGCGTACCCGCTTGGTCCTTCCCATCGAGAACGTCATCTTCCCGCGGCCGGGGCCCTACCGCTTCGACCTCGTCGCCGGAGGCGACACGCACCGCGCCTGCACGCTGCACCTGCACGCCCGCCCCGACGCGACGAGCCAGCCTCGACCACCATCGTCCTGAATCTGCGCCGGCGAAGGCGCCGGACTTTTCGAGCGCGTTCGCGCTCGAGATCGTGGAGCACGGTCCGGAGGCAGGCGACGCCGCGGCCTGACACCCCCTCGCCCGATTCTCAGCCGGAGCTGGCCTCCTCGCCCGGGATGCCGGGCTCGGTCATGGCGCGCGCGTCGAGCACGGCGTCCAGCTCGTCGTCGGGCAGCACGGCGAGCTCGCGCGCTACGTCGCGCACGGTCTTCCCCTGGGCGAAGGCCTGCTTGGCGATGGCGGCGGCGCGGTCGTAGCCGATCGACGGCGCGAGCGCGGTGGCGAGGGAGAGGTTGCCCTCGAGGAGCTCGCGGCACCTGTCCTCGTTGACGGTGATGCCGTCCACGCAGCGGGTGGCGAGCACGCGGCTGGCGTTGGCGAGCAGGGAAACCGACTGCAGCAGGCCGTAGGCCATGAGCGGCATCATCAGGTTCAGCTCGAACCAGCTGCCCAGGCCCGCCACGGTCATCATCGCGTGGTTCCCCATCACCTGGGCGGCGACCATCGTCACCGCCTCGGGAATGACGGGGTTGACCTTGCCCGGCATGATGCTGGACCCGGGCTGCACGGCGGGCAGCGTGATCTCGGCGATGCCGGCGCGCGGCCCGCTGGCGAGCCAGCGCAGGTCGTTCACGATCTTGGTGAGCGAGACGGCGAGCGTGTTGAGCGCGCCGTGCGCGTAGACGATCGTGTCGCGCGTGGCCTGCCGCTCGAAGTGGTTGTCGGCCTCGCGGAACGCGATGCCACTCTCCTCGCTCAGGCGCGCGATGGCGCGGGCCGCGAATCCCGGGTGGGTGTTGATGCCGGTGCCGACGGCGGTCCCGCCGAGCGGCAACTCCGCCATGTCTCGCACCGCATCCCCGAGGCGAAGCGTGGCCTTGCCGACCTGCGCCGCGTAGCCGCCGAGCTCCTGGCCAAGCCGCACGGGCGTCGCGTCCATCAGGTGCGTGCGGCCCGATTTCACGATGCCATCGAACTCCTCGGCCTTGCGCGCGAGCGATGCCTGCAGCGTCTCGAGGGCGGGCAGGAGATCGTCGCGGATCGCGACGCAGGCCGCGACCTGCATGGCGGTGGGAATCACGTCGTTCGAGGACTGGCCCGCGTTCACGTGGTCGTTGGGGTGCACGCCTTTCGAGCCGACCTTGCCGCCGCGCAGCTGGATGGCGCGGTTCGCGATGACCTCGTTCGCGTTCATGTTGGTGGACGTGCCGCTGCCCGTCTGGAACACGTCGATCGGGAAGTGCGCGTCCAGCCGGCCGTCGATCACTTCGTCGGCGGCGCGCACGATGTCGGCGGCGACGGCGGCGTCGAGCAGGCCCAGCTCCGCATTGGTCAGCGCGGCCGCCTTCTTGATGCGGCCGAGCGCGGCAATGAAGCCGCGCGGCAGGCGGAGCCCGCTGATCGGGAAGTTCTCGACCGCCCGCTGCGTCTGCGCGCCCCAGAGCGCGTCGGCCGGGACCCGCATCTCGCCGAGCGAGTCGCGCTCGGTACGGAGCGGGGCCGGGGACGCTGGCGGTTCCGGGGACGTCTGCGGGGTCATCGAGCGTCTCCGCGTGTCGGGTTCACTTGCGGGGCGGGCGTGACGGCCTGATCTCGATGCGGCTGGGCAGGGAGCGGGACGGGAACGCGAGCAGGTCCGTGACGACGCGTGCGACGTCCTCGGGCGCGATCTTCCAGTCGGCGCCGGCGGCCGGGTCGCCGCTCACGAACTCGGTGGCCACACTGCCGGGCATGATGTAGCTCACCCGGATGCCGTCGTGGCGGACCTCCTGCATGAGCGCCTCGCTGAACCCGATCAGGCCGAACTTGCTGGCGTTGTAGGCCGCGCCGTTGGGGAACGCGTTCTTCCCCGCCAGGCTGCCGATGTTGAGGATCCAGGCGTCGTCGGCCCGGCGCAGGTGCGGGATCGCTTCCCGCGTGCAGTAGAACATCCCGCTCAGGTTGGTCGCGAGCAGGGCATCCCAGGCGCCGGGGTCGAAGGTCTCGACCGGCCCGAACACGCCGATGCCGGCGTTGTTGACAAGGATGTCGAGTCGGCCGAACGCGTCCGCGGCGCCGGCGATGAGCCGGCGACAGTCGTCGTAGCGGCGAACGTCACAGACGATGCCGGCGGCGGCGTCCCGGCCCGCGCGCTGGTTCAGCGTGGCGGCCGCACGGCTCACGTCGTCGGCGTTGCGGGCGGCGACGGCCACGCGGCCACCGGCGTCGACGATGGCTTCGGCGATCGCACGGCCAATGCCGCGGGTGGCCCCGGTGACCACCGCGACCCTGTCATCGAGTCGGGACATGGAATCAGGCTCGCATCAAGGAGGGAATCAGGCTTTCCCGCGGAGTTTAATTGATGCCGGGAGTAGCCGCCACTAGGTTTGCGGTATGGAGTTGCACGGAAGAGTCGCACTCGTGACGGGCGGCGCGCGCCGCGTGGGACGGGCCCTCTCGCTGGGACTTGCGCGAGCGGGCGCGCGGGTCGTGGTCAACTTCCACGAGTCCGCGGTCGCTGCGGCGTCGACCGTCGAGGAGATCCGGGCGGCCGGCGGGGAGGCGATCGCCGTGCGTGCCGACCTCGGCGTCGTCGATGGCGTGCGCGGACTCATCGAGCGGACGCGGTCGGAGTTCGGACGCCTCGACGTGCTCGTGAACAGCGCGGCCGTCTTCGTGCGGCGCCCGTTCGCCGACATCACCGAAGTCGAGTGGGACCGGGTCCTCGCCATCAACCTCAAGGGCCCGTTCTTCCTCGCGCAGGCGGCGGCGCCGCTGCTTCGCGAGGCCGGCGGCGCGATCATCAATATCGGCGACCTGTCCGCGCTGCAGGCCTGGCCGTCCTTCGCGCATCACGCCATCGCCAAGGCGGGCCTGCTGCACATGACCCGCGTGCTCGCCCGTGCGCTGGCACCGGCGATTCGAGTGAACGCGATCCTGCCGGGCAACGTGCTGCCGCCCGAAGGCCACGAGGGTGAAGACTGGGCGGGCGGCCAGGACCGCGTCCTGACCGCCCGCGAGGGCCGGCCGGAAGATGTCGTGTCCGCCCTGCTCTACCTGCTGGGCAGCGACTTCCTGACCGGCGAGGTGCTGGTCGTCGATGGAGGGCGCCGGCTGCTCTGAGCGCTCAGCCGGCGGCTTCGACCGGCGCGTTCTCCTTGAGCTCGGTGATCAGCTTCTCGATCGCGATGGCGGCGGTCGTCGCGTCGCCCACGGCGGTCGTGATCTGGCGCACCAGCTGACTGCGCACGTCGCCCACCGCGTACAGCCCTTCGAGCGACGTCTCCATCCGCGAGTTCGTAAACAGGTGTCCGCCCGCATCGTGGTCCGCGTGCAGCCCGCCAAGCAGGTGCACGTTGGGCTCGAAGCCGACGAACACGAACACGCCCGTCGCGTCGAGCGTCCGGACCGGACCGGTCCCCTCGAAGTCATAGGTTCCGTCGGGCGCCCTGGTCCCCTGCAGGATGAGGTGCTTGACGCCGCTCGGCTCGCCCTCAACCGACTTCACGATGGTGTCGTAGATGACTTCGATCTTCGGGTTCCGGAGCACCCGGTCCTGGATCAGCTTCTGCGCCCGGAAAGAGTCGCGGCGGTGGATCACGTACACCTTCTCTGCGTAGCGCGTGAGGTAATCGGCTTCCTCGCACGCGGCATCGCCTCCGCCGACGACCGCGATGATCTCGTCTTCGAAGAACGCCCCGTCGCAAACCGCGCAGTAGCTCACGCCGCGGCCGGCGTACTCCGCCTCGCCCGGCACGCCGAGCTTGAGCGCGGTGCCGCCTGCGGCGAGGATGATGGCGGGCGCGGCGTACACGGTGCCGGACTCGGTGGACACGCGCCAGCGCGTCCACGGGTCATCGGAATCGCTGCGTTCGATGCCCGTCACGGTCTCGGTCTCGATCCGGCAACCGAACTTCTCCGCGTGTTTCGTCATCAGCTCGGCGAGCTCGAAGCCGCCAACGTGCTCGAAACCCGGATAGTCCTCGATATCCTTCGTGTTCAGGAGCTGGCCGCCGGGCACGCCGCGTTCCAGCACCACCGCCGACAGCTTCGAGCGCGCGGCGTACATCCCCGCCGTCAGGCCGGCCGGCCCCGCGCCAATGATGATCGTGTCGAATGTCTTCATGGTACTCCTGTCATTCTCGCGCTGCCGCCCCGAATCCCGCGCCAAGGTAGGCGGTTCCCGCAGGTGCCGGCAACGGATTTCCGTTTCCGGGATTGGGAGCCGCGAAGCGCTCCGGACGTTCCCGGAAGCGGAGTTTCGGGGGTGGCGGCCCCTTCCGTGCCCCACTATCTTCGGGAAACTTTCGCGGCGGGACCGGATGAACCACTATCCCTCACCCTGGCATCCAGAGAACGAGGTCGAGCGGCTGCTGTGCTCGCTCGCGGGTGTCGTGTCGGCGCGGGTCGTGGCCAACCCGCTGGGCCGGCTCGAGGAGATCCACATCCTCGCATCGCCGATGCTGGCCGCCAAGCAGATCGTGCGCAACGTCCAGTCGGCCCTCTCCGCCGGGCTCGGCATCGTGGCGGACCGCCGCATCATCAGCATCGCCCAGATCCGCAGGGACGCGATCGAGCCGTTCGAGGCCGGACTCGCCGAACCGGCCGATGAGGCCGATGAGGCCGATGCCGCCGAGACGACCGGACCGGACGCGCCCGCGCGACGCCCCCGCCTGATTTTCCTCGGCTACGACGCGACCGGCGGGACGCAGACCTCGACCGACTGCTCGGTCCGGCTGCTGCGTGATGGCGATGTCGTCACGGGCCGCGGCGCCGGCGCCGGCTCGGCCGCCGGCCGGGTGCAGGCGGGCGCGCGCGCCGCGTTCGCCGCGCTGGCCGCCGCGCTCGACGAGGATTCGCTCACGCTCGAGGGCGCGACGGTCGTGGAGACGCATGGCAAGCGCTTCGTGCTGGTGACCGCACGTGCGGTCACGGGTCGGGATGCGCCGCCACTCACCGGCGTCGCGCCGCTGGGTCGTTCGCCGGAAGAAGCCGCGGTCCTTGCATCACTGCAGGCCGCCAATCGCTGGATCGGTCTCGACGCCTGAATCGAAATTCATGCCCGCTCCCGGAACGATTCGCCGTGATCGTGCGACATCAACGGGGCGGAGCCTCCCCTCTGATCGACACCCCGGCCGGGCCCGCCCGTGAGCGACGCCGAGAACGGATCCCGCGACGCCGCGCATGACCTCGAGCTCTGGCTCGTGCACGCGGTCGAGCAACTGCCCGGCGTACTCGCCGCCGCCGTCTGGCTGAACGACCTCAATCATCTCCGCGCCGTCCACGTTACCGCCGCGCCCGGCGCCTCGACCATCATCATCGCCAACGCGACCGCGCGCATCCTGCGCAAGCACGGCCTCGAGTTCACCGCCGCGTCGATCCGCGTCGCGTTCCGCGACAGTGGCGCGGAAAGGGCGGGGACGGCGGCAGCGACCACGACCGCCACCCAGTCGACCGCAATCATGCGCTTCCTGCTGCTGCACGACCTGAGCCTGACACGCGCCGGCAGCCGGGTGACGTGCACGGTTCAGGTGGAACGAGGGCCGGCGGTGTTCCAGGGCGAGGCGGTGGAGCTCGATACGGAGGCGGGGCGCGCGCGGGCCGCGGCGCGGGCCGCGCTCTCGGCCGCGGAGCGGGCCGACGATAAGGTGGCGCTCGGCCTGGAGGGCACGATCCTGCTCGACATGTTCGGCCGGAAATACGTGGCGGCCTCGGTCGAGGCGGCCGTGGACCGGCGTTTCGCGCTGCTGGCGGGTCTGGTCCCGGTCGACCCATCGCGCTCGGTCGAGGAAGCCGCGGTGCTCGCCGCGTTGCGCGCGATCGACCGCTGGATCGCCTGGTAGCGGGGAGCCCGGTTCAGCCGGCCTCCGCTGCCTCCTCCTCCGCTTCCCGCTCCTTGAACATCTTCAGGTTGGATGAGTGCCCGGGACTGTACCGGGCGCCCGGGTCGATCACCTGGACCGCGTGGTTCACGGCCATTGTCGCTTCGCCGAACGCGGTCGCGATCAATTCGAGCTTGCCCTCGTAGTGTGCGATGTCGCCGGCCGCGAACACGCCCGGCAGCGTCGTCTCGAAACGAGGGCTCACGCGGATCGTGTTCTTCTCCAGCTCGAGCCCCCACTTCGCGATCGGGCCCAGGTCCGGCTTGAACCCGATCAGCGTCAGCACCGCGTCGAGCTCGAGCGTCGTCTCCTCGCCCGTCCGGTTGTCGAAGATGGTCGCGCCCGTGACCCGGTCTTCGCCGTGGATGTCCTTTACTTCGCGGTGCGTCAGCAACTCGACCGTGCCGCGCTCCACCGCCTCGTGGAGCAGCCGCATCGATTGCGCGTGCGCGCGGAACCCCTCGCGTCGGTGGATCAGCACGAGCCGCCGCGTGCGCGCCTCCAGGTTCAGCGCCCAGTCCACCGCGGAGTCGCCACCCCCGACGACCAGCACGCTCAACCCGTTGTAGGTTGCGGGATCGCGGACATGGTAGGCGACGCCGCGCCCGAGCAGCCGCCCGTAGCCGGCGCACTCGAGGACGCGGGGGGAGAACGCGCCCTTGCCGCCCGCGATGAGCACGGCCTTCGACGGGTATCGCCCGCCGTTGGTGACGACCGTCCACATCCCGTCGCCGCGGACCAGGTCGAGCACTTCCTCTTCGAGGCAAACCTTGGCGCCGTGCTGGAGGCCCTGCTCGACGAGGTTCTTCGCGAGATCGCGGGCGAGGATGCGCGGGAATCCGCCGACGTCGTAGATGTACTTCTCCGGGTAGAGCGCCATGAGTTGCCCGCCGAGCTCGGGCAGCGAGTCAATGATGCGGCAGGACACGCCGCGCAGACCGGCGTAGAAGGCGGCGAACAGGCCGGTCGGCCCGCCTCCGATGATGGTCAGATCCAGGATTTCGTTGTCGCCCAATTTGTCTTCCCTCCCCACACGGCCCTTCGACCGCGCCCGGGCGTCGGGCCGGCGTTCAGCCGGCCACGGCCTCGTCCGGCACGTCCGTTTCCGTGAATGCCACCGACGCGCGGTACCGCGCCAGCGCCTCGCGGAGCAGCAGCTTGATGAACACGGCGGCCGGCATCGCGAGCAGCAGGCCGACGAAGCCGAAGAAGAAGCCGCCGACGGCGAGCGCGAGCATCACCCACACGGGGTGCAATCCCACGGAGCTGCCGACAATGCGCGGCCCGGTGATCGACCCATCGATGAACTGGACGATGGCGAAGACGATGCCGGCGCGGAGCAGCGAGCCGAGCACATGGCCACTGAGCAGCGCGATCACGATCACGGGGATGATGCTCGCGACCAGACCGAGGTACGGCACCAGGTTGAACACTCCGGCGATCACACCGACCAGGCCCGAGTATGGGAACCCCGCGATCCAGAGTCCGATCCACGTCAGCAGCCCGACGATCGTCGCCTCGATCACCTGACCGCGCAGGAACCGAGCCAGCAGCCGGTCGTACTCGTGGCCGAATGCGACCCACTTCTCGCGCCGCGCGGGCGGGATCAGCTCGACGGCCCGTTGCTTCAGCCCATCGAAGTCGCGAAGCAGATACACGACCAGGATCGGCGTCAGCACGACATAGCCGAGCACGGCCAGCAGGGTGGCCAGCCCGCGGCCCACGCCCAGTACCGCGCCCAGTCCGCCTCCCAGGATCCGGGCCTGCCGCTCCTGCACGAACTGCGCGATCCGTTCCGGGTCGAACAGCGCGAAGTCACGGAACGGCTCGTAGCCCGGCAGAAAGGGGACGCGCAGCCGGCCGAGCCAGCCGCGCACGCCCGCGAACCAGTCTTCGAGCCGCGTCAGCGCATCGGGCAGCCCGTTCAGGAACGACGCGATCTGGTCCACCAGCGCGGGCACCGCGACGGCGCCGACCAGGACGACGAGTCCGAGCACGGGGATGGCCAGCAGTCCGATGGCGAGGCCGCGGTTGATGCGGCGGCCCTCGAGGACATCGACCACGGGATCGAGGATGTAGGCGAACGCGAGGGCCAGGATGAAGGGCGCCAGCAGGCCACCCAGCGTGTCCAGCAGCCAGATGGCCATCAGCAGGGTGGACACCGTGACCACGAGCGCGTGGCCGCGGCGGCCGGCGTAGGGCCCGAGCAGCGCGAGCAGCACGAGGTAGAGCACGACGGGCGTAAGCACGGGTCGCACCGCCCACACCAGCAGGCCGGCCGCGCCCAGCACGAGAACGCCGTAGACGACGCGCCATTCGTCGCCGCGCGCAACGGTGGGCGCGTCAGTCCGGTCGGCCATTGCCACCTTCCGGGGTGCCACTCAGCCGTTCGCCCGCCGCGCGCAGCACCTCGCGAGCGTTATCGTAGGCCACCATTTCGAGCGCTCGCTCGAAGGTGCACCAGACGCAGTCGGTGATACCCTCATCGCGCTGCGGCACGGGCTCGCCGCTGTGGGATTCCAGCAGGAAGAAGTGGCAGAATTTGTGGACGAGGCGGCCGCGATCGCGGAAGAACCAGTCGATGGTCGGCAGCTCGCCGCACACGGCCAGCGGCGCGAGGCCGGTCTCTTCCGAAACCTCACGCAACGCCGTCTCGGCCGGCGTTTCCTTTCCCTCGATGTGCCCCTTCGGAAGGCCCCAGTTCTCGTACGGGTCGCGGATCAGCAGGAAGGTCAGCTCGGGCGCGGCGCGGCGGAACACGACGCCACCCGAGCTCCGCTCAATGCGCGCCCGCCCCTTCCGTTTCCGACCCCGGGTTCCGCCCCCGCCGCTGCGCCGACTCACGGGACCACGCGCATCAGAAGATGCGCACGTTGATGTACTTCTTCGGATTCGCCCGCAGGTCCTTCAGTAGTGACTGGATCTCCGCGTTGCTCTCGACCAGGCGCCAGTACAGCGAGCTGTCCCGGAGCATCAGGCCGAGCGAGCCCTGGCCGCGCAGCATCGCGTCCGCGACCGCGCCCACGGACGCCAGCGTCGTGTCCGCGGCGACGGCGGCGGCGCCCAGATCCCGGCTGGTCTGCAGCAGTTGGAGGCTGAGCGAGTCGATCTGCTCGGAAGCGCGCTCCGCGCTGGCCATGATGTTCACGAGCTTGTCGCCGCTGATCGCCCGGTCCACCTGCTCGAACGTGCGGTTGATGGTCTCCACCGCCTCACCCAGCGACTGCGCCGTTCTGCGCAGATCGTTGGCCACGCCCTCGACCGCCTGCTGCTGGTTCGAGACCATCTCCGTCAGCTGCTGGCTCACCCGCTGGATGTTCTCGATCGCGCGCCGCACGTTGGTCGCCGTCTCATCCGTGAACGCGACTTCGAACCGGTCGCTCAGCGTCGCCATGTTCTCCGCGATCTGTGCCGCCACCGCCGTCAGCCGCGAGATGTCGGGCAGCGTCGCGCCCGGCAGCACGGCCGGGTCCGGCGACTCCGCGAAGTCGTAGCCCGGGAACAGCCTCTGCGCATCGGTGCGCGACACGATCTCCGCCTGCCAGTCGCCGAACATCGATTCCGGCGAAAGCAGTGTGACCGGGTCCTCCGGCATGCGCACGTTCGCCTTCACCCGCATGGTCACGATCACGCCGGCGGCCGCGGGATCGAGACTGATCGCCGTGACCCGGCCAATGGGCACGCCGCTGACCTTCACGGCGTTGCCGTTCAGCAGCTGGCCCACCTCGTGGAAGCGCGCCTGCACCTCGATCTCCTCGCGGCCGAGCCCGCGGCCCTGCATCCAGACCGTGCCCACGACGATCAGCACGATGCACAGGATCACCACACTCCCGACCACGACTTCGTTGCGTCCCTTCATGCCGCCTCTGTCATCAGATCGGGTCGACCCTCGATGAACCCGCGGACCACTGCGTCCTCGGTCGAACGGATCTCGTCCGGCGTGCCCACGAACCGGATCCGGCCCTGGTACAGCAGCGCGATCCGGTCGGCCACGTTGTACGCGCTCTTCATGTCGTGCGTCACTACCACGCTGGTCACGCCCAACTCCCGGCGCATGCGCATGATCAGATCGTCGATCACCGCCGTCGTCACGGGGTCCAGCCCCGACGTCGGCTCATCGTAGAGCAGGTACTTCGGCCGTGTCGCGATCGCCCGCGCCAGCCCGATCCGCTTCCGCTGCCCGCCCGAGATCTCGGCCGGCAACCGGTCGTCGTACCCCGTCATTTCGACCAGCCCGAGCGATTCCTGCACCGTCCTCCGGATCTCCGCCTCGCTCAGGCCCGCCACCCGCCGCAATCCCATCGCGACGTTGTCGAACACCGTCATCGAGTCGAACAGCGCCGCGAACTGGAAGACGTACCCGACCTCCCGCCGCAACTGGTACAACTCCTCGCGGCGCAGGCTGGCGACGTCCTTGCCGTCCACGGTGACGCGGCCGCGTTCCGGCTCGAGCAGACGGACGATCGACTTGAGCAGCACGCTCTTGCCGGATCCCGACCCGCCGATGATGGCCAGCGTCTCGCCGTCGAGGACGTCGAGCGAGACGCCCTCGAGGACGACCTTCGGGCCGAACCCCTTGTGCACGTCTTCGAGCAGGATACTCATAGCAGGGCCACCGCCCAGAACGCATCCAGCACCAGGATCAGCATGCTGGAAACGACGACGGCCTGGGTCGTGGAGCGGCCCACCGCCTCCGCGCCACCCGACGTCTCGAATCCGTAGTAGGCCCCGATCATCGTCACCGCGAGCCCGAACGAGGCCGCCTTGATGAGCGAGAACTGGACATCGAACGGCAGGAAAAAGAGGCGCAGCCCCCGCACGAACTCCGGCGTCGACATGTTGAGCAGATTGATCGACGTGATCCAGCCGCCCAGGACACCAATGCCATCGGCGAACGCGACGACCACGGGGAACATGATGATACCCGCGAGCACGCGCGGCACGACCAGGTACGCGACCGGGTCGTAGCCCAGCGTCTCCAGCGCGTCGATCTGCTCCGTCACGCGCATCGTCCCCAACTCGGCCGCGATGTTGGCGCCGACTCGACCCGCCAGCGCGAGTCCCGTAAGCACGGGGCCCAGCTCGAGAATCATGGTCTTGCCAACGAGCGCGCCCACGAAGTAGAGCGGGACCGCCCCCGTGAATGTGTACGAGGCCTGCAGCGCGAGGACGATGCCGGTGAAGGCGGCGATGAAGAGCGCGATCGGCAGCGACGCGACGCCGAGCCGAGCCATCTGCTGGACGACGAGCCGGCCCCAGAGCCCCACCTGCCCCGTCGCCCGCGCGACGCCGGCCGCGAAACCGCCGAACCGGCCGAAGCCTCCGGCGAAGCCGATCACCTTGCGGCCTACGATGCCGACCGGCGCGGACCAATCTGTTCCCATGCGCGCTAACATAGGAACGGCGCTCCGCCGGTGTAAACCCGGACGGCGGACGGGACGACCCCCGTCAGGGGCTGGATGACGATGCGGGCTCGATCGCCCAATCGAGTTCCTGCACGGCCGGCTCCCCCAGCTGCCCGGCCCTGCGATAGTACTCCAGCAGGCCGCTCCGCATGCGCTCGTCCAGGTCGTAGCGGAGCGAGCGCCAGTAACGCAGGAGCACGTCCGGCGCGATGCCGTAGCGGGACGCCTGCGCCCGCGCCAGCAACTCCGCCCGCTTCCGGAACCAATCGAGCGAATCGAGGAGCCGGTCGTGCAGCCCTCGCAATTCCGCCTCGCCGACCTCGCACCGCGCCTGCCAGACCGCGTACACGAACGGCAGCCCGGTCCAGCGCGTCCAGTCCTCGCCGAGATCCAGAACGTGCCGGCCGGCCGGCGCCTCGCGCCGCAGCGCGACATCGCCGATCCGCAGCACCGCGACGGCGTCCGCTTCCAGCGGGTCGACCCCATCGCCCTGCCCGTACCAACGATAGTGCGGCGCGAGACCGCGCCGTTGCTCGAGCAGGATCCGCAGCAGGACGACCAATGTGGCCGACGCCGTCGGTACGCAGACCGTGCCGCCGCCCAGCGCCTCGAGCGGTACCGCGCTCTCCAGCCGGATGCTCGAGACCACGCCGTCCGACGCGATGGACAGCCCCGGCAGCAACCGGTATTCCGCGTGGTGGCGCGCGTACTCGATGCTCGAGCAGGGCGCGACATCGAGCGAGCCCGCCGCCAGCCGCGCGTTCAGATCCGCCGGCACGCCCGTCGTGATCTCGACATCCGGCGGACAGGATTCCGAAAGGAACCGGGCGTGAACCGGGTAGCAGTTGGCGTAATCAATGTGGCCGAGGCGGATCAAGGGTCTCTCCTCCGGCGGGGCGAGCCCGGCCTCGGTGGCCGGGTCGGCGCGGGACGGCGCGAGGGGACTCGCACTCAGGACCGGACCGCGGGAGATTTCCGGCCGCGCCGCGGTCGGGCCCGATCATCGATCGTGAAGTGAATGCTCGGCCGGTCCGGCAGGCTCGTCTCCACGATGATCCGGGTGACCATGCCGTTCGGGTCGCTCACGCCGATCTCAATGTCGAGATTCTCTTGCCGTGACACGATCCGCGTCCGCACCTTCGGCCCCGGCCGACGGCCTGCCGGCTCCGGGTTCCGGAACAGCGTCTTCGTGGATTGTCGCCCCGTCTCCAGAGCGCGCGTCACCTTGACCTGATTCAGCCAGTCCGGCGGGTAGCTGATCGCGTAGTCCGCTCCACGCTGATCGGTTCCCCTGCCGAGCCTGTTGTGGCGAGCCATCCACGCCTCCGATCGGATCCACCGATGCCGGTCAACCGGCATCCGCTGAGAGTCCGGTCCGCCAATGTGGATGTCAAGCGGCTCCCACGTAACGGAAGCGGCATGGAGCCGTACGCCATCGTCACTTTCCCGGCGTTCCGTCCCGATCCGGCCGGGAATTCCAGTCTTGACCGGCCTGCCGGCCGGATGCTACACTTCCGCGACACCCCGACAGGCGGACCTTCCCTCAAGCGGAGGCGAAGGCGCGCGCACCGGCCGAATCAACTTTCCCGAATCGCGAAATCCAGTCTTGAACCGGATGGTTGCCACAACCCCGCCGACATCCGTTTACACCGATCGGAGCGAATCAACCGTGGACATCGCGGAACTGAAGAGCAAGTCCATCGCCGAGCTTCACGAGATGGCCGAAGAGTTGAACATCTCCAACTACTCCGGCCTCCGCAAACAGGATCTCATATTCCGGATCGAGCAGAACCTCCTCGACAGCGACGTCGTCCTTCGTGGCGAAGGCGTGCTCGAAATCCTGCCTGAAGGGTACGGCTTCCTCCGGTCGCAGGACTGGAACTACCTGTACGGGCCTGACGACATCTACGTCAGCCCATCGCAGATCAAGCGGTTCGATCTCCGCACCGGCGACACGGTGCTCGGCCAGGTCCGACCGCCCAAGGAAGGCGAGCGTTACCTCGCCCTGCTCAAGGTCGAGCAGGTCAACGGCGACGAGCCCGACCGCGCCAAGCATCGCATCGCCTTCGACAACCTCCGGCCGCGCTACCCCGAAGAACGGATCCACCTCGAGAACTCGACCGGCGACCTCTCGATGCGGCTCATGGATCTGGTCGTCCCGATCGGCAAGGGCCAGCGCGGCCTGATCGTCTCGCCCCCCAAGGCGGGCAAGACGATCCTCATGCAGAAGATCGCCAACTCGACCCTCGAGAATCACCCCGACGTCCACCTCATCGTGCTGCTCATCGACGAGCGGCCCGAAGAGGTCACCGACATGGAGGAGCACGTCGACGCCGAGGTCATCTCCTCCACTTTCGACGAGCCCGCCGACCGCCACGTCCAGGTCGCCGAGATGGTCATCGAGAAGGCGAAACGCCTCGTCGAGCACGGCCGCGATGTCGTCATCCTGCTCGACTCGATCACGCGTCTCGCCCGCGCCTACAACGTCGTCGTCCCGCATTCGGGCAAGATCCTCTCGGGCGGCGTGGACGCCCACGCGTTGCACAAGCCGAAGCGCTTCTTCGGCGCGGCCCGCAACATCGACAACGGCGGCTCGCTCACCATCATCGCGACCGCGCTCATCGAGACCGGCTCCCGCATGGACGAGGTGATCTTCGAGGAGTTCAAGGGGACCGGCAACATGGAAGTCGTGCTCGACCGTCACATCGCCGACAAGCGCATCTTCCCGGCCATCGACATCAACCGGTCCGGCACCCGGAAGGAGGAGCTGCTGCTCGACGAGGTCGAGCTCAACCGCGTGTACCTGCTGCGCAACTTCCTCGCCGACATGCCGTCCGCCGAGGCGCTCGAGTTCCTGCTCGACCGCATACGTCGCACCAAGACCAACAAGGAGTTCCTCGACAGCATGGCCAAGGGCTGACGCCCCGCCGTCGCCCGTCTACAGCGAGAGCTTCTTCCGCACCAGCAGATCCAGCGTCGCGCTCTGTGCCGCCGACGGCTCCGCCGGAACCAGCAGCGGCAGCGCATCCGCCTGCCGGTCATCCGGCAGCCAGAGCAGGAGCTCTCCGGCCACGCACGCGCCCGTCCATGTCGTGGAACGGCCCGTCGCGTCGATCGCGGACACCTTGCCCGGGCCCGCAGTGCCACCCAGCAGCACGCCGAAATCGACCCACACCCGGAGCGGGTCGGGTGACGCGAGCAGGTCCGGCAGCACGACCTGCTCGTAGTGATCGGTGACCCGCCGGAACTCCGCCGCGTTGTCCCGCTTCAGCGTCCGCAGCCGGTCCCGGAAGTCGTCCCGCAGGTCGGCCGCGGCGGCATCGGCGAGGGCAGCCGCCAGCCGCTCGTCGGCCTTTCGTCTCGAATCCGAACTCATGGGCCGAGCATGGCAGGGGCAACCGCCGACGTCAAGACGGAGCCCGGGCGGCCCTCTGCAGGGCGGCGGCCAGGCCGCGCCCGGACGCCGGCTGCAGCGCTGGCTCCGGGCGCGGCCTCCGCCCCGGGTGTGGCGGCCAACGCGCTACCGCGGGCGGCACCCGGCCGCTATCTTGGCCATCCCCACTCGATCCGCGAGGTAGAGCTCATGGCGCAACCGAACACCACCGCCAAACGGGCTCGAGGCACGCCCCCCACGGAATTCCTCGAGCTGAGCTGGGAGTTCTTCGGCGAGCTGTGCCGGGTCCTTGCGGTCAAGATCGCGACGAGCGGCTACGAGCCCGACCTGGTGGTCGGCATCGCGAAGGCCGGCGTGATCCCGGGCGCCGTCGTGTCCTCGATCCTGCGACGTGACTTCTACAGCCTCAAGATCAGCCGCGACCTCGGGGTGGAGCGCGTCCGCTCACGGCCGAAGATCCTCTCGGCCGCCCCTCCCGAAGCCCGTGACAAGCGCGTCCTCATCGTGGACGAGATCTGCACGTCCGGCGAGACCCTCCGCATCGCCGTCAACGCACTCCGCCAGGTGCAGCCCGCCGAGATTCGCACCGCGGTCAGCCTGGTGAAGCACGGCGGCCACCGCCCCGATTTCTACGCCCTCGAGACCGATGCCACGGTCGTCTTCCCGTGGGACCGGCAGATCGTGAACGAGGCGGGAGAGATCGTGCCCAATCCGATGTACGTGGGGCTCGGGAGCGGGTGAGGCTGCGGAAGCGTTCGCGGGACGGGGAGCGTTTGCGGCGGGAGCGGACCCGCCTCCCGCTCCCGCCGCTCCCGACAACGCCCCCGCAAACGCCTCCGCCTCCGCTCCCGCTCGCCTTTTTCCCTACACGTCGAGATTCCTGACGTACCGCGCATTCTTCTCGATGAATTTGCGGCGCGGCTCGACATCGTCGCCCATGAGGGTCGAGAAGATCAGGTCGGCTTCGACCGCATCCTCCATGGTGACCTGCAGGATGGTGCGGGTCTCGGGGTCCATGGTCGTCTTCCAGAGCTGCTCGGGGTTCATCTCGCCGAGGCCCTTGTAGCGCTGGATGGAGACGGAGCGGCCGCCGTTGCCGAGCCGTTCGCGGAGCACGTCCCGCTCGTCGTCGCTGTAGGCGTAGTGCTCTTCCTTGCCGCGGGCGACGCGGTAGAGCGGCGGCTGCGCGATGTAGACCATGCCCTCGTCGATGAGTTGCCGCATATGGCGGTAGAAGAAGGTGAGCAGCAGCGTACGGATGTGGGCGCCATCGACGTCAGCGTCGGTCATGATGATGACCTTGCCGTAGCGGGCGTTCTTCACGCTGAACTCGTCCTCGCCGATGCCCGTGCCGATGGCCGCGATGATGGTGCGGATCTCCTCATTGGAGAGGATCTTGTCGAGCCGCGATTTCTCGACGTTCAGGATCTTGCCGCGCAGCGGCAGGATGGCCTGGAAGTTCCGGTCACGGCCCTGCTTGGCGCTGCCGCCCGCGCTGTCACCCTCGACCAGGTAGATCTCGCACATGGCCGGATCGGTGATCGAGCAGTCGGCCAGCTTGCCGGGCAGGACCATGCCTTCGAGCGCATTCTTGCGGCGCACCAGCTCGCGCGCCTTGCGGGCGGCGATGCGGGCACGCGCTGCCTGGAGCGCCTTCTCGATGATGATCTTGGCGACGCCCGGGTTCTCCTCGAGGTGGCTGGCCAGCTTCTCGTTGACCACCTGCTCGACCGCGCCGCGCACCTCCGAATTGCCCAGCTTGGTCTTGGTCTGCCCCTCGAACTGCGGCTCCTTGACCTTGACCGAAAGAACGCAGGTGAGACCCTCGCGGACGTCCTCGCCCGAGAGCGAATCCAGCTCCTTCTTCAGCATGTTCGCCTTGCGGGCGTAATCGTTCAGCGTCCGCGTCAGCGCCGCCTTGAAGCCGGTCAGGTGCGTTCCGCCCTCGTGCGTGTTGATGTTGTTGACGAAGGTGAACGTGTTCTCGTTGAAGCCGTCGTCGTATTGCAACGACAGCTCGATGTCGGCCTCTTCCCGCTCGGCCGCGATGTAGACGGGCTTCGGATGCAGCGGCTTGCGCGTGCCGCGCAGGTACTCGACGAACTCGTTGATGCCGCCCTCGTAGTGGTACGTCTCCTCGCGCGGCTTCGCCTCGCCGTCGTCGCGTTCGTCCGTGAGCGTGATCTTGAGGCCGCGGTTCAGGAAGGCCAGCTCGCGCAGCCGGTTGGTCAGCGTGTCGAACTGGAAGCGGATCTCCGGGAAGATCTCGGGATCGGCGTGGAACGTGACGGTGGTGCCCGTTTGCGTGGACTTGCCGGCGACCTCGAGCTCGGTCACCTTCTTGCCCCGCGCGTAGGTCTGGCGGTAGAGCTTGCCGTTGAGCCGGACCTCGACTTCCAGCTTCTCGGAGAGCGCGTTGACCACGCTGACGCCCACTCCGTGCAGCCCGCCCGACACCTTGTAGGAGCTCTTGTCGAACTTGCCGCCCGCGTGGAGCATCGTCATGGCCACTTCCACGCCCGGCTTCTTCTCGCCCGGATGCAGATCCACCGGGATCCCGCGCCCGTCATCGACGACCGTGATCGAGTTGTCCGGGTGGATGAAAACCTCGATGTGCGTGCAGTAGCCCGCCAGCGCCTCATCCACGGAGTTGTCCACCACCTCGTACACGAGATGATGCAGACCGCGCGGACCGGTCGACCCGATGTACATGCCGGGCCGCCGGCGCACTGCCTCGAGACCCTTCAGCACCTGGATCTGGCCGGCCGTGTACTCGCTCTTCGATTCCTGCGGTTTCTTCGTCATGGCTTCCGTTGTCCCGTTCATCCCGGGCGGTCTGTTTGGCCGCCCTCCGCCCCTCATCTGGCCGGGCGTCTGCCTCGCTCGTCGTTCGGATCCACCTGCACGAACCGGATCCGGCTGATCCGGCCGCGGGCGCGACCCGCGTTCAAGCGGCGCACGATCTCGCGTTCGACGAGATGCAGCTCCGAGAGCCACGCGCTCGAGCGGACGCCGACCAGCAGCAGCCCGTGCGACACCGAGAGCGGCGTCGTGACCGCGGCGATCGCCGGGCCGACGCGCTCCGCCCATTCGGGCACGACAGCCGCTTCCTCGAAGCGCTCCTCGAGCCCCGATTCCTTCAGGTACCCGGCCAGCGCATTGGCCAGGCGCGTGAACCGCTTCTTGTCCGTCGTCATCCGGTCGTGATCCTGCCCGCCGCGATGCGCCAGCGCGCGAGATCGCGACCGAACCCGCCGCCCGCCTCGCGCAGCTCGACGTCCGACTCCTTGGGCGCCGTCAGGATCACCTGGCCGTGCCCCTCCGCCTCGAGCATGTCGAGGATGCGGCGGGAGCGGCCCGTATCCAGCTCGGCGAACACGTCGTCGAGCAGGATCAGCGGCGCCCGGCCACGCGCCTCGCGCACGGTCTCCGCCTCGATCATGCGCAACGCGATCGCGGCCGTGCGCAACTGGCCGCCCGAGCCGAAGTCGCGCAGGTCGAACGAATCGCCGTTCGCTGCGGCCAGCACCGACAGGTCGTCCCTGTGCGGGCCGGCGAGTGTCAGGCCGCGTTCGCGTTCGCGGTCGGCGACGCGTTCGAGCTCGCGTGCGAACCCTTCGGCCGCGCGGCCGGCGTCGAGCGCGTCCTCCGCCTCGAGGCGAAGCCCGGGCCGGTACGCGAGGCGCGCGGTCATGCCGTCACCCACGGCTTCGAAACGGCGCGTGAACGCGTCGCCATGTTCTCTCGTCCAGAGCGCGCGATCGTGCAGAACGCGGGCGCCGGCCTCGACGAGTCCCTCGCTCCATGCTTCGAGCAGCGCGCCGGGCGCGCCGGTCCGGAGCAGCGCGTTGCGCTGGCGCAGCGCGTGCCGGAAGCGCTGCAGGGCCGGCAGGTAGCCCGGCACGTTGAGCGACAGGACGATGTCGAGAAAGCGCCTGCGCTCGGCCGGCGAACCGGCGACGATCTGCACGTCGGCGGGCGAGAACAGGACGGCGCCGGCCCGGCCGATGGCATCGCCGATGCGTTCGGGCTCGACATCATCGACCGTGACTCGCTTGGTCCGCGAGCGGACCTCCCAGGCCGCGGTGACCTCGACCGTCTCGCGGGTCGCCGGTTCTTCGAAGCGGGCCCGCACGTGGAACGCCTCGGCACCGAACCTGACCACCTGCTCATCGGGCGCGCCCCGGAAAGAGCGGAAGATTTCGAGGTAGTAGATCGCCTCGAGCAGGTTCGTCTTGCCGGAGCCATTGTCGCCGATGACGGCGACGCCGGCGGTCGGGAACTCGAGCTCGAGCTCGTCGAAATTCCGGAAATCGCGGAGCCTGATCCGAGTGCACGCCAGCGTCCGTCCGGCTCGCTGCATGGGTCCGTCGCTCACCGTGAAATCTAACGCGCGCGCGCGTGCGTTGACACCCCGGGCCGCGGACCGCGGCCGTCGCTCAGCGGCCGCGGAATCGGGGCGCCCGCTTCTCGAGGAAAGCCTGCATGCCTTCGCGCATGTCCTCGGTCCCGGCGAGCAGGCCGAAGAGGTTGGACTCGAGGGTGAGGGCCTCGGCGGTGGAGGTCGCGAGCGCGTGGTCGACGGACTCGAGGGCGAGCGCGAGTGCGACGGGGCCGTTCGCCAGGATCCGGGTCAGGAGGGTGCGCGCGGCGTCGGCCAGGGCCTCGGGCTCGACGACGCGGTTGACGAGGCCGATACGGAGCGCCTCCTGAGCGTCGATCATCTCGCCGGTCAGGATCATCTCGAGCGCGCGGCCGCGACCGATCAGGCGGGGCAGGCGGACGGTACCGCCGTAGCCGGGGATGATCCCGAGCGTGACCTCGGGCACGCCGAAGCGGGCCTTCGCGGAAGCGAGCCGGAGGTGGCAGGCGAGGGCGAGTTCGAGGCCACCGCCGAGCGCGAACCCGTTCACGGCCGCGATCACGGGCTTCCGCATCGTCTCGATGAAGCGGAACGCGTCCTGGCCCTGGCGCGACACGCGGATCGCGCCGAGCGCGTCCATGACCGAGAGCTCGGCGATGTCGGCGCCGGCCACGAACGCCTTGGGTCCGGCACCGGTCAGGATGATGCCGGCGGCGGCCTCCTCGGCGGCGAGCTGGTGGAACGCGTCGTCGATCTCGGCGATGGTCGCCGCGTTGAGCGCGTTCAGCTTGTCGGGACGGTTGACGGTGACGGTCGCGACGCCGTCGTCGATCGATACGTGCAGGAATTCGAAGTCAGTCATGGCGGAGTTCGTCGAGGTGTCCCCGTTGAAGATGGCTGAAGATACCGGCCGGGTGGCGGGGTCGCCACGCCCGGCGCGCACTCAGTCCGCCGGCTCCGTCGCGCGCCCGCCTCGTACGACGCCCAGCGCAATGCGCCCGGGGTCGAGCCACCGTTCGGCGGCGGCCCGGATCGTCTCCGGGTCCTGCGCGTGGATCCGTGCTTCGAAGTCGCGGATCTCCTCGATGCCGCGGCCAAGGCGGATGGCTCGCGCCAGCTCGGCGACGCGGGCGCCATTGGTCTGTAGCTGGATGCGGCGGGATCCGATGAGGAAGCGGCGCGCGCGGTCGACCTCGGCGTCGGGCAGGCGCGCCTCGACGAGGCGCGCGATTTCCTCGAGCAGCCCGGTTCGTGCCTCGTCCTCCCGTTCGGGCGATGTCGCGATGTAGGCGGAGAAGAGACCGGCGCCGAGCCGCGTAATGGGTGTCACCGACACCGTGTACGCAAGCGAGCGCCGGCTGCGCAGCTCCTCGACCAGGCGGCCGCCGAGTCCGCCGACCGCGGCGGCCAGCACACGGAGCGAATCGACGTCCGGGTGGTTCCGCGCCGGGCCCGGGAAGGCGAGCGCGATCGCGGTCTGCGCGGTCTCGCGCAGGACCACGCGCGAGGCTGGCGAACGGGGGCCCTCCACCGGCACTGCCGCCGGCGTCGCGCCACCGGAGGGTGACGGGACGCGGTCGAGGACGCGGGCGGCCGCGGTATCCGGGTCGACGTCGCCTGCGACGACGACGAGCGCGGGCCGGCGAAGCACGGTAGCGTCGTGCCAGCGGGCGAGGTCCCCGGCCGAGGCGCGTCGCAGCGCGGATTCCAGCGTTTCCAGCGTCGAACCGTACCGGTGTCCGGCGAACGCGGCCTCGAGCATCAGCCGGTAGGGAAAAGCGGCCATGTTGTCGCGCACCTGGTCGAGCTCGCCGAGCGCGGTCTTCCGTTCGATCTCGAATTCCGGCTCCGCGAACGCGGGACGCAGGACGATGTCGGCCAGCACTTCGAGGCCGGCAGTGAGGTGACGCGCGGGCAGGCCGAGCGACCACTCGAACATGTTGGCGCCGGCGCCGGCCCCGATCACGCCGCCGATCGACTCGATCCGCTCCGCGATGGCCGCCGCGTCGAGCGTCGCCGTTCCCTTGAGCGACGTCCGCGTGACGAGACCCGTCAGCCCCGCACGGTCCTCCGGCTCCTCGCTCTCGCCCGCGCCGAACGCGAATGCGATCGTCGCCAGCGGCGCCGTCCTGCGCGGCCGCACCACGACCGTAAGGGATCCCCGTTGGTAGACGTGGATGTCTTCGTCGACACGCGTCGCCCTTGCCGCGGCCGGCACCGCGCGCGGCCCGCCGACCGGCACGGTGGCGGCCGGCACGGTGGCGGCCGGCGGCTCGCCGACAGCGGAGCGGGCGGGCAGCGACCACCCGACGGTGGGTCCCGAATCGGCGCGGTACACGAGCACGGTCGCGGCACGGGGATCGAGGTAGCGGTCGGCCGCGTCGCGCAACTCGGCGGCGGACACGGTGGCAAGGCGGTCCATGTACTCGTCGAAGAGGCGCCAGCCGCCGAGCGCCTGCCAGTCGGCCATCAGGTTGGCCTGCCCGTTGACGATCTCGAGATGACGCAGCACGCGCGCTTCCACGATGCGTTTCGCGCGGTCGGCCTCGAACGCACCCACGGTCGCCTCGCGAAAGGTGCGCACGACACTGGTGATGGCATCGAGCGCCGCGGCGGTCTCGCCCGGTTCGGCGACCGCGCCGATCGTGAACACGCCCAACTCGGTCGGCGCGTAGTGCGATGCACCGATCTCCTGGACGCGGCCGGTCTCGCGGACTCCCCGGTAGAGCCGTGACGCGCGGCCCTGCCCGAGCACCACCGCCAGCAGGTCGAGCACGGGACCGTCCTCGTGCAGGGGCGGCCGCGTGTGCCAGCCCCACTCGATGTAGTCGCGATGGGAAGGACCGCTCATCTCGCGGTAGCGGAACTCGCGCCGTTCCGGCTCGGCGGGGCCCCGTTCGCGGTGGGGCAACCCGGCCGGCATTACGCCGAAGAGTCGTTCAGCTTCCGCCAGCACGAAGTCGGGATCGATCGCGCCGGCGACGCTCAGCACCACGTTCGCGGGCCGGTAATTCGCCTCGTGGAAGGCGCGCACGCGGCCGGCATCGAACGAGGCGAGCGCTTCCTCGCTGCCGATGCGCCAGCGGCGCATCCGGTGGCGGTCGAACATGGCGGCGAAGAGCGACTCCTGCGCGACGGCGCGCGGCGTGTCGCGCTTGCGCCTGGCCTCCTCGATGATCACGCGGAGCTCACGCGCCAGCTCACCGGCGTCCATGACCGGGTACAGCAGCGCGTCGGCGTGGATGTCGAGCGCCCGACCAACGGCCTCGGCGGGGACGACCGCGTAGTAGCTCGTGCGATCGTAGATCGTGCCCGCGTTGACGATGCCGCCCGCGTCCCGGATCTCACGCCCGATGTCGCCCGGTCCCCGGCGGGCCGTGCCCTTGAAGTACATGTGCTCGAGCACGTGGCTGATGCCCGCGTCCTCGTCCGCTTCATCGAAGTAGCCAGCGGCGACGCGGGTCACAACCGCGGCCACATCCGTGCCGGGGATTCGGCGCGCGAGCACCGTCAGGCCGTTGTCGAGACGCCGTTCCACGGTTTCCGCGGGCGACGTGTGCGTTCCGTCCATCCGGCTCTTCCTTTCCTTCTGCTCCATTCGTCGTGCCGGGCCAAGCTGGACCCTGTCCGACCCCGTCGCAACACTGTCGTCGGTTGGCGGGCTCCCTATATTCGGGGCCGGTACGGCGAGTCCATCCACCCGCACCCACCGGTCCGAGTGTCCGAGCGCATTCCCATCGCCCGCATCTTCGAGGCGCCCCGGCCGCTCGTCGGCATGGTGCACCTGCTGCCGCTGCCCGGCGCGCCGCGCTGGGCCGGCTCGATGCAGGCCGTCCTCGACCGCGCCACTGCCGACGCCGGCCATCTCGCGGAGGCCGGCTTCGATGGGCTGTTGGTCGAGAACTTCGGCGACGCGCCGTTCCACCCGGGCGCCGTCCCGCCCGAGACGACCGCCGCGCTCGCCGTCGCCCTCGCCGCGGTCCGGCGGGCGGTCGGCCTGCCGGTCGGCGTCAACGCGCTTCGCAACGATGCCCGGGCCGCGCTCGCCGTCGCCGCCGCGACCGGCGCCGCGTTTTTGCGCGTCAACGTGCACACCGGCGCGATGCTCACCGACCAGGGCTGGATCGAGGGTGCGGCGCACGAGACGCTGCGCGACCGCGCCCGCCTCGGACTCGAGTGCGCCATCCTCGCCGACGTCCTGGTCAAGCACGCGACCGCGCCGGTCGGCGTCGACATCGCGGCCGCCGCGCGCGACACCTGGGGCCGCGGCCTGGCGGACGGCCTCGTCGTTTCGGGTCCCGAGACCGGCAGCGCGACGCCGCTCGAACGCATCCGCGCCGTCCGCGACGCCGTACCCGGAGCACCCATCTGGGTCGGCAGCGGGCTCAACCCCGCGAACGCCGCGGCACTACTCGGCATCGCGGACGGTGCCATCGTCGGCAGCGCCGTCCAGCGGGAAGGGCGGGCCGGTTCCGGCGTCGACCCGGAGCGGGCGCGCCGCCTCGTCGCCACGCTCCGCCAATCTCATTGACGCGAAACGACCGGCGCCGCATTCTCCACCGACAATCTGCGGAGAAAGTGGAATGCGCGTTTACCTGAATGGTTCCTGGCCGGATCACGCGGAAGCCACGGTGTCGGTCGATGACCGCGGCTTCCTTTTCGCCGATGGCATCTACGAAGTCATCCGCTTCTATGACGGCCAGCTCTTCCTGGCCGAGCCCCACGTCCAGCGCATGCGCCGCGGGCTCGATGCCATTCGCATCGACCCCGACATCACGCGGGACCTCCTCGACATCGCCGAACGGCTCATCGACGAGAACTCGTTGCGCGGTGAAGACGGCATCATCTACGTCCAGATCACGCGCGGCGCGGCGCCGCGCCGGCACGCCTTCCCCGAACCCGGCTCACCCCCCACCGTGTTCGCCAGCGCCCGCCGGTTCCCGCAGCCGGCGGCGGAATGGTTCGCCAACGGCGTGCGCGCCATCACCACGCCCGACAACCGGTGGGGCCGCTGCGACATCAAGAGTGTCGCGCTGCTGCCCAACGTGCTCGCCAACCAGGCCGCGCACGAGGCGGACGCGTTCGAGGCGATCTTCGTCCGCGATGGCGTCCTCATTGAAGGCTCGCATTCCAACCTGATGGGCGTGATCGACGGTACGCTCGTCACGTACCCCGAGTGCAACTACATCCTCGGCGGTATCACGCGCCGCTTCCTGCTCGACCTCGCCCGGCAGCTCGACATCCCGGTCCACGAAGGCCCCATCTGGCTCGACCGCTTCGACCGGATCGAAGAGCTGTTCCTCTCCGGCACCACAACGGAGGTCATGCCCATCACGCGGCTCGATGGCCGCGTCGTGGCCGACGGCCGGCCCGGACCCGTGGCGGGCAGGCTGCAACGGGCGTACCGCGAGGCGGCTTCGACGCGACCGGCCGCCGCGACCTGACCACCGGCCGCCGCCGGCATGGACGCGCCCGGCCTTCGGAGGTAGCTTGCCCCTCGGAAGGGACTCGCCGCCGGGGGTACCACACGTCCCGGCGCGGCTTCGCCCGCATCCCAGGATATCGTTTCGAAAGGCAGATCGAACATGAGCCGATCGCTCAACAAAGTCATGCTCATTGGCAACATCGGGGCCGAGCCCGAGATCAAGGCGCTCCCCTCCGGCACGAAGGTCGCCAAGGCCTCACTCGCCACGAACCGGACCTTCAACGACCGCTCCGGCCAGCAGCAGGAGCGCACGGAATGGCACCGGCTGACCTTCTTCGACCGGCTCGCCGACCTCGTCGAGCAGTACATCCACCGGGGCGATCGTCTCTACATCGAGGGGCGCATCGAGTACTCGCAGACGGAGGATGACAAGGGCAACGCGCGCTACTGGACCGACATCATTGTCCGCGAGATGGTCATGCTCGGGCAGACCGGAGCCATGGGTGGCGGTGGACCGGACAGCGGGCCGGCGCCGCGGCGCCGGCAGGCGGCGCCCGGACCCGCGTCCGGCTCGCCATTCGATCCGGACGACGACGACCTGCCGTTCTGACGGCGAGACCGAAGACACGGGAGGGCCGGGACGACGCGCGTCCCGGCCCTCCCGTCATCGGCGGTCCGCCGGCCTACGGCAGCGCCGGCCTCGATCTCGCCGCTTCGCGTTCCGGTGGCAGCGCGACCTCCTCGACCACCTCGAGCTCGGCCGGCATGAACATCCGGATCCGCTCCTCGCCATCCAGCGTCACACCCAACCGCTCCGCCTGACGGTCGACAGCCTGCACCACGGTGCCCGTGCGCCCGGGCGTTCCGGGCTCGAGTGGCAGGTTCGCACCAACCACGCGAACCCTCGTTCCTTCCGGCAAACGCGCCATACTGATCGACATCCGTTTCTCCTCCCCTCGACCTTTCGGTCCACTTGCCCGTGACTCGCGCACTTCTATATTTTCGCAGCCGTTCTTCCCACGAAACAGGATCGCCTCGGCATGCAAGCGTCCGGACCTCAGAACACCACTGCCCTCGCCATCGGCTTCGGCGTCGGTATCCTCTGGATCGCCATGGCGATCACCTCGCTCTGGTCCGCCGTCCGCGGCTTCAACAACGACCGCGCCGACTGGGGCGTCACGTGGGGCCTCGTCGGCCTGCTCCTGCTCGCCGCCGGTATCGCCGCCATGGTCGGCACCTGGTTGCACCAGACCCGCCACACCGAGAGCCATTGACGGCGCACGTCCCGCGTCAGCTCTCCCGCCAGAATCCCAGCAACTCCGACTCGTAACGCTCCGGCGCCTCACTGTAGGCTGCCCGCCATTCCTCCAGCGTCGGCAACCGCAGCGACACAGCGAGAGCCTCCGTCACCCGCCCCACCATCCACCGGAACGGCATGTCATCGCCACCACGACCCGGAACAGCAACGGCGCCGCGCAACGACTCGTCGTCGTCGCGGGACGCCGTCTCCGCAAGCTCATAGATCTCTTCCGGCGTCAACTGCAGAAACCGCTCAGCGATCCGCGCCGAACACCAGTCGAGATACTTCGCCCGGATGATCCGCTCTTCGCCGCCCCTCGCACCGAGCGGGGCAGCTCCCGGTTCTTCCGATATCACGCGCTCCCGGCACCGGTCCAACCGGCGGCGGGCCCATTCCCCTGCCAACCCTCCCCACACCTCCGCCGCGAAAACCCCGAAGGCTACGACCCGCTTCGCTCTTCCGTCAAGCCCGGTCCTTCCCGGGCGTCCGCGCGCGTGCTCAGGTGCTCGTAGATCGTACGCCGGGCCACCGCGTACATCACGAGCCGGTTGAGCAACTCCGGATCATTCCGCTGGACTTCCTCGAGCTCCGCGGCAACGGACCGCGGCAGGTTCAGGCGCAGATCGACGGGACGAGTATCCCACATAGACGTTTCGTTTCGCACTCGCGGGATGAATGGAACGCCGCTGACCGGTAGGGCGGAGCGTCCGCGGACGGCCGCATCGCCTGGCAACGCCGCAATCGTAACGCAGCTCGCAAACGCCGCGAAAGATAGGCCGCGCGCGCATCGCGGTCAAGCATTCTTCGTAACCGCAACCGGGCCAAATCGTTACCTGTATCACATTCAACGACAACGAGTTATGAGGCCGGTGCGGGACCGCAGACAGACCGAAAGTGAGAGAAGTCAAATCACCGGCACGCGCATGACGGATCGTGGAAGACGGCGCGCGCGCTGGGTTTCCGGCGTCGGAGCGCGCGGCGGGTGCGTGTCGGGCGCGCGCGTTTTTCTGCAATTCCGTCGGCGATCGTGCGTATGCTTGACGCGTGCCGGTGCGGGCGTGTAGCGTGACGGTCGTAACGGGGTAGTGAGCGGCTCTCCCCGAGAAACACGAGCCCGGTCGAGGAGTCCGTTGGCAGTTCCTCCGCTCGGACGCGACGGAGGATCGCGATGCACCCGCCGGTTCCCCCGGAAGAACACGTGACGGTCCCGTCCGGGATCGCGATGCCCGTCGAAGGCATAACGCGATCGCGGTGCCGGTCGTTCTGTTTTCTGGAGCGACGTTCGGTGCGGTGGACGGCGTTTCTGATCACGTACCAGAGGCCTGACGGATTCTGGCGCGGACACTTTTCGTTCCGTTCCGCGGAGACGGGTCTGACGGAGCTGACGGAGGTGCGGACGGCGGATCTCTTCGTGGAGGAGACGGAAGAGGAGCTGGACGCACGGGCGCGCGGGCTCGGTCGTCCGCTGGTGATGGCGCTGCTGGAGTCGGCGATAGAAGCGGACGAGCGGCGGCGCGGCCCGTCGCCGGACGTGCAGCGCTGGTTCCGTGAGATGCTGCGCGGCCGTTCGACGGAGCGCGCGCACGCGGCGGCAGAGCTGGAATCGGCGGCGTCGCTGGCGGAGCTGCGCTCGCTGTACGAATCCTACCGTCTGGACCAGGTCGCGCACCTGATCGGGCTGCTGGAGCCGGACGATTTCCGGGAGCTGGTCGAGATCCGGCTGGTGGGCCGGCGCGTCGATTTCAACGCCAGGGACCGGCTGCAGCTGGCGATGAGCGTGGTGCAGGAGATCGAGCGTCGCCTGCCGCTACCGCCGTTCGAGATCTGGGCCGAGGACTACCTGGCGCATCCGCTGGAGTACCGGCGGTACACGGCGGCGCTTCACGCGGACGGCGAGCTTCCGTGAGCACCGCCCGCAGTCGCGGCGGCCCCCCTTGCGAGAGTCGTCGCGCGGAGGTCCGCGTGGCGTGTGCGTCGCGTCACGTTCCGGACCCGAGGTGACGCGGTGAGGGTGGAGGGGCGGCACGTGATGAGCGCGCTCCTGCTGTTCATTCCCATCGCGCTGCTCCTGGAGTACGGTCTGGGTGTGGGCGGCCTGCCGGTGTTCGGCGCGTCGGCGCTCGCGATCGTGCCGTTGGCCGGCCTGATGGGCCGCGCCACGGAGCAGCTGTCCGAGCGGCTGGGCGAAGGGATCGGCGGCCTGCTGAACGCGACGTTCGGCAACGCGGCGGAGCTGATCATCGCGATCGTCGCACTGCACGCGGGCTTTCACGACCTGGTGAAGGCGTCGATCACCGGCTCGATCATCGGCAACATTCTGCTGGTATTCGGCCTGAGCGCGCTCTGGGGCGGCAGCCGCTACGACGTTCAGCGCTTCAACCCGACGGCGGCGTCACTGGGCGCGACGATGCTGCTGCTCGCCGCGATCGGGCTCGTCGTGCCCGCCATCTTCCACGTCGTCGGCGGTGGCCTGGTCCACGACACGGAAGGCACGCTCAGCCTGGAGATCGCCGTCGTGCTGATGGCGACCTACGTGCTCAGCCTGTTCTTCACGCTGCGCACGCACCGGCACCTGTACGCGCACGGCGTGAAGGCGGCCGAAACCGGCGACCACGGCGGCGCGTCCATCCAGCGCTCGCTCGCGTTGCTGCTCGCGGCGACGGCGGGTGTCGCCCTGATGAGCGAGTTGCTCGTCGGCTCGGTCGAACAGGCGGCCGAAGCCGCGCACATGAGCGAGATCTTCGTGGGCGTGATCCTCGTCGCCATCATCGGCAACGCAGCCGAACACTCGACCGCGGTCATGATGGCGGGCAAGGACCGGATGGATGCCGCCATCAACATCGCGGTCGGCTCATCGATCCAGATCGCGCTCTTCCTCGCGCCGCTGCTCGTGTTCCTCAGCTACTTCCTCGGGCCGCAGCCCATGGACCTCGTGTTCACGACCTTCGAGGTCGTCTCGGTCGCCATCTCGGTCGGGATCATGGCGCTCATCTCGCAGGACGGCGAAACGCACTGGATGGAGGGCGTGCAGCTGCTCGCGGTCTATCTGATATTGGGGATCGCGTTCTACTTCCTGCCGGTTTGAACGGATTCGGGAGGCGGGGGCGGAGGCGGAGGTGTTTGCGGGACGGGGAGCGGGGGCGGCGGAAGCGGGGGGCGGGGCGGTCCGCTCCCGCGGCCCGCCGCACCCGCAAACGCTCCCGTCAACGCCTCCGCCTCCGCTCCCGCCTCCCGCGTCAGTCCAGTCGCATGGGCACCGGCTTCTCGCCCGTATAATCGTAGAACCCGCGCTTCACCTTCCTGCCGTAGTAGCCGAGCGTCACCATACGCCGGAGCAGGGGCGGCGGGGCAAAGCGGGGTTCACGGAACTCGGCGAACATGATCTCGGCGATGGCGTGGAGGGTGTCGTTGCCGACGAAGTCGGAGAGCACGAAGGGGCCCATGGGGTAGCCGGTCCCGAGGCTCATGCTCTTGTCGATGTCCTCCATGCTGGCGAGGCCCTGCTCGAGGCAGCGGATGGCATCGAGCATGTACGGGACGAGCAGGCGGTTGACGATGAAGCCGGACGTGTCGCGGGCCTCGACGGGCTCCTTCCCGAGCGAACGGGCGAAGGCGAAGGCGCGCTGGTAGACGTCGGGCGAGACCGCGATGGAGCGGACCACCTCGACCAGCTTCATCACGGGCACGGGGTTGAAGAAGTGGAGCCCGACGAAGTGGTCGGGCCGCTTGGTCGCGGCGGCCATGGCCGCGATGGTGAGCGAGCTCGTATTGCTGGCGAAGATGGTGTCCGGTCCGCACGCCTCGTCGAGCGTGCGGAACATCTCGATCTTCATGTCGAGGTCTTCGGTGACGGCCTCGATGACGATGTCTGCGCCCGCCAGGTCCTCGAGGCGGGTCGTCATCGTGATGCGGCCGAGCGCGGCATCGCGTGCGGCGGCCTCGAGCTTGCCCTTGTCGACGGCGCGGTCGAGGCTCTTCCGGATCGCGGCCTCGCCTTTGCCGACGAGCGCGTCGTTGATCTCGCGCACGTGCGTATCGTAGCCTGCCTTCGCGGCGACTTCGGCAATGCCACTACCCATCAGGCCACAGCCGAGCACGGCGATCCTGCGGATCTCCGGCATGGTCCTATCCTCCGAATGTCAGTCGTGTTCGCAGAAGCGGTGTGAATATCACGGGTGCGGAACGGGCATCAACCGTGGCCGAACAGCCGCTGCTGCAATCTGCGGCGCCACGGCGCTGGCGGTGGTTCGAGACGCTCGCCGTATTCGGCGCGGTCGAGCAGGCCCTCGAGTTCGAAGCGCGCCGCCGTGAGCTTGCGGCGGAGCGCCGCCCTGCTCGCGGTCAGGGTGGCGGCCGCGGTGGCGGCGAATCCGGACGCGAACGCGATGATGCTGCCGGCCGCCTGCACGGGGCCGGGCCAGCCGGCGGCGGTGACGACGGCGGCGGCGATGCCGCCCACGACCAGGCCGCCGATGGTACCGAGCGTCCAGCCGGTCCGGATCGCGGACTTCCGCTGGTCGCTCATGTCCATGGCAAACTGGAGGTGGGCGTTGTTCTCGTCGATGGGCCGGACGCTGACCACGACGCGTCGCGCCCGCGCCATCTGGTAGCGGCGGCTCGGCCGGGTGAGTCCGCGGGCGAGATTCGAGATGGCGTCATCGGCAGGCATGAGGAATGCCCGGCCAGCCCGTCGACGCACGACCTGCAGGTACTCGCGGGTGCTGAGGTAGTCCTCGATCTGACGCAGCAGCCGCTCGGAGCGGCCCGGCACGACGCGAGTCGAGACGAGCAGCGGCTCGGGGAACCAGTGGGTGTCCGTCTCTTCCGAGTCGAGCGCGGGCAGCTCGTAGAGCGCGCGGCGCACGTGACGCACCGGCAGCCCGATCTCGGTGGCGATGCGAATGACTTCATCCTCCGACATCGAGTCGTCGGCGCCGTCGGGCTCGGACGCGCTGAGTTCGGCGGCCCGCCGGATGACGATCTCGAAGTCGCGCCGGCTGATGCTTGGCGTCGACTCCTGCTTCTCGGGCTCCATGTTCACGTCGTCGTGTTTCGCGTCGTCGCTCATCCCTTCACCGTCGTCAGCGGACTCGCGTTCCGGACACTACGTGGAATCCTGTCCGCCGGATTTGCGCCGGCTGGCCACCCTGGAGTGCAGGGCCTCCGGCAGCGCGTTCTCGACCCGCGATCCGGGCAACGCCCTGGGGTCGTCCTCGGCCGGTTCCGGCTCGACGCGCGCCTCGGCCGCCTTGCCGAGCGCCGCACCCGTTTTCTCGAAGAAGGCGCGGAACATGTCGATCGGGATGGGAAAGATCGTGGTCGAGTTGTTCTCGGTCGCGATCTCGGCCACCGTCTGGAGGTAGCGCAACTGGATGGCGGCCGGCTCGCGGCCGATCACCGAGGCGGCCTCGGTCAGCATGCGCGACGCCTGCAGTTCGCCTTCCGCGTTGATGACCTTGGCGCGCCGCTCGCGCTCCGCTTCCGCCTGCCGTGCGATGGCCCGGCGCATCTCCTGCGGCAAGTCGATGTCCTTGAGCTCGACCGCGGTAACGTCGATGCCCCACGGGTCGGTGCCCTCATCGATGATGCGACGGACGATGTCGTTGAAATGGTCGCGCTCGGCCAGCAGCTGGTCCAGCTCGGCCTGGCCAACGACCGAACGCAACGTGGTCTGGGCGAGCTGGCTGGTGGCGTAGAGGTAGTCCTGGATCACGACGGTCGCCTTGATCGGGTCGCTCACGCGGAAGTAGATGACCGCGTTGACCTTGACCGAGACGTTGTCGCGCGTGATCACGTCTTGCGGCGGCACGTCCATCGCCACGATGCGGAGCGGTGTCCGCACCATCCGCTCGATGCCCCACGGCAGCAGGAAGATCAGGCCGGGCCCGCGCGCGGCCGTCAGGCGGCCGAGCCGGAATACCACGGCCCGCTCGTATTCGCGCAGGACGCGGAGGCTGCTCAGCAGCGTCGCCCCCGCCGCGATCCCGATAGGAACCAGCCACTCGATCATGGGAGTGCCTCCACGACGACGGCCATGCCCTGGCCTCCGCCGATGCACGCGCTGCCCAGGCCGAACCGGCCACCCCGCCGGCGCAGCTCGTGCAGCAGGTGAATGGTGATCCGGGCGCCCGACGCGGCGAGCGGGTGTGTGAGCGCGATGGCTCCGCCGTTGACGTTCGTTTTCTCCGGATCCAGACCCAGCTCCTTCTCGACCGCGGCGTATTGCGGCGCGAACGCCTCGTTGACTTCGACAAGGTCCATTTCGGCGAGGGAGAGACCGGCCGCCGCCAGGGCCTTCCGGCTCGACGGAACCGGACCGATGCCCATGATTTCGGGCGGCACACCCGCTACGCCCCAACTCACGAGGCGGCCGATCGGCTTCAGGCCGTTCGCTTCGGCCCACTCGGCACGCGCGATCACGACGGCAGCGGCGCCGTCGCCGATGCCACTGGCGTTGCCTGCCGTGACACAACCGTCTTTCCGGAAATACGGACGGAGCTTCGCCAGTGCTTCGAGCGTGGTCTCCGGACGCATGTGCTCGTCGCGCTCGAACAGGACCTCGCCCTTCCGGGTCTTCACCGGCACGGGTGAGACCTCGGCGGCGAAGTGGCCCGCGTCCCAGCCGGCCTTCGCGCGCTGCTGCGAACGGTACGCGACGAGATCCGCGTCCTCCCGCGTCACGCCCTTCTCGTCCGCCAGCTTCTCCGCGGTCTGCGCCATGCTGAGGCCGCAGTTGCTGTCGAGCAGCGAAGCCCAGAGCGAGTCCTCGAAGGCGTTGCCCGTCTCGCCCAGCCGCAGGTCGCCCCAGCGCGCGCCCCGCACGATGTGCGGCGCCTGGCTCATCGATTCCGCGCCGCCGCAGAGCGCGACGTCGATCTCACCGAGCATGATCTCCTGCGCACCCGACACGATGGCCTGGAAGCCCGAGCCGCAGAGCCGGTTCACGGTGAGCGCCGGCACCTCGATGGGGACACCGGCGCGCAGGCCGACGTGGCGCGCCGTGTAGATGGTGTCGGTCGTGGTCTGAATCGCGTTGCCGAAGATGACGTGCTGGACGGCGGCCGCGTCGATGCCGGCGCTCTCGATCGCGGCTTTCGCCGCGTGCACGCCGAGATCGACGGCAGTGAAGCCACGCAGGCTGCCGCCGAAGGTGCCGAAGGGTGTTCGGCGGCCGGACAGGAAGACGATCTCGGTAGCGTGTCGCTGAGTCATGCGTTCCTCGATTTCCTGCTATACCCCGGCCGCCAGGTCGCGCTCCGGTGCAGGGTTCAGGGGAACCCTGCTCATCTCGTTGCAGATCCAGTCACCGACTTCGTCGGTCGTGCACTCACCGCCCAGGTCGGGCGTGATCCGGCGCGCTGCGAGCGCGGCCTGGATCGCGGCGTCGAGCCGGCCGGCATGTGCCGGCCAGCCGAGCTCGGCAAGCATCAGCGCGACCGCGAGCAGCATCGCGATCGGGTTGGCGCGGCCGGTCCCCGCAATGTCCGGCGCCGAGCCGTGCACGGGCTCGAAGAGGCCCGGCCGACCCGGATGCAGGTTCGCGGATGGGGCGAGCCCGAGCCCGCCGACGAGCGCGGCCGCGAGGTCGCTCAGGATGTCGCCGAACAGGTTGGGCGCGACGATGACGTCATAGCGGGCCGGCCGGCGCACGAGGTCGAGCGCGAGCGCGTCCACGAACACCGCCTCCTGCTCGATCTCCGGATAGCCGGTGCCGACATCGGCGAAGATGCGCCGCCAGAGTCCGCCCGTGTGCGGCATCGCGTTGGCCTTGTCGGTCAGCGTCACACGACCCCGGCCGGCCAGGCGCGCATACTCGAACGCCGCGGTCACGATCCGCTCCACGCCGCGCCGCGTGTTGATGTCCTCCTCGATCGCGACTTCGTGTGGCGTCCCGCGCCGCAGTGAACCACCCATGCCGACGTAGATACCCTCGGTGTTCTCACGAAAGATGACGAGGTCGATGTCACCGGCCTGTACGTCGCGAAGCGGCGAGAGCCAGGCCTCGTAGAGACGCGCAGGCCGGAGGTTGATGTAGAGGTCGAGCCGGAAGCGGAGACCGAGCAGGATGTCGCGCGCGTGCTCGTTGCCCGGCACGCGCGGATCACCGATCGCGCCCAGCAGGATCGCGTCGAATTCCCGCTCCAGCCGCGACATCTCGCCGTCCGTGATCGCGACGCCCGTCTCCAGGTACCGATCCGCGCCGAAGTCGAACGTCTCCATGGCGAGCGGCAGCCCGTCCTGTGCAGTCAGCCGCTCGAGGATCTTTACGGCCTGGGCGGTGACTTCGGCGCCGACACCGTCACCGGGGATCAGCGCGATGCGTTTCATGCCGGAAGACTAGCGGGCGGGCCCGGGTGCGGCCAGCCGCTCGATGCAGAACCGGCGCGTCCGCTGGGCGGCCGCGCCGGTTCTAATTCCTGCTCCGCCGTCGGTCAGTGCGTTCCGAGCGACCACACGTACGCGGCCACGGCCTTGACCTGGTCATCCGTAATGCTCGAGCCACCCTTCGGCGGCATCGGGCTCGGGTGCTGCGTCGGTTGCGGCACCCCCGTCATCACCAGGTTCACGATCTCGTCGTATTTGCGGCCCGTCAGGTGAAGCCACTCCTCGTCCGTCAGGTTCGGTGCGAGCGCGGTGCCCTTCGCGTCCAGACCGTGACAGCTCGAGCAGAGCCCGGGACCTTCGAAGATCGTCTTGCCCTCCGCGATCATCTCCGGGGTCACCCCTTCGGGCAGATCCGTCATCGCCATTGCGGGCGCCGTTGCGGGCGCGGCTGCGGCAGACTCCGGAGTCTCGGCCGGTTGCGCGGCCGGAGCGGCGTCCGACGCCCCGCCACCGCACGCCGCCAGAAGCACCATGGAAAGTGCGCCGGCAGAGCGGGTCAAGAAACGCTGCATTTCGCTTTCCTTCCTTCCGTTTCGCGGGATCACGCGGCGAACGAATCCGGGGCCGCGTGCGGTCAGTTCGACCGCAAGCACAGAAGATGTGACCCGCGAGGCTCATGCGTCAACCGGTCAGGCAGCGTCCTGACGCGTGCCGCACGCGATGCAGAAGGTCCAGGCCGGCTCGAGCGGCTCCGCGCAGGATGCGCACGGCCGGAGCGCCTGATCCGCCCCGCAGAAGGGACAGAATTTGACATTCCGTCCGACGGGCAGGTCCGACGCGCAGAACGCGCAGCCGCCGGATTGGTGGGTTCCCGCGGGGCTCGCTGCGGCTTCAAGCATGGTAGTCGCATCCGTCTGGTGTGAGGGCTCTGCCGGCGGCGGTTCCGGCGCCGGCGCCTGAGGAGTCGGCTCCGCTTCGATCGCGGGGGATACTTCCTCCTCGAGGATGAGTTCGGGAAGCGCATCTTCCCATTCGGCGGCGTTCTGTTCCGCCTCGGCCTCGGCCGACCAGGCCCGGGGATCGACCTCCAGTTCGGGCTCGGCGGTCCATGTCGCGGCCTCGGGTTCGACCGCCGGTTCCGGCTCGGCCACCTCGACCGGCATGGCAGGAGCGGGAACGGCCTGGGCCGGAGCGGGCTGAGCCTGCACGTGGACCTCGACGGGCGCGCCGGGCGTCACCCACACGTCGCATGCTGCGAACTTGCGGAAGAGGCCCACGTTCGGGTTCGGCGTTTCCAGCTCGGAATGCAGCTCGTCGCGCGCCTCAGCCGGCTCGAGCCGCGCCAGTCCGTGCTCGCCCGCGAGCAATCGGAGCAGCGTATGCTCGTAGTCGGCGTTCATCTGGAAGCCGAGCGCGGTGCGCACCGAACGGTAGGGCACGAGGTCCTGGTAGATCTCGGCCACGGTCACGGGCGAATCGAAGGGCCGGGGGCGGTTGTGCTGCAGCGCCTCGGAAAGAAGCTCGTGGAGGCGTTCCACCAGCCGGTCGTCGGGCATCGGGTCTTCGTACACGTCACTCACTCGCGATTCGGGGTCACGCTGATCAACGGCCGGCGTTGTCCTCGGGACCGGCGGCCAACCGGGCCCGCGCCTCCCGCGGCGCTCGCTCCAGCCAGTCGACGGCGGCCGGGTCGCCGGCCGCGCGAAGGGCATGGATCAGCCCGATCCAGTTGTCGGGCTCGATGGAATCGATTTCGACCGCCTGCCGAAACTGGCCGGCCGCGACGCCCGGCCGGCCCAGGTCAAGGAACAGCCAGCCGAGTTCGCGCCGGACATCGTCGTCCTCGGGCGCCAGGTCCGCCGCCGTCCGGAGCGACGCCGCGGCCTCGACGTAGCGGCCCGCGCGCCGCTGGATCCGGCCGAGGTACAGCCAGTCGGTCGCGCCGGCGGCTCCGTTTTCGACCCGATCGCGGAACACGCCTTCCGCTTCCACCATGCGTCCGGCCGCGAACGCTTCGACGCCAGCGGCCGCGTCCGCGGAGCGGTCGCGCAGCACGATCCAGGCGGCCAGCCCCAGCAGCACCGCGACGACCGCGACGACCGCCGTGCGGCCGACGGTCCGGCGCACGACGGGGGGGTCGTCCGCTTCCGTGAGGACGGGCGCGCGAACGACCGATCGGGGCGGAGCGGGAATCGATGCCTCCAACGCGTGGAGCACCGACCGCGCGAGGTCGCCGTCGGCCGCCCTGACTTCGCCAGCGCGGGCACGGTCCGCCGCCTCGCGCAACTGCGCGAACGCGCCGGCCAGTTCCATGGATATGGTATCGGCACGCCGGAGCGCCACCACGACCTCTTCCACGGACAGCGCATCGGACAGCGCGGCCATGCGCGCATCCTCGGTAGCGGCAGGCTCATCGCGCAGCATCAGACGGAGCACGCGTTCGATCGCGGCGGTCACGCGAAGGATCGCGTCGCTCAGGTCCGTGGCCGTCTCGTACTCGCGCAGCCTGCGGACCGCGTCCCGTTCCGCGTCGAGCGTCGCCCGCAGTCGGTCCGGCTCCATTCCGCTCAGTAGTCGATCCGCCAGTACCCGGCGCGAGCGCCGGCGTTCAGGAACGCGCCGACCTCGAGGTGTGGAAGCTCGACGCCGGTTCGATGCCGCACTTCGAGCGCGCGCCGGCGCATGTATTCCGCGATCGTCTCGCCCGGGATCCGATCCGAGTCGCGGAGCGTGCCGAGGATCTCGAGCCACGTGCCGACCAGCGTCTTGCCGTCGGGAAACACGACGCGATGCTCGTCCGCGCGCGGTACCATGTCATCCTCCGCGCCGTCGGCCTCGAGCTCGAGCAGAAGCGCTTCCAGTTCGTCGGCCTGCTCCAGCTCATCGAGTCGTGTCCGCCAGTCGCAGAGCGAGACCGCGTCGGCGGCCAGTCCTTCCAGCGCGCGCTTCAATTCGATCACGCGGACCACGGCCAGCGGGTCCCAGTGCTCGACGATCGGGATGCGTTCGTAATCGCGCAACGCGCCCGCCCAGTCACCATGGTCGTACATCATGTGCGCCAGGTAGACGCGTGCTTCATGGTGCGCGGGGTCGAGGTGCAGCGCGCGGCGCAGCTGCCTGCGCGCGGCCGACTCATCGCCCAGACGATGGCACGTGAAGCCGAGGGCCGCAGCCGCTTCCGCGCTCTCCGCGTACATCGTGGTCGCAGCCTCGAAGATCGGCCGCGCTTCCTCGTAGAGTCGTTCGCGGAACAGCGCGCGACCCATTGTCAGCAGCAGGTCGAGGTCATCGGCACCGAGCTCGCGAGCCCGGCCGAACAGACGCAGCGCTTCGTCGCGGCGGCCGAAGCGGAGCGACGCCTCGCCCAGACCGATCAGCGCATCCTCGTGATTCGGATCGAGCACGAGGCTTCGTTCGAACGCCTGTTTCGCCCACGCGAATTCCTCGCGCGCCAACTGCGTGTAGCCGAGACCGACGTACAACTCGACCGAATGCGGATAGTAGCGGAGTCCTTCCTTGAGGGTCACGAGTGCGCAGTCGTACTCACCGTCGTCGTACAAACGGTGCGCACGCTCATCGTACTCTTCCGAGCTCAGGAGAGAATCTGCCATCCATGTACCTCCGAACGATCGGCTCGCAGGTTCGGGACTCCCGGGGCAGGGCATCGGATCACAAGATAAGGGGCCCGTCCGCATCCTTCCACCCCAAGGGGTTGTGGCCCATCGGGGAGCCGGGCCCTCGCACGGCCGGCGGCCGCCGCTTGCCTCGCCCGGTGCCTTGATCCAACTTCCGGACGCTGCGGCATGCAATGCGCGGACCACGGATTCGACACGCCCGCGGACCGGCTGGATCCGGGTGGTTCGACGCCATGCACCCGATGGAGGTTCCGTGCTCGGTTGGTGGCGCCGACGTCGGCTGAGTGATGGAGCCCGACGCCGGCTGGTGATCGCGCTCGCGCGAGCGGAGGAACAGCTCGTGGAAGCGCACGTGCGCAATGCGCTCGAGCTGCTCGATGCGGTGGGCGACGAGCTCCCGCTCGATCAGGTGGTCGAGATCTACCTGGAATCGCTCGACGTGGCGGAGCCACGATCCTCGATCGTGGCGCGGCGGGTGCTGGCCCGACTGGAGGCGGGCGCCCGGGAACGGGCGGATCGCGCGGCCGCGGACGAGGCCGACGGATGAAGCGAGGGCCCGGTCGCCGACCGGGCCCTGCCGTTTCCGGAGTCGGTTCCGATCAATCCGTGCCGGGTGGCGAGTAGATCACGCCGCAGCCGGGACAGGCGAACTGCCGTCCCCGGCGACGCAGGTGCATGGGCGGAACGTGGCGCGGGCAGACGGGCTCGCGGCCCTCCTCCTCGGCCAGGCCGACCGCTTCGTTCTCCTCGGCGGTCGCGCCGGGGATCTCGAACGCCCGCCGCTGCGCGCAACTCAGGCACTCGAACCAGACCTCGCCCGCACCGCCATCCAGCGTAGCGACCCGGACGACCTCGGAGAAACCGCCGCAACCGACGGGGCACGGCACCATCTGGCCATCAAGGTACGCGCCGAGCGGATCGGTCTTTTCCAGTGGCGGCGACGGCCGGACCGCCCGTTCCCGCTTCTTCCGCCGCAGCAGCTTGCGACGGCGCTTCATCAGCATCGCGCTCGATTTCGGCTTGCGACGCTTCTTCCGCGGCCGGCCGCGCCCTGCCGTGCCGAGCGTCGCCACGTCGAGTTCCTCATCGTCGACGAACGACCGCCCATCCTCGAAGGACGTCGTCGCTTCGGTCTCCTCGTCCTCTTCGACCTCGAAACGGATCACCGGCTTGCGACCGGGCCGGCCACGCTTCTTCCGCGGTGCCGCCGCCTTCGCCGCAGGAGCCGGCGCCTCGCCCGCACCTTCACCGGCGGACGGACCGGCCTCGGCCGGAGCGGCCAGGGTCTCCGGCGGTGGCCCCTTCTTCTTCCGTGCCTTCTTCGGAGTCGCCTCCGCGGCGGGCGCCGCCACGACCGAGACGTCCTCACGCTTCTTCTTCGATTTCGCCGCTTCTTTCTTCGGTGCCTTCGCCGCTTCCTTCTTCGGCGCATGCGCGGCTTTCCGGACCTTCGGCGGGCGCGGCGCGGCCGCCTTCCGCCCGGCTTCCCGGGCGGGCGCCTTCTTGCGCGCGGGGGCCGGCGAGGCCGTCGGCTTGCCCGCTCGCTTCGCAACCGCCGCCGCTCGCGACGGCTTCGATGACGACGCCTTCGCGCCGCTCGAGCCCCGCTTGCCCGTAGACACCGTCCCGCCGGCAGGCTTCTTCGCCGATGCTTTCTTCGGCGCGGCCTTCTTCGGCGCGGCTTTCTTCGGCGCGGCCTTCTTCGACGCGGCCCTCTTCGGCGCGGCCTTCTTCGACGCGGCCCTCTTCGGCGCGGCCTTCTTCGGCGCGGCCTTCTTCGGCGCGGCCTTCTTCGGCGCGGCCTTCTTCGGCGCGGCCTTCTTCGGCGCGGCCTTCTTCGGCGCGGCCTTCTTCGGCGCGGCCTTCTTCGCCGACTTCTTCGGGGCCGCCTTCGCGGCTGCCGTCTTCACCTTCCCTGCCCTGGTCCGCACGGTCTTCTTCGGCGCAGCCTTCTTCGCGGCCTTCTTCGCCGCGTTGCGGGCGGATGCCGCCTTTCTCGCAGTCGTCGTATGTGATGCGGTCCGTGCGGCGGACTTCTTCGCTCCGCCCCGGGCGGTTGCGACTTTCTTCGGCGCCGCCTTCTTCCGGACCGCCTTCGCGTTCGCTTTCTTCACGGCCGCCTTCTTCACGACCTTCTTCTTCACGGCCGCCTTCTTCACGGCCGCCTTCTTCACGGTCGCCTTCGCTCGGGATTTCGGTGACCCGTCCGACCGCGACGAGCCCGTTCCGGCTCTGGACTTCGTGGCGGTCCTGGCGGGTCTGCTCTTCTTCACGGGCACCTTCTTCGGCTTCGAGGCTCGGGATACGGTTTCCGCCTTCCCGGCGCGGGGGGTCCCGCGCTCCGGTTTCCCGGCGGACTTCCCGGACTTCGTGGATCCGGACGAGGCACGCCTGGACGTGCGCTTGCCTGTCGTCTTCTTGACGGCCATGCCCACCTCCCGCTCCGAATCGGCCGGTCCGGAGACCGGATGACCGGTTGCAGTATCGTGATGCCCTGGCTTGGGGATCGGGGAGCGGGCAAATCGGATTCGGGAATGCCGCGCTGCCGGCCCGAGACGCAGTCCCCGGAAAAGTCGCGCCAAGATAGTGCTTCGGACCGGGGCGCGCCACGGCGGTGCTGGAGGAACGGCCGGACCGGGGTCGGCGGAAGCGAACACGGCCGCCGCTTCGTGCGATCGGCCGCGTCCAATCGGCAGGTAGCCGGAACGATCAGGCTACGTTTGCGTCCTCGAGAGAAAGCGCGGTATGTTCGCCGCCGTGCGGGATCACCGGCCGGCAGAAGCGGAGGCCCGTGACGCGGAGTTGCTTCAACTCGGTCGGCGCCAGTTCGGGGTAACGCTCAGCCATGAACGTCAGTGTCTCGTCCATCCACGCCTCGCGATCCTCCTCCCAAGCATCCATGACGCCGCACTGGCGGATCGCGCTGAACAACTCATCCCGGGCGCGGTCGACCGCGCTCGGGGCCTTGCGAATGCGCTTCTCGTTTCGCTTTCGTGCCAAAACCCTACCTCATCACAAGTTGCATTCTTCCAAGCCCGCCGCCGCGAGCGCCGCGGCCGACAGCCAGACAAAATAAGGGACGGTACCCCTCGTGAAAAGACCGAATCCAGCGCTCGATCCCGTACGGCTCGAGGTTTACCGCCACCTGTTCACGGCCCTGGCCGAGGAAATGGGGGCCGCGCTGCGTCGTTCGGCCTATTCACCCAACATCAAGGAACGGCGCGACTACAGCTGCGCGCTCTTCGACGGCGTCGGCCGGGTCGTCGCCATGGGCGACCATATGCCCGTCCACCTCGGTGCCCTGCCCATGAGCGTCGCCGCGGCGCTTGCCGCGTTCGGCGCGCTCCGGCCCGGCGACGTCGTCCTGCTCAACGATCCGTTCGAAGGCGGCACGCACCTGCCGGACCTCACCACCGTCTCGGCGGTGCACGGCGCCGGTGCCAGGCCGCTCGGGTTCCTCGCGGCACGCGCACACCATGCCGATGTCGGTGGGATGGCTCCTGGTTCTATGCCTCTGGCCCGGGAGGTGTTCCAGGAAGGACTCCGCATTCCGCCCGTCCGGCTGGTCGAGGGTGGACGGCGAGTCGAGGATGTGTGGCGGATCCTGCGCGCCAACGTGCGCACGCCCGAAGAACGCGATGGCGACCTGTCCGCGCAGCTGGCGGCGCTCACCGCGGGAGAGCGGCGCCTGCGCGAGATGGTCGCCAACCGGGACGAGGCCGAGGTCCGCCTCGCCATGGACTCCATCATCGAGTACGCCGACCGCGTCCTGCGGCGTGGCATCGAGCGGATCCCGGACGGCGTCTACGCCGCCGAGGACATGATGGACGATGACGGCTTCGGAGCCGGACCCCTGCCGATCCGGGTCCGCATCGAGGTCGCGGGCGGCACGTTCACCGCCGACTTCACCGGCACCGCGCCGCAGGCAACGGGCGGCATCAATGCGGTGGCCGCGATCACGACCTCCGCCACCCGGTACGTTGTGCGCTGCGTCGTCGAACACCTGCTCGGCCAGGCCCTGCCTGCCGGCGGTGGCGAGATGGCGGCCGTCCGTCTCGTGCTGCCGGAACGGTCGCTCGTCGATGCGCGGCCGCCCGCGAGCGTAGCCGGTGGCAACGTCGAAACCTCGCAGCGGATCACCGACGTCCTGTTCCTCGCCCTCAGCCGGGCCCTGCCCGCCATCATCCCCGCGCAGTCGCAGGGGACCATGAACAACTTCACCGCCGGCGGCACCGACCCGCGCAACGGGCAACCCTTCGCCTATTACGAGACCATGGCCGGCGGTATGGGCGCCTCGCCTGATGGACCCGGCCTTTCCGCCGTGCACGTCCACATGTCCAACTCACTCAACACGCCCATCGAAGCGCTCGAGCACGCCTACCCCGTCCGCGTCCGCCGCTACGCCATCCGCCATGGCAGCGGCGGCTCGGGGCATCACGACGGAGGCGACGGCGTTCGCCGCGACATCGAGCTCCTCGCTCCCGCCGAGATCAGCCTCCTCACCGAGCGGCGGATCCGCCCGCCGCGCGGCCTCGCCGGTGGAAACGACGGCGCCCCCGGGGAGAACATTCTCATCCGCGAGGGCGCCGAGTCACCGCTTCCGGCCAAAGCCACGTTTCAGGCACGCGCCGGCGACGTCATCAGTCTCCGGTCGCCGGGGGGAGGGGGCTGGGGCCCGGCCGGATCGAACTCCTGACACCGGCGGCTCGCACCATGGCTCAGCCTGCGTCGCGAAGCACCGGCCCGGCCCCGACTCCCTCCCGGCAGCGATCCGCTAGTTGTTGTCCGCTTCGACACGAGTGAGGATCGCCGTCCGTGACGCGACGTCGATCAGCGGCGAGCCCGCCAGCAGCGTCGCCTTCTGCACCATCTCCGCCGCGGCCGCCGACTGGCCCGCCGACTTCGCCAGGAACGCCGCATCCACGTACCGGTTCGCCGCCACGATCACATCACCCGTCGCCAACGCCTCGTTCGCCGACTGCTGCATCAGGACGAGAGCCCTCCCCTCATCACCCTTGTAGTACGACAACCGCGACGCCAGGTGGAGATCCCGGATCCGCTCCGGATCGCCGATCTCCCGGGTCGACGCAGCACGCTGCAGGAGCCTGGCCGCGTGTCCGTAGCGCTCCGGCTGGGAGAACAACGCCCTCGCCTGCCGCTCCAGCTTCTCCGCCTGCGTCGTCGCTCGGTTCGAGCCCGGTCCCGCGTACTCCAATGCCATTTGGTCCGCGCGCGCGGAACCGGCGAATCCGAGGCCCGCTGCCATCGTGATCGCCACGATCGCTTGCATCGTCCTTCTCATGATCTGCTCCTTGCTACCGGTTTCTCCCCGCGGGAACGCCGTCCCGACCGAATCGCGGTTGCCGATCACCGCGACACCCGAGCCGCTCCCGTACTTGATAGGACGGCTCTCCCCGCTTCTCCGATTCGTCCGCGTGACGGGCGCCCGCTCCGCGGGCCGAACCCCCCGTGTTCGCGTGACGAACGTCGAACCGCGGCCGCGCCCTGCCTTTGTGATACAGAGTGCTTGACACGGGTCGGCGACCGGCGGAGATTTCGCACATGGCGAGTACGGGGGGACGAGTGACCACGGCGCTGCACGACAAGGCGGCCGCGGACCTGCGGTTCATTCGGAGCGCGATGGCGCGGGCGAGCGCGTTCACGGCGGTGCCGGGACTCGGCGGCGTGGTGATGGGTGTAACAGCGCTGGTGGCGGCGGTGCTTGCGTCGCGCCAGCAGACGGTGGAGAGCTGGCTGCTGGTGTGGTTGGCGGAGGGAGTGTTGGCGTTCGGGATCGGGGCGGTGGCGATGCTGCGGAAGGCGTCGCGTGCGGGCCAGACGCTGTTGCGGGGAACGGGCCGTCGTTTCGCGTTGGGTTTCGCGCCGCCGCTGCTGGTGGGCGGGATCCTGACGTACGCGCTGGTGCGGGCGGGAGCGCACGCGATGCTGCCGGCGACATGGTTGCTGCTGTACGGGACGGGGGTGATCGGCGGGGGCGTGTACTCGGTGTTGGCGGTGCCGGTGATGGGTGTCGCGTTCATCGGGCTGGGGGTGGTGGCGGTGGTGGCGCCGGGATGGGGTGATGCGCTGCTGGCGGTGGGTTTTGGCGGGTTGGAGATCGGATTCGGGATCCTGATAGCACGGAGGCATGGTGGCTAGGGCGGAGCGAGTGGGCGGCCGGCGGCCGGAACGGAGCCGTCGCGGCCGGGAGCTGGAAGCGGTGCGGGGTGACGCATCCGCGCCGGCGCTGGAGTTGGACCGCCTGATCCACGAGCGAGTGCGTCTCGGGATCGTGAGCGCGCTGGCAGTGAACGACCGGCTCTCGTTCAACGAGCTGAAGGCGCTGCTGGACACGACGGATGGCAATCTGAGCGTGCACGCCCGCAAGCTGGAGGAAGCGGGCTACCTCCGGTGCATCAAGTCGTTCCAGGGGCGCATGCCGCGGACGGAGTACGTACTGACGAAGTCCGGCACGGACGCACTGGAGCGATACGTGGGGCACATGGAGGCGCTCATCGAGGCGGTCCGGGAACGATAGAGGGAGGCGGGAGCGGAGGCGGAGGCGTTTGCGGGGGCGTTGGAGGGAGCGGCGGGAGCGGGGGGAGCGGGGGGGAGCGGGGGACACGGCCTTCCGTCCCGCTCCCTGTCGCGCCTCCGCCTCCGCCTCCGCCTCCGCCCCCGCTCCCCGAGTCCCTCCTCCTACCGCTTTCTCAGTTCGATCTCGCCGTTGACGGTCGTCAGCGACAGCGCCCGCCCTCCGTTTCCGATCCTCCCGTTCAACCGTTTCGGCCCGAAGCGGCCCTGGACGGTGAGCGGGAAGTCGGTGGATATGCCGCCGTTGACGGTGGAGGCGTGGACGTCGGCATTGAGGTTGTCGGGCAGAGTGATCTCGATGCCGCCGTTGACGGTTTCGAAGGTGAGTTCGCCGGACCAATCGGCGCGGCCGATGGTGGCGGTGATGGAGCCGTTCACGGTGTTGGCTTCGGCGCTGCCGGTGGTGCTGACGTCGATCTGGCCGTTGACGGTGTTGGCTCTGACGTCGCTCTGGAGGGACGAGGCCTCGACGCCGCCGTTGACACTCTCCCCGATGAAGACGACGCCGGCGGGGACCTCGACGGTGAACTCAACGCGGACGTCGTTGTTGCCGGTGTTGCGGTTGCCGCCGCCGCCGGGCCGGCACTCGTTGTTGTCGCGTCCGCTGCGGGACGGATAGACGGCGCAGATGGTGACGTTGCCGTCGTGCTCGACGACCTCGATGTGGACGTCGTCGGGGTTACTGCGGCGGGCGCTCTTCTCGGCGGACACGCGGACCTCGCCGCCGCTGGCGGCGACGGCGTGGATGTCGCCGTTGATGCCGGTGATCTCGATCGACTTGCCGCGGTCGACGGTGCCCCGCCAGTTGAAGTCCTGGGCGGAAACGCCGGCGGCAGTCGCGAGCAGGAGCGCGAGGGCGGCGGTGACGGTCTGGGTTCTCATGGGTTGATCCTCCGTTCGATTTCCGTGGTCAGCGCCGTCCGGTGCCGGCCCTGCGCAGCCGGATGGTCCCGCCGAAGGACGACAGGTCCATTCGCGCACCACCTTTTCCAATGTCGAAGGTGACGCTCTTCCGGTTGCGGGTCCCACTCAGCTGTATGGGGAAGTCGGCCTCGATCCCGCCGTTGTAGGTGTCGACGGAAACGGACGCGTTCGCGCCCGCGGGGATGTCGATCACGAGGTCGCCGTTGTGCGACTCGAAGTGGTACCGGCCGTCGTCGCGGATCTCGCCGTCGAAGTTGATGGTGCCGTTGGTGGTCTCGACCGAGACGCTGCCGGAGTGGATGCCGCTCAGGGTGACAGCGGCATTGATGGCTTCGGCGCTGATCTCGCCGTCGTGGCCGGTGATGCGGATGGCATCGTTGACGCTCTCCGCGCTGAGCGAGCCGCGCGTACCTTCGACGGTGACGAGGCCGTTGGTGCAGCTGGCGTCGACGCGGCCGGCGACGTTGCGGATCGTGATCGGGCCCTGGACGGTCTCGATGGCGACGTCGCCTTCGAGATCGGCCACGTCGGCCTCGAGCATGACGCCCTCGATGTCGGCGCCGAAGCGGCGGGGCACGGTGATCTCGAGATCGATGTCGCGGGCGGGCCCGCGCCGCGCACTGGGATCGACCTGGATGGTCGAGCCTTCGCGCTCGATCCGGATCCGAACGCCGGCATCGTGCGTCGCCCGCACACGCATCCGGTCCTGGTCCCAGCTCCGCACGCGGACCTTGCCGCTGAACGTCTCGAGATGGAGCGTGCCGCCGGCTCGCACCGCGAACGTCGTGTCGGTCTGCTGTTGCGGGGCCAGTGCGAGCACACCCGCGAGGAGCAGCGGAAACATGGTTCTCCTGCCTCTCAGGTCGTCGCCGCGACGCCGGCAGCCCGGCGAAGCAGGTCGACCTTCTTCATCATGGTGTCGTCGAGGTGGCGGTAGAGGTATCCGTTGCCCGGTTCGCGGGCGAGCGCCGCGCGCGCCTCGGCGATCGCGCCATCGATGACGCGCAGGCTCTCTTCCACCACCTTCACGGTTTCCGGATCGAGCTGGTCCTTGCGGGCGGCGAACTCGCGCTGGAGCTCGCGGATCGCCTGGCCGTACTCCCCTTCGACGTTCGAGATCAGGACGGCGGACTCGGACCCGAGCGAGGCGTCCGGATTGGCCGGCTGCAGAGCGACAGCCGGCGCGGCATCGGGCTGCGCACGCATCGTCATCCACACCGCCGTCCCGGAGATCATCATCGTGGCTACGACGGCGGCGAGCAGCTGCGGCATCGAGAACGAGAACCGGCGCATGGCCGGCTCCGTGCGGGGCTTCAGCGTGAGAATGTCAGGCGACGTCGCCACCGGCGCCTCGCGGATCTGTCCGAGGATGCCGGGCCAGAGATCGGCCGCGGGCTCCCGGTCCTCGAGCTGTGATGCCGCTTCGACGACACTCTCGAGCTCGGCGAGCACCGTGCGACACGCCTGGCACCCGGCCAGGTGCGTCTCGAGCGCGCTCGCCTCGTCCGGCGCGAGACCGCCATCGAGGTAGTCGGACAGCCGGTCCATCCACGGGTCGTGCATCATTTTCCTTCCGTCCAGCGCGTGTACTGCGTTCCGTCTAGCTCAGGTGCTGCCGCAGCGCCATGCGGGCGCGGTGCAGCTGCGACTTCGAGGTGCCGGCCGTGACTTCGAGCATCTCCCCGATCTCCTCGTGCGTGTACCCTTCCACGTCGTGGAGCACGAACACGTCCCGCGCCCCGCGCGGCAACTGCTGAATCGCCACTTCGACGTCCATCCTCAGCTCGTGGGTCGGTCGCCGGACCGCCAGGTCCAGCTCGACCGGGTCACCCCCGCCGAATCGCTGGCGGTGCGTCCCCACCGACTGCCGCCGGCCCAGGATCACGTTGACGGCCAGCCGGTACAGCCACGTCCCGAACTTCGCGTCGCCGCGGAACTGGTCCAGCTTCCGCCAGGCCCGGATGAACACATCCTGCGTCGCGTCATCCGCTTCCTCGTCGCCCATCATCCGGCGGCTCAGCGAGTGGATCCGGGCCACGTGCCGCCGGTACAGGCGCTCGAACGCGTCCGTGTCGCCGCTCGCGGCGAGTGCCACATCGGCCCGGTCCTCTTCGGCGCCGGCCGGCTTCCGTCGCAGTGCCAGGGTATCCACTCCCTAATCCTGATGTCGCTCCGAACCATTAGACGGGGGCGATCCGGGGCAGGGTTGGAATTGTAGTGCGGTGGCTCGGGGAGGGATACGATAGAATGCGGGAAGCGGGGGCGGAGGCGGAGGCGTTTGCGGGGGCGGAGGCGGGGGCGGCGGGGGCGGGTGGGGCGGGGAGCGGGCGGGGCGGGGGCGGGCGCGTGGGGGGAATCTGCGAATTCCCGGGCGCGGAAGGCGGGATCCGCCGCGCCGTGCCGGCGGGGCGGGATGTGGGGACGGGCGGTGGCGGCGGGTGAGCGGGTGTCGCGGACCGGCCGCACGGCGAAGTCCGCAGAGGCATGGGCGGGTGCGCACGAAGTGAGCACGGCAGGGTCGGAATCGGACGGTTCGCGGGGATGGATCGGAGGGATGAATGGCACAGGTGGTGTTTCAGGTCGATGCGTTCACGGGGGAGCCGTTCCGGGGGAATCCGGCGGGGGTGGTGCCGCTGGAGCGGGAGCGGGGGGATGCGTGGATGCAGGCGGTGGCGCTGGAGATGAACCTGTCGGAGACGGCCTTTCTGAGGCCGCGCGAGGATGGGTTCTCGCTGCGGTGGTTCACGCCGTCGGTGGAAGTCGATCTCTGCGGGCATGCGACGCTGGCGAGTGCGCACACGCTCTGGGAGACGGGGCGGGTGGACGGCAGTGAAGCGATCCGGTTCCACACGCGGTCGGGGCTGCTGACGGCGACGCGGGACGGCGAGTGGATCGAACTGGATTTTCCGGCGACGCCGCCCGCGGCCACGGATCCGCCGCCGGGGCTGCTCGAGGCGCTGGGCGTGCCGGCGGTGGAGGTGGGGCGGAGCCGGTTCGACTACCTGGTCCGGGTCGCCTCGGCGGAGGTCGTGCGCGCGCTCCGTCCGGACATCGGCCGGCTCCGCGAGGTCGAGGCGAGAGGTGTGATCGTGACGGCCGAGAGCGACGACGGGGAGCACGACTTCGTGTCGCGCTTCTTCGCGCCGAACGCCGGTGTGGACGAGGATCCCGTGACGGGCTCCGCCCACTGCTGCCTCTCACCGTTCTGGACGGAGCGGCTCGGCCGCGAGTCGCTCGTCGGCTACCAGGCCTCAGCGCGCGGCGGGACCGTGCGGGTCCGCCTCACCGGTGACCGGGTCCGACTTCGCGGCCGCGCCGTCACAGTGATGCGGGGCGAGCTGGTCGCCGACTGACGCCCGCTCCCGCGGGGGTCGGGGGCGGTAGCACCGGGAGCGGGCCTTTCGCCCCGCTCCCGCCGCCAACGCCCCCGCTCCCACAAACGCTTCCTCCTCCGCCCCCGCCTCCCTCATCCGTTCATTTCTTCCTGATGATCTCCAGCAGCACGGCCTGCGCCCTCGGGTCCCTGGACCTGGATAGCGTGCTCACGGCCTGGCGGCGCAGGTCGACGTCCTTCTCGTCGCGGGCGATTCCGATCAGCTTGTCGAGCGCGGCGGAGTCGTTGCGTGAGCGTTCGGCGATGATCATGAGCGCGGCCTCGCGGATCTTCCGGTTGTCGGACCGATCGTAGAGCGTGGCGATCTGCGTGACGGGCACGCTCGAGTCCGAGCGCAGCATCCAGACGGCCTGGGTACGCAGGTCGATGTCCTCGCTCTCGTCCTGCGCGATGCTGAGCAGCCAGTCGGTGTCGCCCTCGAGGCTGCGGCGGCCGAGCGCCATGAGCGCATACTCCTTGAGCTGCTTGTCGCTCGTCTCGCCGTAGAGCGAACGCAGGAACGTGGCGTCATCGGCGTTCCGGTTGAGCGGCAGCGCCATCAGCGCCTCGCCGCGCAGCTCGACGGGTGCGTCGCTCCGCACGAAGTCGCGCAGGATGGTGCGCGCGCGGTCGTTCCGGCTGCGCGCGAGCGCCATGACGGCGGCCTGGCGGACGTGGGCGTCCTCGGTCGAGGCGAGCATCGACTGCGCGACGTCGAGCGCCTGCTCGTTGTCCTTTTCGATCAGCCAGGTCAGCGCCATCTGGCGGACCTCGGGATCGGGATCGTTCCTCGCTGCCTCGAGCGCGAGCGACTCCGTGCCGGGTGACGCTTTGCGCGCGATGATCATCATGGCCTGGCGCCGGAGCTGCGGTGCGCACTCGTCCCGGCGCGCCAGCACCTCCCGCAACGCGGGCAGCGCTGCGCTGTCGTCCATCTCGACGAGCGCGTTCAGCGCGATCAGCCGGATTTCCTCGTCATCGTTGCTGCACTGCGGATTCTGGCGCGCGGAGAACAGGTTCCCGCCGAACGCCGACGAGTTCTGCAACCGGCCGCTCACCAGCCCCTGCTGGGCCGCGCGGTACGTGTCCGCGTTGGTGGCCGAGATCTGGCTGGAGAGGTTCGATGACTGGTTGACGACAGCCTGCAGGCGGAGCCTTTCCAACTCGGCCTGCTGCGCCTGAAGCGCGATCCGCGACTGGTCCAGCGTCCTGCTGCCCGCCGCGATGGCCGCGCGTGTCTCGGCGTTCTGCGCGGCCGCGATGCGGCCATACAGGTCGCGCGTGGCCGCGGCGTTACCCTGCCCCGCCAGCTCCGCGTCGATGCGCGTGGCGAGCGCCCTGGCGTCCGGGCTCCGCTGCTCCGGCGGGTACGCCTTGTCGAGTTCCTCCAGCACCTGTTTGGCCTGGCGCAGCGAGTCCGTGCCGCCGCTCCGCGTAAGGGCAAACGCCTCCCAGTAAAAGGCGTCGGGCCGGTACGCGGACTTCGAGAACCTGGATTCCGTGCGAATCTGGCGGAACGCCTTCGCGGCCGCGGCATACTGGCCGGCGTTCAGCTGCTCGCGCGCCCGCCGCCAGAGCGAGTCCGCCGGGTCCTGCGGCGCCCAGCTCGCACGTGGACCATCGCCGTACAGCGCGGCAAGCGCCGTCTCGTGGTCCGTCTCGAGCGCGCGCAGCGCGGCTTCCACCTCGAGGCGACGATCCAGCGCGGCCGCCGCGCCCCGGTCGGCCTGCGCCTCCCGAAGCGCCGCTTCGACCTTCATGCGCTGGTCCATGCCCGCCGCGTCCCGGTCGGCCTGCGCGGCGCGCAACGCGGTCTCGACCACCATGCGCCGGTCCGTGGCCCCGGCCACGCGGTCGGCCTGGGCGGCCTGCAGGGCGGTCTCCATCTCCATCCGCTGCTCGATCGTCGCGGCCTGGTCGGCCCGGGCGGCCAGCGCGGCCTCGAGCTCCGCACGCCGCTGGAGCGCGGCGGCGGACTGATCGGCGCGAGCGGCCTCGAGCGCCGCCTCCAGCGCGCGCATCTCCTTCTCGCGCTGCGCCCGGACTGTACCGGCGCTCTGCGCGGCGGCCGGCGCGATCGTCGCGATCGTCGCAAAGAGCAGCATCGACGCTGCCAGGAACTTCGTTCTCATGGAACCCTCCTACATGCCGGCCGCGGCCAGCTCGGTGGACGCTGTGCGCAGGCGCGCCAGCACGTTCGTCTGTCGGATGCCATCGCGGATGATGGCGAGTTCGGAGCCGCGATTGGACGAGGGCAGAGCGGCGATCTGCGCGAGCACGAGCTCGAGGTCGAGGAGCAGGTGGGCGCGGCCCGGATCGTTGGCGACGGGCGACTCGAGCAGCAGCCGCGTGTCGGTGAGCAGGCTGCGGGCCCACGCGGCCACATCGGTGGTCCCATCGTCGGACGGCGTGCCGTCCACGTCCGCCAGCAGCAGCTCCGCCTCCGCCATGTGCTGCTCGGCGACCTGTCGGAAGGGCGCGGGCGGTTGCGCGATCGGACCCGCGGCGAGAACCGTCGGATTGCTGTCGGCGGCGGGCGCCGTGGCCGGTGACGTGCCGGCGCCGGTCCTGCGTCCGATGGAGATGCCGAGCGCAAGCGATGCCGCGAGTCCGATGCCGATGGCACCGGCGGGCCAGCGCCGCCGCGATGCGAGGGGCGCGTAGCGGCGGGCGAACTCGATGCTCGCCCACATCTCCTCGATCGGTGGCGGGGGTACGGGGTCCGCGTCGCGCATTCGCACGCCGGCCGCCTCGGTGAAATCGTCGTCCGGATTCATGACACCCAATCTCCTGCGAATTCCGCCAGCGCCGTCCGCAGCTTTGCGCGGGCCCGTGACAGCCGTGCCTTGGACGTGCCGGTCGGCATGTTCAGCGTGGCCGCGATCTCTTCGTGCGTGTAGCCCTCGACGTCGAACATCAGGAATACGACCCGGTACTTCTCGGGCAGCCTGGCCACGGCGGCGCGCAACCGCTCGCGCAGGTCCGGCTCGATCCCGTCCGGGTGGCTGATCGCATCCGCCTCGGCCAGGCCGGTCTCGCGATCCCGCCGCCGCTTGACCCGACGCATCCCGTTGAGCGACACCGACACGGTGATGCTGTGGATCCAGGTGGCGAACGCCGAGTCGCCGCGGAACGCGGGCAGCCGGTCGAACGCGCGGACGAACGCCTCCTGCGTGAAGTCGCGGGCCAGCTCGGGGTCACCATCCGAGAGCCGCCAGGCCAGGCGATAGACCCGGTCCACGTGACGGTCGTAGAGCTCCCGCTCGGCGCCGGCGTCTCCCGCCAGCGCACGTTCGATCAGCACCCGCTCTTCCGCGCCGTTCGGCCTGTGCGACCCTGATTCCCTCATCTGCACCCTGAGACACGCATGGCCCGCTCCCGGTTGCGTCCGGACGCGCCGGCCGGGCTCCCGCACGCTTGCGCGTCTCTTAGATTATCGCGATGCGGGTTTCCACACGACGACGGAGACCGGGAGCCGACGAGGCGCAGCTCGGCCTGCCCCTCGCCTGGCTCGGGCCGGACCAGCTGATCGACGCGCTGCGGCTGCGCGGCGTGAAGGGGATCGTGCGTGTCCGCTTCAAGCCGAACCGGTCGCGGCTCATCTCCCTCTCCGCGGACCACCACTCGCTCAACCTGCACGAGTGCTTCCGCGGCGCGCCCGATCGCGTGCTCGACGCGATCGCCGGCTTCCTGCGCGCGTCCAACGGTTCGGCCGGACAGCGCGATGCCGTGCGCGTGATGCGGCGCTGGACCGAGGGCCAGGTCGCGGATCGCGACGCCGCACCGGTGCGGCGTCGCGCGTCGGCCGGCACGCCGGCGCAGCAACGGTTCCTGCTCGACGCATACCGCCGTCTCAACCGGCACCTCTTCGAGTCACGGCTACCGGACGTGATCCCGCTCCGGCTGAGCCGGCGCATGGCGCGCCGCTTCGGCCATGTCGAGTACCGGCGCGCGCGGGGCACGACCCGCGAGATCGGCGAGCTCGCGCTCAACATCCACCTCCTGATCCGCGGCAACGAGCGCCACTTCCTCGACACGCTGCTCCACGAGATGGCGCACGTCGAGGCCTGGGTCGTCCACGGACACCGCGGACACGGCGTCATCTGGCGACGCGCCGCCCGCCGCGTCCGCTGCGAGGTCCGCGCCCTCTCCTGGGTCCGGATCCGGAAGAAGAGCGACGACCCCGACCACGTCCCCGACCTCGAGGCCATCCTCGACCGCGCCCGACGCAACGCGCCCGACGCCTGGCGCGACGCCGGAGCCCCGGCCGGGCCACCGCCGCCCGCTCCGACCTGACGGCGCCGGCCACGCCTGTCGGCCCGCGATCCCGCCGCCCGCGACCTTCGGCCGGACCCCGGCCGTCGCGTCACGTGTACGCCAGGGGCCAACGCAGCAGGCGTTCTTCCGGAGTCGATTCTGCGACAATCTCGTCCGTTCCCTCCCGGCAGCATCCGGGTTGCGGCCGTGTGCCTGGTCGTGTTCTGCGCCGCCCCGGCGGCGGCACAGGACACCGGCCGGTTCCGCGTGGCCGCCGGCCTCCACGCGATCCCGCTCCTGACGCACGCCGACCCCACCCTGCTCGGCTCGTCGAAGACGGAGACCGAGATCGCGAGCCCGCTTGTCATGCTGCACGCAATGGATCGGACGGGCCACCTCTTGCTCGCGGCCTCGATCAACTTCGAGAAATGGACGCTGCCGAACGGCGACCTCGCGGCCGGTAACGAGGGCGAGGGCTATGTAGACCGGCGCCACCCGCACACCATCCTGCACGAGTTGGTGGCGACCGCACGCACCCCGGTGGCCGGCCTCGACCTCTCGCTCACCGCGGGCCGAGGCTTCGCGCCGTACGGGACGGACGATCCCATGATGCGGCCGTTCGTGAAGTTTCCGGCCAACCACCACCTGATGCAGATCCCGGAGCGGCTACTGCTGATCGGCGCAGTGCGGCGCGGGCCGGTCGGACTCGAGGCCGGGTTGTTCAACGGCGACGAGCCGACGGGCCCGACCAGCCTCGGCCGGTTGAGCCGCTTCGCTGACTCGTGGTCCTCGCGGCTCACGATCCGTCCACTCGAGACACTCGAACTGGTGGCGAGCCACGCCCGCGTGAAGTCGCCGGAGCACGCGCTCGGCGGCGGCCTCGACCAGCGCAAGTGGACGGCTTCGGCCCGCTTCGACCGCGACCTTCGGCCCGGCCGGCTCTACGGTCTGCTCGAGTGGGGCGAGACCTACGAGTACGCGAGCGGAGTGCGCGCCTACGTGTTCACCACCGTCCTCGCCGAGACCGGCCTCGCCGCCGGCGACTGGCGCACCGCACTCCGCTTCGAGCGCACGACCCGGCCCGAGGAAGAGCGCCTTGCCGACCTGTTCCGATCCGCCCGCCCGCACACGGATGACAACATCATCGGAGCCACCCGCTGGAACACGGTCACGCTCGCGGCCGGCCGCGCGTTCAACTTCCGCGGCCTCGCGCTCGAGCCGTTCGCCGAGGCCGCGCGCAGCCGCGTCGCCGAGATCACCGGCTCCATCTTCGATCCGCTCGAATTCTACGGCTCGACTACGCTCTGGAACCTGTCGGCCGGGATCCGCATCCGCGCCGGCATGCAGCACGAGCGCATGGGCCGCTACGGCGCCGCCCTGCCCGCTCGCGCACCCATGAACGGGATGATGCACGAATGAGAACCCGCACCCTCACCCGTTTCGCGGCCCTTCTGATGCTCGCGCCACTCGCCCTCGCCGCCTGCGACAAGAACCCCGTCCTCGTGGGCGACAACGGCGACGCGAGCTTCATTCCGCGCACCTCCGTCGCGCTGCCCGTCGAGGGCACGGGCGTACTCGCGGGCCGCTACACCGCGGAAGTCGCGGCCCGCGGCACCTGGGTGTACACGACGACGTGGGGGTTTCGCACCGCGACGGGCAACGCGCTCGTCATCTGGGACGCCTCCGGCGCCGCGCCCGTGCTCCGCGACTCCGTCATCATCGCGGGCGCCACCACGCTGGGCGACGTCCAGATCTCCGATGACGGCAGCCTCCTCGTCGTCGCCACCGAACGGTCCGGCGGCTCCATCGTCATCTTCGACCGCACCACGCCCGACCACCTCGTCCAGCTCTCGCGCCTCACGACGACGGCCACCAGCCCCGGCGTCCACACGGTCAAGCTCGGCCGCGTCAACGGCCGCCACTACGCGTTCCTCCAGATCGACCCCGGCAACTCCGTGAACGCCCAGCTCGTGATCGCCGACATCACCGACCCGACCGCACCGACGCAAATCTTCGTTCGCGCCATGGGCCTGCCCTACGTGCACGACGTCTTCGTGCGCGACGGCCTGCTCTTCACCGCGCTCTGGGATGACGGGATGACGATCTGGGATATCGGCGGCGGCGGGAAGGGCGGGTCGCCTTCGAATCCGATCGAGATGGGCAACGTGAAGACGGTCGACGGCAACGTCCACAACATCTGGTGGTTCCACGACCCGACCACCGGCTCGAAGCGCTGGGTCTTCGTGGGCGAGGAGGGACCGGGTTCGGTGGGTTCCTCGTCGAGCGGCGACATCCACGTGGTGGACGTGTCGGACATGGCGAACCCGCGCGAGGTCGCGTTCTACCACGTCGCGAACGCGGGCACACACAACTTCGTGATGGACGAGGCGGGCGGGATCCTGTTCGCGGCCTACTACAACGGCGGCGTGCGCGCGCTGGACGTGCGCGGCGATCTCGGCCAGTGCGAGGCGTCGGAGAAGTCGGCGGACGGCCGCTGCGACCTTGCGCTCGCCGGGCGCGAGGCGGGGCACGCGCTGGACGACCGGCAGGTCTCGGTGTGGGGCGTGGCGCGGGTCGGCACGACGATCTTCGCGTCCGAAATGCTGAGCGGCGTGTTCCGGCTCGACGCCTCGGCGCTCGCCCGCTGAGTCCGGCTACAACCGCTTCACGACCGCCGCGATCAGCCGGTCCCGCAGCCGCGCGGGCAGCAGTCCGAGCACGAGGCGCAGCCGCGCGTCCGTTCCCACGACGTAGCGGAGCTTGGGGCGGCGCGCGGTGAGCGCGTGTTCGACGACGCGTGCGACGTCGTCGGGATCGCGGCCGTCCTTTCCCCGCAGCGCGCGCTTGCGCAGGCCCGGCATCTTCGCACCGTAGTAGACCATCGCCTCGGGCGGCATCGCGGCGAGCAGCGCGTCGCCCGCGGCCAGCGACGTGTCCCAGATCGGCGTCGCGATGACGCCCGGCTCGACGATCGACACGCGGAGTCCCCACGGCATGAGCTCGACGCGCAACGAATCCGCGATCGCCTCGAGCGCGAACTTGGACGCGGAGTACGCGCCCGTGAACGGCATCGCGCTCCGGCCCGCGATCGAGCCGATGAACACGATGCGGCCGCGCGCGCGACGGAGTGCCGGCATCAGCGCGTGCGTCACTGCCACCTGGCCGACCACGTTGACCTCGAGCTGCCGCCGGAGCTGATCGATGGGCAGGAACTCGAGCGGGCCGGCCACCGCAATGCCCGCGTTGTTGACGACGCCGTGAAGGCCGCCCTCGCCGGTGACGGCCTCGACGGTCCGGGCGGCCGCTTCGACCTGGCCGGCGTCGGTGATGTCCAGGGGCAGGGGTTCGAGGCCGTGCTCCCGGAGGCGCTCCGCGTCCGCCGGGTCACGGTACCCGGCGAACACGCGCCAGCCGCGACGGGCGAGGCGGAGGGCGCAGGCCTCGCCGATCCCCTTCGACGCGCCCGTGACCAGAACCAATGTCGTCGCTCCGGACAATTCGTCCCTCTCAGGGTGGACCGCCGCCGCCTGGATGTTGCCGGTTCCACGGCGGGGCGGCAACCGTCCGGCCTTACGCCGGCCGGTCGTTTTCTTCATCTTGAGCCCCGGCCGGACGGACCGGTCCGCCCGTTCACCCGTAGTGGAGCCAACCGTTGGTCGACCCGAACGACCTTGCCAGCCTGCGCATCGACCGCTCGAAGAAGTCGCGGCCGCCCTCCCGGTTTCGCTGGGTCTGGCGCGTGGGTGTGCCAGTCGCGGTGATCCTCGCGCTCGCCCTGTTCGCGCTGCGCCGGTACGGCAACCGGCCGATCCCGGTGCGGACGGCGCGGGCGGAGCTCCGCGGTGGTGCGGGCGGTGCGGGCCTGACGGCGAACGGCTACGTCGTGGCGCGGACGAAGGCCTCGATCTCGTCGAAGATCGCCGGCCGCCTCGCGCACCTCGCCGTCGAGGAAGGCGACCGGGTCAAGCGGGGCGAGATCATCGCGCGGCTGGATGACGCGGAGTACAATGCGGCCGTGCGGCAGGCGGAGAGCAACGTGCTGAACGCGAAGGCGGCGGGCATCGAGGCGGACGCCCGGCTGGTGCAGGCGCGCCGCGACGTCGACCGCGCCCGCACGCTGGCCGCCGACTCGCTCGTTTCCGTGCAGGCGGTGCAGGACGCGGAGACGGCGCTCGCGTCGGCGGACGCGCAGGTGCGCGCGTCGAGCGCGCGCACCCAAGCCGCGGAGGCCGCGCTGGGCATCGCGCAGGCCAACCTCGAGAACACGCGCATCCGGGCGCCCTTCGACGGCACCGTGTTGCGCAAGGACGCAGAAGTCGGCGAGGTCGTGGCGCCGTCGGTCGCGGGCGGCGGTCTGACGCGCGGGGCGGTCGTGACGATGGCGGACCTGCAGACGCTCGAGGTCGAGGTCGACGTGAACGAGTCGTACATTGGCGACGTGCGGCAGGACCAGCCGGCGACCATTGTGCTGGACGCCTACCCCTCGGCCTCGTATCCCGGTCACGTCCGCCAGATCCTGCCCACGGCGGACCGGCAGAAGGCGACGATCCTGGTCCGGGTCGCGTTCGACAGCGCGGACGCGAAGGTCCTTCCCGAGATGGGTGCGCGCGTCGTGTTCACGAGCGAGGCGGACAGCGCGGGCGCGCCCGCCCGCATCGTGATCCCGGCCGCGGCCGTCCGCAACGAAGCGGGCACCGACGTCGTATGGATCGTGACGGACGGCGTGGTCAGCCGGCGCGAGATCGAGGCCGGTCCGGTGAGCGGCGGCGAGCGCGAGGTCGGCTCCGGTCTCCGGGGCGGGGAGACGCTGGTCGTCGATCCGCCGGCGGACCTCGTCGAGGGCGCGCGGGTCCGCGCCCAGCAGGACTGATCCGGCCACCACGACTCGGAGCACGAGGGAGGCGCATGGCACTCGTCCAGGTCAGGAACGTGGACAAGGTCTTCCGTCGCGACAGCGAGGAGATCACGGTCTTCCAGGATCTCGCGATCGACATCGCGGAGGGCGAATTCCTCGCGCTCATGGGCCCGTCAGGCAGCGGCAAATCGACGCTGCTCAACATGCTGGCCGGCCTCGACCGGCCGAGCGCGGGCTCGATCGACATCGCGGGCGATGACATCGCCACCATGAACAACCGGCGGCTTGCCGAATGGCGGGCGGCGAACGTCGGCTTCATCTTCCAACTCTACAACCTGATCCCCGTCCTGACCGCGGAGCAGAACGTCGAGCTGCCGCTGCTGCTGACCGGCCTCTCGCGCAAGGAACGACGGGAGCGTGCGCTCACGGCGCTCCGGGTAGTCGGGCTCGAGGACCGGATCGACCACTTCCCGCGCCAGCTCTCGGGCGGACAGGAGCAGCGGGTCGGAATCGCGCGCGCCATCGTGACGGACCCGCGCCTGATCCTGGCGGACGAGCCGACCGGCGACCTCGACGCGAAGTCCGCCGAGGAGATCCTCGACCTGCTGCAGCGGCTGCACCGCGACTTCGGCAAGACCATTATCATGGTAACCCACGACCCGCACGCAGCGGAGCGGGCCGGCCGCACACTGCACCTGGAGAAGGGCGTGCTGCTCGAGGCGGCCCCGTCATGACCCGGACCGGCATCGTCCTGGCCAACCTGCGGCGCCGGCCGCGGCGCACGATCCTGACCATCCTCGGCGTCGCCATCGCGCTGTTCCTGTTCACGACGCTGCGCTCCGTGCTGACTACGCTGGCCGACTCGGGCGCGATCGGGACCGAGGACCGGCTGATCGTGCGCAACAAGATCGGGATCGTGTTTCCGGTCCCGATGGCGTACCGGACACGGCTGCTCTCGCTGGACGGAGTAAAAGGCGTGAGTTGGTCGAACTGGTTCGGCGGGCAGTACATCAACGAGCGCAACTTCTTCCCGCAGTTCGCCATTGACGTGGACACGTACCTTCCGCTCTACCCGGAGATCGTGATGCCGGACGCGCAGCGGGATGCGTTCGAGCGGGAGCGCACGGCGGCGCTGGTCGGGCGAGGCCTCGCGGAGCGGTTCGGCTGGCAGCTCGGGCAGACCATCACGCTGCAGGGCACGATCTACCCGGGCGACTGGACGTTCACGATCCGCGCCATCTACGAGCCGGGCCGGGAGGGCTTTCCGGACAACTCCTTCTACTTCCACTTCGACTACCTCGAGCAGGCGTTCGGCAGCGCGGGCTTCGGCGATGTCGGCGTGTTCGTGGTCGGGATCGACGACCGGTCGCGAGCCGCCGACCTGGCGCACGAGATCGACGCGCTCTACGAGAACTCGGCGGTGCCGACCCGGACCGAGACGGAGAGCGCGTACCAGCTCGGCTTCATCGGCCTCTTCGGCAACATCGGCTTCTTCCTCAACACGATCGGGATGGCCGTCGTGTTCGCGATCCTGCTGGTCGCCGCCAACACGATGGCCATGTCCTCGCGCGAGCGCGTGCCCGAGATCGCCGTGTTCAAGACACTCGGCTTCGGCGACGGCTTCATCTTCTCGATCGTGCTGGCTGAAGCGTTCTTCATAACGATGCTGGGCGCGGCGCTCGGGCTGGGCTTCGCGCTGCTGCTCTTCAACCTGGGCGACTTCAGCGCGATGGGCTTCATCCCGGGGCTCGCCGTGGCCGGCAGGACCGTGGCGTTCGCGCTCGGGATCGCGGCCGCGCTCGCGCTCGCCAGCGGAATCTTCCCCGCTCGGCGCGCGGCCCGGCTCAACGTGATCGAAGCGCTGAGGCACGTGGCATGAGGATCCCGCTGATCTACAATATCCGCAGCCTGCGCGGCCGGCCGGCGACGTCGGCGGCGACGGTGGTGGGCATCGGGCTCGTCGTGCTCACGTTCGTCGGCATGCTCGCGCTCGCGAACGGGTTCCGCGCGGCCATGGTCAGCACGGGTCGGACCGACAACGTGATCGTGCTCCGGGCGGGTGCCGATGCCGAGCTGTCCAGCGGGCTCAGCCGCGAACAGGCCTCGATCATCCGCGCGCTGCCGCAAGTCGCGCGGGAGGCGGACGGCACGCCGGTCGCCACGTCCGACGTCTACGTCGTCATCACCATGAACCGCGAGGTCGGAGGCGGGACGCAGGCCAACGTGCCGGTCCGGGGCGTGGACTTCACCGCGTTCCGCACCCGCGACCAGGTCCGCATCACGGAAGGCCGCGCCTTCGAGCCCGGCCGGCCCGAAGTCATCGTGGGAGCGGGCATCGCGCGCCGCGTCGCGGGCGTGGACATCGGCGACACGATCGAGCTGGGCACGGGCGCCTTCACGGTAGTCGGGCACTTCGATGCCGACGGCTCCGCGTTCGAGTCGGAGATCTGGGGCGAGAACGAACAGCTCATGGCCGTGTTCCGCGGACCGGTCTTCCAGTCGGTCACCTTCCGGCTCGCGGACCCGCAGTCGTTCGACGCGGTCAAGGCCCGGCTCGAAGGCGATCCGCGCCTGTCCGTGGACGTGCACCGCGAGTCGGAGTTCTTCGCCGGCCAATCCACGCTGCTCGCCTCCATCCTCCGCTTCCTCGCCTACTTCGTGACCGTGATCATGGCGATCGGCGCGATCTTCGGCGCGGTGAACACGATGGAGGCGCTGGTCAGCGCCCGCTCGCAGGAGATCGCGCTGCTGCTCACGCTCGGGTTCAAGCCGCGCAGTGTGCTGGCCTCGTTCCTCGCCGAGTCACTGATCCTCGCGCTCGCCGGCGGTGTGCTCGGCTGCCTGCTCGCGCTGCCGCTCAACGGGATCACGACCAGCACCACCAACTTCCAGTCGTTCGCCGAGCTCGCGTTCCAGGTCTCGATTTCGCCCGCGATCCTGCTCCGCGGCCTCGTATTCGCCGCGATCATGGGCCTGGTCGGCGGCTGGCTGCCCGCGCGTCACGCGTCGCGGCAGGTCATCGCGGAAGCGCTGCGCAAGGCATGAAACCGGCCTTCATCGTTCTCGTCTTCTTCTTCCTGGTCGCGGTCGCGGCCAACCATTTCTACGGCAACATCGTCTGGGTGCAGCGCTTCGTGCCCAATTTCGCGAGCGAGATGATCGGCATCATCGTCACGCTTGCGCTGGTCCAGCGCCTGCTGCAACGGCAGGAGCGGGCGCGCCGGCTGCGTGGCTCGATCGGCGCGTTCCGGCGCGCCGGCCGGGCACTCTCCTCGCTCGCGGCCGCATGGGCCAAGCTGATCAAGGGTGCATGGGCGGGAAGCGGCCCGCCGCCGCGCGAGCTGGCCGCGATCTTCTCGCCGCACGTCACCGAAGAGATCATGTACCTGGACCCGTCGGCGTCGCTCGCCACGCAGGACTCCGTCTCGTGCAGCCGTTGGATCGCGGCCGAGATCGGGGCGGCGCGCAAGGGAATCGAGGATGTGCTGGTCGGGTACAGCGGCCTGCTCGATCCGGCGTACGCGGAAGCGCTCGACGAGCTGATCGACGATTCCTTCCTCGGCCTGGTCGAGGGGATGGTCGGCTCGACCGAACCGGATGCCCGCACCTGGCGGCTGGGCGTCAATCTCGCCCGCGGCCACCGCGACGACCACTTCGCGAGACTGCTCGCCACCATCGAGCTGCACAACCGGCTCGCATCCGAGGCGGCCGAGGTCCGGAGCCGGCGCGGCGTGCCGCGCACGGGCTCGCTCGGCATGGAGCTGCCGCGCGACCACGACCTCAAGGCGTGGGTCACGCTCGACAACGAGTGGTGGCGCGCCTCTCCCATGCCGGGCTCGCTGCGGGCGGATAGTCGGCGTCCCGACGAGGACTGATCGCGGGCTCAGCGGATCCGCGTAGACAACACCCGGAGCGAGTCGAGACTCACGTCCGCCCGGATCAGCACGCGGTAGCCGATCACGTCCACTTGCAGCGCGGGCCGGTCGTCCAGCCGCGCCGCGGGCCGCGGCACGGTGGCCGTGATCGTCTCCGCCCGGCGCCCGGCGGCTTCCACGCGTTGGCGCGCGCTGTCCGCCGCGACGCCGCGGCCGGCAGCCGACTGGCCGGTCACCACGAGGTCGTTCAGCGGAACGGCCAGCGGCCACTGCACGATCTCGGCGGTCGCGTCACCGGGACCGAGCCGCTGGACGACGCGCACCATCCAGCCGCCGGCGTACGGCGCGGCGCCCAGCGAATCCACCGGCAAGTCCTCGATCCGCGCGGGCGCCCGGCCCAGCCGCTCCGCGGCGACCGCCTCGGTCACCGGCATCCAGCGCGCGGTCCGCACCGCATCGAGGGCCGGACCGGGCTCACCAGCCGTCTCGCCGGCGAAGGCCACCGGCGACGCCGGCTGGACCAGGAGCGCCTTCGCTCGGGTGCTCTCGTCCGCCATCATCGCGTTGGCCAGCCGTCGCGTTTCCTCCGTGGGACGCATCGTGCCGCCGGCCATCACGGTGTCCGCCACGCGCGTCTCCGCCTCCGACTTCAACGCGGACTTCGCCTCACCCGCGGCGAGATTGCCAACGGCCTGGTCGCGGGCGGCGGCCGCGCCACCGCCGGCAGCCGCCACGCCCGCTTCCCGGGAGACCGTGGGCGGCGGTGGCGCGGCCCCGGTCCTGACCGGCGCCGCCGCGCCCCGGCGTAGCGCGTCCGCGGTCGGCGCCACCGTGGGCGGCGCGATGTCCGACCCGGCGGCGGGCCGCTCCGCGACTTCGTTGAACGAAGCGTTCCGCGCCGGCAGGTACATCCGCGCGAACCAGCCGGCACTCACGGCCATGAGCAGGCTCGCGGCCCATGCGAGCGGGACGAACCGGCGGCGGCGGCGCGACGGCGCGCTCGTGATGGGCGTGGCGGAATCCACGCGCCCGGGTACGTCATCACGCGTGGCGGGACCCGCTTCGGCGGCGGCGCGCGCGGCCAGCCGCGCGGCGATCATTGTTTCGAACGGCTCCACGCGCACGGCATCGGGCGCGGCCGAACGCAGCACGTCGGCGGCCCGGTCCCGGATGCGGCGCTCCACCTCTACGCGTTCCCGGCACTCGTCGCACAGCTCGAGATGCTTTTCGAACGCCGTCCGCTTCGGATCGCCGGCGAAGAGTGCGCCGTCCAGCCAGGCGGCAATCAGGCCATCATCCACGTGCGACATGGCTTCCCTCCGAACCTGCGGCCGCGTCATACGCGGCGACCAACCGCTTCCTTGCCCGCGATAGCGTGGTCCCGATCGCGCCGACCGCCAGACCCGTATGCTTCGCGATCTCCGTGTAGTTCATCCCGGCATCCCAGAGCAGCAGCACCTCGCGATCCCGCTCGCTCAACTCATCCAGCGCCGTGCGCGCGGCTTCCTGCCGCTCCATCGCCTCGATCCGCTCGACCGGGTCGGGCATCTCCGCTCCGCCCTCCGACTCCGCCCTGATCAGTGTGAGGTGTTTCTTCCGGCGGATCACCGAACGGACCTCATCCTTCGCGAGGTTGGACGCGACGCGGTACAGCCACGCCCGCGGGTTGTCCGGTTCGTCATCGAGCACACGCACGAAGGCCTCCTGTGCCAGGTCCTCGGCCCGCGCCGCATCCCACACCTTGCGGTACAGGTAGCGGACGAGGTCCGTGTACGTCGTGCGATAGACTTCCGCCCAGTCTGCGCTCACGCTCTCCGGCCTCGCATCAATGGGGGCGCCGGTGGCGCCGCCTCGCGACGGCGCACCCGGCTACCACCGTGCTACTTCGCCCGGAACTCGCGGACAACCCGCTCGAGCTCCGTCGTGCCCAGCTTCTTCACGCCATCCTTCGCGAGCCGGATGTTGACCGCGCGGCCCGCCACTTCCACAGTCTCGAACGCCTGCCAGTACGCCTCCAGCTCGGGCAGCCCCCGGAGCAACGAGAAGTACGCATCACTGAACGGCTCGACCGTGACCGTGCGGATCTTCTCATCGCGGCCCGCATCCAGCCACACGCCGTCCTTCTCGATGAACGTGCGGCCCGCCACCGTGCGCGGCGCTTCCGGCCTGGCACCGGTGACGACGAGGGCATCCAGCCTGAGCGCCGCCTTCTGCCGCTCGTTCGCAGTCTGCTGCACCGCGATCACGTCCGCCAGCGTCTTCGCCTCGCGCGACCGGCGCGCTTCTTCCGCCACGACCACCGACGCGGCGCCCACCTGCGCGCTCGCCGCGGGCGGTGTAGCCGGAGCATTCCTCATCAACCGCGCCCCACCGCCGGCCGCCATCAGGACGTCCGGCTCCTGCACCAGGTACGACGTGTACTCGCTCAGCAGTCCATAGCGCAGCGCCGTCTGCCGGATCTCCTCGATCAGCTCCGGATCCGCACCGTTCAAACGCACTTCCTGCTGCAGCACGCCCAGCTTCCGGCTCGCCCAGAGCCGCGCGATGTACTCGTTGTCCGTCGCATGCTCGGGGAACGACGCATCGGTCGAGAAACGCTCCGTGCGCCCGTTCCGCCGGCCGCCAATGCCGATCGTGCCGTTCACGTCGCGCGAAGCCGCACGGTACCGTCCGAACACGACCAGCTCCTCGCCCGCGAACAGGTCCGGCAGCTCGCGCGGGTAGATCTCCTCGAAGCGGACCGGAGACCCCGCGATCTCCAGGTCCGTCAGCACCGGGTGCTCGATCTTCGCCGAGAGCACGCCCAGCGCCGCTTCCACGTCCTCGCCCGGCTCGACGTACTCCGTCGCGCCGCGGCCTTCCGCGCCCAGTCGGTCGAGCAGGTACGTGTTCACATCGTACCCCACGCCGAACGCGAAGACGCGCGCACGGCCCGACTCGCGGCCGGCTTGCTCCGCAATTTTCTCAGGGTTCCGCTCGCCCGCCGATGGCAGCCCATCCGTCAGGAACACGACCACCGGCAAACGCGCCTCCGACGTCTCCGCGCGGAACGCCTCCGTCAACGCGCCGGAGATGTTCGTGCCGCCCTCTGCGCGCAGGTCATCGACCCACTCGCGGGCGAGGCGCACCTCGGCCGGCGTCGCGGTCGTCCATTCGGTGCGGTACACCGACACGCCGCTGCTGAAGCGGATCAGGCGGAACCGGTCCTCGCGGCCGAGGGAGCCGAGCAGCTGGTTCAGCGCGCGGCGCGCCTGCTCGATCTTCTCGCCCGACATCGAGCCGGACACGTCCACCACCATCGTGACATCGCGCATCACACGTGCACCACCCGCCTCGCCCGGCGAGAGCGTCAGCATGAAGTAGCCGTCCTCGCCGTCCGGACGGTAGGCCGCGACCGAGATGCCGACCGGTCGCTCCGCGAACGGCAGGAACAGCGCGAAGTCGCCGGAGAGCGAGCCTTCCGGCCGGACGCGCATCCGGCCGTCCTCGCGCGTCACCCGCACCGTGTGCGTCGGTGAGAACGCGTCGCGGAACAGGTCGCCGTTCTCCGCCGTCAGCACGAACGTGAGCGGCGCCGGCTCGCGCGTGCGCTGCACACCCGGTCCGTTCTCCCGGCCGTCGGGTGCGACGCCGGCGAAGCGACCGCCCGCCGCGTAGCGGAACTGCAGCGCGTCGCCCGCGCGCTTCAGCACCTGCGTGTAGCGCATCGTGATCTTCCGCGTCTCGCCGGGATTGATGGGAAAGACGCGCGCGCGCACCATGCCGTGGCCGACCAGCTCGATGAGCGCGGGATCCTTCTTGCGCCGAACGATCTCCTCGTAAATGGCGCGCGCCCGCTCCGCATCCATCGTCTCGCCACGCAACTCCTGGTCACCCTGGAACAGCGAGAAGTTGCTGAACACGGCTTCGCCGGGAAGCGGGTAGGTGTAGTCGCCCTCGCCCAGACCGACACGGCCATCGTTCCGGAACCACTCCTCGACTTCGACCTGCGCGATCCGGTCCGTCACGCGAACCGTCACGCTCGTGCGCAGCTTCACCACGCCCGGATCCCGGCGGCCCGGCAGCGGTTCGATCCAGCCCTGTCCCTGCGCGGCCGACGTCGCCAGCGCGGTGAGCAGGAAGGGCACAGCCAGCAGGAACGGCATCGTTCGGGCGCGTCGCATGGTAGCCTCCGATTCGCTTCGTCGTTGGATCGGGTCGATCACCCCGTATGACGACGAAGCGCCGGAGACTTGCACATCCGGCTCCGAACTCGTTGTGATGCAGAAGCTTGCGGACCTGCCAGGGGGCCGCGGGCGCGGCCCGTCGAGGAGCCCCGTTCAGCCGTTCAGCCGGTTGATGCCGTCGAGCCCGGCAATCTTGTAGCACTCGGCGAGCGTCGGGTAGTTGAAGACGGTGTTGACGAAGTAGTCGACGGCGCCGTCGAACGCCATGACGGCCTGGCCGATGTGGACCAGCTCGCACGCGCCTTCGCCGATGATGTGCACGCCGAGGATGGCGCGGGTTTCGAGGTGGAAGATGATCTTGAGCAGGCCGGTCACGTCGCCCAGGATCTGGCCGCGGGCGACCTCCTTGTAGGCGGCGCGGCCGGTCTCGTAGGGCACGCCGTCGGCAGTCAGTTCCTCTTCGGTCTTCCCGACCATTGAGATCTCGGGCACGCTGTAGATGCCGTAGGGGAAGAGGTGCGGCATGCTGGCGGTGTGGATGTGGAACGCATGGCAGCAGGCGAGGCGGCCCTGCTCCATGGAGGAGGACGCGAGGCTGGGGAACCCGATGACGTCGCCGGCGGCGTAGATGTGCTCGACGGCGGTGCGGTACTGGTCGTCGACCTTCAGTCGGCCGCGGTGATCCGCCTCGAGACCGGCGGCGGCGAGGTTGAGGCTGGCGGTGGCGCCAGTGCGGCCGATGCTGTAGAGGGCGGCGTCGGTGCGGATCTGCTTCCCGCTCTTGAGCCGGACGAGCACGCCTTCCTGGGTCCCGTCGTCGACCTCGATGGCGCTGACCTCCTCGCCGAGGCGGAGCGTGGCGCGCTGCTGGCGCAGGTGGTAGGCCAGGGCCTCGATGATCTCGCCATCGACGAACGGCAGGAGGCGGGTGCGCGTATCGATGAGGGTGACGCGGCTGCCGAGCGCGGCGAAGATGCTGGCGTACTCGAGGCCGATCACGCCGGCGCCCACCACGGTGAGGCTCTTCGGCACATCGGTGAGCTTGAGGATGTCATCGCTCGAGAGGACGCGCCGGCCGTCGAACGGGATGTGCGTGTCCGCGGTGGCGCAGGTGCCGACGGCAATGACGAAGTTGGCCGCGCCGAGGTCGCGCTGTCCGCCATCGTTCATCTCGACGCGGATGCGGTGCGGATCGAGGAACGAGGCGTGGCCGTTGTACACGTCCACGCGGTTCCGCTGCAGCTGGCTGCGGACCACGTCGATCTCCGTTCGCATCACGTGGTCGGTCCGCGCCAGCAGGTCCGCCATCCCGATCTTCTGCTTCACCGCGTACGACTCGCCGTACACCGTGTGCAGCCGGTACCCGGTCAGGTAGATGGCGGCCTCCCGCAGCGTCTTGCTCGGGATGGTGCCCGTGTTGATGCAGACGCCACCGAGCACGGACGTGCGCTCGACCACGGCCACGCGCCGGTCCAGCTTCGCCGCCTGAATGGCCGCCTTCTGGCCGGCCGGCCCCGAACCGATGACAATCAGGTCGTAGTCGTACGCGTCCATGCGCTCCTCTCGTGGGGGGTAGCGGAGAATGGCGCCCCGTGGGCGCCGTGACAACCTGGGTCCCGGTCCGCGCCGGACGTCGAGCGGCGGGCGCGCCGTCCGGAGACCGTCCCGATCGCCGCCGGCGGTCCGTGCCCCCTGCACATTCCCGGCTGCGTGTGTAGATTGAGGATCCACCACACAGCGTAGCCCATCCCATTCCGGACGGATCGAGTCAGGAGGTTTCTCCATGGTCGTGACGCGCAGATACCTTGCCGCGGGCGTTCTTGCGCTCGCGCTTCCCACGGCGGTCGCCGCCCAGGACATCAAGTACACGGAGACCTCGAAGATCGAAGCGTTCATGTCGCTGCCCGGCATGGGCGACCCGATCCATTCGACGACGTACGTGGCCGGCGGCCGCGTGCGCACGGACACCGACGACCAGTCCACCATCATGGACTACGTCGACGGCAGCATGACGGAGATGGACCACAAGGCCAAGACGTACTTCACGCTCTCGTTCGCCGACATGATGGCCAACGCCCAGGCCATGATGGCCAACGCGAAGACGGAGATGGCGAACGCGCAGAAGGAAGCGCAGGCGGAGCGGCAGAAGGCCGGGGCGGACCAGCAGCCGGAGGTCAAGCTGGACTTCGACCTGAAGGTGGACAAGCTGGGCGATGGCGGGATGGTGTCCGGCTATCCGACGCAGCACGTGCTGCTCGTGCTGAAGGCGAAGGCGACGTCGGCGACGCCGGATCCGGAGACGGGCGAAGAGGTGTCGGGAACGATGGTCTTCGCGACCGACATGTGGGTGTCGAAGGAGTTCCCGGGCTACAAGGCGCTGCAGGAGGCACAGCTGAAGGCGGCGAAGGACCTGAGCCCGGAGATGCGGAAGCAGATGGAGGAGATGGCCAAGTCGTCGCGTGACATGATAGCGACCATGCCGGGCATCCAGGGCGGCGGCAACGGCATGCAGAAGATGGCGGAGGAGATGCAGAAGATCGACGGCACGCCGCTGCGCTCGCTCACCTACCAGATCATGCTGCCGGCCGACGTCGATTTCGACAAAGAGGCGGTGCTCGCGATGGCGGACAAGCCGATCCCGAGCTTCTCGCTCGGCGCCGCGATGAAACAGGGGATGAAGGAAGGCGTGAAGAACGCGCTGTCGGGCGGCCTCGGTGGCCTGCTCGGCCGGAAAAAGGCGCAGCCCAAGCCGACGGAGGAGCAGGCGGCGCCCGCTCAGGCGATCCTGATGCGCTTCACCACCACGGTGGACGACGTCAGCACCGCCGCGCTGCCCGCATCCACGTTCAAGCCGGATCCCGGCTACAAGGAGGTGCAACCGGCCTGGATGAAGACGGGCGGCTGACCCGCTGCACCCGGCCCGAAACCCGGGGCAACTTCGATCCGTAGAGCCCGGGCGCCACCGGGAAACCGGTGGCGCCTTTCATCAAGTCCCGAGGTCAGCGTCATGCTCAGGAAACTCGGCTACGCCGCGCTCGCCCTCGCCGGTATCCTCATCGTCGCCAGTGGCGCAGTGTTCGGAATCACCGAGATCCGGATCACCCGGAAGTACGACGACGTGGCGGTCCGACCACTCGCGCTGCCGACCGATTCGGCCTCGATCGCGCTCGGCAATCGCCTCGCCACCATCCGCGGCTGCTTCGGCTGCCATGGCCCGGACCTGAGCGGCAGTCCCGTAATCGACGATGGCATGATCGCGAAGCTGTACGCCTCCAACCTGACCCGGGGCGAGGGCGGCGTTGCCGGCCACTACGACTCTGGGCTCTTCGCTCGCGCCATCCGGAACGGTATCGGCTGGGACGGACACGCCCTGCTGTTCATGCCGTCACAGGAATTCCATGGGATGAGCGACGAGGACGTCGGCGCGCTCATCGCGTACATCGAGAGTGTGCCCGCCGTGGACCACGTCCAGCCGAAATCCTCCGTCGGACCGCTCGGCCGCGCCCTCTTCCTCGCCGGCCAGGTCGAGCTCGTGCCCGCCGAGATTGTGGACCACGACGCCGTGCCCGTCGCCTCCGTCGAGCGTGGCGTCACTGTCGAGTACGGCCGCTACTTGGCTGCCGGCTGCGCCGGCTGCCACGGCAAGGGTTACTCGGGCGGCAAGATCCCGGGCACACCACCCGACTTCATCCCCGCCGCCAACCTGACGCCGGATCCGGCCACGGGCCTCGGCGACTGGACGGAGGCCGACCTGTTCCGCGCGCTGCGCGAGGGCAAGCGACCGGACGGCACCGAGCTGGACGGCCGGTTCATGCCGTGGCGCGAGACCGCGCGCTTCACGGATGACGAGATCCGCGCGATCTGGCTGTTCCTGCGGTCGCTGCCGGCGGCGCCGGCGGGCAACCGCTAGACGCCGCCGGAGCGATCGCCGCCAGCAGGCCGCGTCGACGCTGCTCGCCGCTATCGTGGCCGGGGAACGCCGCCGCTGCCCGCGGACGGTCGGTCCGCGGCCGCCAGCCGCACGTTGTACCACGTCAGCGAGAGATCCGGCGCGACCTGGAAGTTGATTGTGCTGCCGGGCTCGATTCCGTTGATCCGCTCCGAGATGTAGCCAACCCGGGAGCCGATCGGATCGATGACCACGCGCAGTCCGCCCACCGATTGTAACGCCGGTTTCGGCACTTCGAAGCTGCTCGTCTGCGCCGTCGATACCGTGCCCATCCGGGCCGAGAACCCATCGAACATGACGTAGACATCCACGTCCATCGAGTTGGTGTTCGTCACATCCAGTGTGACGGGGCCGGTGGCCTCGGGCCGATTGCTCATGGTGGCGCAGGAAGTCGCGGCGGGGATCAGTCCAACGAGGAGGGCAACTACCATTCTGCTCGACATATCGTACTCCTTTGCTTCCCTGCTCCGCAGGCCGGATGGGGGCAATCCCTTCATCGCCCGTCTCCGCCCGCCGCAGCCCCGGTCCGACACCCGGTCGAACTACCGCGGCGGCCGGCCTGCCCGTTCGATACTTCCCGAACGTATACATGTGTACACCACGGGACCGCCTGGAGGTGCATCGATTCGCCGCAGCGAGACGGCGCGGCCGACGGGCGCCGCCTACCGTACCTGGTACCAGGTCTGCGACAGGTTCGCCGCGACTTCGACGTTGATCGTCCTGCCCCGCTCGATACCCAGGATCCGGTCCGAGGTGAAGCCGGTCGCGGAGCCGATCGGGTCGATCCGCACCTGCATGCCTCCCACGGCCTGCCACACCCGGTCCGGCACCGGGTAGCTGGCGCTCTGTGCCGTCGACACGGTCCCCATGCGCGTCGAGTGGCCGTCCGCCAGCACGTACACGTTCACGTTCATCGCGTTGGCGTTCGTCACCCGCAACGTCACCGGGCCGGTGCGTGGAGTGCCGCCCGCCGTGACGCAGGATGCGAGCAGGACGAGCAGTCCCGCGAGAACGGCCCGACGGATTCCGGGGGACATGGGCACTCCTGTGCTGCCGTTGCGCGTGGATGCGGGATGGGTACACCCGGGGCCGTTTCGGGGTGCAACCGCCCAAAACGGCTGGACGGCACCCGTGCGCTACTCGACGGGAATGGGCCGCGTCAGGCGCGAGCCGTCCGGCTGCCGGACCAGCACGGAGAACGGGACCGCGAGCGGCGGCAGACGTCGCATCATGTTCATCGGGTTCCTCCGACCACTCGCAAGGTGCGCTCGGGCCGGGCCGGATCCTGAGGGGACCGGGCCCCGTCGCCGTGGGAGATTGCCCTACCCGAAGAACGCGCCGGAAACACCGCGGCCCGTCACTCGGGGAGCGGCGGGCCGGTTCTTTCTGGCGCGGGTGCGACGTCGTGGGTGCGACGTCGCCGGTTCAGCCTACGCGGAGCAGCGCCTCCAACTCCTCGGGAGTCAGGTCCTCGGCCCGCCGCGTTCCCATCCGGCCGCCGGTTCGGCTGACCGCGGCCACCTTCTGCACGGGCCGGTCCGAGACCAGGAACTCGGAATCGTAGTCGAAGCCCTGGATCGAGATCCGGTGCGGCGCCCAGCCGAGCAACCGCTCGATGTCCTTCATCGCCGCCAACTCGGTAGCGGACACGAACGTGACCGCCGTGCCGGTTGCGCCCGCTCGGCCCGTGCGGCCGATCCGGTGCACGTAGTCTTCCGGGTTCCGCGGCACGTTGTAGTTCACCACGTGGCTGATGCCTTCGATGTCGAGACCGCGCTGCGCCACGTCCGTCGCCACCAGCACGGCGACCTTCCCGTTCGTGAACGAATCCAGCGCGCCCTTGCGCTCCTTCATGTTGCGATCGCCGTGCAGGACGGCCGCCGAAACACCCGCCTGATGCAGCCGCCGGACCAGCGCGTCCGCGCCCACCTTCGTGGCCGTGAACACCAGCACCTGCTCCCAGTTCGTTTCCTTGAGGAGCTCGATCAGCAACGCGGGCTTCCGCTCCGCGCGCACCGAGTACACCGTCTGCTCGACAGTCTCCGCCGCCGTGCCCTGCGGCGTCGCCGCCACCCACTCCGGGTCCTTCATCAGCCGGAGCGCCAGCGCATGAACGCCGTTCGGCATCGTCGCGCTGAACAGAAACGTCTGCCGGTTCTTCGGAACGTGCGCCAGGATCGCCTCAATCTGCGGACGGAATCCCATGTCCAGCATGCGGTCCGCCTCGTCGAGCACCAGCGTGTCCACTTCCGAGAGGTCCACGTTGCCCCGCTCGATGTGGTCCATCAGCCGGCCCGGCGTCGCCGCCAGGATGTCGATCCCCGCACGCAGGTCGCGCAGCTGCGGACGGTACGAGACGCCACCCACGATCTCGCCCACGAACAGGTGCACGTGCTTCACCAGCTCCCGCGCGTCCTGCGCCACCTGCTGCGCCAGCTCCCGCGTCGGACACAGGACCAGCGTGTGAAGGCCGTCCTTGTCCAGTTGCTTCTCGATCGCCGGGATCAGGAACGCCCCGGTCTTGCCGGTGCCCGTCTGCGCGATGCCGACAACGTCTCGGCCTGCTTTCCCGAGGGGGATCGCCTTGATCTGGATGGGGGTGGGGAGGGTCCAGCCGAGCTCGGCGACCGCGCGCCGGACACCCGGGGATTCTACGAGTTGCTCGAACGTCATTCACATCTCCTGAAACGGTCGACCGGCCGCCGCAGCCCGCCTCCCCATGGAGGATCGGCAGCGGACATCGCGCACCGGACGGTGCCGGGCCAGCGCAAACGAGAGGCCGGCGCGCCGTCGGGGCGAACCGGCCTCCACGTCTACAACCTTGATATATAACCAGTTGGCAGCCGAACGTCAACCTGCACAACGAGTTGGCCGGATCACGCCGTCTCCGGCGCGTCCAATGCAGACAGCAGCGCCCGCGGCTCGAGGGCCTTGAACGGGTTCAGCCCGGACCGCGCGTACCGGACGATCCCGTCCCGTTCCACGAGCACGGTGCCGCTCTCGTTGATGACAGCGAGGCCGCGTCCGAGCTCGAACTCGCGGCAGACCGCGCGGCCATCGTCACCGTTCGCCGCCGGCGCGCGAAGTCCGGCGCCATTTCCCCGATCTTCATACGATCGTCTACCCCGCTCCTCTTCCCCCGCCACCACACCCGCTCCCGCCGCCGCAAACGCCTCCGCCTCCGCTCCCGCCACCCACGCCGTCCCCACTATCTTCCCCCCAACGTTTCACTCCCCTCGAATCCGGGACGCGCAGCATGGAGGAAGACATGAAGGCCGCCCGCGCCGCACTGTCGAGCCTGATCCTCTCTCTGGCCGGGACGGGCGCGTCCGCGCAGCTCCGGCCGGTGAGCGTCGTGGAGACCGGGATCCTGGAGGTGCAGCGCGCGCTCGAGAGCGACAGCACGACGTCGCTCGAGCTGGTCGACGCGTACCTCGCCCGGATCCGCGCCTACGACCAGGATGGCCCGCGCCTCAACGCGATCATCCGGCTGAACCCGCAGGCACGGGAGGAAGCGGCGGCCCTGGACCGGGAGCGGCGCGAGAAGGGGCCGCGGGGCCCGCTGCACGGCATTCCGGTGCTGGTCAAGGACAACTACGACGTGGCGGGAATGCCCACATCGGCGGGCTCTCTCGGGCTCGCGGCGCTGGTCCCGCCGGACGACGCGAAGCAGATCGCGATGCTGCGCGCGGCGGGTGCGATCATCCTTGGCAAGACGAACTTGCATGAGCTGGCGGCGGGAATCACGACGGTCAGCTCGCTGGGCGGGCAGACGCGGAACCCGTACGACCCGTCGCGGAACCCGGGCGGCTCGAGCGGCGGCACCGCGGCGGCGGTGGCGGCGAGCTTCGCGGCGGTCGGCTGGGGCACGGACACGTGCGGCTCGATCCGGATCCCGGCCGCGTACCAGTCGCTCTTCGGGCTGCGTCCGACGAAGGGGCTCTCGAGCGTCGACGGCATCGTGCCGCTCTCGCACACGCAGGATGTGGCCGGCCCGCTCGCGCGCACGGCGACCGACCTCGCGATCGCGCTCGACGCTACGGTCGGGCCGGACCCGGCCGATCCCGCGACCCGGGCGCTCGAGGGCCACCGGGTGCCCCGCTTCGTCGCATCGCTCTCGAAGGACGCGCTGCGCGGGAAACGGATCGGCGTGCTGGCCGCGCGCTTCGGCCGACCGGGCGGCGACCGGGAGACGGACCTGGTGGTGCGCGCGGCGCTCGCCGCGATGGCCGAAGCGGGCGCCGACGTCGTCGACATCGCGATGCCGCGTCTCGACAGCCTGATCGACACGTCGAGCCTCATCCGGCACGAGTTCAAGTTCGACCTCGCCGACTACCTCGCCGCCGTGCCGGACGCGCCCGTCCACTCGCTGCGGGAGATTCTCGATCGCGGGCTGGAGCACGAGGCCCTCGAGGAGCGCTTCCTCGACCGGGACCGGCCCGAGACGCGGGACACCGAGGCGTACCGCGCCGCGCTCGCTGAGCAGGCCGAGCTCCGCCGCATGCTGCTGGACACGTTCGAGCGCGAGCGGCTCGATGCGATCGCGTACCCGACCATGGCGGGCCCACCCGAGCGGATCGGCGACCCGCAGAACGGGTCCAGCTGCCAGATCGCGGCGCACTCGGGACTGCCGTCGATCAGCGTGCCGGCCGGGTTCACGACCGATCAGCTGCCGGTGGGCGTCGAGCTGCTCGGGAAGCCGTTCGACGATGCGAGGCTGGTCGCGATGGCGTACGCGTACGAACAGTCGGCCGATCCGCGCCGGCCGCCGGAGACCACGCCCGCGCTGGTGTACGGCATGGCGCCGCAACCGGCCACGCTCCGCCTCGCGCCCGACACCGCGGCCGCCGATTCGACGACCGGCGCGCTCGACGTCCAGACGTCGTTCCGCTACGACGCGACGACGGCCGTGCTCCAGTACACGGTGGTGCTGCGCGGCGTGGCGCCCGCCGAAGTGCTGGCCATCGTGCTGAGCCGCGGCACGGAGGAGCGCGACGGACCCGTGCTGCACCGGCTCTCGGGACCCGGCTTCGCGGTCACCAGCGGTGGGTTCGTGCTGCCCGGCCGCCAGCTCGCCGATCTCCGCGCTGGCCGGCTCTGGCTGCGCCTGTTTACGCGGGCGGCGCCGCTCGGCGCGTTCCGCGGCCGCATCACGTTCGAGTGAAGGCGGCCGCGGGCGAAGGCGCCCGGCTCGGGGAGAGCCGGGCGCCACCCTCTGCGCAAGAAAATGGGGCGGGACGGATCAGCGGATGCGAATCACTTCGCCCGTCTGCTCCGCTGTGGAACGGCGGCTCTGCTGCTGCGGTGTTTTGCCGAAGTTGAAGGTGAAGCCGAGCGTCGCGACCCGTGACACGTAGCTCGACCTGCTCTGCTGGATGTAGGTCGCGTCCCGCGTGGAGCTCGTGTACCTGTAGAGGTTGAGCGGGTCGTTGATCGAGAGGGAGATGTTGCCGCGCGTGCCGAAGATCTGCTGCCGCATCGATAGCGAGGTGAAGGTGTAGCCGGAGGCGCGCCCCTGCAGGATCGACTGCATCGGGAAGTGATAGCCGAACGCCATCGCCGTAAGCGTGGGCCGGATCTTCATGCCCACGTTCCCGCCCAGCGACCACATCCACGTCGAGCGGCGGTACCCGCTGCCGATGTTCGAGCCATCCCGGACATCGCGGTACACGCTGAAGTTCACCGACCCGCTCAGCTTCCGCGTCGGCGGGAGCGAGACCGTGAAGTTGGAGCCGTACGCCCGGGCCGACACGCCGTTCTCCCACCGGTTCGATGCCACGCCCAGCGTGTCCACGGTGCGGATCCGCTCCCACATGTCCGTCGTGCTGCGGTAGTACGGCCCGACCCGGAGCGTCAGTCGCTTCCCCATCCAGCTGAAGTCCGATGACAGCGACTGCGTGTAGCTCGGCCTCAGGTCCGGATTGCCCGCCGAGATGTTGAGCGGGTCGGTGACCGGAACGTACGGGTCCAGGTAGTACGCCGACGGCCGCGAGATCCGCTTCGAGTAGAGGAAGCGCAGCGTGCGGCCCGGCTGCAGCGTGTACGATACGTTCAGGCTCGGGAACAACGTGTTGTAGCTTCGCCCGAACGACGCGCCCCCCACCCGCGAGTCGAAGTTCGTGTGGCTCAGCTCCGCCCGGAGCCCTCCCTGCACGCCGATCCTGCCGAACGTGTGCCCCAGCGTCGTGTACAGCGAATGGAAGACTTCCTGGTACGCGTAGCCGGAGCGCGTCTCGTCGCTCGGATCCTGCGCCTCCAGCGCGGCGAAGATGCGGAGCAGATTGTCGTTGTCCTGGTCCCGTTTCCATGCCCGGTACCCGACCTCCAGCTTGCCGCCCAGAGCCGGTCGGAAATAGTCGGCCTGGATCGACAGGTCGCCGCTCCCCGCATCGATGTCGTTCAGCGTCAGCTCGTTCGGCATCTCCACCGCCTGGCCCTCCAGCATGTAGAACAGCTTCGGGAACCGGCTCCAGCTGTCGTTCCCGCCGCTCGAGACCCGGCCATCCACCGTCAGCTCCTCCTTCTGCTGCACGAACACCTGCTTGAAGCCGAGGCCGAAGTTGTAGCTGTTGCAATCGAAGTTGTTCGTGTTGTCCCGGTCGTACCGGTCCCGCACCGCGCGCGCTTCGTCCAGAATGCCGACCTCCGTGAGGCCCGTCCCATCCTGTCCGCTCGCGTACATCCACGCACTCGACCACAGCGTCGCCTGCTTGCCGACCTTCAGCTCCGCCGTCCAGTCCGCGTTCCAGCCGAACATCTGCGAGTTCATCCGCGAGTTCTGCTCGACCAGCGTCACCGGCACCGTCACCAGGTTCTGCCGGAGGTCGTACGCCGTCCCCACGCTCTCCGACGTGTTCACACCCAGCCCCGTGAACAGCGTCAGCCGGCCCTTCTGGAAGTTCAGCCGGCCGTTCACGTACTGCCGGTTCCGCGTGGACGCGTTCAACGACAGGCTCCCGCTCAGGCCCAGGTCCAGATCGTCCGCCAGCACGATGTTCACGATTCCGCCCATCCCCTCCGGATCATTCTTCGCCGACGGGTTCGGCATCACCTCCACCCGCGCAATCCGGTTCCCCGGCAGCTGCCGCAGGAAATTCGCCAGCTGCTCACCGCGCAACGGCGCCGGACGACCGTTCAGATGCAGCGCCACCGACTGGTTCCCACGCAGCTTCACGTTGTCGTTCACGTCCACTTCCAGCTCCGGCACCGCCCGCAACACGTCGATCGCCGTGCCCGTCGTCGCCACCGGCATCGACTTCGTGTTGTACGTCGTCCGGTCCGCCTCCACGACCACCGCCGGCCGCTCCACCGTCGCCTCGATCCCCGCCAGCTCCACCGGCTGCGGCGCCAGCACGATCTCTCCCACTTCCACCGACGGCGACTCCCGCGTCAGATGGATCACCTCGCTGCTCCGCGACAGGTACCCGATCCGGCTCACGTGCAGCAGATACTCCCCCAACGCCAACCCCTCCACCCGGAACACGCCCTTCTCGTTCGTCAGCACCCCAGTCACCAGCGACGAGTCCGACGCCAGCCGGATCGTCACGGCCGGGTCCCGGTCATCCGGCGATATCGGGACAGATCGCGACAGGATGGCCGGGATTGGCGCGGGCGATGCCGCGGCCGACGACGACCGTGCGGCGGGGCGGATAGCGCTCGGGCTCAGCGACCGGCAGCCCGTGCCGCGCGCCAGGAATCGAGGAACCGGCTCGACGGATTGGGCCAGCGTGACGGTTGCCACGCTCCGTCGATCCGGAATCCGTGCTGCAGCTCGCCGGGCACGCGGAGCCGGAGGTTCGGGGCCGGGTGCGGCGTGCACGGCGGGGGCGCGCGGCGGCAGAGGTTCCGGCGCGCGGGCACGTGCAGGATCAGGCCGCTCCGCGTGACGAAGTCCTCGAGCTCGGGATTTGCGGGCTCGCGGAACCAGTGGGCGGGATCCGGATACGCAAGCAGCGTGTCGTGCCAACCGCGCAACGAGGCCGGGTCGCCGCGGGTGCGCACGGCGTTGGCGGCCACGACGAGCGGCAGCAGTGCGACGAGGGCGAACGCGCCTCGGGCGCTTCCCGTCGTGCCGGTCCGACCGAACCAGCGCGCGATGGCGACGGCGCCCAGCACCCAGGCGGCGCCGATGCCGAGCGAGGGGCGCGGCGCGGTGAGGAACCAGAAGCCGAGGCCGAGGATGGCAGGCGCCGTCACGGACGGAAAGCGCGGGGTCGCCCATGCCTTCCGTTTCGCGATGAGCGCCAGCTCGAACGCGGCGGCGCAGAGCAGTGGCAGGAAGATGAGCGCCGCATCCCGACCGGTCGCAACGGCGGCGAGCCACGGCCGGAACCACGTATCGCCCGATCCCGCGCCGCCGTTCGCGAGCTCGGGCGAGTACCACGTTCTCGCGAAGTGCGCGACCCATGCGGCCTCGGCCCGCACCTGCTCGAGGGGCACGCGCCAGTCCACCGGGAAGGCAGCCAGCGAGGCGGGATAGAGCGGGTAGCCCGTCGTCATGACGCCTCGCGCCATCCAGGTGCCGACAAGCGCAGCGCAGAAGAGCGCGGTGAGCGCGACGCGCCGCCGCGTTGTCGGGCCGGCGTCGCGGATGAGCGATCCGATGGCGATCGCCAGGCCGGCGATCGCGAAGACGGCCGCGCTCAGCTTCAGGGTGAGCGCGAGGGCGAGCGCGGCCGCGGCGGCGACCGGGGTCGCGGCATCGCGGCGTTCGGCGGGCGTGGCGGCGTGTTCGAGGAGCAGGCCCGCGCCGGCGAACAGGGCGGCCGCTACGGCGACGTCGGCGGACAGACCGGGCAGCAGCTGGTCGTCGAGCGCGATGGCGACGATGGGCGCGAACAGGACCGCGTCGAAGGTGGCGCGCATCCGCTCCGCGGGGGCCGGGCGCGCGAGCCGGCCGATCCCATCCGCCGCGCGTGCCGCGAGCAGGAAGAGGAAGAAGCCGTTCAGCAGGTGGGGCGACGCGGGTTGCCACGGTCCGGATTCGAGCAGGGCGGCGAGCAGCACGTTCGAGTTGTTGAAGCCGAACCTGCCGTGCAGGGCGCCGAGCCCGGGCACCAGTGGAAACGTCCTCGCCCACTGCACGCCCGGAACGAGGTACATCTCGGAGTCGTACGCGGCAAACGGGGCCAGGCTGCGGTTGGCCAGCCAGAGCGCCATCGCCGCGAAGACCGCCGCACCCAGGATCGCGGGCATGCCCGGCCGTATCCAGTCGCGTCGCACGGCAACGCCTCGCAGCCGCATCGCGATACCGGCGGCGCCTGCAAGCACGACGAGGAGGAGCGCCCGGCCATCGACGGGGAACGCGAAATGCCACGATTGCAGGAACAGCGTGATCGCGGCGATGCCGGTCCAGGCGGCGGCGTACGGCGCCGCCCGGCCGGCCGCGGCTCCGCCGATCAGGCGCAGCACGAGGAAGCCGGCGCCCGCGGCCACGACGGCACAGGCCACCCAGATGACCACGACCGCGAGATGCGCGACGACCGCGGCGCCAGGCATCAGCGTGGCTTGATGTCCGCCGGAGCGGGATCGACGCCCGGACCCGTCCAGCGGTCGCGGAACGCGGCGAGCTCCGACGTCGTGTAGAAATGCCGGGCCAGGCGGGAGTCGTACATCCGGTCGAGGAACGCCGCGGGCGGGCTCAGCGCGTCCCGGAAGCGCCGGTACGTCTCGCGATAGCTCGAGTCCTCGCTCCGATTCCGCGCTTCGAGCGTGAGCGGCGGCGTATCGAGGAACGCGGCGAGCGCGGCCGGTCCGACCCGGTCCAGGTCTTCGAGCCGCAGCACGAGCAGGTCGGCGGACGGGCCGGCGGCGTGAACGTGACCGGCATCGTGCGGGAACGGCGTCGCATACACGTCGATGCCGAAGACCGCTTCGACCTCCCGCTCGAACCAGTCGAGCGTGAACGAGCGCTCGATCTCCGAGTCGTCGAGGAAGAGCTCGATCAGCGCGGGCACGTTGGCGGGATCCTCGAGGAAGCGCAGCCCGCGCTCGGGGAACGTGTACGGAAAGTGCTTGAAGAAGGCCGACACCGTGCGTTCGAGCGGATCGCGGACCAGCGTGACGATGCGCCAGCGGCCGACGACGCCCCGGTCCAGTTGCCGCCGGAGGTGGCAGGCCGAGAGAAACTCGAGGTGCAGCCCTGCCCTTCCCGTCACGTCGTGGATCCGGTCGAACTGTGCCCGGTAGCGCGTGATGGTGTCCGGGTTCAGGTAGTGCGTGTGGTAGAGGTCGAGCCCGGGCGCACTCCGCCGGAGCGCCCGCATCACGGTCGATGATCCGACGCGCGCCATCTGATGGACGAGGACCACGGGCCACCGGCCGCGATGCCGCCAGCGGAACCGGAGCGTCTGCAGCCGCTCGGTGAGTGCGCGGTTGCGCAGGACGGGACCGAGCAGCGCCGCGAGCGCGCCGCGTTGCCGCGAGCCGTTCAACGCCGCCTCATCGCGACCGCGCGCTCCGTGTGGACACCCAGTCCTGCAGGCCGGTCACGATGCCATTGGCGTAGGCGTCGATTCCCTGCTGCGTGCGTAGAAAGGCCTCGCGCTCCGGGATGACCATGGCCGTGCCCTCGACGAGGACCGCGGGATACCAGGTCGGACGCAGGACGGCGAGATCCTCGCGGAGCAGCGCGATCGGCTGCTGGCCGAGGGCCTGCGCCACGGCCGGGTACAGCGTCCGCGCGAGCGGATACGCGTTCTGCCGCTCCCAGTAGACGGCGGTGCCGAGCACGGCCTCGGGAGGGCGGCCCGGGCCCGGCGAGTTCCCGTGGATCGAGATGAAGACGTCCACGTCGTCCCGTTCGGCGCGGACGATGCGCTCATCGAGGGAGACGGGCGCGTCGTCCGTGCGGATGAGCACGGGCCTCGCGCCGAGTGCGCGGAGCCGGTCCGCGGCGGCCCGGGCCACGGCCAGCGTCATCGAGTCTTCGTGGAGGCCCGCGGCGCCGGTCGTGCCCTCGGGCGGGTGGCCCGCATCGAGGCCGACGACGAGGCCGCGCAGACCGTCGCGCAGAGGAAGCAGGGTGCGGATGCGAAGCATCAGCCTTCCCGCATCCCATTCGGTCTTCCAGCCGAGCGGCTCTTCCGTCAGCGCGATGTCGAGGCGCACGGTTCCCGCGTCGGACGGCAGCCTCGCCAGCGATGCGATCGTGCCGGCCGGCGGCCCCTCGACCTGTGCCGGCGCGTCCACACCGTACACGGTCCAGACCAGGTGGCGGGCGCCGTACTCGACCTCCGAGTAGACCGGCTCCTCGAGCGCGAACAAGACGTCCGCTTCCGCACTATCCGCACGGACCCGCGGATCGTGGAGCGGGTAGTCCCGCGGCTCCGCGGGGCCGATCGGCTCGGCATCGTCCGCCGGAATCCATACCCGCAGTCCGGGCGCCAGGCGAAGCCGGATGTGGTCGTCCGTGCGGGCGTCGGCGAACACGCGCACGCCCTGCGCGATGCCGAATGCGACGGCGCCATCCGGCTCCCAGCGCGTAAAGATCGGGCGCGCCTGCGTGGCGCTGTCCACGGTGTCGTTCGGCAGGCGGCGGAGCCGTACCCGCCAGGCCCAGTCCCGAACCGGCTCCGGCGCCGCACCGGCCGGCGCCGCACCGTACCTGCGCGGGATCCGGACGGTGCGGGTCAGGCTGTCCTCTCCGCGGCGGGCGCGGAAGCTCAGCACGGCGGTGTCGCCGGCGGGCAATGGCACGATGCCTGCAAATGCGCCGTTCGGCTCGACCCGGATGCGGCGCCCGTTCACATCGAGCCGGGCGCGCCCGGACCCGGTGGTGCCCCAGAACGCGGCCGAATCCTGGACGATCACCGTGCCGTCCTCGGGGTATCGCAGCTCGAGCACGAGCGGCCCGTCCTCCGGCGGGATCCGCGCTCCCGGTTCCGTGCACCCCTGCCATACGGCGACAAGCGGAAGGGCGACGACGATGGCTCGAACGCGGACGCAGGTCCGCAGAAAACGGCGGACCTGGCTCGTGCTCATGGGCGTTGCCGTGCTGATGGGCATCCTGTTCTGCGCCGACCTCGTTCTGACGTACATGACCCACGCTGCGCCCATCGCCGCGCTGGCGACGGCGAACCCCGTCACGACGCGCTACATGGAACAGGCGGAACGGGTCGGGCACCCGGTGCGCCAGTGGAACTGGCTGGCGCTCGACTCGGTTCCGCCGTTCGTGGTGTGTGCCGTGATTCTCTCGGAGGACTCCGAGTTCTTCAATATCGGGACTCTCAATTACGATATCCAGCGAGACCTGCTCCGCCGCATGCTGCACGGCGACTTCTCGCGCGGCGGCAGCGGCTTCGCACAGCAGCTGGCGCGCAACCTTTTCCTGGGCCCGCAACGCACGCCGCGGCGGAAGGCGCGGGAGTACCTGTTGGCATGGCAACTCAGCCACGCGCTCTCGAAGGAACGCCAGCTCGAGCTGTACTTCAACACCGTGGAATGGGGCGACGGCGTGTGGGGCATCGACGCGGCGAGCGGCCACTACTTCGGCGTTCCACCGGACTCGCTCCTGCCGTCGCAAGCCGTCCTCCTCGCGCTCATGCTGCCCGCGCCCCGGCTCGGCTTCCGCTATGCGCTCACCACCCGTTCGACCCGCAAGATGCCGAGCGTGGCGCACGGTCTCGGCCGCGCCATGCTGATCGACGAGCTGGCCGTCGGCTCGACCATCGAACGGCTCGATCGCTGGCGCATCGGCATGGCGGCCGGCCGGAGCCAGGCGGACGTGACCGCCGGCACCGACTCGGTCATGGGCCCCGAGCCGCGGCCGTTCCCGCTGATGGCGGTTCGCGGCAAATCGCCCGGCGAGCTGTGCAACGGCAGGCGCCGGGCAGGGTAACGGAAGACACCCGCCGACGCTCGTCGCGGCGCATGTATCGCATATTCTCGGACTTCAAGTCCGCCGCCGGCTCGACCGACTCGAAAGCGAGCGCGGCTGAGTGCGGCGACACCACTGAGAGTCGGGAGACGGAAAGCCCATGAGCAACCGCACCGCCCGCTTCACGACCAGTGAGGGCGAGTTCCGGATCGAGCTGTTCGAAGATGGCGCGCCGCGCACGACGAAGAACTTCATCGACCTCGTCGAGAAGAGGTTCTACGACGGCGTCACCTTCCACCGAGTGGTCCCCGGATTCATGATCCAGACGGGCGACCCGACCGGCACCGGCAAGGGCGGACCGGGCTACACCATCCCGGACGAGATCCGCCCGGGCCTGCGGCACCGGGGCGAGGGCGTCGTGTCGATGGCCAACGCGGGACCGGACACGGGCGGGTCGCAGTTCTTCATCACGCTCGACACCGCGAAGCACCTGGACGGCGAGCACGCCGTGTTCGGCCAGGTCGTCAGCGGGATGGACGTGGTCCGGAAGATAGGCAAGGCGAAGACCAACGCGTTCGACCGGCCGCTCCAGAAGATCGTAGTGGAGAGCATCCGCATCGAGGCGGACGCTACGGAATGAGCCGCGCGGCGACCTGCGCGGTCCTGCTCCTCGCGCTGCCCGGTGCCGGCGCCTCGGCGCTCCGGGCCCAGACGGCACGGATCGAGCGGACCGGCGACGTCGTTCAGATCGCCATACCGGCGGTCGCCCTGGCGACGACCTTCGCTCGTCACGACGACGAAGGCACCGTCCAGTTGGCGAAGGCTTTCGTCACGAACTTCGCCGCGACCGAGGCGCTCAAGTTCGCAGTCGGCCGGGAACGGCCCGACAGCAGCGACCATCGCTCTTTCCCGTCGGGCCACACGTCCACGGCGTTCCAGGCCGCATCCTTCATCCAGATCCGGTACGGCTGGGCGGCCGGCGTTCCCGCGTACGTCGGCGCCACGTTCGTGGGGTTCAGCCGGGTCCGCGCCCGCCGCCACTATACGAGCGACGTGGTGGCGGGCGCCGTTCTCGGGACCGCGAGCTCCCTGCTCTTCACGCACCCGTTCGCCGGCATCACCGTGACGCCGGTTGCCGGTGCCGGACGGTACGGCTTCAGGGTCCGGCTGGACCGAGCGCCCTGATACGGCCCGGTGCCGCGGCGCCCGGAACGTCACGTCGAGGTCGCGCGCGAACTTCCCGGTCGGTCAGAACACCAGGTGCAGCCCCGACCCGGCCGCGCGCTTCATGAAGTCACCCGCCAGCGTGATCTTCACGCCTTCGATGAAGTCCTCCTGGGTCAGGTCGAAGAGATCGGCGCTCGTCTTGCACGCCAGGAACTCGACCCCCTCGAGCTGCGCCATCTCCAGCATGTCCTCGATGTACGGGATGTCCTTGCGGTACATCGTCTCGCGCAGCTCATCCGTGTAGCGATCCACTTCGACCTCCGATGGATCGACGCCCGTCGGAAAATAGCGCAGCTTCTCGAGCCTGCCCGGCCGGATCATGTGCAACCCCTCGAAGGTGAAGTAGATCAACGTCTCGTATCCCAGCCGTGCCGAATTGAGCGCGAGGATCAGCAGGCCGAACGCGCTCTGCATGGTGAAATTGGTGCACACCAGGGCCACGCGGTGACTGGCCCCCGTGCCCTGCTCCACGGGCTTCGCCATGGGTCCTCCCATTCTCCGGGCCTTCGCCCCCGCGACAACCGCGCCACGTTCGGGGTCCGACGACGCACACGGTCGAGCGGACGTCAAAGGGGCCGGCCCCGTCCGTGTTGCGACCCACAACATGCCGCCGTTCGCCCGCGCGCGCGAGCCAGCCCGATTCCGGTGTGGCGCCGCGCCGATCAGAACTTCACGTCGAAGGCTCCCTGCGTCACCGACCGGGTCCCAGTCGTCCCGGCGCCCGGTACCGGTCCGCCGGTGAACTGGAAGGTGCCCTTCGCGCTGTGCGAAGTCAGCGACGTGATGGTCACACTGCCGCTGCCGCCGAGCCCCACCGCGTACCACGAATCGCTGCCTTCCGTGACGACGCCCGCCGCCGAGCCCGCCGACAGATCGTACGTACCCGTCCCCTGGGTTGCGACCGACACGGTGATCACGACGTTGTTGTCACTGCCGGAGACGCTCAGGACGGTGCCGATGTAGAGTGCCTCGACGACGTCCGCCGACCACGTCTGTCCATCGACCTTCGCCGTGTACGTTCCGTTGCCGTTGTCGAAGTTGGTATCCGTGGGGGAGTCGGACTTGCAGGCGGTGAGAGCAAGTGCGATCGCCAGGGTGCCGAGGATGCGCATGGGTGACCTCCGTGCGTTGGGAGTCGTCAGGGTCCGTTCTCCGCATAGAGCGGAAACCGCCGCCCGAACCCGCCAGCCTCGGCGGCGGAACCGCCGGGCCGGCCGGCGCCGGCCGGTCTTCAGTTCTTCGGCGGTCCCTCGTTGACCCCGATGCGGACGACGTCGACCACGGCCTCGAACACACCCTCGTCCGTCATCATGGCGAGCTGTGCCTTCATCTTCGCCATCTGCTTCTCGACCATCCCGCGCGCGGCCGGCGGGATCTGCGACATCTGCGCCTCCATCTTCTCCAGGTCCGCCCGCGCCTTCTGCATCTTCTTCCGCTCGTCCGGACTCATTGCATCCATCAGGCCGGACAGGCGCATGACCTGCCGGCGCGACTCGTACAACGGGCCGGTGTGCTCGTAGGCCTCGTCGAGCCGCTCGATCACAATGTCGCGCTTCTCGCCATCCTTCTCCATCACGCCCTCGATGCGGAGCCGCAAGGGCACGTACTCGTCGGCGTCCAGCCAGAGGCTCGCGCTCTTCAGCTCGACGCGCGCGTCGTCCTCACTCCCCTTGGCCGGCACGTCCGCGAGATCGTTCGCGAGAAGGTGGAACGCCGAACGGCCATCCACCTCCTCGCGCCCCACCAGGTGCGCCCGCCGCGCGAACTCCGCCATGCCCGCCGCCGCCTCCGCGGCGTCGCCTCGGCCATCGTTTTCTTCGTACGACGCGGCCGCGCGCAGGAACAACGCCTGGTCGCTCATCATCTGACGGAAGTCGAAGCCGGGCACCGGCGGCACGCCCTGCTTCGCCAGCTCCGACGCGATTCCCTCCCCCACCTGCTCGCTCGCCTTCGCGTACGTCTCGAGGTCCTCGTCCGTCATCACCGTCCCCCCGTGCGCCCGCGTCCGCTCCCGCTCCCATTCCGTGCGCGGCACTTCCCGGAACAGCGTTCGCCCATCCACCGTGAACTTCCGGTACCACGACGGGAACTCGATCCCGTTCACACTGCGGACCACCGTATAATCGTCCACCGTCGCCAGGCGCTCCGCCTGCTTCTCCTGCGCCCTGGCGAGGATCGATTGCGCATCCTGCGGAACCGGCGCGGTCGCGAGTACGAGTGCGGGAATCACGGAGAAAGCGAGCATGGCTACGTCCGGGTTCGGGGATCGTGGTCGGGAGACGGAAACCCCGTCGGGAACCGCTTCCACATGCCAGAGCGAAATTCCGGCTTCCGTCCCGCCATCCTGGCCGGGCGGACCGCCCCGGATTCGCGGCGACGATCCGGTTCGGAGCCCGCGGCCACGCTGGCCACCATTCTGGGGCTCACAGGTCCAGGCCAACCCCGGAGCCCTCGCGACCCTCGTCTCCGTCCGCAAGCTCGAATCCCGCATGGCGCGGATCACCGAGACCCTCGAGCCGCACGCACCGACCGACTGAGCCCGCCCTGCCGGGGTTTGCCCCACACCGCTGTCCGGACTTTCCAAACGGGAACCGCGTCACGATTCAGTGGCTCCTAGTATCGGGGCATCGCGGCCGGTGCGTATGGCCGCATGCGCGGTGCATCGCGACAGCAAACGGAGTGTGCCGAGGGCGCTCATGCCGATACAGTCACGAAGACGGTTTCTGAAGATCTCGACCGGGGCCGCCGGCCTGGCGGCCGTCGGTTTGCCGAAGCTCTCATTCGCCAATGTCCTCCAGGATCCGTCGGCGTCCGCGGTGACCCGGACGCCGACGTTCTGTGACATCTGCTTCTGGAAGTGCGGAGCGATCGCGTACACGCGGGGCGGGAAGCTGTGGAAGATCGAAGGCAACCCGGAGGATCCGCTGAGCAGCGGCCGGCTGTGTCCTCGCGGGACGGGCGGTGTCGGTGCGCATTACGACCGGAACCGGTTGACGGCGCCGTTGATCCGTCGGCAGGAGCGAGGCGAGGAGGTGTGGGCGGAGGTGACGTGGGAGGAAGCGCTGTCCCACATCGCCGAGAAGATGCAGGCGATCAAGTCCACGTACGGCCCGGAGTCGATGGCGCTGTTCAGCCACGGCATCGGCGGCACTTTCCTGAAGCACACGCTGCGGGCGTACGGTGTGACGAACATCGCGGCGCCGAGCGAGGCGCAGTGCCGGGGCCCGCGGGACACGGGGTTCACGCTGACGTACGGCGAGGACGTGAGCACGCCGGAACGGACGGACATCCGGAACGCGAAATGCCTGGTGCTGATCGGTTCGCACCTGGGCGAGAACATGCACAACACGCAGGTGCAGGAGTTCGCGGATGCGGTGGGTGCGGGGGCGTCGATCATCGTGGTGGATCCGCGCTATTCGGTGGCGGCATCGAAGGCGAAGCACTGGCTGCCGATCAAGCCGGGCACGGACATCGCGCTGTTGCTGGCGTGGATGAACGTGCTGGTGACGGAGGAGTTGTACGACAAGGCGTACGTCGAGCAGAACGGGTTCGGGTTCGACGCCTTCCGGCAGATCGTGGGGCAGTACACGCCGGAGTGGGCGTTCCCGCGGACGGGGATCGATCCGGAGCGGATCCGGACGACGGCGCGGGAGATGGCGCTGCACAAGCCGGCGACGCTGGTGCATCCGGGTCGTCACTCGACGTGGTACGGGGATGACACGCAACGGAGCCGCGCGGTCGCGCTGTTGAACGCGCTGCTCGGCAGCTGGGGCCGGAAGGGCGGGTTCTACACGCCGTCGAGCCTGGACGTGCCGGCCTACCCGTATCCGGCGTACCCGGAATCGGAGCGTGGTCCGCTGGTGGCGCCGGACGGCAAGTACCCGTTCGCGGCATTCGCACTGACGAACGTGGTGCGGGATGCCACGATCACGGGCGAGCCGTACCCGATCAAGGGCTGGATGGTCTACGCGACCAACCTGATGCAGGCGATGCCGAACCGGGCGGAGACGATCCGGGCGATCCAGAACCTGGACCTTCTGGTGGTGGTGGACGTGATCCCGAGCGAGATCGCCGGCTGGGCGGACGTGGTGCTGCCGGAGTCGGTCTACCTGGAGCGCTACGACGAGTTGAACGTCGAGGTCTTCCGCGACCCGTTCGTGGCCCTGCGCCAGCCGGTGGTCGAGTCGCCGGCGGACCAGAAGCCGAACTGGTGGATCGCACGCGAACTGGCGGTGAAGCTCGGGCTGGAGAGCTACTACCCGTGGACGGACGTCGAGGAGTACCTCGACCACCGGCTGCAGGCGGCGGGCCTCTCGCTCGCGCTGCTGAAGGAAAAGGGCGTGGTGAAGGGCGCGCGTCCGCCGATCTACTTCGACGAGGGCGTGCCCGTCGAGTTCCCGACGCCGTCCGGCAAGATCGAGTTCTACTCGGGACGTCTGGAGGCGGCCGGGTTCGATCCGGTCCCCGTGTTCAATCCGCCCGAGGAGCCGCCGCCCGGCTCGTTCCGGCTGCTGTTCGGCCGGACCCCGGTGCACTCGTTCAGCCGGACGCAGACGAACCCGGTGCTGCACGACATGAAGCAGACCAACGAGGTGTGGGTGAACGACGCGGTCGCGCGGCGCTACGGTTTGAAGACAGGCAGCCTCGTGCGCCTGAAGAACCAGGACGGCGCGGTGAGCAACCCGGTGAAGGTGAAGGCGACGAAGCGGATCCGGCCCGACTGCGTGTACATGGTGCACGGGTTTGGCCAGACGTCGAAAGGAATCGACCCGCATTACCGGCAGGGCGCGAGTGATGCCAGCCTCATCACCCGTTACAAGGTGGACCCGATCATGGGTGGCACGGGGATGAACGTGAACTTCGTCACCCTCGAGCTGGAGGCGTAGGTGGCACGCTACGGAATGGTGATCGATACGCTCCGCTGCGTCGGCTGCATGGACTGCGTGGTAGCGTGCAAGACGGAAAACGACGTACCGGACGGGCACAACCGGGATTGGATCACGGATACGGTGACGGGCACACTCCCGGACCTGCAGATGGAGATCCGGAGCGAGCGCTGCAACCACTGCGACAATCCGCCCTGCGTGCACTGCTGTCCGACCGGCGCGAGCCACGTCGACGATTTCGGCAACATCGTGCTGGTTTACCACGACCTCTGCATCGGCTGCAAGGCCTGCCTCGCCGCGTGTCCGTACGACGCCCGCTTCATCCATCCGGACGGCTACGCGGACAAGTGCACGTTCTGTGACCACCGCGTGCGTGAGGGCCTCGACCCGGCCTGCGTCGCGGTGTGTCCGACGCACTGCATGCATTTCGGCGATCTGGACGATCCCGAGAGCGAGGTGAACCAGCTGCTGGCGTCGCGGCCGAACCACTCCCTGATGCCCGAGGCCGGGACCCGGCCCCGGATCTTCTACCTGACCTGAGGACCCGGACAGGACTGCAATGAACGAGTTCTCGACCACGTATCGCAATCCGCTGATCGGCCCGGCCATGCACATCTGGGGCTGGGAGATCCCGGTGTATCTGTTCCTGGGTGGAATGGTCGCGGGAATGATGATCATTTCCGGATACTTCCTGTACTCGGGGCGGTACCGGAACACGCGCTGTGCATGCTACCTGCTGCCGGGCCTCGGCGTCGTGCTGCTCTCGGCCGGCATGCTCGCGCTGTTCCTCGACCTCGAGCACAAGTTCTACTTCTGGCGCCTGTACACGACGTTCCAGTGGACATCGCCCATGTCGTGGGGCTCCTGGATCCTGCTACTCGTCTACCCGGCGCTGATCGCGAACATGCTGCTCCGGCTGCCGCGCCCGTTCGCCGATCGCTGGCCCGCGCTCGGTCGGAAGTCGGTCGAGTGGCGGGAGACGCCCTCCCTCGCGCGCCGCGTCGGCATCGTCAACATGGTGCTGGGCGCGATGCTCGGTGTCTACACGGGCATCCTGCTCAGCGCGCTCGGTGCGCGGCCGCTCTGGAACAGCGCGCTGCTCGGGCCGCTCTTCCTGACCTCCGGCCTGTCCTCGGCGGCGGCGTTCGGCCACCTGGTCGCGAAGGAACGGTCGGAGAGCGAGCTGCTGGCGAGCGCCGACAACGCGTTCCTTACCATCGAGCTGGTGCTGTTCGCCCTGTTCCTGGTCGGCCTTTCGACCGCGACCCGCGCCCACATGCAGGCGGCCGCACTGTTCCTCGGCGGGCCGTACACCGCCGTGTTCTGGGTCTTCGTGGTGGGCATGGGCGTGGTCATTCCGCTGTTCATCCAGAGCCGGGCGGTGCGGCACAAGGTCCATCACACGCCGCTCGCGCCCATCCTGGTGATCGCCGGAGGCCTGGCCCTCCGCTTCGTCATCGTGTTCGCCGGCCAGGCCAGCCGCTGGCTGCCCAACTGACCGGCGCGGGAGTCACCGAATCGTGATCCGGAGGAATCGAACATGACATTCGTCAGCGAGGCCGCGCGCCTCGAAGCGACGGTGCTCGGGGCGGAGCAGGAGACGACCGTCCACCACGAGCCCGCGCCATACATGAATCCGTATCTGGCGGGAATCGGGCTCGGCCTGGTCCTGCTGTCCGCATTCGTGATCATGGGCCGTGGGCTGGGCGCGTCCGGCGCCTTCGCCTCGCTGCTCTCCTGGTTGGTCGAGTTCGTCGCGCCGGCGCACGCCCACGCCAACGAGGTCTACTCCGGCTACCTGCAGAACGGGATCGGCCACCCGCTGAAGAGCTGGCTGGTGTTCGAGGTGATCGGTGTTGCGATGGGCGGCCTGCTCTCGGGCGTGCTGGCGCACCGGGTCCGGCGCACGGTCGAAAAAGGGCCGCGCATCACCTCCCGTTCGCGCCTGCTGCTCGCGTTCACGGGCGGCGCACTGATGGGCGTCGGCGCCAAGCTGGCGCGCGGCTGCACGAGCGGACAGGCCCTGTCCGGCGGCGCGCTGCTCAGTCTGGGCGCCTGGGCCTTCATGCTGATGGTGTTCGTGGGGGCGTACGCCACCGCGTGGTTCGTAAGGAGGCAATGGCTATGAGCGCGCCCTTCTACAAGTTCGGGATGTTCGGGGATGAGGCGACGCTGCTGATCGCGTTCGTCGTCGGCATCGGCTTCGGCTTCTTCCTCGAGCGCGCCGGCTTCGGCAGCGCGAAGAAGCTCACCGCCCAGTTCTATCTGCGCGACCTCGCCGTGTTCAAGGTCATGTTCACGGCGATCGTGACCGCGCTGCTCGGCATCTTCTACCTGTCCTGGATCGGCGTCGTCGACCTCTCGCTCGTCTACTTCGAGCCGACCTGGCTCCTGCCCCAGATCGTGGGCGGCCTCGTCCTCGGCATCGGCTTCGCGGTCGGCGGCTACTGCCCCGGCACATCCGTCGTCGCGGCCGCGACCGGGAAGATCGACGGCATCCTGTTCCTGCTCGGCGTGACCGCCGGCATCTTCGTGTTCGGCGAGGCGTACTCCTCGATCGCCGGCTTCGTCAACGCCACGCCCATGGGCCAGGTCACGATCCCGCAGCAGTTCCACCTGAGCTTCGGGCTGGTCGTGTTCCTGGTCGTGATCCTCGCGCTCGGCGGGTTCTGGGGCTCCGAGAAGGTCGAGCAGTGGATGGCACGGCGCACCGCGGAGGGATCGCCATGAGATTCTCGTTCCAACGACTCGGCACGAACGCGCGGCTCGCGCTCGTCGCCTTCGCGCTCGGCCTGCTCGCCATCTTCGGCGATCCGTTCGGCGGCGGGGCCGTCCGCGTCAACACGGAAGAGCTGGCGACCGCGGCCGGGAAGGCATCCGACGAGGTGACCGTCACGCAGCTCGCCGACTGGATCATCGAGCAGCGGACCGACTACCGGCTGATCGACGTGCGCAGCCCGGATGCGTACGCCGAGTACCATATCCCGACGGCGGAGAACGTGCCGCTCACCGATCTGCCCGACTACCCGCTCGCCCGCAACGAGAAGATCGTGATCTACTCGGACGGCGGCACGCACTCGGCGCAGGCCTGGTTCCTGCTCCGGGCGAAGAAGTACGGCGGCGCGCACATCCTGAAGGACGGGCTGGACGCGTGGAAGAACGACGTGCTGTTCCCGGCGCTGCCGGAAGCGCCGACGCCCGATCAGCTGGCGGCGGTGCGGCGGGCGCAGGAAGTGAGCGCATTCTTCGGCGGCAAGCCGCGGACGGGCGGCGAAGCCAACGTCGCGTTCACGATGCCCACGGTCGACGCCCCGACGGCTCTGCCCGCGGCCGCGACGAAGCGCAAGAAGAAGGAAGGCTGCTGAGGGCTTCGTGCTGGCGTCGGTCGCGGCGGCGGGTCCGGCCGGGTCCGCCGCCGCGCCACGTCTTCAGCGCAGCATGAGGTGCAGGGCGAGGTAGGCGAGGCCGCCGATTCCGGCCGCGGCCGGAATCGTGAGGATCCAGGCCCAGACGATGCGCGTGGCCACGCCCCAGCGCACGGCCGAGATGCGCTTTGCGGCGCCGACCCCGGCGATCGCGCCCGTGATGACGTGGGTGGTGCTGACCGGGATCCCGAAGAACGATGCGAGGAACACGGAGGCGGCGCCTCCGGTCTCCGCGCAGAAGCCATCGACGGGCTTGAGCCGGGTGATGCGGGAGCCCATGGTGTGGACGATGCGCCAGCCGCCGAACAGCGTGCCCATGGCGATGGCGAAGTAGGCACACATGATCACCCAGATCGGGATCACGTCGGTCGTCGTCACGTGCAGCGCCCGGATCGGGAAGTCCACGAACAGCTGCTGGGACGAATACAACAGCCCGACGATGATGCCCATCGTCTTCTGGGCGTCGTTGGTGCCGTGGCTGAGGCTGTAGGCCGCGGCCGAGAGCAGCTGCAACCGGCGGAAGTACTTGTCCACACCGCGAGGCGTCTTCTTCCGAAGCGCCCACGACGTGGCGATCATCAGCACCATCCCGAACACCATGCCCAGGATGGGCGCGACGAAGATGAAGAGGATCGGCATGACCCAGCCGCCGAAGATCAGGGCGTGGATGCCCGCCTTGGCCACCGCCGCGCCGCCGTACCCGCCGATGAGGGCGTGGGAGGAGCTGGACGGGATGCCGTAGTACCAGGTGATCAGGTCCCAGATGATGGCACCCGCCAGACCGCCCAGGATCACGAGCGGGTCCACCACGGTGATGTCGATCAGCCCGCTGCCGATCGTCTTGGCGACGGCGGTCCCGAAGATGAACGCGGCCGCGAAGTTGAAGAACGCCGCCCATACCACGGCCGCGACCGGCGAGAGCACGCGCGTCGAAACGACCGTCGCGATGCTGTTCGCACTGTCGTGGAAGCCGTTGATGAAATCGAAGATGAACGCGACGCCGACGATCGCGAGGATGAACCAGACGCTTTCCGTCATCAGGCGTGTTTCAGTACGATGGACTCGATGTCGTTGGCGACGTCCTCGGACTGGTCGAGCGCGGTCTCGAGGTTGTCGAAGATCTCCTTCCACTTGATGATGCGGACGGGATCCGTCTCCGTGTCGAATAGCTTGCCCAGCATGTCGTGGTAGACGGCGTCGCCCTCCTCTTCGAGCTGCTTCGCCCGGATGCAGTGCGCCATCACGTCCTTGCCATCGCGCAGCGACCGCACCGCCTTGAGCACTTCCTCCGTGATCTCCACGACGACCGCGCAGAGCGCGTCCACGCCCTCCGGCGACGCGCCGATCCGGAAGATCTTCGCCCGCCGCGCAGTCGCGTCGAGGCAGTCGATCACATCATCGAGGTCCGTGGCCAGAAGGTGGATGTCCTCCCGGTCGATCGGCGTGATGAACGTGCGGTCGAGCCGGCGCACCACCTCGTGGGTCAGATCGTCGCACTCGTGCTCGAGCTTCCGGATCGCATCCACGTAGTACGTGACCCGATCGGGCTGGCCCGTAAGAAGGGCACGCAGGAGCTTGGCCGATTCGGCCGTTCTCTGCGAGACCTCGACGAACAGGTCGTAGAAGTCTTCCGACTTGGGCAGGAACCGGAACTTCACCGCGCCTCTCCTGTGCAGGATCGTGCGCCCCGCCGCTCGGCGCGGGCGCTTCGCGCGGCGTGAATCTGGCCGGCGCGTTACGCGTTCGCAACCGGACGTGACAGGGGCCGCGGGCGGCTCAGCGGCGGAGCACACCGCGCAGCCCACCGCCGATCAGCGTGGAGACGTTGACGAGGATGCGGGGCAGCACGAGCCCGCCGGGCGAGGCCAGGTAGCGGGGTTCCCAGACGGGGTCGAACTTGTCCTTGTATTCGCGGAGTCCCTGGAAGTTGTAGAAGTGCTCGCCGTAGCGGAAAACGGCGGCGCCCATACGGGTCCAGAGCGGGCTCAGGCGGCGCGCCTCGAGGCCGGCGAGCGGCGCCATGCCGAGGGAGAACCAGCGGTACTCCCGCTCGCGGCCCCAGAGCATCAGCCGGAGGAACAGGTACTCCATGACGTTCGCGGGCGCATCCTCGCTATAGCGCATGAGGTCGACGGAAAGCTCCTCCCGGTCGGCGCCGGCGAGCAGGTTGGCGAAGGCGACGATGCGGCCACCGGCCTCGGCCACGCCCACCTTCGTGCGGCGCATGTAGTCCGGGGCGAAGAAGCCGAGCGAGAACCCCTTCTCCTTGGCGCTCTTCCGCTCGAGCCAGTCGTCGGAAACGCGCTGCAGCTCGGGCATCGCGGCGCCGGTCTCGTCCGGCTCGAGGACCCGGAACGTGACGCCGTCGCGCTCGAGCCGGCGGAGCGTGTGCCGGAAGGCCTTTCGCCGCGACCCCTCGAGGTCGAACTCGCCGAGCGGGACTCGGGCCTCCTCGCCCAGCTTGGTCAGCGCGAGGCCCATGTCGAGGTAGAGCGGCAGCGTCTCGGGCCGGACCTGGTAGAACACGGGCCAGCCGCCGTGCGAGTCGACCAGCTCGCGGAAGTGCCACGCGAGCACCTCGCTGTCGGCCGCCGGTCCGACCGGGTCGCCCATCGCCACCCAACTCCGGCCTTCGACGGCGTACATCAGGAACGCGCCCTCGTGGAAGAGGAACGCCTTGTCACCGAGCAGTGCGAGCCGGGAGTAGGTGAGCGGGCACCGTTTGGCGATGCCGCCCGCGCGCTCGAGGTCGTCGGCGGTCGGGTCGTGGATCTCGGAGACGCCGGGCCGGATCAGGCGGAGCACGCCGGCGCCCAGCACGACGGCGAGTGTGCCGACCGTGGCGCGCAGGAAGCGGGGCGCGTCGCCGTCGAGCGTGAAGCGCCACCACAGCTCGCTGGAATAGGCGATATGGGTGTAGGCGAAGATGCCGAGCCCGGCCGCGGCGAGCACGGCGCCCAGGATGGCGGCGGCCCAGCCGGGCGTGAATCGCTCGGAGAAGAGCGATGCGTGGCGGTGGAATTCGTGGCGCGTGGCGACGAGCGCGGCAAGCATGGCCGCGAGCAGCGTGGCCTCCTCGTAGTCGAGGCCCTTGAGCAGGGAGAAGGCGATGCCGGCGCCGAGCAGACCGGCCGTGAGCACGAACGCGGCGTTCACCCTCCGCTGCAGGCCCCACGCCAGGACGACGAGGCAGGCGCCCGTCACGCTGCCCAGGAAATGGGAGACCTCGATCACGGGCAGCGGCAGCACGTCACTGAGCCAGCCGAGCCGGCCGCTCCTGGCGGGCGTCGCGCCCGAGAAGAGGAGGACCAGTCCGCCGACGAACGTGGTGATGGAAAGGACCTGCGGCGCGACGACGGAGAGGCCGCGGCCGAGCTGACCGGCAAAACGCTGGATCCCGGCGCGGCCGCGCAGCGCCTCGTAGGCGCCAAGCGAGAGCGCGGCCGCAACCAGCGGCATGAGATAGTAGATGCCGCGATAGATGACGAGCGACGCGACGATGTGCGTCTCCGAGGCCTGCTCGGGCAGCAGCGCGAGCAGGACGGCCTCGAAGACACCGAGCCCGCCGGGCACGTGGCTGACCAGGCCCGCGATCTGGCCGATCATGAACACGCCGATGAAGAGCGCGAACGAGATGCCGAGGTCGGTGGGCAGGAGCGCGTACAGGACGGCGGCGGCGACGGCCCAGTCGAGGGCGCCCAGCACGACCTGGCCGGCGGCCAGGCGAGGCCCGGGCGCCTCGATCTCCCACGCCCCGATGCGGAGCGGCGCACTCCGCCGGACGGCCCACACGAGATAGGCGAGCACGACCGCGAGCATGAGCCCGGCGACCGGCTTCAGGCTCGCGAACGGCAGGTGCAGGACGCTCGGGACGTGGAGCGGTTCGATCAGGAGCACGGTACCGGCGAGCGTGAAGAACCCGACCCAGAGAGTCGTCGAATAGAACGTGATGATGTCGCGGATCTCGGCGCCGGTCACGCCCCAGCCAGAGTAGAGGTAGTACCGGATGGGCGCGCCGGTGAGCAGTGGGAATCCCAGCGCGTTGCTGAACGCATAGCCAATGAAGGAGGCGAGAGCGGTGCGGCCCCAGGCGAGCGGCCGGTCGACGTAGCGGAGCGCCATCCAGTCGTAGCCGGAGAGCAGCGCGAAGCTCAGCACGGTGAGCGCGAGCGCGCCCGCGACACGGCCGTTGGGCAAGCTGGCCACGGCGACCGCGACATCGTGGTAGCGGAACTGCGTCAGGTCATGACGGATGGCCCAGAGCGCGACCACGAAGATGGGGACCGGCAGCAGAGCCCGCAGCCACTCCGTCCGCAGTTTCATGGATCAACCGCCCGCCCGGCCGGAACGCGTTCGATCATCCGGTCAACCTGCCGACGATCGATCGCGCCTGCAAGCGGATGCAGAAGCGGGCGGGACCGGCCTCGGGGCCGGGTCCCGCCCGCGGTGAAGGCCGATCCCGGCGGCGCGCGGTCGCGCGCCATCGGGATCGGCCACCGGGGTCAGTCACCGGTCCGGAAGTTGAGGATCTGCCGGCTGCCGTCGTCGAGCCGCACGATGAGCGACACGACGTGGTCGGAGCCGATGTCCTTCATGGCCTTCTGCAGGTCCTGGGAAGAGGTCACCGGTTCGCCGTTGACGCGGTCGAGGCCCATGCCGGGGCGCAGGCCGGCGCGTGCGGCGTTGCTCATGGGATCGACCTCGGTCACCACCAGGCCGCTCTTCTGCTGCGTCTGAAGTTGTCGCGCGAGGTCGGGCGTGATGGACTGCGCGCGGAAGCCCCAGGCCATCGCGTTGTCCGGGGCCGACCGCTCCGTGTTGCCCGACGTCACGGCCGGCTCGAACACGCCCAGCTTCACGGAAATCGTGCGCTGCTTGCCGTACCGGATGATGTCCAGCTTCACGGTCTGGCCGGGTTCCTTGCGCGCGGTCAGCTCCGTCAGGTCGCCGGCGGTCGCGACAGGCGTACCGTCGACGGCCTCGATGACGTCGCCGAGCTCGACGCCGGCATCGGCCGCGGGAGACGGATCCGGGATCTCGCTCACCACCGCGCCCGCGGCGGAGGGCAGCTTGTAGACCTCGACGTCGGCGGGCGTCGCGTCCTTGACGCCGAGCCCGAGCCGCGGACGGTGGACCTCACCGAACTTGATCAGGTCGTCGGCCACGCGGAGCGCCAGGTTGATCGGGACGGCGAAGCCGTAGCCGCTGTAGTACCCGGTCGGGCTCGCGATCGCGGAGTTGATGCCGATGACTTCACCATCGAGGTCGACGAGCGGGCCACCCGAGTTGCCCGGGTTGATGGCCGCATCGGTCTGGATGTAGTGCTCGAGCGCTTCCGGGGTCTGGTTGTTCTGGTTCAGGATCCCGATCTCGCGACCCTTCGCGCTGACGATGCCGGACGTCACGGTGGCGCCGAGCTGCAGCGGGTAGCCGAGCGCCACGACCCAGTCGCCCACCGCCATCGCGTCGGAGTTGCCGAGCGGCAGCACGGGCAGGTCCTTCGCATCGACCTGGATCACGGCCACGTCCGTGTTCGGGTCGCGCCCCACCACCTTGGCCGGCATCTGGCGCCGGTCCTGCGTGATCACCGTGACCTTGTCCGCGCCGTCCACCACGTGGTTGTTGGTCAGGATGTAGCCGCCAGACCGGAACACGAACCCGGAGCCGCTGCCCACCACGGGCGTCGAGCGCGGCTGCTGCCCCTGCGGCATCTGGAAGAACTGCTCGAAGGGCGTACCGCTGAACGGATTGTCGTTGGACGCCATCTGGCGCTTCTCTTCAACCTGCACGTACACGACGCTGGGCAGCGCCCGTTGGGCGGCACAGCGGAACGCGTGGCTCAACGCCTCCGGCCCGGCTTCCGTAGTCGAACAGGCGGGCGGAAGGCCCGTCGCCGACGCCATCGTGTTGCTCGCGACCGCCATGGCCGGAGCCTGCTGCTGGACAGCCTGCTGCTGGACCGGGACCGTCTTCTGCTGGTCGCGGCCATGGACCACCCAGGCGCCGCTCGCGACGCCCGCCAGTGCCACCAGGGCTACTGCGGATCGACCGAATCGCATACTCATGGTTTCTCTCTCCTGTCAGGCGTCATCTCGCCACGCGGACGTGCCGCGTTTCGCGATCGTCGCTCAATTGTCGTTGGAATTGCGCAGGCGTCAGCCGGCGCGAGCCCGATGGGCCGCGTACCGCGCGCGGTACCGCGGCCGTGTCAGGCGGAGAGGTGCGGAGGCGGAGGAAGTGCGCTGCCCCAGCGGGGCAGCCGCTGTCCGGTGTGGAAGGACGGGCTGCCGGCCACGAACGCGCCGATCCCCGTGAGGTACGGGGCGCCGGTGCCGCCCGCGGAGCCCGGCACGGCCGGGGCGCAGGACGGACCGTTCGTGTTCGGTTCTCCGTCCGAGTCGAACGACGGCAGGGCCGCGGGCTGGAGCGCCAGCGGCCGACCGGAGCTCGGTGCCTGGATACGGGGACCGTCCTGTCGATAGGACAGGCGACTGACCGGATGTTCGAACACCGGCCACGCCACGAAGGCGAGGCCGAGTAGTATCGAAGCGCCCAGGTTCAGTATCCGTCCCACGTTGCAGTCCTCGTTCTCAATCCATCGAGACCGCTGCCGACTTCCTGTGTTGCAGGAATCGTGCAAGTTCCGGTCCGTCGGCATCTGCCTCCATGACATGTGATGCCGGCCTCCCCGACACCGTTGCCCGGAGGAATTCGGAGATCATCGCCTCCATCTCCCCCATCTCCCTCAACGGCCGATCGCGAGACCGTCCTTCCGCGGATCCGATGCCGCCGCCCAGCCGCGCGGCAGCCGGACGATCATCTGGGCCCCGCCGAAGGCGACGCCGCTCTCGTCAATGATCTCGTGGCCCATGGCCGCGAGCGCGCGGCGGACGTCGTCGCCTATGGGTGATTCGAGCGCGACCCGGCGGCCGGCCATGTGTCGGAAGCGGGCGGCATCCACCGCCTGCTGCGGGTTCATGCCGAACTCAAGCAGGTTGAGCAGGACCTGGACGTGGCCCTGCGGCTGCATCGAGCCGCCCATCACGCCGAACGAGATGTACGGCTCCTCGCCCGCCGCGGACCGCTTCACGCCGGTCGTGTCGCGCGTCTTCGTTACGAACGCCGGGATGATGGTGTGGAACGGCCGCTTGCCCGGCGCCACCGTGTTAGCGCGGTCCGGCTCGAGCGTGAAGCCGGCGCCCCGGTTCTGCAGCGGGAACCCGGTGCCGGGCACGACGATGCCGGAGCCGAAGTAGTCGTAGTTGCTGTTGATGAACGAGATCATGTTGCCCTGTTCGTCCGCGACCGTGAGGTAGATGGTCTCGCTCGCGGTAGAGGGCGCGCCGGGCTCGACGCGCGAGGCTGCGTGCCACTCGTCGAGGGCGGCGCGGCGCTTCGCGATGTAGGCGTCCGAGAGCAACTGCTCCGGCGTGACGGTCATGGCATCGGGATCGCCGACGTACCGCTCGATGTCGGCGTACGCAAGCTTCTTCGCCTCGATCAGGTGGTGCAGGTACGCGGCCGAGTTGTGACCCATCGCCTTGAGGTCGTACGGCTCGAGGATGCGGAGCATCTCGAGCGCCGCCATGCCCTGCCCGTTGGGCGGCAGCTCCCAGAGACGGATGCCACCGTGCCAGGGTACCGACACGGGCTCGACCCAGCTGACCGCGTGCTTCGCGAAATCCTCCGGCGTCAGGTAACCGCCGAGGGATTGCACGTACTCGGCGACGCGGCGGCCGAGCTCGCCGCCGTACAGGAGCGACGGTCCCTCCGCCGCGATCCGGCGGAGCGTGTTCGCGTAGTCGGGATTGCGGAACCAGTCGCCGGCGGCGGGCGCGCGTTCGCCGTCGAGCAGGAACGTGGCGCGCGCGCCGGGATCACGTTTCAGCACTTCGGTCTCGTCCGCCCAGACCCGCGCGATGATGGGTGAGACCGGGTAGCCCTCGTCGGCGAGCCGGATCGCCGGCGCCATCGCCTCGGCGAGCGAGATCGTGCCGAACCGCTCGAGCAGTGCGACCCAGCCGGAAAGCGAACCCGGCACCGTGATCGCTTCCGGCCCCAGCTCCGGCATCCGGTCGTGGCCCTTCGCGAGGATCGCGTCGCGCGTCATGAGCGCGCCCGCGCGGCCGCTCGCGTTCAGGCCGTAGAGGTCGGCGTCCTTCGCCCACCAGATCATGGCGAACATGTCGCCGCCCAGGCCGACCATGTGCGGCTCGACGACGGTGAGCACGATGGCGGCCGTTACCGCCGCGTCCACTGCGTTGCCGCCGTTCTCGAGCACGGCGAGTCCGGCCGCACTCGCCAGCGGCTGGCTCGTCGCGATCGCGGCGTGCGGCGCGTACACGGTCGAGCGGCCCGCCATCGACGGCGGCCGGGTCTGCGCCGCCGCCAATGCCGCCATTGCCAGTCCCACACCCGCCGCCAGACCTGCCTTCATCGCCGACTCCTCGTTCGGGTCCATGTGCGCGGCACGGGTCACTCGCCGCCACCGCTGCCGGGCCGGCGGGAGCGGATGGGCGCCGCGGGCTCGGCCTTGCGCACGAAGCGCTTCGTCTCGAGCAGGCGGAGCGCCTCCTGCACGGCGCGCTCGAGCTGCGGGTCGTGGCCGGCGATCACGTCCTTCGGCGTCATCTCGACCTCAATGTCGGGTGGTACGCCCTGACCCTCGACCGCCCAGTGGCCGTCAATGTCGAAGAACCCGCCGCGTGGCGCGATCATCGAGCCGCCATCGAGCAGCGGCGGCGTGTCCCACGTGCCGACCAGCCCGCCCCACGTACGCTTGCCGACCAGCGGACCGACGCCGTAGTAGTGGAACATGTAGGGCATCAGGTCGCCGCCGGAGCCCGCCATCTCGTTGATGATCATCACCTTCGGGCCCCAGATGCCGGCGGCGGGCGAGGTGAAGGGCTCGCGCTCGCCGACGGGGTTGTTGAAGTACCCGTGCGGCTGGCGCATCATCATCTCGATGATGTAGTCCGCGGCGGAGCCGCCCGAGTTGAATCGTTCGTCGATGACCGCGCCTTCCCGGTCCTGCTGCGCGTAGTAGTAGCGGTTGAAGTAGGAGTAGCCGCCCTGCCCGGTGTTGGGCAACCAGACGTACGCGAGGCGCCCGCCCGACAGCTCATCGACCTTGCGCCGGTTGCTCTCGATCCAGTCGCGCTGGCGCAGACCGTTCTCGTTCGTCAACGGCACGACGGTGACCAGGCGCGATCCGTCATTCGACGGGTTGGGTCCGACGCGCAGCACCGTCTGCCGGTCCGCCGTCCCCTCGAACAGCCGGTACGGGTTGCCCGGCGCACGCAGCGCGACGCCGTTCACCTCGAGCAGGTACTCGCCCGCGCGCACGTCGATGCCGGGCTCCGCGAGCGGCGCGCGCAGGTCCGGGTTCCAGCTCTCACCGTCGTACACCTTGCTGAAGCGGTAGCGGCCGTTCGCGATCTCGAGGTCCGCGCCCAGCAGGCCGACCGGCACCCTGGGCACGTCCGGCAGGTCGCCGCCGCGCACGAACGAGTGGCCCACCGCGACCTCGGCCCCCATCCAGTCGAGCAGGTAGGTCAGGTCCGCGCGATGGCCGACGTACGCGACCAGCGGCTCGTACATCGCTTTCGTCTTCGCGTAGTCCACGCCGTGCATGTTCTCGACGTACAGGTAATCGCGCTGGAAGCGCCAGCCTTCCGAGAACATCTGCTGGAACTCGGCCGGAGGATCTACGCGCATGCGGAGGCCGGCCACGTTGATGCGGCCCGCGCTCGCCTGCGGCGGGCCCTTGTCGCTGTCCACCACGCTCCAGTTCTGGCCCGAGCGGTAGAGCAGCTTCTTCCGATCGCCGGACAGCGTATAGAAGGTGGGGCCGGTCAGGAATTCGCGGTCCTGGCGTTCAGTCAGGCTGTAGCGGTGCAGCACGTTGCCGCTGGCGCCACCGCGCCCGCCACCACCGCCACCGCCCCGGCTCTCGACGAAGAAGACCATTCCGGCGACGCCGGCCTGGAGCGACGCGTAGTCGCGCTGGGGCACGGGCAGCGCAATGATACGGCGGGCGAGACCGTCGAAGTCGATGTCGACGCGGGCCGCGGCGGCGGACTGACCGGCGCGCGCGTTCTGGCCCGCGGCTCGCGCACTGTCGGGCCGTGCGGCCGGCGACTCCGTCTCGTCGCCCTTCTCGGGCAGGAGCGGCGAGGGCACGCCCTGCTTCAGGATGGCGAGGTAGACGCCCCGGGTGGACGGCCGGTCATACGACATCATGTCGAGCCAGCCGGTGTTGAGCCCGAAGTTGGTCGACGCCATGAAGTACAGGTACTTGCCGGAGGCGTCCCACGCGGGCGACGTCGCATCGGAGAACCCGTCGGTGATCTGGTGGATGCGGCCGTCCTCGACCGAGTAGACGAAGATGGCGTGCATCAGGTTGTCGAGCCGCTTCGCGTACGCGATCCAGCGGGAGTCGGGGCTCCAGACGGGATCGACGGAGCGGGTCGGCACCATCCACTGGTCGGTATCGACGAGCTTGACGGATCCGGCCGCGACGTCGACCAGCCAGAGCCGGAGGTCGGTGTCGGTGAAGAAGATCTTCTTCGAGTCGGGCGACCACGCGGGCGTGTAGTAGAATTTGGGGTCGGGGATCTCGATCACCCGCTTCTCGCCCAGCCCGTCCTGCGGCGCGATCACGAGACGGTACTCGCCGCTCGCGTCGCTGAACCAGCTCACCCATTTCCCGTCCGGCGACCACGCCGGCGTGCGCTCGGCCGAGCCTTCCGTGGTCGTGAGGTTGCGCCAGTCGCCCTTGTCCACGGGCACCGTGAAGATGTCGCCGCGCGCTTCGAAGATGGCGCGCTTGCCGGTCGCCGAGAGCTGCGCGTTCGTCAGGCGGTTGGCCACGTCCTCCCAGTGCGGCATGAGCCACGAGAAGTCGCCGCGCACGCGGATGTCGAGCCGTTGCGGCTGGCCGGCCGCGGGGTCGAGCGTCCAGAGCCAGCCGCCCTGCTCGAAGACGAGCGACTTGCCATCGCCGGCGAGGCTCTTCACGTCGAAGTCCGTGTAGTGCGTGACCTGGCGGGTCTGCTTCGTGCCCGTGTCGTACGCCCACACGTTCATCGCCCAGTCGCGGTCGGACAGGAAGTAGACGGTCTGGCCGACCCACGTCGGCTGCTGGTCATCCGACCGGTCCCACGGCGTGACCTGCTCGAGGTCGTAGTCATCCAGGTCGAGGATCCAGATGGGCCGGGTCTGGCCGCCCCGGTAGTTGCGCCACTCCTCGTCCCACGGGCTGACCATGCGGTACGCGAAGCGCTTGCCGTCGGGAGAGAATGCGCCCTGGTCCGCGCGCGGCATCGGCATCGCCTGCGGGAAGTCGCCGTCCAGGCCGACCGTCCAGAACTTCTGGCCCGACGGCGCGTTCGTGCGGCCCGAGCCGAACACGACCCGGCGGCCATCGTTGGTCCAGCCCTCCACGACGTCCGCACCCGGATGCCACGTCAGGCGGCGCGGCTCGCCACCCTGCACCGGCACGACATACACGTCCGTGTTGCCGCCGTACTGCGCGCTGAACGCGACCATGCCGCCGTCGGGCGAGAAGCGCGGGTTGGTCTCCTGGCCCTGGAAGCTGGTGAGCCGCGTCGCCTCACCACCGGTGCGGCTGGCGACCCAGATGTCGTTGGCGTACTCGAACGCGACCTGTGTCGCGCTGAGCGACGGGTTCCGCAGCAGGCGCGTCCCACCGTCCTGTGCCGCGAGGGGGGAGGCGAGCCAACCGGCGCACGCGAGAGCGACGACCGTTCGAACGTGTTTGCGTGACGTCATGAGTACCTCCCGGACCGGTGGGCCCGTTGCAGGACACGGAATGGAAATCACTCAGCGCGCGACGATGCCGACGGTCCGGATGCGCGCGCCTTCGAGCAGGCGGTCCACCACGTCCATCCCCGAGACGACCTCGGCGAAGACCGTATAGTCGTGGTCGAGCCGCGTGTTGTCGATGAGGTTGATGTAGATCTGGCCGTCGCCCGTGTCGCGGCCGCGCGTGGACAGGCCGACCGTGCCGCGCCAGTTCGCGGCGAGGCCCAGCTCGTCGCGCGTGAACGGGCCATCGCCCGTGTACTCGTTGGCCGACGGGCTGCCGCCCTGGACCACGAAGTTCGGCACCACGCGGTGAAATGTCAGGCCGTCGAACCAGCCGTCGCGCGCCAGGCGCGCAAAGCGCCACACGTTGGTCGGCGCCTCGAACGGCAGCAGCCGGAGCACGATCCGGCCGCCATCCGCCATCTCGATGACCGCCTCAGCCCGCTCCAGCGCCTCGAGCCGCGCCAGCTCCGGCAGCTCGAGACGCGGCAGGGGCACGGGAGCGGGCACGGGTCGCTCGCCGGTCCAGTCGCCGAGGATGTCGGCCGCGAGCGCGGCGATCTCCACGTCGTAGTCGGCCAGGTACGGGCGGACCCGGTCGGCGGCGGCCGCGCCGCCCAGCCCGCGGATGCGTTCGAGCAGGGCGCGGCGCGAGTCACGCCAGGTCTCGCGCCGTGCGAGCGACACACGATCGAACGCGTCGAGCAGCGCGGGCAGGGCCGCGGAGTCGCGACTCCCTTCGAGGGCGGCTGCCGCGGCCTGCAGGAGCTGGCTGTCATCGAAGGTCAGCTGGGCGATGTACACGGAGTCGGCGCGGTGATGCTCGAGCGTGCGCAGGCCCTCGACCGCCGCCGAGCGCACATTGGGCGACGAATCCGCGGCGAGCGCACGGAGCGTCGTGCCATCCTCCAGCACCCGTGCCGCCCGCGCCGCCCAGGTGCGGACGAACGGGTCGGCACTGCCGGCAAACCCGGGAAGCGCGGCGCGGGCGCGGGCGCGGTCGAGCATGGCCAGTGAAACGATCGCGTGCGCCGCGCGGTGCCAGGCGCCGTCCGGGCCGGCCGGTAGCGTGCCCGCGAGGCTGTCGAGCCGGGTGACCGCGGTCCCGCAGGCCGCCGGCCCCGCGGCAGCGATCGCGAGCAGCGCGACATGGGCGTCCACATCGCGCATCGCGCCGAGCAGCGCCGCGCACGCCGCGCCACCGCGTTCCACCCGCGGCAGGGCCCGCACCGCCTCGATGCGCACGGCCGGCGCGGCATCCTCGAGAGCGCGCGTCGCGAGCCGCGTTGCGGCCGACCGGTCGGCGAGCGCCGGAATGCCGGCGGCGGCCTCCCGGCGGACGAACGGATCGGGGTCGCCGAGCGCGGCATCCACATCCGCGGCCGTGATCGCGCCCTCGCTCACGAGTGCCGCGATGGCGAGACGGCGGACACGCGCCGCCGTCAGCGTTACGGCGGAATCGGCGCCGGGCACCACGTACACGGTGAGCTCGCGGATCCGGCCCACCACGCCGGCGGGCAGAGCACCGCGCGCCCCCGGCTGCCGGACCAGGAAGTAGAAGCCCTTCGCGAGGCCGAGCCACGTCGCGGGCGCCGCCTCGACCAGTCCGGCGAGCAGCCTGCCCGTGGCGGCGGCCTCGTCCGCAGATGCCTGCCGGAGCCGGCCGAGCGTTTCCGCGAGTGCGGCGCGGACGGCGGGATCGGTCTCCACGTCGAGCCGCTCGGTCAACGCCTCGCGGGCCGCCGACGGGTCACCCCGCGACGCGGCCTGGCCCAACGCGTTGGCGGCTTCGGCGCGGACGGCGGCGGACAGGTCGGCGAGCACCGGCACAATGTCGGGGACGAGCGAGTCCTGCTCGAGGCGGCCGAAGGCGCGGACGGCCTCGCGTCTCAGCTCGGGGTCGGCGGAACGGACGCCCTGGCGCAGGGCGCCGAGCGCCGCCGGGCTCGCTACGCGGCCATCTTCGGCCACAAGCATCCGGCGCCACAGGTCCGTCTCGCCCCCGAACCGCGACGTGCGCGCGCTGTCCCGGGCGTTGCAGGCCAGAGCGAGCAGAAGCGCGGGCAGGATGGGCCCGCCGGACGTCCACCGTTTCGCATGCATGTGGCGGATGATGAGCATCTGCGGGGTCGCCGCAAGCCCCGGGCGCCCGCACGGGAGCCTTCGGCCGGTCCCGAGCGGCTTGCGGGAGGGCCGTGGGGCGGGGCATCCTCCGTCCCCACTGGGCTGCGCCCTGCGTGGCCCGCTCCGCGACGACGGGTCCCGGCGCGGGAGGGTACCGGTGGAGGTCGTGTGGATGGGAGTCTGACCGTTCTGGTGTACGCCTCGGTGGCGGCATTCGCGGCCGGCCTCGGCGCGATCCCGCTCGCCATCCGCCGCGATACCCCCCTCCGCTGGATCGGCTGGTCGAACGCGCTCGCGGCCGGGCTCATGCTCGGCGTCGCCTACGCACTGCTCATTGCCGGCATGGACCGCGGCGCCTGGCAGACCGCCTTGGCCGCATTGGCCGGCGTAGCCTTCGTCTACCTCACGCACCACGCGACCGGCACCGCCGACCTCGACCTGAACGCGCTGCAGGACACGAGCCCCGTGTACGGGTACCAGATGCTGATCGTGAACGGGTTGCACGCCGCGCACGAAGGCATCGCCATCGGCGCCGCCATGGCCGTGAGCCTGCCATTCGGCATCCTGATGGCCCTCGCGCTCGCCGTCCACAACATCCCGGAAGCAACCATCTTCGGCGCCATCCTCTCCGGCCGCGGCGTGCGACTGCCCAGCGTCGCGTTCCTGGCGATCGGGGCCAACGCCCCGCAGGTCCTGAACGCGGTAGTCACGTTCGTCGTCGCCGCGCAGCTGCCGGTCGTGCTGCCCTGGGCGCTTGGCTTCGCCGTGGGCGCGCTCACCTACCTCGTGCTCGTCGAGCTGTTGCCGGAGTCGTACCGCCAGGCCGGGCACACCAGCATCGCGCTCGTGGCGCTCGTCGCCATGGGCATCGTCGTGCTGCTCCGCGCCCGGGCGGGTGTCCTGTGAGCCCCGTCCTGCTCGTCTTCACGTACGCGCTCATCACCGCGCTCGCCACCGGCCTCGGCGCGATCCCGTTCGCGTTCCTCAAGGAGCTCTCACCGCGCGTCAGCGCGCTCGCCAACGCGCTCGCCGCCGGACTCATGCTCGGCGCCAGCTTCAGCCTCGTCGCGGAAGGCAGCAACTACGGCAGCACGCAGACGGTGACCGGAGCTCTGTTCGGCGTGCTCTTCATCCTCGGCGCGCAGCGCATGGTCGGCGAACGCGAGGTCGAGTTCGGCGGGTTCGGCGGCGCCGGCGCCCGCCGCATGGTGCTTGTCATCGTGGTGATGACCGTGCACTCGTTCTCCGAGGGCGTTGCCGTCGGCGTCGCATTTGGCGGCGGCATGGCCCTCGCCACCGCGATCACCGTCGCCATCGCCGTGCACAACATCCCCGAGGGCCTCGCCATCAGCGCCGTCATGCGGGCCCGCGGCGTGAGCGTGCTGCCCTGCGCGCTCTGGAGCATCTTCTCCTCCCTGCCTCAGCCGCTGATGGCCGTGCCCGCGTACATCTTCGTCGAGCACGTCCGGCCCGCACTGCCCTACGGCCTCGGGTTCGCCGCCGGCGCCATGCTCTTCATGGTGCTCGTGGAGCTGCTGCCCGAAGCCTACGGCATGGCGCGCCGCCCCTCCGTCGGTATCGTCGCCAGTCTCTCGATCGTCGCGATGGTGCTCTTCCAGCATTACCTGTAGACGGACGCGGGAGGCGGGGGCGGGGGCGGGGGCGTTTGCGTTGGCGTTTGCGTTTGCGTTTGCGGGGGCGGCGCGGGCCTCAGATCGTACGCCGCGCCAGCGCCGCCAGCACGCGCTCGTGCTCGCGCTCCGACTCCACCGTGTTCAGTGCGGCGTCGAACGCGGGCCGGACCTCGCCCGTGACCAGGCCGCGTTGGGCGACGTCGACCAGAAGACGGCCCAGCTCGCGGTCCGACTCGATCGTGGCCGCGACGCCGAGCGCATTCTTCACCGTCTGCGCGGAGCCCGGACCGTTCTCGATGAGCGCCGAGAGCACGCGGGCCTTCTCCCGGTCGGATTCGATCGTGTGCGCAGCCGCGACGTACATGCCTTCGGACTCGCCCGGGAGGCCGCGCTCCGCGAGGTCGACGAGCAGGTTGCCCAACTCACGGTCCGACTCGATCGTCCGCGCGACTCCGAGCAAGTCGCGGATGGCCTCCGGCCCGAGCGCGCCGGTCGCCAGCAGCGCATCGAGCGCCTTCGCCTTCTCGCGATCGGATTCGATCGTGCCCGCCAGCTCCACGAACGCGCGCCGGGCCGATTCCGTCCCGACGAGCGAGGACGGCACGGCCGACAGCACGCGCCCGGTCTCGCGATCCGACTCGATGCGCGTCGCCGCCGTTCCCAGCACGGCGGCAATGTCATCCTCTCCGACGCGACCGGTCCCGAGCAGCGTGGTCAGGTACGTGGCAGCCACACGGTCACTCTCCAGGTACTCGACCTCGTCCAGCACGCCACGCACACCGCTCCGCTCCAGGATCCGCAGCGTGCGCGCCTCCGCGTCGTACCCGCTCCGCCGGATGAACTCGAGCACGAGCCTGGCGCGCCAGGTACCGAATGCGCCGTCCATCGCGGCCTCGCGGCCGTCCACTGTGTAGCGCCGGGTGAGAGCGGAGCCATCGGACCGCACTTCGTACACGCGCTCGACATCGCCATCGGTGTGACGGATCTCGAAGCGCGAGCCATCCGGCAGCGCCGCCACGTCGTTTTCCGCGTCATCGAAGCGAGGCTCGCCATCGGAATGGATCACCACCGTGCAGTTCTCACCCGTCCACACCACCCACCGGTCCGACCCGCTCGAGGCTGTGCCCTGACCGGTGATCGACATCGAGCCGGTCAGCTTCACGGTCCGCGCACGGCCGTTGGTCGCGGCCGGACAGACCGCGTGCGACTGCGACGCCTGCGGCGACGTCGCCGCGCCCACCGACATGGCCACCATCGGCCCGTGCACCACCCCGTCCATTCCGGGGAGCGGGCTCGCCGACTCGCTCGGCGCCAGCGCGGCCAGCGGCAGCGCGAGCACGAGGCTCGACGTCAGCAGTGCGCCGGTCGCGAGCGGACCCGGATTCGAGCGGCGCCGGCCCGCGTCCAGGATCGCGCGCAGCCGGTCCCCGAGCGCCGAGCCCGGCGCGAGCGCCATCCCCGCCGATGCGAGCGTCCGCGAGGCGCGGAGCGAGCGCGCCGTCGCCAGCAGCGAGCCCGCGTACGAGGATGCCGGCGAGCCCGACGCCAGCACGGCGTCGTCGCACGCGTACTCCCGCTCCGCGCGCGTCCGGCCGAGCGCAATCCATGCCAGCGGGTTGAACCAGTGCAACGCGCACGCCAGCCGAGCGACCGCGTGCGTCACACCATCACGGCGGCGTACGTGCGCCAACTCGTGAAGCAGCACGTCGCGCCGCTGCGTTTCCGGCCAGCGGCGGCCCGCTACCGGAAGCAGCACCCGCGGCCGGAGAACGCCGTACGTCAACGGCACGACCGCATCGCCCGTTTCCAGGACGCGGGCCCGCCCAGGAACCCTGCCTTCGGCCCGCAGCCGGCCCAGCGTCGTCGCCCATGGACCCGAATCCACCACCTCGGACCGGCGGGCCAGCCGGACCAGCGACAGCTCGCCGGCAAACATCCACGCCAGCACTCCGAACAGGCCGGCGCACCAGAGCACGAGCCACCCGTCCAGCGCGTTGATGGTCCCGCGGCTCCGCGCACCGGCACCCCCTGATGGATCGCTCGCGCCCTCCGTGGCAGCGTCTCCAGGAGATGGCGAAGCGGACTCGAGCACCGGCACTCCGCCATCCACGATCGTGGCAGCCGTCTCCGCAGCCCCACCCGCCGCCAGCGCACGATCCAGGACCGGTGCCGCGAGCGGTACGACCCGCAGCCGCGGGCCGGCCACCGTCACCGTCGGAACCACCAGGATCGCCGCGAGCGCCCCGCTCCACACCGCATGACGGACCGCCGCACCGCGACCGCGCAGCAGCCACGCCGTCAGTCCCGCGAACACGAGCACGGCGCTGCTCTTCAACGTCACCTCCAGAAACACTCCCAGCGTCGTCGTCATCAGTGGCCCTCCGCTCGCGCACGCTCGATCAACTCCGCCAGCTCGTCCAGCTCGGCTTCCGACAGCTTCGCCGCCGATCCGTCCAGCAGCGCCACCACCGCCTGCGACGCCGATCCTTCGAAGAACGTCTGAACCACCTGCTTCAACGCCCGGCCCCGTACCCGCTCCCGCGACACCGTCGGCAGGTACACGTACCGCGGACCGTCCGGCTCGTGACGCAGATGCCCCTTCTCCACCAGCACCCGCAGCAGCGCCCGCACCGCGCTGTAGCTCGGCGGTGCCTCCAGCCGTTCCAGCACCTCCGCCGCCGTCGCCCGTCCCTCCCGGTACACGATGTCCATGATCTGCCGCTCCCGCCGGCTCAGATCGAGCGGTGCCTTCCCTGCCATCGCCTCCACCTTTCCGCGAATGCTAAAATTCCAGCATACTGCTAATATTTTAGCATATGGCCGGCCGGCGTCAAGGGGGGGAGCGGCGGGCGGCTGTCGCGCGCGATTGCGGGCGCTCAGTCGGTCGCGAGTCCGGCTCGCAGGAGCCGGTCGGCCGCCAGCGCGACGAGCAATGCGGCCGCGGCGAAGACAAGTCCGACGAGCGGGTCAGGTGGTCCCCAGACGACCGACGAAGCGCCGGCCGTGATGGCGAGCGAGATAGCCCATGCGGCGCGGACGCGGCTCCCCCATCGTCTCCACTGGAAGCAGGTAAGAGTGCTCAGCAGGCTCAGGAGCCCGCACGCGAGCTGGACCGCGGTCTCGAAACGCTGGCCGGTCGTGCCGGACCGTGGCATCTGGCGGAGCCCGCCCGTGAGCGTGCCCCAGGCGACAATGATCAGGATCAGCACGCCTCCGGCGAGGAGAATCCGGCGGACGACGGAACGACAATGAAGGCGTTGTGCCTGCATCGGCACAGCGCCGGTGACGACAGGCTTCGCGTCATTCGACGTCGCCATCGGAATCGCTGCCGGCGCTGACCCGTGGTCAGCCCGGCGAGACCGTTGGTCGGCGCTCGTCGACGGGTGGAAGCGCCGGGAAGTCGGTGTATGGCCGGTCCTGATACCAGTAGCAGCAGGAGTAGAAGTTGTCGTGGCGGTTGTTGGCGTGGCCGTGCTCCATGGTGTGGCGGAGGTAGCGTGAGAAGGTGATGGGGTTGTCGCCGTGGAAGCGGTAGCAGCAGTAGCGTCCGCCTACGCGTTCGGGGCTCTGGATGAGGGGCGCCCCGTACTGCCGGTGGGCGAAGGGTCTGGCGTTGCTGCGGCCGCCGAAGTTCCAGCTGCCGAGGAAGTAGTCCTCGGAGCCGGTGCCGATGATGGTGGGGATGGCGGGATTGTCGATGAAGATCATGTCGTCGCCCTCGCCGGGCCAGCCTTCGGCGTTCTGGATGATGCCGAGGGTGACGCCCATGAGCTGACCGGCGCCGCGGGTTTCGGCGTAGACGTAGTTGGTGGCGCCGTCGGGGTTCCAGCCGTCGGCGAGCTGCTGGGCGACGTTGGGCACGGCCTGCCGGTATTGCGCGTGGAAGTAGAGCGCGTCGGCGGGCAGCGTGCGCATCGTGAGGTAGTCGATGTTGGAGTAGAAGGAGCCGACGTCACGACTGCCCTCGTTAGTGACGGTGAGTCGGGCGCCGGTCCGGTAGGGCATGGAGAACCAGGAGTTGAGCGACTGGCCGGGTGAGCAGCCGATGTACTCACTCTCGAAGTGGACGTAGTCGCCCAGGTTGAGACCGAAGAAGTCGCCGATGGGCACCTCGACGCTCGGGCGCGGCTGGCCGTCCCAGTATGCGCGGAGGACCAGCTCCTTGAGGTGGAGCGCGCTCTGTGCGGAGATGGTGAACCAGATGTGGGTGATGGCGCCGGCGCCGGTGGCGCTGAAGATCTCCTTCTGTTCCCCGGCGGGGATGGGCCACGCGTCGCGGTTGCCACCGGTCGGGTCGTGGCTCGACTGCTTGAGGGAGCGATAGCTCTGGGCTCGCGCGTACCCGGGGATCCAGCTGGATGGGCCCTGCTGTGCCTGTCCCGCGACGTCGCCGGGTAATCCCGCCAGGCCGACGCCGCCGAAGCCCGCACCGCCCGCCATCGTTCGGATGAAGCGTCGTCTGAACATGGATGGTCTCCGTTCGCGGGGAATGCATCGTCACGGGGATTCCGTGGCGTTCGAGGCAGTGTAGGGGGGGGAAACGGAAACGGAAAGCGGGAGCGGAGGCGGAGGCGTTTGCGGGGGTGGGAGCGGGAGCGGAAATGGCGGGAGGGCGGGGGTCAGTGGTGGGGGCGGGAACGGCGTTCGATGCGTTCGAGGTCGATCTGGCGGACGAGGGACGGGGCGTCGGGGACGGTGCCGCTCTCGAGCTTCGTGCCGTCGCCGTTCAGGCGGACGGTGGCGCGGTCGTCGCCGCAGGCGACGTCGACCCGGCCGCGATCGTCGGCACGGACGTGGAGGGTGCAGCGTGGCGGTACGGGCGGGTCAGCGAGGAGGTCGCCGCGGATGGCGGTGGGGCAGGAGCGGCCGGTGAGCATGGCGTCGAAGCTGGTGGCGAGGTCTACCTGCTGGAATCGCGTCTCGACGCGCCGCGGGTCGCGGCGTTCGGGATCGGCGATGACGAGCGGCACGAGCGCGTGCGCCTCCTCGCCGAAGCTCCCCATTTCGTCCTGGCGGAGCGGGGTCATGGTGCGGTGGTCGGAGACGATGACGAGCATCAGGGAATCGAGTCGGCCGCGCCGGTCGAGCGCGTCGTAAAAGTGGCCGAGTTGGCGGTCGGCGTAGGCGAACGCGGCGGGTTCCGACTTCCGGTGGGTGGTCGGCTCGATGAACGGGTGGTGCGAGCTCACGGTCTCGACGACGAGGAAGAACGGGATGTCGCCGGGCCGTTCGTCGAGCCAGCGCAGCGCGCGCAGGTAGAGCGCGGAATCCGGAGCGGCGTGGAAGTGCATGCGAGGCCAGCCGTCGTAGAACGGGTCGTCGTGGCCGCCGACCTCATCGAAGCCGAGCGTCCCGAGCCATGCGCCCTTGCCGCCGAACGCGAGGTCGCCGGTCGTGAGGAACGCGGTGTGGTAGCCGTGGTCGTCGAACCGTCGCGGCAGGCTGCCGGGCAGATCGAAGAAACCGTCGTAGACGAAGCCGCCACCGAAGAAGACGGGCCCGGTCGAAGGCAGGGGGACCTGTCCGCCGAGGAGCGCGATGAGGCCACCCTCGGTCGTGTAGCCGTTGGCGTGGAAGCGCGTGAACGCGGTGTGGCGCCGGGCGATGCGATCGAGGTTCGGCGTGCCGTCGGACAGCCCGGAAAAGTAGCGGCTCTGGTAGTTGGACAGGCCTTCGACCACGACCATGAGCACATCCGGGCGGCGCGCCGGCCGTGCGGTGCAGGTGCCGCCCGCGCGCAGGTCGTTGTGGCCGGCGCGGAGCGAGGCGGCGAACGCGTCACTGTAGGCGGATGCCGGGCCCCGGTCGAGGTTGACCTCGAACAGGTTGAGCCAGGCCCAGGACTGGGCGACCGCGCCCGGGCTCGGCAACAATCCGACGAGGAACAGCGCGAGACCGGCGGCGAGCGCGCGGCGCGTGCCGGTCCTGCCGAGGCGCGGCCCGGCCCGGACGAAGACCGCCATGAGCCCGGCCAGCACGAGGCCGACGAGCAGGGTCGCGATGCCGGCGGGCGTCCGGATCATCTGGCCCGTGATCGAGATGATCCCGCCCACTTCCCGGCCGTACTTGAAGAAGTCGGCGACGACCAGTCGCATGTTGTAGAGCAGGATGATCAGGAGATCGAGACCGTAGGCGACGACGACGAGGCAGAGGAACGCGCGCAGCAGCGCGCGCACCCACGACGCCCGCACCCAGTGCGTCAGCGCGGAAGCCAGCAGGACCGTCCCGAGCACCGCCGCATCGTGCTTGAACGTGATCAGCGCCACGCAGCCGGTGCACGCGGAGAGCGGCTGCAGCCGGCGGTCCAGCAGGACGGCGCGGAAGATCGCCATCAGCGCGAGCAGGATCAGCAGCGCTTCGTTGGACACGAACGGCATGAGCCGTCCGAGGCACCCGGCTCGGGTCGGTCCCGGCTTCTTCATGCGCTGGAACTTCCGTCCGCCGGGTCGGACACGCAATTCTCCGAGGTCCGGACCGGTGCCTCCCGCCCCGTTGCGACGGGGCGGGAAGCGCGCCGGAGTCAGGGTGCTACGGCACGCGGATGCGGAGCCCGAGGAACAGCTCGCGTCCGGCGCCCGGCTGGTAGGAATTGCCGTCCGGGTCCGGCTCGGTGAACGCAATGTAGTCCACGGCGGTCAGGTTGCGGCCCTGCAGAGAGAGCTCGCCGTTCAGGCCATCCACATTCACGCGCCAGGCCAGCCGCGCGTTCCACAGCGTGTAGCCATCGACGGACGTCGCGTTGCCGGCATCGACGTACCACTTGCTGTATGTGTCGGTGCCGAAGCCCACGGTGATGTCGGGCCGGAGCGTCCAGGCGAGGTCGGTGAACAGCTGGTGCTCCGGGCTGTTGGGCAGCGAGTGGCCTGTGATGTCGCCGTAGAAGCTGGTCGAGCTCAGGTAGCGGAAGTGCGAGTACGTGTACACGACCTGCAGCGAGAGCGGATTGACGGGCGTGAGGTTCGCGTACAGCTCGGCGCCGTAGCGCCGGCTGTTGCCGCCGTTCCGGTAGAAGGTCTCGAGCGGGCGCGACTGGATGCGGTAGCGGTCGAAGTCGCCGCTCGTCTCGAGATGAAAGAGCGTGACATCGTAGAGCAGCCGCTGGCCGAGAATGCCGCGGGCGCCCAGTTCCTCGCCGTTCGAGAGCGCCGGCTCGAGCCCGCAGTTGAAGCCTCCCTGCGCAAGCGGGTTGTTGCCCAGCTCCTCGGTCGCGGGCGGCAGGAAGCCCTGGCCCCAGTTGCCGTACAGGCTCAGCGTGCGCGTCGGGCTGTAGGTCAGGCCGACCCGCATCGTGGCCCGGTCGAAGTCGGCCGATCCGTCCAGGTTCGCGCCACCCGTGCGGAGTTTGTCGTCGAGCTGGTTGGTGATGCGGTCGTAGCGCAGGTTGAGGAGGCCGCCCCACTTCTCGCCGAGCGCGATCCGGTCGAACAGGAACACGCCCACGCCGCTCTGCCAGATGCGCTGGTCGGAAAGCAGCGTCGAGCCTTCCACCGCATCGCCCATGTTCGGGAGCCGGAACTCATCGATCACCTGCCATTGCACGTCCGTGCCGCCGCCCAGCGTGTGCGCCGCCCCGCCCGTCTCGAAGCCGTGCGTCAGCTGCACGCTGCCGCCCGGACTCGTGAACGTGCGATGCTGCACGGACGATGGCACCGACTCGCGGTACCCGGTCCGGCGCATGTACCCGTTGAACTCCAGACGGGTGGCGTCACCCGCCTGCCACTGCCCGGTGAAGCCGCCCGTGAACCGGTGCGTGCGCTGGTACTCGTTGAAGACCGTGGCATCCGGATTCGCCTGGCGGCGGTCCGCCGCCAGCCACGTCAGGTTCAACCCTTCCGCGTTGTCGTTGAAGAAATTCGTGTACGCCACGATGGGCGTCAGGTGCAGCCGGTCCGTCACGTCCCAGTCGCCCTTGCCGTACAGGTTCGTCGCCGCGAACGCCGTGTGCACCCGGTAACCGTCCCCCATGGTGCGGCTCGCCGAGACACGGAACCCGAGGCCGCCCAGCCGGCCCGAACTATGCCCCGTCGCCTTCCAGAAAGCATTCGAACCGCCCCGCACCGAGACCGTTGCCGGCTCGTCCGCGCCGCCCGGCGCCGTGACGATGTTGATGACGCCGGCCGCCGAACCGCCACCGTACAGCGACGCGCCCGGCCCACGCAGCACCTCGATCCGATCCACGTTCGTCCAGTCCACGTCGTAGAGGTCGGGTGCGAACCCCGTCGGATCGTTCAACGGCAGACCATCCAGCAGCACCTTGACCCCGCGGATGCCGTGTTCGCTCAGGATCCCCTGCCCACGGATCGACAGGTGAACGCGCTCGCCATCCGCCTGGTTGTCTACCTTCACACCCGGCACCATGCGCAACGCTTCGTCGACCGCGATCGCGCGCGGCATCTCCGCCAGGTTCCGGACGCCGACCACCGTCGTCGCGCCCGGGTTGAGGCGGAGGGGGATGCTCGTGCGCAACGCCGTCACCACGATGCCCATCTGCTCGTAGAAACGCAGCGTGTCCTGCGACGCGCGTGACGTGTCGACCTGCTGGGGAATTCGGTCCATTACATCGAGAGGAGGAAGAACGGCAGTGCCCGCACCGGCCGAGGCCAGCAGGGCACGGCACAACAGCAGCGTACTCATGGATCGTTCCTTGTACGGTGAACGGAAACCCGCACCCGGGCAACTGCGAAATCTCCACGCGTGGGGGCCTTGCACGCCGGATGTCCGCGCGGCCACGCCACACCGCGTCCGGCTTGCGGATTCATTTCGCCGGGATCCACACTACTGTGCCGCGTGCACGGATGCGAGAGTGCGCGGGAACCGCACCGGATTCGGGACGAAATGTCGCGTCAATCGAGGAATTTCGTGGCGCTGGGGCCTCCGATCGTCGAAGCCTGCGTCGATTCGATCGAGTCGGCGCTGATGGCACGGGCCGCGGGCGCGGACCGGCTCGAGCTGTGCGCGTCGCTCGACGTCGGTGGCACGACGCCGCCGCCGGATCAGGTCGCCGCGTGCGTCGAGCGGACCGGTATCCCGGTGCATGTGATGGTCCGGCCGCGGGGCGGCGGGTTCGTGTACGACGCGGCCGAGCTCGCGCGGATGCGGCGGGACATCGAGGACGCGCGCTCGGCAGGCGCGGCCGCCCTGGTACTCGGGTTGCTGGATGCGGCGGGCCGGGTCGATGTGGCGCACATGCGGGAGCTGGTCGTGCGCGCGGTGCATGCGCGGTGCGATCCCGCCGAAGGCGACGCGTTCGCGCGACATGGTCGCGGCAGCCCGGCTCGGGCCGGACGCGTCACGTTCGTAGCCGGTCGGCAAGGCGGAGGTGGACCGGCGCCGCGGGTTCAGCCGACGGTCGAGATGCGCGGGAATCCGGCCCGGACCAGCGCGGGTCTGACCCGCGCGCGCCAGGTGTTCTCGAGGAACGCGCGCTGGCCCGCGCTCATCCGGCCACCGGGCAGGTTCTCCACCGGCTGGCGCTCCGGGTCGTACGCCTCGCGGATGGGCAGGACGGCAGCGAAATGGTCGGCGGTGAGCGCGGCCAGAACGGCATCGAACAGATTGCGCGGCGGCAGGATTCGCGGCCGGGCCGGGTCGTCGGATTCCGCGTCCAGCGCCTCGTTCTCCCGGACCTGTCGACGCAGCCGCTCGATCTCCGCCGGCAATCGCAGCTCGCGTGGCGGCAGGTCCGCGTCGGCCTTGATGCGGGCGGGCGCGCCCGGCGCGAGAAAGGCGTCGTAGAGCACGAGGGCGCGTTCGACCGTCGGCCGGTTCCGGTAGTCCGCGATGAGCCAGGCGACGACGATCTCGAGCTGCACGGAAATCACGCAATACTCGAGCAGGTCGAGCGCCGGCCTGCCGCCCGCCGTGAGCAATGCCCATGGATCGATTGCCACCGGTTTCATCCTGACGCGGCCGGGATGGCCGCAACGTTGACATTGACTGGAGTTGCCTGTTCGCGCCAGCTTGACGATGCGACCCGGCGGTTTTTCCCGGCTGGAGTCGCCCTCACGTCCCGGGGGCGCGAAACTCGTCGTGCCCGACCTCGCTCGATCCACGAGCCCGATCCGGAAGGAGTATGCCATGAGGCACGACCTGCGCGCGTCCCGCCATTCCTGCCTCACACTTCTGGCCGTGATGACAGCCGCCGCATGTTCGGGGCACGATGACGGGAAGGAGGTTACGGAGCCGCCGGAGCCACTGGCGGTGTTGAGCACGGTACCCGCCGCGGGCGAGCAGGAAGCGGATCCGTTCGTGCCCGTGAGCGTGACATTCGGCGAGGCGCTCGATCCGACGACCGTGACGCCCGCGGCTCTCACCCTTGCCGCCGGGGGCTCCACCCTCGCGAGCACGCCGACGTACGATGGGGCGACCCGGACGGTCTGGACCGCGGCGCCCCTGGTGCCGGGGATGGCGTACGAGGGTACAGTGGCCGCGACCCTACGCTCATCGACCGGCAATCAGCTCGAGCAGGCGTACACCTGGACGTTCACGACCCGGCCATGGCACGTTGACGGGATTGGCAGCAAGGCTGGCTACCTTCAGATGGCATTTTCCCGGGACGCGTCCGGCACACTGCACCGGCTCGCTCCGGCGGCGGACGGTGCCAATGCGACGCTCTACTACGGGGTCTGCCCGGGGGCATGCGAGACCCCGGGCTCGTGGCAGCAGGTTCCGCTCTTCACCTCCGGCGCGGTCCACGGGCACTCCATCCTCATCGATGGATCGGGCCGCATCCACATCCTCTTCCAGGACGGCAGCTCGGCCGCGCTCTATTACGGCACCTGCTCCTCCGCGTGCCAGACGGTCGGCGGCTGGCAGATCACGCATATCATCCTGAGCGACCACGGGTCGGACGGGTACGATGCCGCACGGATCGTGCAGGAGTCGGACGGCAGCCTTCTGGTGACGACGACGTCGTACACCGGCAGCGGATATGGTCTGATGCTGGGTGGCTGCGTGTCGAACTGTGCCAACGCGGCCAATTGGGAGTACGCAGCTCTGGCACCGGACGGGCGTTACCCCGCGCTCGCGATCGACGCGAGCGGCAGACACCACCTGCTGTTTCATCGCCAAGGGGACTCGCAGCTGGTGTACGGCAGTTGCAGCTCCGCCTGTCTCGCGCCGGCATCCTGGCAGCTCCTCCCAATCGGGCCGTCCATCACATCGACGCAGATTGCGCTCCTGACAACGGCGAGCGGCGTGCATGCGCTCTTCAACGCCGGCCACCAGATCACGTACTTCACCTGTGCGTCGAGCTGCGAATCGGCCTCCGCGTGGACCGCTGCGGTGATCGACGACGTGGCGGGGGGCGACCGCGCCGTCGCGCTCGCGCAGTCCGGGGACTTTCGGTTGCACGCATTCTACTCCGACCACCACACCGCCAACGAACTGAAGTACGCGAGCTGCACGACGGACTGTGCGAGCGGTCCCGGCTGGGTGTCCGGGGTCATCGCAACCGGCATGGATGTGCGCAACACCAGTGTCGTGATCGACGCGGCCGGGGCACCGATCGCCGTCAGTGACGACTACGGTGCGAACCGCCTGGTCATCGTCCGGTAGCGCGCATATGGCGACGCCGCGAGAAAGCCCCGGCCACCTGCTCCGCGTCCTGGGCGCGGCGTTCGGCGTGGCCGTGATCGTCGGCAACACGATCGGGGTGGGCATCCTGGTCACGCCGGGCAAGGTCGCGGCGAACGTGCCCTCCGTCCCGCTTTTTCTCGGCGTGTGGGTGGCCGCCGGCCTGTACGCCCTGCTCGGCGCCCTGTCCCTGTCCGAGCCGGGCGCCATGATCCCGCGCTCGGGCGGGCAGTACGTGATCGTACAGCGGGCGCTGGGCGCCTACCCCGGCTTCGTCGTGGGCTGGAGCGACTGGGTGTCGACGTGCGGCAGCATGGCCGCGGTCTCGATCGTGCTCGGCATGTACATCGGACCGCTGGTCCCCGCGCTGACCGGCCACGAAGCGGCGACCGCCACCGCCGTGGTCCTGTTCTTCGCGCTCCTGCAATGGCGGGGTGTACGAGTGGGCGACGTCGCGCAGCAGCTCACCAGCCTGCTCAAGACCCTCGCCCTGCTCGCGCTCGTCGCCGCGATCCTGTTCCTGCCGCACGCGACGACCGCCGAGGCCGGGCCGGGACTTCCGCTCCCCACCGGCGCGGCCTTCCTCACCGCCGTCGTGCTCGCCCTGCAGGGCGCGATCTACACCTACGACGGATGGACCGGCGCGATCTACTTCAGCGAGGAAGTGAAGAACCCGGGTCGGGACATCCCCCGCGCCACGATCGGCGGCGTGCTGCTGGTGCTCGCCATCTACCTCGCGCTCAACATCGCCTTCCTCCACGCCGTGCCCATCGAACGGATGGCGGGAGACCCCTTCGTGGCCGGGACGGCCGCGGCCGCCGTGTTCGGTCCGCGCGGCGACACGGTGATCCGCGTGGCCATGATCCTGTCGATGCTCGCCGCCGTGAACGCGCTTCAACTCATGGCGTCCCGCATCCCCGTGGCAATGAGCCGCGACCATCTGCTCCCCCGGACCGCCGCCGGGGTGAACCGCGGAGGGACGCCGGTCCCGGCCCTGATCATGGGTACCGTGGTCACCATCCTGTTCATCGCGACCAACACCTTCGACACGGTGCTGTCCCTGCTCGCCTTCTTCTTCGTCGCGAACTACGCGCTCTCCTTCACCTCCGTGTTCGTGCTGCGGCGGAAGGAGCCGGATACGCCGCGGCCCTACCGGGTAATCGGCTACCCGTGGACCACGGGGATCGCGCTGCTCGGCTCGATCGCGTTCCTCGTCGCCGCCTTCTTCGGCGACCGCGCGAACACGTTGCGCGCGCTGCTGCTCCTGGCCGTGAGCCTGCCGGTGTTCCTGCTCACCCGGAAGCGAGGCGCCGGATGAAACCGGCGAGGACCGGATTCCGAACGGATGGTTGGCGGTCGACCGGGCCGGACGCGGCTCCATCAATGGCGTGCCGGCCAGGCTCCCGCGAACCCGGGGGTGACTCGTGAGTGTGCCACAGAAGATCTACACCGACCAGGACCTGGTCCGCGCCCGGAAGAAGGGCAGGATCGTGGGCTGGCTGCAGGGCGGCGCCGTCGTCTTCGGCGCCGGCTTCCTCCTGAAGCTGCTGGGCTGGATCCCCGCCGTCCTGGTCCTCGGAGCGGTGGGATACGTGGGCTACAGACTGCTCGCGAAATCGCCGAAGAAGCCGGACGCGGACACCTGATCCGCGCAAGCGGCCCCTGTCGCCGCCCTGGCGGCAGGGGCTCGCGAGCGTCGTCCGGTCCTACCGGTTCTGCTCCTTCTCCATGTTCAACTCCGCGATGTCCACGTTCCACCGCGTGTCCCCGAGCAGGTGCTTGACGAAGTACTCGGCGCGCAGCCAGTACCAGTAGTCGCTCATGTTGCCGTAGCCGTGGCGCTGTCCGGGGAACATGAAGAAGTCGAAGCGCTTGTTGGCCTTGATGAGCGCTTCGGCGAGCCGGATCGTGTTGGCCGGGTGAACGTTGTTGTCGATGTCGCCGGTCGTGATCAGCAGGTGCCCCTTGAGGTTCTTCGCGATCTCGGGGTTGGTCGTGATCTGGTACTCGAAGCTCACCGTGTCGCCCTTCACGACTTCCTTCACGCCGTGGTGCGTCTCGCTCCACCAGCGGTTGTAGATGTCATTGGTGTGGTTGCCGGATGAGCTGACCGCGACCTTGAAGAAGTCGGGGTAGACGAGCATCGCGGCGGTGGACATGAAGCCGCCGCCCGAGTGGCCGTAGATGCCGACCCGGTCCTGGTCGACGAACGGGTAGCGCTCGGCGAGCTGTTCGACCGCCGTCTTCTTGTCGGCCAGGCCGTAGTCGCGGAGGTTGCCGTAGCCGTAGTTGTGGTACCACTTCGAGCGGGACGGGTGGCCGCCGCGGTTGCCAACCGTGATGACGATCATGCCGAACTGCGCGAGCCCGACCTCGTAGGGGTTGGTGCTGAAGAACGTGGAGACGGACTCCGTCTGCGGCCCCGGGTACACGTACTCGACGATCGGATAGACCTTCGTCGAGTCGAAATCGAATGGCTTGTACATCACGCCGTACAGGTCGGTGACCCCGTCCGCCGCTTTCACGGTGAAGGGCTCGGGCATCTTCCAGCCGGCCTCCATCAGCTTCGAGAAGTCGGCCTCCGCGAGGTCGAGGATCACGCCGCCGCGCGCGTTCCGGAGCACCGTCTTCGGCGCCGTGTTGACGCGCGAGTAGGAGTCCACGATGTAGCGGGCCGACTCGTTCAACGAGGCACGGTTGTCGTAGTCGCCCTCATCGACGCGGCGAAGCCCGGTCCCGTCGAGGTTCACCCGGTAGACCAGATTGTAGTACGGATCGATGCCGGCTTCCCGGCCCGCTGCCGTGAACAACACGACGCCGGCGGTCTCGTCCACGCCCAGGACCTGGACCACGGTCCACGGTCCCTCGGTCAGGCGCGCCTTCCGGTTGCCGTCGTGGTCGTAGAGGTAGAGGTGGCCTCTGCCGTCTTCCTCGGACCACCAGAGGATGTCACCGTTGGAGAGGAGCCGGTGTTCGGGCCGCTGCATTTCTTCGAGGTAGGTGTTGAGCCGTTCCTCGACCAGCACCTTCACGGCGCCGGTCGTCAGGTCGGCGCGCAACAGGTCGAGGCGGTGGCGGTCACGGCTGCGGCGCGTGAAGTACAGCTCGTCGGAGTTGTCACCCATCCAGAGGGAGCGGCGCGGCTCGGTCGAGTCCGGATAGCGGTACACGATGTCGTTGCTGAGCGACAGCGCTTCATCCTTCCAGGGGTGGTCGTCGACCTTCGTCGCCCCCCGCGAGGCCAGGTCGTAGTACCACAGCTCGTTCTGCTCGACCGCCGTGTCGCCCGGCATGTCGTAGTGGTAGCTCTCCAGCTCGGGCCGCTTGCTGCCCGTGTTGTGGATGACCCAGAGCATGCCGACCTCCCGGTCGTCCGAGCGGACGGTGGCGAAGCGCTTCGAGTCTTTCGACCAGGAGATCCCGGCCGGGCGCCGCTTCGCGTTCTCCTTCGCCCGATCCTTGTCCAGAGTGCCGCTCTCCGCCATGAAGCCCCAGGCGTAGCCGTCCTCGCCGTCCGTGGTGAGCTGCGTTTCCTGAACCTCGACCTTCATGTCGGCGGAGTCCGCTTCCGTACCGCTCTTGCCGCGGCGCGCGTCGAGGATCTTCGCGTAGTCGTCGCCCGACATCATGTACAGGTTGTTGTTGCGGGCGAACACGACGGTCTGGCCGTCGGGCGAGACGCTCGCCCAGGACGGGTGATTGTCGGGCGCCTCGTAGTTCTCCAGCTCGCGCAGCGTCTGCGTGTTCACGTCGTACTCGAAGTGGAAGACCTTCTTCTTCGGCCGCGGCGGCCGGCGCGCCCCCTGCTGCTGGGTCTGCCCGGTCGTGTCGGCTTCGGTCGTCGTCTCCTCGTCCTGGGACGAGGTCACATCGAACTGGAAGACGTGGTCGTTGATGAACCGGATGGTCGTGATCGGCAGGTGCTGCGCGTCGTACGGGTCGCGGGTGAGCCGGGTCAACTCGGCCGCGATGCGGTCATGGTCGAACAACTCGTTCTTCGTGGCGCGGGCCGCGTCCACGATCCAGAACTTCTTGCCCGCCGCAGTCTCGAAGTCGTACCAGAACTTGTCGGTGCCCTTGATCCAGCGCGGATTCACGACCGTCGAGTAGATTAGCCCGTTCATCCGGTAAGGGGCGAAACGCGTGGCCAGCAGGTAGTTGGCCGATCCCTCGCCGCCCACGAAGCCGGCCTCTCCGGACCTGCGGGACGGGACCACCTCCTGGGCGCTGGCCCGGAGCCGGATACCCGGAACGAGGACGAGGGCGAGAACGAATGCGATCAGCGTGCGCGATCCGGATGCGCGCACGCCGGCACGGCATGGCTGAACGGATCGGTTTCGGTCGGCGTCCATGTAGGTCCCTCCGAAGCGTGGAGTACGAGTTGGGGCCATCGCCCGAATCCGGGTAAGAGGCGACGGAATCCCGGTACGGGCAAGAGCGGCACGCATCGCGTCCGTGAACGCGCGGGAGAAGGGGTGATCGGCGCGCAGCCGGGGGTGCGCGGCGCGACAGGTCGATGGGGAGGGCTGGCCGGCGCGACCGCCGTTGCCCTATCCTATGGCAGAGCGGTGGCCACGCCGGCTGTTGCCACACGGGTCCCGATCCAGGCAGGAACCTCGAACCAATGCAACCGACCGATACCCGAAATCCCGCCTACTACCATCGCGTAGTGGACTGCCAGTGGGCGTGCCCGGCGCACACCAACGTTCCGGAGTACATCCGGCTGATCGCGCAGGGCCGGTTCACGGACGCGTACATGCTGAACCGGGAATCGAACGTGTTCCCGGGCATCCTGGGCCGGACCTGCGACCGGCCCTGCGAGCCGGCGTGCCGGCGCGGCCGCCTGGACGGCAAACCGGTGGCGATCTGCCGGCTGAAGCGCGTGGCCGCCGACATGCGCGACGACATCACGGATCTCCTGCCGAAGGCGCCGGCCGTGAAGAACGGCAAGCGGATCGCCTGTGTCGGTGCGGGGCCGGCGTCGCTCACCGTGGCCAACGATCTCGTGCCGCTCGGCTACGAGGTCACGATCTTCGAGAAGCTGGCGCGGGCCGGCGGCCTCATGCGCATCAACATCCCGTCGTTCCGCCTGCCGGGCGCCGTGCTCGACGAGGAGATCGGCTACATCCTGGACATGGGCGTGGACCTGCGCACCAATACGCCGGTCACCAGCATGGCTTCACTGCTGGACGAAGGCTGGGACGCGGTCTTTGTCGGCAGCGGCGCGCCCAAGGGCAAGAACCTCGAGATCCCGGGCCGCTGGGAAGCGGCGAAGCGGATCTACATCGGCATCGAGTGGCTCGAGTCGGTGCATTTCAACCACGTCGACTCGATCGACCCGCGCGTCCTCATCATCGGCGTCGGCAACACGGCCATGGACTGCTGCCGCACGGCCAAGCGGCTCGGCGGCAGCGACGTGAAGGTCGTGGCGCGGCGCGGCCGCCAGCACTTCAAGGCCTCGCCCTGGGAGCTGGAGGACGCGGAAGAAGAGCGGATCGAGATCATCGAGAATCACAGCCCGAAGCGCTTCGTGGTCGAGAACGGCGTGCTCACCGGCATGGAGTTCGACGTGCTCGAATGGACCGAGCAGGACGGCCGGCAGAAGAGCCGCGTCCTCGAAACTGTCATCCTGCCCTGCGATGCCGTGATCCTCGCCATCGGCCAGGACAACGCGTTTCCCTGGATCGAGCGCGACATCGGTATCGAGTTCGGCGAGTGGGACATGCCGGTCGTGGATCGGGCGACGCATCAGTCCACACGCGAAGGCGTGTTCTTCGGCGGCGACGCGGCGTGGGGCCCCGAGAACATCATCTGGGCCGTCGCCCACGGCCACCAGGCGGCGATCTCGATCCACAACCACTGCCAGGGCATCCCGCTCACGGAGCGGCCGCCCGTCGGCATGAACCTCGTCTCCACCAAGATGGGGTTCCACGAGTGGAGCTACAGCAACCAGTTCAACCCGGCGGCGCGCGCGAAGATGATGCACGTCGAGCTGACCGAGCGGTTCGCGAAGCTCAACGTCGAGGTCGAGATGGGCTTCAACGCGGAGCAGACGGCGCTCGAGGTCGAGCGCTGCCTGAACTGCGACGTGCAGACGCACTTCATCGACGACCTGTGTATCGAGTGCGACGCCTGCATCGACATCTGCCCCGTGGACTGCCTCACCATCACTCGCGACGGCGACGAGCGCGACCTGCGCGGCCGACTCACCATCGTGGCCAGGAACCTCGACCAGCCGATATTCGCGTCCGGCGCACTCAAGCAGACCGGCCGCATCATGGTCAAGGACGAGGACCTCTGCCTGCACTGCGGACTCTGCGCGGAGAAGTGCCCCACCGCCGCCTGGGACATGCGCAAGTTCGACGTGCTGCTGGCGTACGCGGGGCGGACGCTGGAGCCGGCGGTCACGGAGGAGTGAAGGGGCCTCAGCCCTCGAACTCGAGCCGCGCCGCCTGTCGCTCGACCCGGACCCGTGTGAGCCGGCGGACCAGCAGGCTCAGCCCGATGACGACGGCGAAGGCGATCGCCATGACGGCGGCGCTGCGGACCAGCCGCTCGAGCAGCAACGGCAGGAGCGACCCGACCACGCCGATGACCATGATCGTGAACAACGTCGCCGCCCCGCCCCGCCCCTTGGCCATGGGCTTCGAGAAGGGCAGCTCCGGATCGATCAGCGTGGCGAGCATGAGCACGAGGTGGCTGACCAGACCGGTGAACAGGATGTAGACCGCGACGAAGCCGGGATCGTAGTGGAACAGTGTCAGCAGCACCCCCACGAACGCGAGGTACGGCACGACGAAGAACACGGTCAGCACATTCTTCGCGGAACGAACGAGTCGCGTCCGGTCGGCGGGGCTCGAGAAGAAGACCCACGACGCGCGAAACGCCTCGCTCCGCCCCAGGTGCAGCTTCAGCGTAGCGGGGAACAACAGCACCGCCAGGGTCACGAGCATGAGGTTGCGCGGCCCGGATGCGCCTCCCGTCCGCGACTGCTGGAGTCCCATGAACAGGTAGATCAGCGTCAACGGCAGGATGCTGAGCACGCCCATCCGGAAGCGCATGTCGTTGCGGAACTGGCTCCGCACGAGCAGGGCGACCGCGCGTGACTCGCCGCCGCGGAACCAACGGCCACGCCTGAGCGCACCCGCCTTCGCCCGCTTCGGCTTCTGCGCCTGCGTCGCCGAGGTCAGCGCACCCAGCCGCTCCGCGTACTCGAGCGAGAGCCGTCCGCGCGTGGCCCGGGCGAGCGCCGCGAGCAGCAGCAGTGAGGCGAGGGCCGGCGCGAGCACGGCCGGACCGGTCAGTCCCGAGGCCAGCTCGACCCAGCTGGCGAACCACGTCGCCGGATAGGCGAGCAGCCATGGCGTCTTCGGAAGTGTCAACGTCGCCAGCAGGCTCTTCGACACGGATCTCGTGACCAGGATGTAGCCGCCGTACACGAACATGCTGACCACCAGCTGGAGCCAGGACAGCGCGCTCCGGAGCCGGTGGGGCCCGACCAGGCGCAGCATCCACGCGTACGTCAGCATGACCGTGAGTGTGACGGCGATCGCGCCGCCGTACACGGCGAGCAGGGCGGCGAGGCCCACGGCGGCGCCGTGCCGGACGAAGAAGGCGATGACCGGCAGGTAGCCGAGCACGGTCGCCATGGCCAGCGTATAGGCGAAGACGTTGGCGAGGCGGGCGGCGAAGTAAGTGCGTGACGAGACCGGGTGGAAGGCGAGGATGTTGTAGTCGTCGGGCGAGGTGATGGCCGAGTTGTGGTCGATCAGCACGGCCGTCGCAACCATGAACAGCACGAACGTCAGCGCGATGATGGCGGCGAGGAACGGGTCGGCGATCCAGGCGACGGCGAACGCCATGAAGCCGCCGATCATGGAGTAGAAGACGAACTGCATGACGTACACGCCGACGCCCTTGGTGCGTCGCGCCATGCGGCCGGCGCCGACCATGCCCTTCCGGAAGTCGAGCTTGAGGGCGACCGCGACGAGCGCCCGCCACTGGTCGTAGTCGACGTCCCAGGCGGCGAGCAACCGTCTCATACGCGATCGAGCGCCGACAGCAGATCGGACGCGACCTGGCCGACATCGCGGACTCCGGTCAGGTGGCTGAACGCGGCCTCGAGCGTCTCGACGCCGGCGTCGCGGCACAGCGTTTCCGCGGTGCCCGACGCGATCTTCCGGCCCTCGTTGATGATGACGATACGGGTGCAGACCCGCTCGACGACTTCGAGGATGTGCGAGCAGAAGAGGATGGTGCGGCCCTGGTCCGCCAGCTTCTTGAGCAGCTCCTTGACGACCGCGGCCGTGTTGGCGTCGAGGCCGTCGAGCGGCTCATCGAGGAACAGTACCTCCGGCCGGTGGAGCAGTGCGGCCGCGATGACCACCTTCTGGCGCATGCCCTTCGAGAATTCGGTCATGCGCTGGTCCTGCACCTCGCCCAGCCCGAACAGCTCGAGCAGCTCGGCCCGACGCGTCGCCGCCGTCTTCGTGTCCAGGTGGTGCAGACAGGCGATCAGTTCGAGGTATTCCGAGGCGGTCAGCGCGTCGTAGAGCGCGCCCGCCTCCGGGACGTAGCCGATCCGCTTCTTTACTTCGAGCGGTTGCTCGATCACGTCGTACCCGGCCACCAGTGCCCGGCCCGACGTCGGCCGGATCAGGCCGGTGAGGATCCGGACCGTCGTCGACTTCCCCGCCCCGTTCGGTCCGAGGAATCCGAGGATCTCGCCCGGCTCGACCCGGAGGTCGAGGTCGATCAACGCCTGCTTGCTGTCGTAGCTCCGGGACAATCGTTCGGTGACGATCATCGCGCGACGCCGCTTGCTGGCGGGTCATTTCGCGGGTTCCGTTCTCTGGTCTCCATCAGCTCTCGTTCCTGAGCGGCTGCCGGTCCCGGTCACTCGCAGGCAGGGTACGCCGTGGATCGGCCCGGACGCAAGCGGAGATCGCCGCCACCCTCACCGGCTCGCTCCGGTCCGTCGCCCGCGAGCCCTCGCTTCGATAGATTCCGGAGCGAGCCGGCGAGGCCCGGTGTATCAGGGAGGAGCCCGTCGCTCGCCCACCAGGCACTCGCCGGGCCTCCTCGCGACGCCAGCGCTCCAGGATCGATGAAAGAAGGAGAGACGACCGTGGCGGACTCGATCCGCGTGAACGATTTCGCGTTCCGCATGGCCACCGTGAACGGCACGGGCTCGGCCAGCGCCAACGGGCTGCTCATGCAGGCCATCTTCCGCATGGGCATCCCCGTGACCGGCAAGAACGTGTTTCCGTCCAACATCCAGGGCCTGCCCACCTGGTACGAGATCCGGGTGAGCGGCGAGGGATACACCGCCCGCAACCGGGCCTTCGACCTCGTCGTCGCCATGAACCCGGCGACCTACGCGAAGGACATCGCGACGGTGAGCGAGGGCGGCTGGCTGATGCACGACTCGACGTGGCCGCTCGACAAGGCGCTCCAGCGCGAGGACGTCCACTTCCTCGGCGTCCCGCTCGCCGCAATGTGCGCGGACGCCTTCAAGGGCGGGCGCGAACGCCTGCTCATGAAGAACATCGCGTACGTCGGCGCGCTGGGCGCGTTCCTCGACTTCGACATGGACGTGATCCACGAGCTGCTGCGTGAGGCCTACGGCCGCAAGCAGGCGCTCATGGACTCGAACTTCAAGGCCGTCCAGCTCGGCTACGACTACGCGAAGAACCATTTCGACTGCCCGCTGCCGATCCGGCTCCAGCGCATGGACGCCACTGGCGACCAGGTTCTCATGGACGGCAACACCGCCGCCGCGCTGGGCTGCGTCTACGCCGGCGCGACTGTCGGCGCCTGGTACCCCATCACCCCGGCGACTTCGCTCATGGATGCGTTTCGCGGGTTCTGCTCGCGTTACCGCAGGGACGAGCAGAGCGGGAAGAACAAGTACCTGATCGTGCAGGCCGAGGACGAGCTCGCGGCCGCCGGCGTCGTGCTCGGCGCCGGCTGGGCGGGCGCCCGCGCGTTCACGCCCACCAGCGGCCCCGGCATCTCGCTCATGAGCGAGTTCATCGGGCTCGCCTACTACGCCGAGATCCCCGCCGTCTTCTTCGACGTACAGCGAGTCGGTCCGTCAACCGGGATGCCGACCCGCACGCAGCAGGGCGACCTCCTCCTCTGCGCCTACGCCTCGCACGGCGATACGCGCCACATCGTGCTCTTCCCCAACGACCCGGCCGAGTGCTTCCACGCTGCGGTCGCCGCGTTCGACCTGGCCGAGCGCTTCCAGACACCCGTCTTCGTGCTTTCCGACCTCGACATCGGGATGAACGACTGGATGGTGCCCCGGCTGCGCTGGGACGATGGCTTTCGTCCCGACCGTGGCAAGGTGCTCGGCGCCGAACAACTCGAGCAGATGCAGGCGTTCTATCGGTACCTCGATGTCGATGGCGACGGCATCACCGCGCGTACGCTGCCCGGCGTCCACCCGAAGGGCGCCTACTTCACGCGCGGCTCCGGCCACAACAAGTTCGGCGGATACACCGAGGACAGCGCCGAGTACGTCGAGGTCATGGACCGCGTGGACCGGAAAGTGCGGAGCGCGGGTGACGCGGTACCGCAGCCGATCGTCGCACGACGCGACGGCGCCCTCTACGGCGTGATCGCCCTCGGCTCGCCCGACCGCGCCGTGCGCGAGGCGCTCGACCACCTGGCCGCGGACGGCCTGCCGCTCGACTACATGCGGATCCGCGGATTCCCGTTCAACGGCGCGGTCAACGAGTTCCTCGCCACCCACGAGACGACGTTCGTGGTCGAGCAGAACCGCGATGCCCAGTTGAAATCCCTGCTCACGCTCGAAACGCCCGTGCCCAAGGACAAGCTCCGTTCCGTCATCAATTACGGCGGGCTGCCCCTCAGTTGGCAGCACGTGGCGGACGGCATCAGCAACGCACTGGAAGGGAGTGAAGCGTGACCTACGTCGCCAAACCGAAGATCCAGCACCCGGGCCTCGCGAAGAACCGGCTCGGCCTGACCCGCCGCGACTACGAAGGCGCGCTCTCCACACTCTGCGCCGGCTGCGGCCACGACTCCATCACGGCCGCTCTCATCCAGGCGTTCTTCGATCTGGACGTCGAACCGTACAAGGTCGCCAAGCTGAGCGGCATCGGTTGCTCCTCGAAGACACCGACGTACTTCATGCGCGAGGCGCACGGCTTCAACGGCGTGCACGGTCGCATGCCCGCGCTCGCCACCGGCGCCAACGCCGCCAACCGCGAGCTGACGTACATCGGCATTTCCGGCGATGGCGACTCGCTCTCCATCGGGCTCGGCCAGTTCTGCCACGCGGTGCGCCGCAACCTCAACATTCTCTACCTGCTCGAGAACAACGGCGTCTACGGCCTCACCAAGGGCCAGTTCTCCGCATCCGCGGATCTCGGCTCGAAATCCAAGAAGGGCGAGGCCAATCTGCAGCAGCCGATCGACCCGGTGCTCATGGCGCTCACGCTCGGCGCGACCTTCGTCGCCCGCAGCTTCTCCGGCGACAAGCGCCAGCTCGTGCCCATCCTCAAGGCCGGCCTCACGCACCCCGGTTTCGCGTTCGTGGACGTGATCTCGCCCTGCGTCACCTTCAACGACCACGAAGGCTCGACCAAGAGCTACCTCCACACCCGCGAGAAGTACCGGCCCGTCGTCTACGCCGACTTCGTGCCGCCCCGCGAGGAGATCGTCACGCAGTACCTCGAGGGCGATACCGTCGCCGTCCCCATGCACGACGGCAGCGTCGTCCGCCTCCGCAAGGCCGCCGAAGAGTACGACCCGACCGACCGCGACAAGGCCTACCACTACGTGCGTGAGCACCAGCTCAAGGGCGAGGTCGTCACCGGCGCCCTCTACATCGACAAGGCCACACCCGACATGCACGAGCTCGGTGAGACCGTCGACACGCCGCTCGCTTTCCTGCCCCACGAGCAGCTCTGCCCCGGCAGCAAGGCGCTCGATGAGCTGATGGAGCGATTCCGTTGAGCTGACGAAACCAACCGACGGGCCAGCGCCCGTTTCCCCGCGCGGGTCCCGGCTGCCGCCGGGCCCTCGCGGATCGGCACGTACCGTGGAAGGAGGGGACCATCGTGCAACGGCCAGCAGATTCAGGCGCGAAGCTCCGTCGCGGCGTCGCACTCTCCGGGGCCGTCAGCCTCACGCTCGGCCTTGCCTGTGCCGCTGCCGCACAGTCGGCCACCGGCGATGCGCGAAGTCGTGTCCCCTGGCTCGATGTCCCCGGGGGCTGGACGCTGGGCCTGCAGGGAACCGTCGTGGCCGTCACGCCCGGCGATCTTCCCGCCGGTGCGAGCCTGCTCCTGCTCGTCGAGCCACCGGTGCGTTCCGGCGAGTCCCTCGACCAGGCGTGGGAACACGCGTTGCGCGACCTCGGGCCCTGGAAGCCCGTGGGCAAGCCGCTCGAGCAGCAGCTGAACGGCTGGTCGTTCCGCCACGGCCTCGGCGTCACCACCCTGAACGGAGTCACCTACACCAGCCACACCGCGGTGGCGCTCCGCGGCAACCGGCTCGTCCGCATGTGGGTGCTCGCCAATACCGACGCCACCTACAACCGCTACAAGACCGAGATCGTGAACGCGATCGCCAGCATCCAGGACATCACCGATGATCCGGCGGATGCACCGGCCACACCGTCGTCGAACGTGATGAGCGCGCCGGCCGCGGGAACCGCGAGCGCGCTCATGCCCGGCTTCGGACAGGGCCTTTCCGGCGCGTGGATCGGCATGGAGCGCGGACTCCGGGCCACGGCCGGCATCGCCCCCGGCGGCGGCATCGCGCCTTCGAGCGTGATCGAGGACTTCCAGGAGGTGGACGTCCTCTTCCCCGACGGCACCTACCGCCGGCGTCTGCCCGTCCGCGGCCTCGGCTCCGACCTCGCCTGGGAGCGTCGCCAGCAACCCATTCTCTGGGGGACGTGGTCCCGCTCCGGCGACGTCGTGACGATCCGGCGCGGCGACTACACGACGACCTACACGGTCGACGGCGACGCCCTCGTGAGCGACCGCGGCCGGAAGTGGGTCAAGCTCGCCATACCGGTCAGCGCACGCATCGACGGCACCTTCGCCCGCGACGATTACCGCGACCCGGACGCGCCTCGCCTCATCCTGCGCGAGGATGGCACCTACGAGGACCGCGGCGGATTCCTCCGCATGGTCGGCGACGCATGGAACCTCGTCACGCCCGACGGCAATGCCATGGTCTCCCGCTGGAGCGAAGCCGAGGCTCGACGCGCGCTCGGCCCCGGGAGCGGAACGTACACCTTCGACGCCTTCACGCTCACCCTCGTCGATCGCGATGGCCGCATCTGGAAGATCAACGCCTGGATCCCGCCCGGCGAGTCCCCGCCGCGCCCCCGCAGGCTCGTCATCAACGGACGCACGCTGGTGCGGGAATGATGAGCGCGACGACGTCGCCGCCGCCCACGGCGCCTTGCGGGCGACCCATCCGACCCGCCTGGATCTGGATCCTCGTGGCCGCACTCGGATGCAACCCGCCGCCCGGCAACGATGCCGCCGCGCGGGGCGACGATGGCCGCGCACCCGACGCCCCATCCCACGACTGGCGGATCGTGCCGGACGAGCGGATCGGACCGGTCACGGCGTCCAGCTCGGAAGCCTCGCTCCGCACCGCCCTCGACGACTCCCTGCTGGTTCGCGGTGAGGTGTACCTCGCAGAAGGCGTCTGCACCGATGGCAATGTCCTCTATCCCGGCTCCGCCGACCAGCTCGACATCGCATGGGCAGACTCCGCGCGCTCACACCCCGCGTTCCTGCGCGTCGCTGGCACCGGCTCCCGCTGGACGACCGACTCCGGCATCCACGTCGGCTCAACCCTCCAGGAGCTCGAGGCCATTCGAGGCGAGCCCATCACCTTCTCCGGATTCGGCTGGGACTACGGCGGCGGCCTCAACTGGGGTGGCGACGACGCCCCCTTCCGCATGAGCCTCCGACTCCAGCCCGACAGCGCCTCCTGGCAGCTCGCCTACCAGGACCCCACCGTCGACGACATCTTCGGCGACCGCCCCGTCCGCTCCGACAACCCCCTCATCCGCCGCATGAACATCACCGTCGCATCCATCTCCGTCGGATTCGCCCCCCAATTCGAGGAACACGACTGCCGCCAACTCCCCCACACCCCCTGATCCCGACCCGCCCCCGCAAACGCCTCCCCAAAACGCCCCCGCCTCCGCACCCGCCTCTCCGCACCACCCCCTACTCCGCCTTGTGCACCTCGCTCATCAGCGCCAGCATGTTCCCCTCCGAATCCCGCAGAAACGCCATCCACAACTCCTTCTCCCCCAGGTCCGCCACCTTGTGCGGCTCGTTCGCGAACTCGACTCCGCCTTCCACCAACGATTCGTACGCCACCGTCAGGTCCGGAACGTCGTAGTAGATGATCGATGACGCATGCGCGAACTCCTCCGACTCCGGAACCCCGAGCATCAACCGGATCCCGCCTACGTCGAAGAACGCCATCCCCGGCACCTCGAACAGGTACCGCATCCCCAACCGGTCCCGGTAGAACGACACCGCCCGCGGCAGATCCGCAACCATCACCGCGATCTGACCGATCTTCCTCACGCCGAATCGTCCCTCCTGCATTCCTCGCCTCCTTCGGCTTCCGTTTCCCGCTTCCGATCCACTACGCTCCCGGCCGCCCCCGCACCCCGGCCCACCTCCGCCTCCGCTTCCGCTTCCGCCTCCCCAGCACCTTGTTTACTTAGCTTGTGCTAACTAAATTACAGCGCATGGATCGAGACGCAAGGGGTGTGAGGAGTGGCGCCGTGCCGCCGGACCTGGCGGCGCGGCTGCACTCCGTCGCGATCCATCTGTTGCGGCGTGTACGCCGAACGGACACGCTGATGGGATTGAGTCCTGCGCGTGCGTCGGTGTTGTCGGTGCTGGTATTCGGCGGGCCGCGCACGATCGGCGAGCTGGCGGAGCTGGAGCAGGTGCGTCCGCCGACGATGACGCGGCTGGTGACGGGCCTGGAGACGGATGGCTACGCCGTGCGGAAGTCGGACGTGCGCGATGGCCGCGTGGTGGTAGTGCGCGCGACGGCGAAGGGCCGCCGGATCCTCGAGCGAGGCCGCGACCTCCGCGTCACCCAGATCGAGCGGATGCTGGCGTCGCTGTCCCCCGCCGAATCGACCGCGTTGACGAAGGCCGTGACCGCCCTCGAGCGCGAGTTGTCCCACCCCCCACCGCAAGACTGACCGCTCGCCCGATTCGCACCCGCTCCCGCCGCACCCGCAACCGCCCCCGCCTCCGCCTCCGCCTCCGCTCCCGCTCAACTCGAATAGTACGCCGCATTCTCCTCCACGTACCCCGCCGACAGGTCACACCCGAAGGCCGTCGCCCGCCCATCGCCGACCCCGAGCCGCACGTGGATGTCGACGGTCTCGCCGGCGAGCGACGCGCGGAGTGCCGCCTCATCGAAGTCCACCCGCAGCCCGCGGTCGAGAACGATGGCGTCGTTGATGAACGCCGAAGTATGTGCGGGCTCGATGTGGCAGTCGAAGCACTTGCCGATGGCCATGAGGATGCGGCCGACGTTGGGGTCTGCGCCGTGGGCCATGGTCTTGATGAGAGGCGAGTTGACGATCGCCTTGGCGATGCGTCGGGCCTCGTCCGGGTCGGCGGCTTGGTGGACGGTGACGCGGAGCAGTTTTGTCGCGCCCTCGCCGTCGCGCGCGAGCATCTCGGTGACTCTGCGGCAGCCGTCGTCGAGGGCGCGCTGGAAGTCGGCGGTGTCGACGTCGCCTGCGAGGCCGTTGGCGAGGATGGCGCAGGTGTCGGAGGTGGAGGTATCGGAGTCGACGGAAAGCATGTTGAAGGAATCGCGGACCGCGCCGCGTAGCATGCGATCGAGCTCCGGTGCCTCGAGCGCGGCATCGGTGAAGATGTAGACGAGCATGGTGGCCATGTCGGGCTCGATCATGCCGGAGCCCTTGGCGACCCAGGTCAGGGTGGTGTCGGCGAGTCCGATGGAGAGGGCCTTGGGCCGGGTGTCGGTGGTCATGATGCCGAGGGCGCCGACGAGCGGGTCGTGCTGCAGGTCGGCGGCGGCGCCGCGGATCCCGCGCTCGATCTTCTCGATGGGAAGGGGGACGCCGATGACGCCGGTCGAGCTGACGAGGATGCGATCGGGTGTGGTCCCGATCTCGGCGGCGGCGGCGGCGGCCATGCGGCGCGCGCTGGCGATGCCGGCCTCTCCGGTGGCCACGTTGCTGACCTTGCTGTTGACGACGACGCCGCGGAGCCGGCCGGCGCGGATCGTCTCGCGGCCGAGCCGAACGGGGGCACCCGGGAAGTGGTTCCGGGTGAAGACGGCGGCGGCCGCGGCGTCGACGTCGGACACGAAAAGGGCGAGGTCGGCGGCCTCCGGCTTGAGTCCGCAATTCCGGCTGGTGCAGCGGAACCCGCGCGGGAAGACGGGCTCGGGGTGGACGACGTGCATGGGCTCGGTCCCTCCGGGGGTGAAGCTCAACAAGCTAACGGCGTTGCGGGCGGGCGGGAACGGCCGCTCTGGCCCCTGCCGCATGTGGTTGTTAAATTGAAACTTGCGACGTGTTCGTCGCCGCGTCCGCTGGCCCTGCCTGCGGGTGCGTGGGCGCGGGCCCGGGGCCGGGTCGTTGCGCGAGGTCCAACGCGGAGGTGTACCTCTACATGGCGAAGCAGGAAGCCATTGAAATGGAAGGCGTGGTCACGGAAGTGCTTCCGGACCGCAATTTCCGGGTGTTGCTCGAGAACGGGCACACCGTGCTGGCGTACGCGGCGGGCAAAATGTCGAAGTTCAAGATCCGGGTTCTGGTCGGGGATCGTGTCTCGCTGGAGCTGTCGCCGTACGACCTGTCGAGGGGTCGGATCACGTACCGGCACAAGGCCGCGCCGGGCAACTGAGCCCGGCCGCGCATCCGCAAGGGCGGCATCCCACGAAAACACTGCCCCGCCCGGAGTCCACGGGAAACAGCGGGACGCCGGGCATCGTAGTGCCCCGGAGTTCAGAGAATCCACGACGACAACGCGGGGACCGAGACATGATGAAGACGTTGGGTCTGCTATCGTTCATGATCCTGGCGGCCTGCGGGCCGAAGGCGCCGCCGGCACCGCCCCAGCCACCGCCGTTCGATCCGGCCGGCTATTTCGAGTTCGTCACGGATGCGCAGGGCACAGCGGTGTCGGGCGCGATCGAGATCCGGAAGACGGATGGGGGCGGGTACACGGGGACGGTGAGCACGACCGCCACGGACGCGATGCCGATCGGGTCGGTGACGGTGGAAGGGCAGCGGCTGACGGTGGTGGGCAACACGCCGGACGGTCCGGCCACGCTGGTCCTGGTGTTCGAGGGTGACGGGTTCACGGGATCGTGGGAGTACGGGGGGATGACGGGTGTGATGTCGGGCAAGCGCATACGCTGATGGATGGGGAGCCGCGGGACGCGAAAGGTCGGCGCCGCGGCCGGCGTCCCCACACGCGGGACGAGCTGTGGCAGGAAGCACCGGCACTGAAGAAGCTGACGCCGAAGCAGAAGGAAGGCGCGGTGGTGCTGCGGGACCTGGCAGTCTACCAGGTCAAGCTGATCGTAGACGGGTTGAAGGACCTGGCGATGATCTGGGTGTCGATCGGGGCGGCGGTCCTGGACGTGATCCGGCCTACGGAGCAACGGGGCCGTCGTTTCTATGCGACGATGCGCGCCGCGGAGCGCTTCGACCGGTGGCTCAACCTGTACGGCGCGTCGGAGACCGCGGCGGAAGACGAGGAGGGCCTGTTCGGCGCGAGCCGGGCGGGCGCGGATTCGCTGCTGGGCAAGCTGGAGGAGATGGTGCTGGGTCACGAGGAACCGGAAGAGCCGGAGGAAGGGGCGTCCGGCCCGCCCGCGCCCCGGGATCCGCGCCGCGGCTGAACCGGACGGACCTGACGGGCCGGGCGCGGGGTTCCACGGGGAGTCGGGGCGACGGAGGCCCCGGCGGACCCCGGGAGTCCGCGGGCCCGCAGTCCAGACACACAAAGGAAAGGAATCAGGACATGCCGTATCCGTTCGCTCTACCTGATCTTCCGTACGCGTTCAATGCGCTGGAACCGCACATCGATGCCCGCACGATGGAGATCCACCACGACAAGCATCACAACGGGTACCTGACGAAACTGAACGCGGCGCTGGAGGCCCATCCGGGGCTGCACGGCAAGTCGGTCGAGGACCTGCTGCGCGGAGTCGATGCCGTACCGGAAGCGATCCGCGGCGCGGTCCGCAATCACGGCGGCGGCTTCGCCAACCACGCCCTGTTCTGGACCATCATGTCGCCGAATGGCGGGGGTGAGCCGGCGGGTCCCCTGGCGAAGGCGATCGAGGGCAAGTTCGGCTCGTTCTCCGATTTCCAGGCGAAGCTGACGGGCGCCGCGGGCGGCCAGTTCGGCAGCGGCTGGGGCTGGCTGGTCGTGGACGGCTCGGGTAACCTGAATGTGTACTCGACGGCGAACCAGGACAGCCCGTTCATGAAGGGCCACACGCCGATCCTGGGCGTCAATGTCTGGGAACACGCCTACTACCTGAATTACCAGAACCGGCGGCCCGACTACCTGAAGGCCTGGTGGAACGTGGTCAACTGGGCGGAAGTCCAGAAGCGGTTCGACGCCACGCGCTGATGCGCTGAACCATTGCGCGTGCCGGGCGAGGAGGCCCGCCGCCCATCGGGTGGCGGGCCTCCTCGCGTCAGTGCGAGCATCAGTGGCGACGGTGGTACGTGCCGTCGAACGCGGCGGTCCACGTGCTGCCGCCGTCGGTGCTCTGCTCCCAGAACTGGCGAACGCGGTCCGGGTCGTTGTCGACGACCGACCACGTGACGCGATTCTTCACGGTCGCGCCGCCCTGCTTCGAGTCGCCCTCGAGCACCATGCTGCCGTCCTTCAGGCCGCCCGTGAGCAGGAGCAGGACGCCGGCGTCGGAGACCCAGCTCTGATGCCACCGGTGGTCGTCGCGCGACCAAATGTTGAAGCTCTCGCCCTTGCCGCCGCCGGCACCGGTCCACTCCTCGTGAATCACACAGTCCTTGAGGATCCGCGTGATGCGGCTGGTCCCGGCCGGCTTGCCCGCCGGGTTCGTCACGTCCCACTCGCCGACCCAGAAATCGAATTGCCGGTACTCGGGCGCGTTGCAGTCTGGACGGGTGGGCTGCTGCGCGGCGGCATGGCCGGCGGCACCCGCGAGCAGCACCGCGAGGGGTGCGACGTTCCGCGCCAGGACCTCGAATCTCATCCTTCCGCTCCTTTTCCGGGGGTCGGTCAGGGAGTGTCTGTTGTGCGATGTTCGCGGGGCTCCTGCGCCGGAGCCCGCCTCAACGAAACGCCCGGGATCGCTCCCGTGGGACGGCTGCGGGGCGAACGGTGGCGTAGTCGCGACGAACGGGCGCCTCAGCGGGACGAGTCGGGCGGCTGCGCTCGAGGCGGCGGGGGCGGCAGCGGCGGTGGGGAGCCGGCGTGGAACAGCGGCGGCCGGCCACCACCGGTGCCGAACCGGTCGATCACGGCCTTCGCGGCGGGCCCGGTGATCCAGTCGGCGAAGCGGATGGCGCCGTCCGGGTTCTTCGCGCCGGCCACGCGCATGACGGAGTAGAGGTTGAGCAGGAGCGGGTCGCCGCGGCAGGCGATGACGAGGTTCAGCTCCGGCTCGATCACGGTGAACGTCGCGATGTCGGAGAGGATGTAGGCGTGCTGTACGGACGCGACCCGGAGCGCGTCAGCCATGCCGGTGCCCGCTTCAATGTAGGCGACTCCGCCGGGCCGTGTGCCCGCGGAATCCCAGATCGCGAGCTCGCGCAGGTTCGTGCCGCTTTCGTCGGCGCGAGAGATGAAGGTCGCGCCCGAACGGGCGATGGCGGCGAACACCCGCACGACATCGGTCGTGCCGACGACGCCGGCCGGGTCGGCGGGCGGCGCGAGCAGGACGAACTCGTTCCACATCACGGGCCGGCGGTCGAGGCCGAATCCGTCGTCCGCGAATTTCCGCTCTTCCGCCGGCGCGTGCGTCAGGAGCGCGTCCACGTCGCGCCGACGACCGTATTGCAGGATCTCTCCGCTGCCGGCGACGACGACCTGCAGGCTCAGGTCGGGGTTGCCGGCCTGCCACCCGACGAGCAGCGAGTCGAGCAGGCCGGAGTCCTCGAGCGTGTGGGTCGCGCCGACCAGCACGCGATGGCCCGTCCCGCCCACTCCGCCGCACGCGCACAGGAACAGCGCCAGCAGGCTCGCCGGGCGACGCGTCACGCCGCGCCCGCGTTCGGCACGAAGAGCGGCTCGCCCACGGTGTCGCGCCCGAAGTCACGGATCAGGGTCTGCGCCTCGTCGCTCACGAGCCAATCGGCGAAAGCGGCCGCGGCGGCGGGATGCGCCGCGCGCGTGCAGCGGATGACCGAGTACTGGTTGAGCAAAAGCGGGTCGCCGCGCGAGAGGATCTCGAGGTCCAGGCCGCCACGCATGTACAGGTAGGTCGCGATGTCGGACAGGATGTAGGCCTGGCGCTCGGAGGCGATGCCCAGCGCCTCGCCCATGCCGACGCCCGCTTCCGTGTACCACGACCCGGACGGCTCGATGCCGGCCGCCTTCCACACCGCCTGCTCGCGCCGGTTCGTCCCGCTCTCATCGCCGCGCGAGATGAAGGGCGAGCGCGCCGCCGCGATCCGGCGGAACGCGTCGGCCGCGCCCTCAGCGGCACGCACGTCCGCGGGGTCGGCGGCCGGCCCGAGCAGGATGAAGTCGTTGACCATGACCTTCCGGCGATCGATGCCGTGCCCCTCCGCCATGAACTTCGCCTCGTCGTCGGGCGAGTGGACGATGAGCGCGTCCGCGTCGCCGCGGCGGCCGAGCTCGAGCGCCTGGCCGCTGCCGACCGCGGTGTAGGAGACGCGGTATTGCGGGAACGTGGCCTCGAACGCGGGCACCAGCGTCTGAAGCAGGCCGCTGTCTTCGACGGACGTCGTGGTCGCGAGGATGAGGCGCGTCGGCTCGGCGGCCCGGTGGCAGCCGGACCCGGCGAAGCCGATCACGAGAAGCGGGAGGAGCGGGAACCGTCGCATGTCACCGTTCTGAGCGCGGGCTGTCGATGTCCAGCCCTGAAAGTGCCGCTTCACGGCTCGAACCGGTAGCCCACCTTCCAGACGGTCAGGAAATGGCGCGGATTCGACGCATCGGCTTCCAGCTTCCGGCGCAACTCGGCGATGTGCGAGTCGACGGTCCGCGTCAGCACGATGCCGCGGTGACCCCACACCTCGCGGAGCAACTCGAGACGCGTCGCGACCGCGCCGTCGCGACGGACCAGCGCAAACATCAGGTCCCACGCCCGCGGGGTGAGCGACACGGGCTCGCCCGCGCGCAGCACGACCCGGGACGCGGGATCGATCTCCACATCGCCGAAGCGGAGCGCGCCGGCGGACGCCGTGCCATCGACGCGTGCGCCCGCGCGGCGGAGCAGCGAGCGGACCCGCTCGAGGAGTTCGAGCAGCCGGAACGGCTTGCTGACGTACTGGTCGGCGTCGAGCCGGAAGCCGCGCACCTTGTCCGACTCCTCGGAGCGCGCGGACAGGATGAGGACCGGGACGCGCCGGTCCTCGCGGCGTAGCTCCTCGAGAACGCGGTACCCATCCATACCGGGCAGCATCAGGTCGAGGATGACCAGGTCGGGCGGCGCGTTGCGGGCGACGTCGAGCGCGGCCGGCCCGTCGGCGGCGACGTCCACCACATAGCCCTCCTCCTCGAGGTTGTAGCGGAGCCCGGCCGCGAGGTCCGGACTGTCCTCGACGACGAGGATGCGCGCCGCGGCCGGCTGCTTCATGGGCCGTGCGGGCCGGAAATCGCCGGCTCGCCGCGGGCGGGCATGTCCTTTCCCGGGGCCCGATCCGGCTCCCCGACGTCGTCGTCCGCGAGCGGAAGCGTCACGACGAAGCGGGCGCCGCGAGGCGTATCCTCGACGTGGACATCGCCGCCCGAGGCCGCGAGCGTCGAGCGCACGATCGAGAGCCCGATGCCGCCGCCGCCACCACCACTGGAGCGGCCTGCGCTGCCGCGCTCGAACGGCTGGAAGATCGTCTCGCGTTCCGCGACCTGGACGCCGGGCCCCTCGTCCTCGACGGTGATGCGCGCCGAACCGCCCCCGGCGCGGACCCGGACGGACACCGTCTGCCCGACGGGTCCGTACTTCACGGCGTTGTCGAGCAGGTTGAGCAGCACCTGGCGGAAGGATTCCGGGTCGGTCGCGACGCGCACACCCGCGGCGATGTCGGTGACGATGCGGCTGTCGCGGGTCGCGGCGAGCGGTTCGAACGCGGCAACCGCGTCGGCGGTCTCCGCTCCGACATCGACGGGCACGGCGCGAGGCGGCGGCGGTGTCCGCTGCGAGAACGCGAGCACGTTCTGCACGAGGTGCGTGAGCCGCGTCGTTTCGCGGTCGACGCTGGCGAGCGACCACGCCAGCCGCTCGGGGTCCGTGAAGCGGCCGAGCCGGAGCGACTCGACCATCAGCCGGATCTGCGCGAGCGGCGTGCGCAACTCGTGCGAGACGTTCGCCACGAACTCCTCGCGCAGTCGCGTCAGCTCCTGGTCGCGCCGCATCTGCAGCACGGCGACAACGGCGAGCGCCGCGGCAAGCGCGAGCATGCCGAGGATGAACGGGAGCCGGGTCCGCGGCAGCCCGCCCACGACCAGATCCGCGGCCAGGTCGGAGTGCAGGTAGGCGCGCACCTCGAGCCCGCCGAGCCGGCCGGGTAGGGGCTCGATCCCCGCGACATCGGAGGCGCTCGCAGCGCCCGTCCGGAACCACGCCGCACCCGTCCGGCCGAGCACAGAGACATCGAGCAGCTCGCGGTTCGGCCGGCCGCCGGTGAGCGCGGCCGGCAGCACGGGCGCGTGGGCGTGCGTCGCCTCGAGCAGGTCGCGCCACTGCGCGGGCGAGGCGAGGAAGGCGTAGACCGCGGTGTCGCCGGCATCGGTCGGCATGATGGTGTAGGGCACGGCATCGATGCCGGTTTCGAGCGCACGCAGGATCACGCCGTAGTCCCAGTCGGGGCGGTGCACGCGCCGGACCTGCGCGGTGAGCGTGTCACGGAGCCCCGCGATGCGCGCGGCGGCGACGGCGTCGCCCCGTACGGCGATGGTGTCCGCGCCCAGCATGAAGCTGACGTAGGTGCGCGGCAGGAAATCTGGCACGCGCTCGGGATCGTAGTACTGGAAATCCGGGTCGAGGTAGTTGTCGGTGAACCAACGACCGCTCGGTGCATCACCCTCGTGCAGTCGGCCCAGCATCTGCCAGTGCATGACGGGGCGGAGCACGCCGATGACGGCGCTGTCGAGCGCGGCGGTGAGGAAGCGGCCGTAGTTCCAGGCGGCGATGCCGGCATAGTCGCCCAGCACACGGCGGGCGGTGGCCGCGTGCGAGCGCGCGACGCGCTGCGCCTGCAGCGCCGCGAGTGCGGTTATCGCCAGGCTGGCCAGCAACAGGAACAGCGGCCAGCCGGGCCGGACCTTCGCTCTCCCCATGGGCTGGTTCCGGGCCGGAGTCGGGTGGCTCCGACCAGTGTAACGCCGGCGCCGGCGCCCGGGCAGACTTCAGAATGTTCGAGTTGTGTGGAGGCCCGGCCGGCTCGCCCACACGGACGCGCCCATCGAGCGCGATGCCGCCCTTCTGCATCGCGACGAACGGATTGATGTCCAGCTCCATGATGGAGGGGTGGTCCCCGACCATCTGCGAGACGCGCTCGATCACCTCGACCAGCTGCGCGATGTCCGACGGCGGCTCGCCCCTGACACCGCCCAGGATGGACGCGCTCCGGATCGACGTCACCATGGCCTGCGCGTCAAGGTCCGAGACCGGCTGGATGCCGAACGTCAGGTCGCGAAGCGCCTCGACGTAGATCCCGCCCAGACCGAACATCAGGACCGCACCGAACGTGGCGTCGTGCGTCATCCCGACGATAGTCTCGATGCCGCCCTTCACGTACTGCTCGATCTCGACTCCCTTCGATGCGCGCGGTCGGCGCTTCCCGCCTTCAGCGTACGCATCATCTCGCGGTACGCCGCGCGCAGCTCCTCCTCGTCGCGGATGTCGACCGCAACGCCGCCGACATCGCTCTTGTGTACGATGTCGGGCGAAACGACCTTCAGCGCGACCGGGTAGCCCATCGCCGTCCGCCGCCGTCACCGCGGCGTCCTCGTTCGTGCACCGTCGTCGCCGAGAGGACCGGGATGCCGTACGCCGCGAGCAGGGCGCGCACGTCGCGCGCGGGCAGGAACCCGTCCTCGCCGGGGTTCGCGAGCGCGGCCTCCGCGGCGGCCTCATCGATGTCGAACCGGCGGTACGTCCCTTCCGGCCACTCCGTCCACTTGCGGTAGCGGTTCATGGCGGCGAGCGCGCGCGCCGCGGATTCCGGGAAGATGTAGCCGGGGATGCCGGCCTCCCAGGAGTTGCGCCCGTCCCTGCGGCAGGCCCTCGCGGCCCATGAGCACGGCGAGCACGGGCTTGTCCATGTGCGCCTCGCGGGCCTCGACGATCTGGGTCGCGACGTCGAGTTGGCGCACGCCGAGCGGGGGGACGAACGCGGCGATGGCCGCGCTCACGTTCGGGTCGGCGAGGACGGCATCGAGCGCGAACCGGTAGCTGGCGGCGGTCGCGGTCGCGATCATGTCCACCGGGTTCCGTACGCTGGCCTCGTCCGGCAGGTCGCGGCGCAGCCGTTTCTGCGTCTCTTCCGACAACTCGGCCACGCGCAGGCCGAGGGACTCGCACGCGTCGGCGATGATGATGCCGGGCCCGCCCGCGTTGGTGACGATCGCGACCGTGTCGTCCTTCGGCATGGGCAGCTTGCCGAACGCCATCGCCATGTCGAACAGCGCTTCGACCGTGTCCACGCGGATCACGCCGCACTGGTCGAGCAGCGCGTCGGTCGCGGTGTCGAGCGCGGCCAGCGCGCCGGTGTGCGAGGATGCGGCGCGGGCGCCCGCCAGGGTGCGGCCCGCCTTGACCGCGATGATCGGCTTCTTCTTCGTGACGCGGCGGGCGATGCGGGTGAAGCGGCGCGGATTGCCGAAGTTCTCGAGGTACATCAGGATCACGGTCGTGACCGGGTCGTCGGACCAGTACTCGACCAGGTCGTTGCCGCTCAGGTCCGCCTTGTTGCCGACGGACGCGAAGTGGTTGATCCCGATGCCGTACTCGGCGGCGTAGTCGAGGATGGTCACGCCCATGGCGCCCGACTGGCTCATGAAGCTGACCGGCCCGGCCGGCGGCATGACCGGAGCGAACGTCGCATTCATGCGCATGTCCTCGTGCGTGTTGAGCACGCCGAGGCAGTTGGGGCCGACCATGCGCATGCCGTAGCGGCGAGCGATGGCCTTGACCTCGTTCTCGCGCTCGACGCCCGCCGGGCCGACTTCCTTGAACCCGGCCGTGATCACGACGATCGCCTTCACGCCCTTCTGGCCGCACTGCTCGGTGACGGCCGCGACGTGCTGCTTCGGCACGGCGATGATCGCGAGGTCGATTTCGTCTTGAATCGACGCGATGTCCGGCCACGCCGGCACGCCGTGCACCGCCCGCGCCTTCGGGTTCACCGGGTAGACCGCCCCGGTGTAGCCGTAGTGGAGCAGGTTGTCCAGAAGCATGTAGCCGATGGTCGACGGCGTACGGCTGGCGCCGACCAGCGCGATGGCGCGCGGCCGGAAGATGGGATCGAGGCTCGTGTTCAGCATATGGGCAGACGCTCCAGGACGTCGTTCATTCGGGTTCGACAGCGATCGCCGTGGCGAGGTCGTGCTCGATGACCTCGACCCGGTCGTCGACGCGGAGGGTGAGAGGGCCGTCGTCGGCCGCCTGCTCGAGGACCTCGACGCGCGCGCCGGGCACGAGTCCGAGTCCGGCGAGGCAGCGGAGCATGGCCGCGTCCTCGTCGGGGACCCGGCGCAGCGTGGCGGGCCGGTCGGGGCCGAGCTCGGCGAGCGTCGGGTAATGGGTCTCGTGGATCACGCCGGCGGCGGTCGGGATGGGCGCGCCGTGCGGATCGGCGACCGGCTCGCCGAGGACAGCGGCCATGCGGTTCACGAGCGTATCCGACGCCGCATGCTCGAGCCGTTCCGCTTCGTCGTGGACGCGGTCCCACGTGTAGCCGAGGACGTTCACCAGGAACAGCTCGATGACCCGGTGCCGGCGGATGGTACGAAGCGCCTTCGCGAGGCCCTCGCCCGTCAGCCGCGAGCCGCGGTAGCGGATGTGGTCGACCAGGCCCTGCTCGGCGAGCCGCTTGAGCATGCCCGTCACGGATGCGGCGGCCACGTTCAGCTGGTCGGCGATAGCGGACGTGCTGACCGGCTTCCCCTCGAGGGACAGCTGGTAGATCGACTTCAGGTAGTCCTCGACGGCGGGTGTCGTCATCCGTCCCCGTGATCGATGCGTGCCGGCCCAGTACCGCCCGGGCAGGATGAGGTTCCGGCGACCGCGGGACAAGAGTGGGTGCGACCTCAGCCCTCTCGGATCACTCCTCCCGCAGCGTCCGTATCGGATCCACCCGACTCGCCCGTCGCGCCGGGACCCAGCTGGCCAGCGAGGCGGCGACCACCAGCAGCAGCGTTGCGGCGAGGAACGTCTTCGGGTCCGTGGGACTGACGTCGAAGAGCAGGGCCCGCATGAGCCCCGTGCCTATCCACGCCAGGAGCAGCCCCAGCACGGTGCCGATGGCGACGGTCCGCATGGCCGAGAGCTGAATCATGGAGACGACGCCGCTCTGCTCGGCGCCGAGGGCGAGGCGGATGCCGATCTCGCGCCTGCGGCGGGCCACGGCGTGAGAGACCACGCCCCAGATCCCCACGAGGGCGAGGAGCAGGGCCGCGACGGCGAAGGCGCCCAGAGCCTGGAGAGTGAAGCGCCGGTCCGCCATGGTGTCGCCGAGGAGGGTGGTGAGGCTGGCCGCCTGTGCCGGCACGTCCGGGTCGATGTCCCGGATCAGTGTCCGGGCCGCCATGGCGAGGCGTTCCGGCGCGGGCCCCGTTCTCACCACGGCGTAGGCGGAATTCAGGTACTCCGGCCGCTGGCGCCAGGACACGAACATCTCGGGCTGCGCGCCCGCGGGGCGCTTCCAGTCCCGGGCGTCGGCCACGACGCCGATGACCTCGGCGAACTCGCCGCCCCCTGCCGTCTGGGTGTCCCAGGCGTGCTCGACGCGCTTGCCGATCGGGTTCTCGTCGCCCCAGACGGCGTGGGCGAACGACTCGTTGACGACGGTCACCAGCGGTGTGCCGGGGCGGTCACGATCGTCGAACATGCGGCCACGCAGGAGGGGGATACGCAAGACGGCGAAGTAATCCGGACTGGCGATGCGCCAACCGGCGACGGTCACCCAGTCGTCCCGGCGCTCGAACGAACCCCCTTCCGCAATAACGGCGGCACGGACGCTGCTCGGGTGGATGGGGATCTGGTTCACCACGCCCACCGCTTGCGCGCCGGGGAGCGCTCCGAGACGGGGGAGAAGGCGGTCGTAGAAGGCCGCGAAGGCCTCCCGCGTGTGGTAGTTGGTGGAGGGCAACGAGAGATCCAGCACCAGCACGCCGCTGGCATCGAAGCCGTGGTCGCCGCGGATGATCTCTCTCACGCTGCGCACCATGAGGCCGGCTCCCACCACCAGGAGCAGGGCCAGCGCTACCTCGCCGGCTACCAGGCCGCTCCACAGGATGCTGCGACCGTTCCCGATGTTCCGCCCTCCGCCGCGGAGCACCTCCATCGCGGACCGGGTCTGGCGAAGCGCGGGGGCGAGGCCGAACAGGAGTGTCGTGATGACCGCGAGCGCGCCCGTGAAGGCGAGCGTCGAGGCGTCGACGCCGATCTGGTCGATGCGGGGGAAGATGGAGCCGCCGAACCGACGGACCACGTTCAGGCCCCCCCAGGCCAGGCCCACGCCGACGCTGGCGCCCAGGAACGCCAGGAGCAGGCTTTCCGTCAGGAGCTGGCGCACGATGCGGGCACGTCCAGCGCCCAGAGCGGCGCGCACGGCCACCTCGTGCTGCCGCCCCGCCCCACGCCCCAGCAGTGCGGCGGCCATGTTGGCGCACGCCACCAGAAGAAGGAGCCCGGCCGCGGCAGCCAACAGGACGAGGGGCGTGCGCGCGTCGCCCACCAGCACTTCCTGGAGCGGCGCCACGACGACGCGCTTCGCCTCGTTGTTATCCGGATACGCGACCGCCAGTGCCCGCCCCAACCCATCCATCTCCGCCTTCGCCGCGGCCAGGGACGTGCGCTCGGCAAGACGACCCACGACGTCGTAGTTCCCGGCGTTACGGAGCGACGGACCCGGTTCGAAGGGGAACCACACGTCGACGTCCTCGAACTGGTCCCGGAAGGCGTCCGGAAGGACCCCGATCACCTGCCAGCTGCGACCATAGAACTGGAGGGAGACGCCGGAGAGGTCCGCCGGCGCACCGAGCTGCTCCCTCCAGAAACGCTCGCTGATCATGATCACCGACGGGCCACCTGCCTGGTTCTCGTCGTCCCGGATGAGCCGGCCTGCCAGGGGCCGGGCGCCCAACGTCTCGAGGTAACCGCGGGACACGCCCACCACCCGCCCACGGACGGCATCGGCCCCGCCGAGGATCGTCGTCGTGCTGGGGATCTGGGCGGCGACGACGGCCTCGAAGCTCCGCGCCCGGTCCCGCCAATCGGTGAAGTTGGGATACGAGACCAGCATCGTGGCGCCGCCTTCGTTGGCCTCCGAGATCCGGACCAGACGGTCGGCCTCCGGATACGGCAGCGGATCCACCAGGATGTCGCGGATCATGGTGTACAGCGCCGAGTTGGCGCCCACGCCCACCGCAATGGTCACGACCGCAACGAATGTGAAGGTGGGTGACCGGACCAACCCGCGCATGCCGTAGCGCAGATCCTTGAAGATAGCTTCCATGACACGTTTCATTCCCCCGGGAGGAGAGCCTCCCGGTTTGGTGGAGCGGACGGCCGGATCCACGGCGCCTCGATTCCCCGTCAGGCGGTGATGCCACTCGCGGGCGGCAGTCTGAACGGCATCCCCCAGGGCTCGCGCAACCGGGATCCAGCGACGAGGGCGCCGGCTTCCCGCTTCCAGGCAGATCTCTTCGAAGTCGCCCGCCATCTGCCAGCCGAAACGTCGGCGGAAGTCCGGTGGTAGCAGCCACAGGAACACCCGGTAGACGGACATCAGCAGCTTCATGGCCCGTCACCTTCGGGCACGAGGTCGCGGCGGGCGACGAGGTCGGCGAGCCGCGTGAAGCGGCGGGCCTCCGCCCGCAGGGCAATGACCCCCCGTTCGGTGATTTCGTACTCCTGCCGCGGATGCGATCCCCGACTCGGCTCGAGACGCCGGCCTTCGCGGATGAGACCGGCTTCCTCCAACCGCTGGATGGCCCCGTAAACCGCGCCCGGCCCTGCGCCGCTCCCCGACGTGGCCTCCACCTCCTTCATGATGGCGTACCCATGGAGGGGAGCTCCGTGGAGAGCCAGGAGCGTATGGAACGCGACAGGCGACAGGGGCCCGGGTTCCTTGGAACGATCTCTGTCGCTCATTTCCGCTTCTCTCCGGAAGGGCATCGACCGGGTCCGGCTTTTACTCTCACTGGAGCATATTCTCATACAAGAGTAATGTCAAACGGTACCGGCGGCACGCTCGGGTCGCGGCAGGCTCCACTGATGTCGCCACCGCCGGCCGCTTGGTCGCGGACCGGCCACGTTGTATCGTTCGCCCCTGCGACCACGCTCTCGAGAGGCAGCACGGATGGAACAGGGTGACGCGCTCATTGAACGGATCCGCGCCTCGATGATCGGCGCGGAGGAGGCGGTGCCCGGGCCGTTCGGCCCGCGTCGCGTCACGTACGCGGACTACACGGCGTCCGGCCGCTCGCTCGGCTTCATCGAAGACTACATCCGCGGCTGCGTCCTGCCGCTGTACGCCAACACGCACACGGAGAGCTCGGGCACGGGGCTGCAGACGACGCGGTTCCGGGAGGATGCGCGGCTCGCGATCCGCGACGCGGTCGGCGCCACCGATGAGCACGCGGTCATCTTCTGCGGCAGCGGCTCGACGGAAGCGGTAAACCGGATGATCGGGGTGCTGAACCTGCGGATCCCACACGACCTCGACGAGCGGTACGGGCTTTCGGCGCGGATCCCGGCGGACGAGCGCCCGGTCGTGTTCATCGGGCCGTACGAGCACCACTCGAACGAGCTGCCGTGGCGGGAATCGATTGCCGACGTCGTCGTGATCAACGAGGATCTGCACGGCGGCATCGATCTCGAGCATCTCGAGGCCGAACTGCAGCGCTACTGGGACCGGCCGCTCCGCATCGGCAGCTTCTCGGCCGCCTCGAACGTGACCGGCATCGTGTCCGACACGCGCGCCGTGTCGACGCTGCTCCACCACCACGGCGCGCTTTCCTTCTGGGACTTCGCCGCCGCCGCGCCCTACGTCCGGATCGAGATGGGACCGGGCGAGGATCCGCTCGACTACAAGGATGCGATCTTCCTCTCGCCCCACAAGCTGATCGGTGGCCCCGGCACGCCCGGCGTCCTGGTCGCGCGCCGCGAGCTGTTCCGCAACACGGTGCCCGTGGTGCCGGGCGGCGGCACGGTCTCGTACGTGAACCCGACGGAGCACCGCTACCTGACGGACACGGAGCACCGCGAGGAGGGCGGCACGCCGGCGATCGTGGAATCGATCCGCGCCGGGCTGGTGTTCCTGCTGAAGCGAGCAGTGGGCGAGGACGTGATCCGGGAGCGAGAGGAGTCGTTCATCCGGCGCGCGATCGCGTCGTGGCAGGCGAATCCGAACATCGAGGTGCTCGGCAACTGCGAGGCCGAGCGACTGTCCATCGTGTCGTTCGTGGTGCGGCTCGATGACGGCCGCTACCTGCACCACAACCTCGTGGTCGCGCTGCTGAACGACCTGTTCGGCATCCAGTCGCGCGGCGGCTGCTCCTGCGCGGGACCGTACGGCCATCGCCTGCTCGGCATCGACATCGAGCGCTCCCACGAGTTCGAGCGCGAGATCGCGCGCGGCTCGGAAGGCGTGAAGCCCGGCTGGGTCCGCGTCAACTTCAACTACTTCATCTCCGAACCCGTGTTCGAGTACATCCTCGAGGCGGTCCACATGGTGGCAACGCACGGTTGGAAGCTGCTCGGCCAGTACCGCTTCGAGCCGAAGACCGGGCTCTGGCGACACCACCGCGGCATGGGCGAGCCGCCACTCAGCCTGCACGACGTCCGCTTCACCGGCGCCGGAGTGCAGTGCCCCGAGCGGCACCTCCACGAGCCGGAAAGCCGCCTACCCGAATACCTCGAGGAAGCGCGACGCCTGTTCGACGATCCGCCCCGACCCGCCGCTCTCGCCGCGCTCGACCTGTCCGCCGACTTCGAGCATCTGCGCTGGTTCCCGGTTCCCGGCGAGCCGGTCGCGACGCCGGAACCCTGAAACCGGACCGCGCCACCGCCGTGTCCGATCCCGGGTTCATCCTCGAGGCGCCGCGTCTCGGGCTGCGCCGGTTCGTCCCGGACGATGCCGCCCTCGTCGCCTCCATCTTCGAGGACGACGACACGCGCCGATTCTACCCGGACATGCACCGGCTCGAGAACGCCAAGCGCTGGATCCGCCGCAACCTCGACAGAAGGAGACGGGCATGTTCGCGGGCGACGCCGGCCTGACGTTCCAGCCGCTCGAAGACACGGTCGAGGTCGAGGTCGGATACCACATCCGCGCCGCGCGCCATCGCGCTGAAGCTGAACGTCATGCCCGGCTGGAACGGCGAGCCCTGCGGTGTGCCCGCCGTTTCCAACGCACCGGATCGGGTGGCGCACCCGTGCACCACCACTCCCATCGCGACGACCGCCAGAAAGACGCCCCCACGACGAATGATCGGCGTCGCCCCCGTGATCCCTCGAGTCGCTCAGACCGGCACCCGTTGAGCCGTTGACCTGCCCCACCACCTCCCCCGCCCAAGATACTGCCCCCCTCCTCGCAATCAATCAGGTTCCCCCACCCCACGCCCGCCGTTCCTTGCCACCGCTCCCCACCCATCCTACTCTCGACCGCACCCGTCTCCCGGAGCCCCCGATGCCCACATCCCGCCGCGCCTTCCTCCGCGACCTGTCCTCCGGCCTCGCGGTCGCGGGCGCCGCCGCCTCGAACCTCACCTGCGCGAGCGGTAACGCGCCCGCACCCGGCGACTCCGAGCTGCTGCTCGAGCGCGATCCCGACCACGTCGAGCCGGCGCCGGTCGGACTCGACCGGCTGCCGCTGTCGTGGCACCAGGAGCGGACACGCCTGCTGAAGGAGCGCGCGGCGACGGACCACGGCGTCGATGCGGTGGTGCTGGGCAGCGACGTCAACATGGTGTACTTCACCGGCTGTTTCCGGTCGAGCGGGGAACGGTCGACGTGGGTGATGTTCCCGGTGGCGGAGGCGGATGCGGCGTACTGGTACTCGCCGGGCATCGACCGCGACCTGATCACGACGTGGTGGTGCACGGAGAACGAGTACTACTTCTGCTACCCGCACGCGGAAGGCGGCTTCCCGAACCGGGGCCAGGTCCGGCGCGGCCCGCGCGTCGACCTGTTCGCGTGGATGCTCGAGGGGCTCGGCCGGCGTGGTCTCGACGGGAAGGTCGTCGGCGTGGACCACACGCTGACCGCGAACGAGCGGGCGACCGCGTCGCGCGTCCTGCCGCGCGCCCGCTTCGTGGACATCTCCGGGCTCTGTCTCGGCATGCAGACGGTGAAGACGCCGGAGGAGATGGCGCTGATCCAGCGGGCGTACGGCTATTTCGACAAGGTGCACGCGTTCGCCCGCGACTACATCCTCGAGCGCGGCACGGACCTCACCGACTTCGAGCTGGGCCAGGCGCTGCAGGCCTACGGAATCAACCTGCTGATGCAGGACGTGGTCCGCGACGGGCGACCGCATTCCGCGGTCGGCATCGAGGTCACGTCCAACTACGTCCGCGCCGGTGTGGCCACCGCGTACCCGCACCCGAACCAGTTCTTCCACAGCCGGATCGAGCGCGGCAAGACCGTCTACGTCAACACCGACCTGCATCTCGGCGGGTTCGGCGGCGAGTGCTACCGCAACTACCTGATCGCGCCCTGGACGCCCACGCAGGAGAAGCTCTGGGACGTGGTCGCCGAGACGATCTCGATCCAGGAGCGGGAGTCGAAGGCGGGCGCGGTGTGCGCCGACATCGCGGTCGCCATCCACGAGCATCAGGTCGCAGCCGGGATGCAGGACTTCATCTACCACCGGCCCGCGCACGGACAGGGCCAGTTCCTGAGCGGCCACCAAGCGCCGTTCATCGCGCTCGGCGATGACACGGTGCTGGTCGAGGGCATGACCTTCAGCATGGAGCCCGGGTTGTACGACGCAGAAAACGGGATCGGCATCAACCCGAGCGACAACCTGCGCGTCACGAGCACGCGCGGCGTCCGCTTCAGCAGCGTCCCGTTCTCGAGGGAGTGGAGCTTTCTCACCCTGTGAGCCGCGCCGCCCGCGCCGGCGCACGGGCGACAGCGCTCACTCCGGGCCGGGCGGCCGGGACAGTCCGGCCGAGTCGCGGTTCGCGTCGAGGTGGTGTTCCAGCCATGCCCGGGCCGCGTCGTGCAGGGGGATGGGCGCGGCGTACAGGTTGGTGAGAAGGATCTGGCCGGCGATGTCGATGGCCTGCTGGAGCGCGTCCACGTCCTCGAAGAGCGTGTCGAGCACGTGGTCGGCGATCTGGTCCTCGAGATCGTCTCGGGCCACGATCCAGTTGAGCACGGAGAACGTCGGCAAGGCCCGGTCCTGGCCCGGGTAGGAGCCCGCCGGAATCGAGGCGGTCGAGTAGTACGCGTGCTGGTCTGTGAGCGTGCGGACGTGCGCGGAGTCGAGCGCGAGCAGCTCGACCCGGCCTGTGGTCATGGCCTCGAGCACGGCCGATGCCGGGTAGCCGACCGACAGGATGGCGGCATCGATGGCGCCGTCGCCCAACGCCGCCGCCGACTCGGTGAACGAGAGGAACCGCGCGTCGATCGAATCGTAGCTCAGGCCGTAGACCTCGAGCAGCTGCGCCGCGACCTGCTCGGTCCCGCTGCCCGCGGCGCCGACCGAGACGCGCCGGCCGCGCAGGTCCCCGATACTCGCGATGTGGGCGCTCTGCCGCACCAGCACGTGCGTGAGGTTGGCGTAGAGCGGCGCGATCACGCGGAGCCGGGTCTGTGCCGTCGTGAAGTCGCGGCCGCCGTTGTACGCCTCGTACACCGTCGTCCCGATGGCGAAGCCGAGGTCGATCTCGCCGTTCATCAGGCGCTGGATGTTCTCGACCGAGCCGCCCGTCACTTCCGCCGTCCAGGTCCGGCCGCTGTCGCGCGCCGTCAGCAGGCTCGCGAACGCGCCGCCGATCGGGTAGTACAACCCGCCCGTGCCCGCCGTCCCGATGCTCAGGAACCGCCGACCGGAACCCGCGCGGTCCCCGGCGCAGCCCGCCACCCCCAGCAGGGTCAGCGCGAGCGTCGCCCGCGCGAGGAATCGTCTACTCATACTACTCATACAACCTTCTCCTCCATCCCGGCCGCTGGCGCGATCACCGGTTCCCTGCGCCGGCCGCGGAAGCCGAACCCGACCAGTGCGAGCCCGACCGCGTCCGTGGCCAACCCGGGGAAGATAAGCGAGAACGCGCCGAGGGCCACGATCCCGCGCTCCCAGGCGCGGAGTGGCCTGCGCGCGTATCCGATGAGCGCGGCGGACAGCCCGATCACGCCGACCACGGCCGTCCCGATCGATGCCGCGACCACCAACGGCCGGCCGGCCAGCAGCAGCGCCGGGCCGTACACGAACATGAACGGGATAATGAACCCGGTCGCGGCCAGGCCCATCGCCGTGGCGCCGGTCTGGACCGGCGGTGAGTCCGCAATGCCGGCCGCCGCGTACCCCGCGAGCGCGACCGGCGGTGTAACGTTCGAGATGCAACCGAAGTAGAAGATGAATAGGTGCGCGGCCAGGACGGGCGCGCCCAGTTGGACCAGCGCGGGCGCGCCCAGCGCGGCCAGCACGACGTACGCGGCCGTCGTCGGCAGGCCCATGCCGAGCACGAGCGAGCCCAGGCCCGTGAGCAGCAGCGCGATCAACAGGTGTCCGCCCGACATCGTCACGATCAGGCCCGACATCCGGAGTCCGATCCCCGTGAGCGACGCAACGCCCACCACGATTCCGGCCGTCGCGCACGCCGCCGCCACCTGTACCGTGCTCGCCGCCCCCTTGACCAGCGCCTCGGTGGCCAGCAACCGGCCTGGCCGTGTCGTGCGGCGCAGCAGCGCGGCGGCCGCGGCGGAGGCCACGCCCCAGAACGCGGCGCGCATCGGCGAGCGGCCCGTCGCCAGCATGACCACGATCACGACCAGCGGCGCCAACAGGTGCAGCCGCGATGCGACCGGCTCCGAGCGGAACTCGCCGCCGCGCGGCAGGTGCATGCGCAACGCGCGGAAGTGGATGGCCGCGAGCAGCGCCACGTAGTAGAGCAAGGCGGGCGCGAGCGCCGCCAGCGCGACCTTCGCGTACGGGATGTTCGTCCACGTCGCCAGGATGAACGCGCCCGCGCCCATCACGGGCGGCATCAGCTGTCCGCCCGTGCTCGCCGCCGCCTCGATCGCGCCCGCGAAATGCGGCCGGAATCCGGCCCGCTTCATGAGCGGGATCGTGAACGAGCCCGTCGTCACCACGTTGGCGACCGCACTGCCCGAGAGCGAGCCCATGAACGCGCTCGCGACGGTCGCCGTCATGGCCGGCGCGCCTCGCACGTTGCCCGCCACGCGCGAGGCCAACGCGATCAGCAGCGCGCCGCCGCCCGCCGCTTCGAGAACCGTGCCGAACAGGACGAACAGGTAGACGAAGTCGGCGGACACCCCGAGCGGGATGCCCCAGATCCCTTCCGACGTCAGGTACAGGTGTTCGATGAGACGGCGCGGCGCGTAGCCGCGGTGCGCCAGCGCGCCCGGCAGCCACGGCCCGGCCCACGCGTACGCCAGCGCCGCCAGCGCGACGACGACCAGCGCCGGCCCGGTCGCACGGCGAGTCAGCTCGAGGACGACCAGGATCGCCAGGGCACCGGCAACGAGGTCGAGGGGCGTCGCCGCGCCCGCGCGCCGAACCAGTGCGTCGTGCTCGAGCGCGATGTAGCCGAACGCGAAGATCGCGACCGCGATCCACAGCGCGGGCAGCAGAACGTTCCCGCCCTTCGTCCGGACGGCGCCGGCGTCGGCGGCGCGGCGCGCGCCGGCCACGCCCAGGCCCAGGAATCCGAGCACCGCCATGAACAGCAGGTGGACCGGCCGCTGGACGAGGGCAGTGAACGGCGAGACGCCCGCGGCCCAGAGATGGAACGTGGCCGCGAGCAGCGAGACGAGAAGGACAAGCCGCTCGCGGCGCCGTCCTCCGCTCAACGGTTGGACGGGTTCAACAGCAGTGGCACGCCGCCCTGCGTGGGCGCGATCACCAGCGCGCCGGACGGCAGGTTCTGCAGGGCTTCAATGTAGCGAAGCATCAGGTACCGGTCGGTCAGGTCCACGGGCAGGGATCGTCCCATTATCCGGACCGTTCCGCTCGCCGCAGTGAGCAACGCCGCCCGCAGAATCTCCGTCATGATCCCCCCGTTTCGCAGCGCAGGTCGCACTTCCGGAAGGCCTCCAAGGTACTGCCGCCCGGGTTGCCGGCCAACGGCGTGGCACCGGGCATCTTGCCTGTCCGGGCTCCGGGGCGGAACTTGCCCGGACCATGCGGATCGTGATCATCGGCGCCGGTGAAGTGGGCTTCCACCTGGCGCAACGGCTGTCCGAGGAAGGGCAGGACGTCGTCATCATCGAGGCCGATCCCGAGCGCGCGGAGCAGGTCTCGGCTCAGCTCGACGTCCTCACCATCACCGGCAACGGCGCCTCCCTCCCCATCCTCGAGGAAGCCGGCATCCGGGGCGCGCGCCTGCTGCTCGCCGTGACCAGCAAGGACGAAGTCAACGTGCTCGGCTGCCTGGCCGCGTCCCGCTACAGCGTCGAGATCAAGCTGGCCCGCGTCAGCAACCCCGAGTACTACCAGGCGGGCAGCGTCCTTTCCCGCGAGCACCTCGGCATCGACCTCATGATCAACCCGGAGCGGGAGTGCGCCCGGGAGACGTTCCAGCTCCTGACCAGCGAGGCGACGACGGACCTGGCGCAGTTCGCGGACGGTGCGTTGCAGCTGGTGGGGATGCGGGTTCGGGAAGGCGCGGACATCGATGGCATCACGCTGGCCGCGCTCGACCAGCGGTTGCAGGGTCGGCAGCACTACGTCACGGTCGGGATCGTGCGCGGCGACGAGACCCTGATCCCGACCGGCCAGAGCCGGTTCCTCGCGGGCGACCAGATCTTCGTGCTCGCGCCCCCGGACGAGGTGTCCGGCCTCGCGGAGCTGGCTGGCTACCACGACTACAAGCTGCGGCGGGTCATGATCGGGGGCGGCAGCGAGGAAGGCCTGCACCTGGGCCGGCTGCTCACCGACAACGGCGTCGCCTGCACCATCTTCGACACCGACCGGCGCCGCTGCACGAAGCTGGCCGAGCTGCTGCCGAAGGCGCTCGTGCTGAACGCGGACGCGACCAACCTCGAGCTGCTCGAGATGGAGGGCGTCGAGGGCGTGGACGGCTTCGTCGCGCTGACGGGCAGCGACGAGACCAACATGCTGATCAGCCTGCTGGCCAAGACCAGCGGCGCGCGCAAGGTGATCAGCCTGGTCCACCGCTACGAGTACATGCGGCTGGTGAACCGGGTCGGCATCGACGCCGCCGTCTCCTCCCGCCAGTCCACGGTCAACGCAATCCTGCGCTACGTCCGGCGCGGCAATGTGAAGAGCGTCGCCACGCTCAAGGGCATCGACGCCGAGGCACTCGAGCTGCAGGTCGATGCCGACGCCTCCATCGTGGGCATTCCACTCGCGAAATCGCCGCTCCCCGCCGGCGCGGTGCTCGGCGCCATCCTGCGCGCGCACCGCATCATCCTGCCGCGCGGCCGTGACATGGTGCTCGGCGGCGACCGGGTCATCGTGTTCGCCCTGCCGGACGCCATCCACGAGATCGAACGACTCTTCTCGTGAACGGCCGCCATCTCGTCCACGTCGTCAGCATCATCCTGATCGCGCTGGCCGCGGCGCTCGCCGTGGCCGCCGGAATCGCCGCGCTCTACGGCGATGGCGACGCGCTCGCGTTCACCGGCACCGCGCTCGTCACCGCCCTCATCGGCTGGGCCGGATACCGCTCGTCTTCGCTCGAGCGCGACATCTCGATCCGCGAGGGCTACGCCGTCGTCTCCCTCTCCTGGATCGCGATCGGCGTGGTCGGCGCCATCCCCTACCTGCTCACGGGCGTGATCCGCTCGCCGGTCGCCGCGCTCTTCGAGTCGGTCTCCGGCTTCACCACCACCGGCGCCACGGTGTTCGCCGACATCGAGACGCTGCCCCACGGCATCCTGTTCTGGCGCTCGCTCACCCAGTGGATCGGCGGCATGGGCATCATCGTGCTCGGCATCGCGATCCTGCCTTTCCTCGGCGTGGGTGGAATGCAGCTGTTCCGCGCGGAAGTGCCCGGCCCCACGCCCGAACGGCTGCAGCCGCGCATCGCGCAGACCGCCAAGCTGCTCTGGTATGTGTACGCCGGCCTGACCGTGACCCAGATCCTGCTCTACCTGGCCGGCGGCATGCCGGGCTTCGACGCGGTCAACCACGCGCTCACCACCCTCTCGACCGGCGGATTCTCCCCGCGCAACGCGTCGATCGCCGCCTACCCGTCGCCATACCTGCAGTACGTGACCATCCTCTTCATGTACCTGGCGGGCGTGAACTTCACGCTGCACTACCACGCCATGGCGGGAAGGCCGAAGCGGTACCTGCAGGACCCGGAGTGGCGCGTCTACACGTACGTGATCCTCGGCGCCACGGCCCTCGTGCTCGCCGCGCTCCTCTTCAGCGGCCACTACGCGCAGCACGGCGCCGAGCGATCCTTCCGCGACTCGCTCTTCCAGGTCGTCTCGATCACCACCACGACCGGGTTCGTCAGCTACGACTACGAGCTCTGGCCCGCGGGCACGAATCTGCTCCTGCTCCTGCTCATGTTGGTGGGCGGCATGGCCGGCTCGACCGCCGGCGGCATGAAGGTGGTCCGCGTTCACACCCTGGTGCGCCAGGGACTCACGGGACTGAAGCGCAGCATCCACCCGCGTGCCGTCGTGGTCACGCGCGTCGGGAACCGAACGCTGCGCGACGACGACCTGCTCAACATCCTGGCCTTCATCCTGCTCTTCGTAATGTGCTACGTGTTCGGCTCGCTCGTGCTCACGTTCCTGGGCAACGACATCCTGACCTCGCTCGGCGCGGCCGCCGCCGCGATCGGCAACATCGGACCCGGACTCGGCGAGGTGGGTGCGGTCGACAACTACGGCGGGCTCGGCGCGGTCTCCCAGTTCGTGCTGCTCTTCCTCATGCTGGTCGGCCGCCTCGAGATCTTCACCGTCCTGCTCCTCTTCCACAAGGACCTCTGGCGCCGCCACTGAGCCCGGGCAGCTCGCGTCCGCGAAAGGGCGGGACACACGGGCAGCGACGTCGTATATTGGCCCCGGTTCGAAGGGCGGCGCCGCCGGTCGATCCGGCCCGCGGGGTCGCGTCATCCGATTCCTTCGGAGGCTCCATGTCCAAGGCTCGCCTGCTCGCCGGCCGCGTCCGGCCCACCGTTCTGTTGACGCTCGCGTTTCTGCTCGCCGCGGCGGGCGCGGCCGGTCTGCGTGCCGACCCGATCCGCTTCATGCGTGACCCCCACATCGCGAACGGGCTGATCACGTTCTCGTATCAGGGCGACATCTGGGTGGCGAACGCGGACGGCTCGGGCCCGCGCCGGCTGACCGTGCACCCGGCGCGCGACCTCGAGCCGCGCTTCTCGCCGGACGGCCGCTGGATCGCCTTCACCAGCAACCGCATGGGCAACGCGGACGTGTTCGTCGTGCCGACCGCCGGTGGCGAACCGCGCCAGCTCACGTTCTTCACGGGCAACGACGACGTCCAGTACTGGACGCCCGACGGGACCGGCATCGTGATCACGTCCGCGCGCGCCGTGCACCCGTTCGGCGCGCCGCTCTACATCGTGCCGCTGGACGGCGGCCTGCCGGCGCCGATGCCGATGGACTTCGGCAACGCCGGCATGATCCGGCAGGACGGCGCGCTGGTCGCCTTCACGAGGGAGAGCCGGTCGGAGTCGCGGAAAGGATACCGCGGCAACCGGAGCGCCGACCTCTACGTGCAGGACCTCGCGACGAAGGCGATCATGCAGCTGACGGACACCGACCTCGAGGGGGCGCGCGAGCACGTGCAGGACGGCGACCCCATGTGGGGCGCCGACGGCATGATCTACTTCGTGTCCGAGCGCTCGGGCATCTACAACATCTGGAAGATCGCGGCCACGGGCGGCGCGGCCACGCAGGTCACCCGCTTCACCAGCGGCGGCATCAAGTACCCGTCCATCAGCCCGGACGGCAGAACGCTGATCTTCACGCAGGATTACGAGCTGTACACGATGGACCTGCCCGCCGGCCAGCCGCGCAAGCTGACCGTGGACCTCGCCTTCGACCCCGGCGACAACCCGGTCGACTACGTGCAGGTCGAGAACCGCGCGGAGGGCTTCGCGCCCTCGCCCGACGGCGCCACCATCGCCGTCGACAGCCGCGGCGAGATCTTCATGGTCCCCGCCGACTCCGGGTTCGGCGAGAAGACGCAGGTCACGAGCTCCGCCCGGCGCGAGCGCTACCAGCGCTATTCGCCGGACGGCAAGCGGCTCGGCTACATCAGCGACGCGTCCGGTGACGAGGAAGTCTGGGTCTACGACATCGCCGCCGGCAGCCACCGTCAGCTCTCGAAGCACGCGTCGTACAAGGACGGCTTCGTGTGGTCGCCCGATGGCTCGCGCATTGCCTTCGTGGGCGCCAACCACCTGTTCGAGATCGACGTCGCCGCCGGCAGCCAGCGCGAGCTCGCGTACAACGTGGCGGGAGGGTACAACCTGGCCGGCTACGCGCCCGACGGCCGCTGGCTCGTCTACACCCGGGGCGACGAGGACCAGAACGCCGACGTCTACGTCTTCGACACCGGCGCCCGCCGCGAGGTAAACGTCAGCCGGAATCCGTTCCGCGACGCGGGCGGCGAGATCACGCCGGATGGCCGCACCCTCGTTTTCACGTCCAGCCGCGATGGCGGCACGAACCAGCTCTTCACCGTGTCCCTCACCGCGCTCACGGAAGACCCGGCCGACCCGCTCGTGCGCGCCCGCCAGCGGGGTGCCCGACCCGACAGCGCCGCAGGCCGCGGCGCGGCGGGACGCGGCGCCGCACCGGCCGGCGCGACGCCCGTGGCGGTCACCGTCGACGAGGCCGGCATCGGCGAGCGTGCCGTGCAGATCACGCGCGGCTCCAACGCAGTGCGCGACTGGTTCCTCTCGCGGGACGGCCGGACCGTGTTCTTCGTCTCGTCCGATGACGAGGGCGCCGGCCTCTTCTCGGTGGCCATCGATGGCCGCGACCGGAAGAAGGTCACGGCGGGCAGCTTCGGCAACCTCACCCCCAGCGGAGACCGCCGCACGGTCTTCTGGTCGCAGGGCGGACAGGGCGGCGCGTCCGAGATCTGGCACATGCCCGTCGCCGGCACGCGCAAGGAGCGCATCCCCTTCTCGTTCAGCATCCGCGTGGACCGGAAAGCGGAGTGGGCCCAGATCTTCGACGAGAGCTGGCGCGTCATGAAGTACCGCTTCTACGACGAGAACATGCACGGCCGCGACTGGAACGCGATCCGCGCCGCGTACGAGCCGCTGCTCGCGCACGTCGGAACGTACGAGGACGCCTACGACCTGGCCAACAACATGATCGGCGAGCTCAATGCCTCGCACGTCGGCGTCAGTGGACCGCCCAGCCAGGCCATGCCCGACGAGTATAGCGCCCGCTACCTCGGCTTCGAGATGGAGCCGGCCGGCGGCCGCTACCGCATCAGCCACATCTACAAAGAGGGCCCCGCCGACAAGGAGTGGCTGAACCTGGCGGTCGGCGACTACGTGCTCGCCATTGACGGCACCGACCTGAAGGCCGGCGACAACTACTGGCGAGTGCTGAACCACGCGCTCAACGAGTACGTCCCCGTGAAGGTCGCGAAGTCGGCGAGTGGCGCGGGCGCGCGCGATGTCCGCATCCGGACCATCGCCTCGATGTCCAACCTGAAGTACGACGACTGGGTCGCGCGCAACCGCGAGTACGTCGAGCAGGTGAGCGACGGCCAGATCGCGTACGTCCACATCCGCGCCATGAACCAGCCCTCGCTCGAGAAATTCCAGAACGAGATCGACCGATTCTGGAACGCGAAGGGCATCGTCGTCGACATCCGCTACAACGGCGGCGGTAACATCGACCAGCAGCTGCTCGACATCCTCGAGCGCCGGCCCTACCAGTTCTGGAACAACCGCTGGGGCGCGCGCACGTGGGGGCGACGTCCGCGGCAGGCGATTGCGGGCCCCAAGGTGCTGCTGATCAACGCGCGCTCCGCATCGGACAGCGAGGTCACGCCCATGGGCTTCCGCCAGCTCGGCATCGGCCGCATCGTCGGCAACCCGACCTCGGCCATGGTGATCGCGACGGGCAGCTACCGACTGATCAACGGCGGCTCGATCCGGACGCCCGGCTCGCTGGTCGTGAGCTGGGACCCGGAGCAGCCGAACAACTACGGCACCAATCTGGAGAACTACGGCGTCGCGCCGGACGTGCTCGTGAAGAACTCGCCCGCGGATGAGCTGGCCGGGTTCGACCGCGAACTCAAGGCCGCGGTGGACGAGGCGCTCCGCATGCTGCGCGAGGGAAACTGGCAGTACACGGGCGAGTCGAGGCGCCCGTAGCTCTGCCCTCCCGCAAGTCCGCCGGTCCCGCCCGATCCGGCTCTGCGCCGGGGCGGGCCCGGCGGCTGCCGCCCGGACCGGCCGACGAACGGCCCCCGCGTATCGGCCGACCCCTGCCGGCCCCGGAACCGGCGTGATGAGGCCCGCCTGATCGGCTGACAAGTCGCCTCGCATCGGCAGCCTTGCGCGCGCGGCCTTCGAGTTTTAGCGTCCGGTTCGCGCATCTGTTCGCTGCGCTTCCCCCGATACTCGGAGTCCAGGCCATGTACGGCAACGTGCCGAAGATCATGCATTTCATCTGGCTGGGTGGCCCCCTGAGGCCCGTCCAGACCAACAGGATCGCGCACTGGGCCCAGAAGAATCCGCACTACAGGTTCCTCCTCTGGTACGACAGCCAGCAGTTCATGGCGTACTACCTGCGGAGGAAGCTCCAGAAATTCGCGTCGAACGGCGAGGACCTTGATGGCCTCCGGGAGCTGCAGGCGGACGCTGCGATCGGGGTGCACGCCCGTGGCGGCCACGATGGCGCGCGCATCCAGTACCTCGCTCAGGCCCGCAACAAGTCGGTCGCGCACTACCAGCAGAAGCGGGACGATTTCGTGGCGAAGATGAAAGGCGAGAAGGACAAGATCACCGGCAACGCCGCCTTCAGCAACGTCGAATTCCGGGACATCCAGACCCTGGGCGGCGATGTCTTCACCAAACAGAGCAACGCCAGTCTCTACAAGCAGGAGATGATCGCACGCGGCAGCAATTTCGGCGCGGCTTCCGACATTCTACGGATCGAGCTGCTCATCCGGTACGGTGGCATTTACTGCGACGTCGATCTCGAATGCATCAAGCCGCTCATCACCTTCCGGTGCCAGCAGAACCTGGCGTTGTGGGGTGTGTGGAAGGTCCAGCTCAGCAATGCGCTCATCGCGGCCTGTCCGAAGAGCAACATGATGCTGGGGTGCCGGAGGCACATCAAGGCGAACTACTCGAAGTTGCGGCTCAACGAGGAACAGCTTCAGCAGCTGTATTTCGAGAACGTGCGCACTTCCACGATCCGGATGACGGGCCCCAGCGGGAAATCCGGGGTGACGCAGGACGTGCGGAGTGCGGCGGAGACGAAGGCTCGAAGCAGATTCGAGAGAAGATCGGCCTTCGACTACGAGAAGGAGGAGCTCTGGTTCCCGGAGGGTTACATCAACTTCGATACCGAGGAACAGAAAGTTCACGACTGGCTGATCTGAGACGGTCGGAGCGGTCCGTTTCGCGCCCTCAATCCCGCCGCGTCGCGTACCCGCCCATGGCCGCGAGCGCGAGCCCGATCGTGAGCGCGGCCACGACCATCGCGGCCCAGCCGGGGATCGGCGGCGGGAACCCGACGATGGGGTGGCCGCCCCGGAACGCGACGACCCACACAGCGAGCACCACACCCGTGAGACCGCCCCCACCGACGAGGCCGGACCCGAACAGGATGCCCTTCTCGCGCCGCGACTCCGCGACCTCCGTCGGCTGGTCCTTCGTCAATCGCCAACGCAGCAGGCCGCCGAGGAACACGGCGCCCATGGTCGATAGCGGCAGGTAAACGCCGACGGCGAACGGCAGCGTCGGGATGCGGAAGAGCGCAGCGACGAGCGCGATGCCGACGCCGATGAAGATGAGCGCCCACGGCAGGCTCTGATCGAGCACGCCGTCGATCACCAGCTTCATGAGCACAGCCTGCGGTGCGGGCAGCTCGCGGCCGCCCAGCCCACCCGGTGTGCCCTGGTTCAGCACGATGATGACGAGACACACGACGCCGGCCGACGTGATCACGCCGATCAGCTCGCCGATCTGCTGCTTGTACGGCGTGGCGCCGAGGATGTAGCCGGTCTTGAGGTCCTGCGAGGTGTCGCCCGCGATGGATGCCGCGATGCACACCACGGTCCCGACCATGAGCGCGGTCGCCTTGCCCATCGTGTCGGTCCAGCCCAGCAGCCAGAACACGAGCGAGGTCGCCAGCAGCGTCGCGATCGTCATGCCCGAGGTCGGGTTCGACGTGACGCCGACGAGGCCTACGATGCGCGAGCTGACGGTTACGAAGAAGAAGGCGAACACGGCGATGCAGAGCGATGCCACCGCGCGCACCCAAATCGAGTCGAGGTAGCCGAGCACGCCGGGGATCAGCGTCAGCGCCAGCAGGATCGCGCCAAGAACCAGGCCGATGGTGCGGAAGGAGAGGTCGCGGTCCGTGCGCTCGATCTCCAGCCTCGCACCCGCCTTTTCCGCGATCTGGCGGAGCCCTAGCCGGAACGACTCGATCATGGTCGGGATCGACTTGATCAGCGTAATGATGCCGGCGGTCGCGACCGCGCCCGCGCCGATGTAGCGGATGTAGCGGTCCCAGATCTGGCCGGACGACATGTCGCGGATCAGAAGTTCCGTCTCGGGGAACACCGGCGTCGTCACGCCCTGGCCCCACAGGTTGATCAGCGGGATGATGAGGAGCGAGGAAAGCGCGCCGCCCGCCACCATGATGGTCGAGATGCGGATGCCAAGGATGTAGCCGACGCCGAGCAGCGGCGCGTTGACCCGCGCCGCGACGCTGGCCTTGAACGGCAGCGCGACCTGGAACGTGGACCGCACGAACGCGAACCCCTGGACCAGCAGCTGAAACAGCATCCCTGCGCCGATTCCCCAGAACACGCCGTGCGCCTGCCGGCCGCCGCCTTCCGCCGCGACCAGCACCTCGGCGCACGCCATCCCCTCCGGGTAGGGCAACGTTCCGTGCTCGCGCTTGATAAGGAAGCGACGCAGCGGAATCATGAACAGGACCCCGATCAGACCGCCCGCCATTGCCAGCAGCGTGATCTGGCCCCAGGCCGGGTTCATGCCCCAGATGAACAGCGCCGGGATCGTGAAGAGCACGCCGGACGCGACCAATGACGAGGCCGACCCGACCGTCTGCGAGATGTTCGACTCGAGGATCGAATGGTCGAGGCCCACGGCCCGGAACAGGCGGAACGCGACGACCGTCAGCACCGCGACCGGGATCGACGTGCTGATCGTGAGCCCCGCCAGCAGGCCGAGGTACGTGTTGGCCGCGCCGAACACCACGCCCAGCAGGATTCCCGTGATCACCGCCTTGCCGGTGAACTCGGTCAGCGTCTGGCCCTGCGTGTACGGTACGTACGTCTCGCCCGGCTTCAGCTCGTAGGCGTTCGGCGGGAGCTTCCGCGGGCCGCCCGCGGCTTGACTGCTCACGGCGCGCCCGCGCTGAACGTGTCGCACTTGCCGATGTCGCCCGTCTCGAGACCGGTCCGGAACCAACGCACGCGCTGCTCCGACGTGCCGTGCGTGAACGACTCGGGCACGACGTACCCGCGCGCGCGCCGCTGCAGCCGGTCATCGCCGATGGCGGCCGCCGCGTTCAGGCCCTCTTCGACGTCGCCCGGGTCGAGCAGCCCGCGCTCGCGGTTCGCGTGGAACGCCCACACTCCGGCCAGGCAATCCGCCTGCAGCTCCTGGCGGACCGAGAGCGCGTTGCCCTCCGTCTCGCTCGCCCGCTGGCGTCGCGGCCGACGACCTGGTCGGCGATGCCGAGCAGCTTCTGCACGTGGTGCCCGACCTCGTGCGCGATCACGTAGGCCTGCGCGAAATCGCCCGGCGCCCCCAGCTGCTCGCGCAGGTCGCGGTAGAAGCCGAGGTCGATGTACACGTGCTCGTCGCGCGGGCAGTAGAACGGGCCGACCGCGGATTGCGTGAACCCGCACGCGGACTGCACCGCGTCCGTGAAGAGCACGAGCGTGGGCTCACGGTAGTCGGCGCCGAGCAGTGCGAATTGTTCGCGCCAGACATCTTCGGTGTCGCCGAGCACGCGACTCACGAAGTCGGCCGCCGGGTCGTCGGCGGGCGGTGCGCCTCCCGTCTCGGTCGGTGCGGCCGGCGCCGATGCGGGCCCGGCCTGCAGGATCGCGCGCGGGTCGACGCCCAGCAGCATGGCGACGATCGCGATGACGACAATGCCGATGCCGCCCCCGGCGATAGCGGGTGTCGCGCGTATACCGCGGCGGTCTTCGACGTTCCGGCTCCGTCGGCTTCGCTCGATTTTCATGGTCGTGGAGGGAAGAGAGTCGTCGGATCAATGATGGGGGAAGGTAAGCTCCTCGTCGGCGATGCGCGCGATCTCGTCCTCCTCGCGCCAGCGGCGCTCGTAGTAACGGGCGACGCCGTGCAGTGCGGTCCGCTCGGCCTCCTGGTCCACGGCGATCTCGAGCGCCAGCCGCTTCGCCGGGCCGATGCCCCAGAGCGACCCCTCCTCCGCCGCGATGCCGCCGACCAGGTCACGGCTCGTCCCCGCCGCCCGGATCGTGGATTCCGCCTCACCGAGCAGCCGGTCCGACGCGCCCTCGATCTGCTGGTAGGCCAGCACCCGGCGCATGAGGTGCATCGCCTCGGCGCCCTCGATCCGGTAGACCTTTTCGGGCGTCCACGGATCGCACCGGTCGCAGGGCACGCCGACAACGAGACCGCCTCGCTCGTCGGTGAGGGTGCGCAGCCACCAGGACAGGTCGAAGCGGACCGCGAGCAGCACACTCGAGCAGCTCGGGCAGCCGAGCCGGCCCTGCCACGCGGCCCACGGGAAGCGACGCCAGCGGAGCACGTCGGCCACCGGACTTTCGTCCCACGCGATGCGGAGGCCGCGGTCCGTCAGGCCGAGCGCCTCGCTCACGGTCGCGAGGGCCGCCATGCTGTACGCGCTCCAGCGTGACTCCCGTCGCTCGAACTCGTGGCGCCGCTTGCGCAGCTCGCGGCCGTAGCGCCACCACGATTCCTCGGCCAGACCGACCGGCCCGACGCGGAGCAGCGTGTGTGTGCTCGTCCGGAATAGCGCGACGTGGGCCGTGCTCGCGACCCTCGTGCCCTTGTCGCGCACCGCCCGCTCGAGCGCCTCGATCACCGGCAGCCGGTCCTCGATCGGGACCAGCGTCCAGTGGTGGCACTGGTCGCAGATCGCCCAGACCCGGGACCGGCCGGGGTCGAAGGCGACCTGTCGGCCTGTAGCGAAGCCCGGGAACGACTCGACGTCGGGGAACCGGGTGTCGCAGAAGAGGCAGTGGCGGATCACGGCTCCGGTCGGTTCGCGCTCGCGGTGAGCGGTGGACGGGTGCGGCCGGATGGCCCGGGCGCGCGCAGGCGCCCGCTCGTGCTCCTCAATCTAACAACTCACGTGCGACGAAGGACCCGTAGCGTCCGAACGGAACCGGAACGGGCCCGTATGTGTCTAACGATTGTCGGACAGCCGCCAGCCTTGCTTTCGCGGCTGGCGCTGCAACCCGCCAGGGGTTCGGAGCAGGGGGTGCAGCATGGACCGGACTCGCGCGCTCGATCGCCGTCACCGGCGGATGCTCGGCGCCGGAATTGCCGTTTCACTCGCCGTGCACGCCGCCCTCTTCGCCAGTGTTCGCTTCAACGTCGTCCCGCTTCACCCTGATTCCGTGGCCGCGTTCGAGTTGCTTCCGCCCGACGCCGTGAGCGCGGTCTGGGAGACGGCGCCGGAGGTCGTGCAGACCCGGCCCACCGAGACCACGCTGCAGTCGCTCGACTTCGACGTTCTCGGCGCGTCGGGCGCGGGCGGAGCACCGCCGCCGCCGCGGGCCGCAGCGCCGGCCGGCGGCGTGAACTCGCCCGTGGTGCCGACCGGCTCGCTCGCCTTCCAGGAGATTGCGGTCATCGACCCATTGACGAACGGGCGCGTCGAACCGATCTCGTTCGGCGACCTGCCGGAAGCGGAGTTCACGGTCGCGGCCGCGTCGGAGGACGAGCTCCCGGTCTATGTGCCCGGCTCGGTAGGCCGCGCCAAGCGGAACTGGGCAAAAGGCGCGGGTGCCGGCAACGGCACGACTGGCGACGGCCCGGGACGCGGGATTGGCGTCGTCGGCACCGGCGGCGGCCTCTGCCCGTTGCCGTTGCCGGGGCGCGGCGGCAAGCGGAAGCCGCCCGTCTGGAAGCTCGCGGCACTGAGGTTCTGAGGCTCCTGGCACCGACGTAGGCCCCGGCGCCGGAGCCCTCCCGCGGCGCGTCCTCCGGGACGCGCCGCTTCCTCATCGCACCCGCCCGACTGCGCGGCCCGGCGCACCCTCCTATCTTGGCGGTTTCGCCGCTCCCCGTTCCCGGACACCGACCGCATGACGACTCGGCCCTCTCGACACGCCAACCGGCTCCGGCGACGACTGTTCGCCATCGAGCTCGGCCGGCTGCTGCGTCTCGCCGGTCCGATCATCGTGAGCCAGCTCGGCCAGGTCGGGATGAACGCGGCGGACACCATCATGGTCGGGCCGCTCGGCGCCCGCTCGCTCGCCGCCGCCGGACTCGGCAGCGCCATCCACTTCTTCGGCATCGTGTGCTGCGTCGGCGTGCTGGTCGGCCTCTCGCCGCTGGTCAGCCAGGCGTTCGGCGCGGGCGATGCGAAACGCTGCCGCCACCTCGTCGTGCAGGGACTCTGGCTCGCGCTCGCGCTCAGTGTGCCGGTCGTCGCGCTCTCGCTCGCGGGTCATTCCATCGCGCTGTCCTTCGGCCAGGACCCGGAAGTCAGCGCGCTGACCGGCGGCTACATGGCGGCGCTCGCGTGGGGCGTCACGCCGTTCTTCCTCTTCATCGCGTTCCGCCAGTACCTCGAGGGCATGGGTCGCGTCCACGTGCCCATGGTCATCACCATTCTCGGCCTCGCCGTGAACGTCGCCGCCAACCGTGTCTTCATCTACGGCCTCGGCGACATCGTGCCGGCCATGGGCGTCGCGGGCAGCGGGATCGCCACCTCGATCGTGCGCTGGTCCATGCTCATCGCCATTGCCGGCTACACGATGGCCCGGCCGCGCGTGCGGCTGCGCCGTCACGAGCCGCGCGGTCCCGACCGCGCCGTGCTTCGCGACGTGCTCCGCGTCGGCCTGCCGGTCGGCGGCCAGTTCGGCCTCGAAGTCGGCCTCTTCTCGTTCGCCGCCGTGATGATGGGCTGGCTCGGCCCGCTCGAGCTCGCCGCCCACCAGGTCACCATCAACATCGCGTCCACCACCTTCATGGTCGCGCTCGGCGTCAGCATGGCCGGCTCCATCCGCGTCGGACAACACATCGGCGCCGGCCGCCCGCGTCGGATGCGGCGAGCCGCACTCGCCACCTGGCTCCTCGCCGTCGCCTTCATGGCCACCTGCGCGCTCGGGTTCCTCGCCGCGCCCGGCGCGCTCATCGGACTCTACACCCACGATCCCGCCATCCTCGCGCTCGGCCGCCGCCTGCTGCTCGTCGCCGCCGCGTTCCAGATCTTCGATGGCGCGCAGGTCGCCGGCATCTCCATCCTGCGCGGCGCCGCCGAGACGCGTGTGCCCGCCCTCATCGCCGCCATCGGCTACTGGGGCCTCGGCCTCCCCACCGGCTACGGCCTCGCCTTCCCCGCCGGACTCGGGCCCGAGGGCGTCTGGCTCGGCCTCACCGTCGGCCTCGCCGCCGCCGCGCTGCTGCTCGCGCTCCGGGCGCGACACGTGCTCTGGCACACCCCGTTCGCGAGCCTCCGCGCGGGGGCGCGGGGCCGCTGAATCGGCATGCCGGCGAAAGGAATCGGCGGGCCGGTGATAGGCCGGAGCCGGCCGGCCGTGTGTAACACCGTGGACCGCGACGTCGCGGAGCGGAACAATCGCGCACCCAGATCGAGTAGAAGCGCCTCGAGTTGCGCGACTCGTTCTTCTCGACTCGCACGATCTGCGGGGATTCCATACGCAGCCGATCGACGCCACGGAACGCATCGGACCGGGGTCGAGACGCAATCGTGCGTTCAGGAACGAATCCACACAGGGGCGTAGGAGCGGGCCTCCACTTGTCCTGCGCGGCTGGCGCCGACGCCGCGTGAACCCCATCCTGGTAGACCCATGCAAAGAAACGAGCCCGTTCGAGGGCGGCCGGGTCCGCGGTTTCCGCGGTTCGCCGCCGCAGTGCTTGCGTCGGCCTGCATCCTCGTCCTGCCGCGCACGGCGTCGGCGCAGAACCCGACGACCGACTCGCTCCGCGTCCAGATCCGGCAGCTGATGCTGCGGGTAGACAGCCTGCGGGCCGCGCTCGCTCGCATCGGGCCGGGCGGCGCGCCGGCCGCGCCGGCGGCCGAAGACCCGCTGGCGCGCATCCGTGCGGCGGCGGCCGCGGCGGCGGCGGCGGCCGACACCACGGCGACGCCGGAGCCGGCGCAGCAGACGTTCGTCGGGCGTCAGCGGAATCTCTCCGCGACGAATCCCGAGATCAGCGTGAGTGGTGACGTGTTCGCGTTCTCCCGCTCGGACGCCTCGCGGCAGGACAACTTCATCGCGCGCGAGTTCGAGTTGAGCTTCGTTTCGAACCTGGATCCGTTCTCGCGTGCCAAGATCTTCGCCGCATACCACACGACGGGCGGCGAGATCCTGCCATTCGGCAGTCCGGAGCCGCCCGGCACGAGCGATGTGGCCGTCGAGGAAGGCTACGTCGAGTGGGTCGGGCTGGCGGGCGGGCTGAGCGTCGAACTCGGAAAATTCCGGCAGCGCTTCGGCAAGCTGAACCGGTGGCATGCGCACGCGCTGCCCGCGCAGCAGCTGCCGCTCCCGATCATGGCGTTCCTCGGCGAGGAGGGCCTGGCCCAGACGGGTGTGTCCGCGCACTGGCTCGCGCCCGTGCACGGCTTCGGCACGTGGGAGCTCTGGGGCGAGCTCACGCGAAGCACCGACGAGGCGGCGTTCGGCAATTCGCACGGACTCAGCGCGCTCGGCCACCTGAACGGGTTCTGGGACCTGACGCCCTCGACGTACCTGGAGCTGGGCGTGTCGGGTCTGACCGGCGTGTACGGCGCAGACATCCCCGCGTCGGGGCCGCTGCCGGATTTCCTGCCCGACCGGAACCGGCTGTTCGGCATGGACTTCACGCTCGACTGGCGACCGCCCGCGTCGGGACGCTACCGCCAGGCCACGCTGCAGGGCGGCGCGATGCTGAACCGTCGCGTCGCCGACGACGGCACCGCCATGCAGGCGAAGGGCGGCTTCCTGATCGGCGAGTACAAGTTCGCCACGCAGTGGATCCTCGGTGGGCGGTACGAGTATACCCAGAACCCGGACAATCCGGACGAGCATTCCTGGCTCGCGGGCCCCTCCCTGACCTGGTGGGAAAGCGAATTCGTCCGGCTCCGCACTGCCTACGAGGTCTTCCGGGGCCAGGACCGTTTCGGACAGTTCGTCCTTCAGGCCACGTTCGCGATGGGCCCGCACAAGCACGAGAACTACTGATGGCAAGGCTGGTACGGAGAGGATGGAAGTCATGATCCCGATATCCGCAGGCGCTTTCTCGATTCTGCTGGCGGCGGCGGCCGGTCCGCCGCCCACGGCGATCCCCGCGATGGCGCCCGTCCGCGTCGTGGCCACGTTGCCCGTCTACGCCTCGATACTCCGGGAGATCGGCGGCTCCGAGGTCAACGTCTCGGCCATTGCCGACCCGCACGAGGACTCGCACTTCGTCCGGCCCAAGCCGAGCTTCGCGGCCGACATCCGCCGGGCCGACATGTTCGTCACGACCGGACTCGATCTCGAGCTGTGGGTCCCGCCGCTGCTCGACAAGGCGGCCAACAAGAACGTAAGCGAGGGCGGCAACGGCTACGTGACCACGTACACGGGCGTGAAGCTGCTCGACGTGCCTTCCAGCACCGACCGCTCCGCCGGCGACATCCACCTGTTCGGCAATCCCCACGTCTTCACGGACCCGTTGAACGCAATCATCATCGCGCGCAACATGACGACCGGGCTGAAGAAGGTGGCGCCCGACCGGTCAGCGCTGTGGGACAAGGGCCTGGCCGACTTCACCAACAGGATCCGGCGCCGGCTGTATGGCGACAAGCTGGTCGACATCGTGGGCGGCGACGCGCTCGACAACCTGGCGCGCACGGGCAAGCTGCAGAGCTTCCTCGCGTCGACGCCCTACGAGGGCAAGCCGCTGGCCGACCTGCTCGGCGGCTGGCTGCTCACGGCCGAGCCGTTCCGCGGCCGCGACATCGTGTGCTACCACAAGAACTGGGCGTATTTCGAGGACCGCTTCGACGTGCACTGCGTCGACTACGTCGAGACCAAGCCCGGCATCCCGCCGACACCCGGCCACGTCGCCCAGCTGATCAACACGATGAAGGCGAAGTCGATCACGGTCATGATCGCCGCCGACTACTTCGGCAAGGACAAGGTCGAGACCGTGGCCAGGCGGGCGGGCGCGAAGGCTGTGATGATGCCCATGGAACCGACGGGCGAGGCCGGTCTGGCCGATTATTTCGACATGATCGACCGTTGGGTCAACGGGCTCGCCGCCGCCTTCCACGGCGTGCCTCCGGCTCACCACTGAGGATACGGGATGCTCGATCTCATCATCGTACCGCTCGTCGCGGCGCTGGTCATCCTCGCCATCAACGCCTACTTCGGGCTCCACATCATCCGGCGCGGCGTGATCTTCGTCGATCTCGCGTTCGCCCAGATCGCGGCGCTGGGCAGCACGGTCGCGTTCCTGTTGGGTGCCGAGTCCGGCGACCTGCGCTCCTACCTGTTCGCCTTCGGCTTCACGCTGCTGGGCGCGCTGCTCTTCAGCCTGACCCGCTCGGGCGAGGACGGGACTGTCTCGCAGGAAGCGTACATCGGCATCAGCTACGTGGTCGCGTCCGCCGCCGTGATCCTGCTCTCCAGCTTCACGCCCGAGGGCGCCGAGCACATCAAGGAAACGCTGACCGGCTCCCTGATCTGGGCCAGCTGGCCGACCGTCCTCAAGATGGCGGGTGCCTACGCCCTGATCGGCCTTTTCCACTGGCGATTCCGCGGCCCGATCCTGGGCGTGACGTTCCAGCCCGAGACCATGCCCCGCGTCCGGCTCTGGGACTTCATCTTCTACCTGACGTTCGGCATCGCGATCACGTTCTCCGTCGAGCTGGCCGGCGTCCTGCTCATCTTCTCGACGCTCGTGATCCCGGCCGTCGTCGCGTTCCTCTACACCGACCGATTCCTGCCCGCACTGCTCATCGCCTGGGGGACGGGCCTCATCGCGATCTTCTCCGGCATCACGGCCAGCTTCGTCTGGGACGTCACGACCGGACCGCTCCTCGTCTGTACCTTCGGCCTCGTCCTCGTGCTGGCCGCGCTGCTCCGGCCCGTGCTCAAGCGGAACCGGCGCCAGGTGCACGACCGGGTGCCACCCGAGTCGCCGTTACCCGGCGCCGCCGTGCCGGAAGCCTGAGTCGACGCACATCGCGACGGATGACGACGGGCCGGTTCCTCGCTGGAACCGGCCCGTTCGCAACGGTGCGAACCGGGCGGCCTCAGCCGCTGCCCGGCGTCTCCAGCGCGACGCGAACGCGCTCCGCGTTCCGCTGTCCGTACGCGAAGTAGATGACCAGGCCGATGGCCAGCCAGATGAGCAGGCGTTCCCACGTCGGCCAGGGCAATCCCGCCATCAGGTAGATGCAGCTGGCCACACCGAGCAGCGGGACGAACGGCATGGCGGGCGCCCGGAACGGCCGGTCGGCGTGAGGATCCGTCCGGCGCAGCACGAGCACGCCGGCGCAGACCAGTACGAAGGCCAGCAGCGTGCCGATCGAGACCAGCTCGCCGAGGATGCCGATGGGGAAGAGGCCGGCCGCGATCGCGACCACGATCCCGGTCACGGCCGTCGTGATGTGCGGCGTCTTGAAGCGCGGGTGCACCCTGCCGAACACGGGCGGCAGCAGTCCGTCCCGGCTCATGGTGAAGAAGATGCGCGGCTGCGCCAGCAGCATGACGAGGATCACGCTGGACAGGCCGGCAATGGCGCCCAGCTTCACGAGCGGCCGCAGCCAGGCCAGGCTCGGTCCGACCGCATCGATGCCGACCGCCATCGGGTCCGCCACGTTCAGCTGCGGGTAGGGCACGATCCCGGTCAGCACGAGCGATACGAGGATGTACAGGATCGTGCAGACCACCAGCGAGCCCATGATCCCGATGGGCATGTCACGCTGCGGGTTCTTCGCCTCCTGCGCCGCCGTGGACACCGCGTCGAACCCGATGTAGGCGAAGAAGATCACGCCCGCGCCGCGCATGATCCCGCTCCAGCCGTACTGGCCGAAGGTGCCCGTGTTGGGCGGGATCAGCGGCGTCAGGTTGGCGCGGTTTACGTACTTCGCGCCGAAGATGATGAAGAGCATGATCACGATCAGCTTGATGATCACCACCGTCGCGTTGGTCCGGGCCGACTCCCGGATGCCGATGATCAGCAGCCCTGACACGGCGAGCACGATCAGGAGCGCCGGCACGTTGAAGATCCCGGTTACGCCCGCGACCTGCACGCCGGGCGCGTTCGTGAACTGCGCGGGGATCACGATGCCGATGTCGCGCAGGAAGCTGACCACGTAGCCGGACCAGCCGACCGCGACGGTCGCGGCGCCCAGCGAGTACTCGAGGATGAGGTCCCACCCGATGATCCAGGCGAGGAACTCGCCCATGGTCGCGTACGAATACGTGTACGCGCTCCCGGCGACCGGGATCATGCTCGCCATCTCCGCGTAGCAGAGCCCGGCGAACGCGCATGCGATCCCCGCCAGCACGAAGGAGATGGTGATGGCCGGGCCCGCGTACTGCGCCGCCGCCTGACCCGTGAGCACGAAGATGCCCGCGCCGATGATGGCGCCGATCCCGAGCGTGGTCAGGTTGACCGGGCCGAGGACGCGCCGCAGCGTCCCGGCCTCGGCCTCGGTGTGCAGCCGGTCCAGGCTCTTTCTCGCCCAGATGCTCATCGCTCACGCCTCGGTGTCGGAGTGTTTTTCGGGTCGCTTCCGGTTCCCCTGCCAGATGAACCAGACGAACGCGGCGATCAGCACGTAGCCGACGATTGCGGCGGCGTCGTGCGGCAGGTTCCGGACGATTCCGCTCGGACTCAGGGCTGATGTACGGGCAATAACGGCTATGAGCGGCATGGGCCACTCTCCTTTCCGATGTCGGTCGCGTTGCGGCCGGTCCTGGACGGGATCCGGCCGTGCCGGGCGCGAGGCCCGGCGGCTGTCTCAGGCGACCGGCTTCGGGGGAGCCGTGGCGAACTGTGTGAGCCGGCCCGCGCCCGCGCGCGCCAGGCCGGGGGAGTGATTCAGACGACGTCCCTCCGCCTCGCGCACGCTGTGCGCCGTCCACTCCGCGGCATGGGCCCGCGACGGCGTCGGGCGGTGCAGTCGGTGCCGGCTCTCCAGGGAGCCGGCGCCGGGACCGTCGTCGCGCGAGGGCACGATCTCGGGCTCCGAACTCGATGGGACGACGAAGGCGAGCGGGCTGCTGCGCGAGCCGGCGTTGGCCGGCGCCCACAGCTCCGCGCCGCGCGCGCCCGCCGTCGCCGATACCTCACCGGCGACGCCGGCGCAGGCGAGCGAAATCGCGACCAGCACGGCCGTCAGGTGACGACCGGGCGACCGTGCGGAACTGTCGCACGGATGCGTACGCAACGCGACTCCGTGGTGGCGAGGGATGCGGGGAAGTCGATAGTCAAGGCTAAGCGGACGGGTCGCGGCCGTCAACGCGGCGACCTGCAGGGACTTGCCCCACCCGTCCGACGGGGCTCCATTTCCGGATCCTGACGACCTGAACGCGAAGCGCGCTTGAGCGGATCGGCGATACTGTTCTTCTTCCTGGGCCTCGCCCTCGTGATCGGGGGCGCGGAGGCGGTCGTGCGCGGGGCGTCGCGGCTCGCGTCCTCGCTCGGCGTGCCCGCGCTCATCATCGGACTCACGGTCGTCGCATTCGGCACCAGCGCGCCCGAGCTCGTGGTCAGCTTGCAGGCCGCGACGACCGGGCGCGGCGACATGGCGCTTGGCAACGTCATCGGCAGCAACATCTTCAACGTCCTGTTCATCCTCGGGCTGTCCGCCGTCGTGGCGCCGCTCAAGGTCCCCGAGCAGCTGATCCGGCTCGACCTGCCGGTCATGATCGGGGCCGCTTCGCTTCTGATGCTGCTCGCGAGCAACGGACGCGTCGGGCACGTCGACGGCATCGTCCTGCTCGCCATCCTCTTCACCTACCTCGGCCTGCTGCTCGCCCTCGCGCGCCGGCGGCCCGAGCTCGTTCCCGTGCATGCCGAGATCGTCGTGCCGCCCGGGAGGAGCCGCTGGTACGTGGACCTGCTCCTGATCATCGCCGGATTGGTCGGGCTGGTGATCGGCTCGCGCTGGTTCGTGAACGGCGCCGTCGAGTTCTCGCGCATGCTCGGCCTGAGCGAGCTGGTGATCGGGCTGACCATCGTCGCGGGCGGCACATCGCTGCCGGAAGTCGCGACATCGGTCGCCGCGAGCGCTCGCGGCCAGCGCGACATCGCGGTCGGGAACGTGGTGGGGAGCAACATCTTCAACGTGCTGCTGGTGGTGGGCTCGACGGCCGCGCTGGCGCCCGGCGGCGTGCCGGTCGCGCCCGAGGCTTTCAGGCTCGACCTGCTCATCATGGTCGTCGTGTCGATCGCCTGCCTGCCCGTCTTCTTCGCGGGCATGCGCATCACCCGGCTCGAGGGCGCGATCTTCCTCGGCTACTACGCCGCCTACATCGCCTTCGTGATCCTCAACGCCACCAACCCGGAGGCGTCCTCGCGCTTCGCAGGCGTCATGTTCCTGATCATCGGGCCGCTCACCATCCTGCTTGTCACGATTCTGCTCGTGCGAGCTCGAATGCCGGGCGAGGTCGGCGAGCCGCCCGGCAAGACCTGACGTTCACTCGTCCGGAGCCGGCGGACTCCGGCGTCGCTTGATCTCCGAACGCCGCTTCTTCTCCCGCAGCCGGCCCTCGCGCGACGAGGCCGGCGGCCTCGTTTTCTTCCGCTTGCGCCTCGGCCGGAGCGCGGCTTCCACCAGCAGGCGGAACCGCTCGACCACGGCCTCGCGGTTCTGGTACTGGCTTCGGCTTCCGCCTTCGACCAGGCGCAGCACGCCGCGCGAGTCGAGCCGGCGCTTCAGCCGGTCCAGCAGCAGCGCACGTTGCGCTTCATCGAGGGACGGCGAGGCGCCGGGTTCCCACGTCAGCTCCACGCGAGTGGACGACGTGTTGACGTGCTGACCGCCCGGGCCTGCGGACCGCGTGGCCCGGAACGTCAGTTCGGCGCGCGGGATCGAGAGCCCGTCGTTGACCCGGATCGTGCCGTCGTCGCTCACTTCGCCACTCCCCATCGCCCCTCGTTCGAGCTACACTACGCCCCATGCAACCCCGCAACCGCGCGAGCGGGTCCTGGACCGGCCGCCGGCTCGCCGCCGCGCTGATTCTGGCCGCGGCCTGCGAGCCGGCCGCGCCCGCGCCGGATTCATCGCCGGCCGCCGACTCGGCGATCGACACCGAGCTGCGCGACGAGCTGATCCGCCTCGGTATGGCCGACCAGACGGCCCGGCTCGGCTTCGACGTCGAGTCCGCGACCGACACCGCGCGGCTCCGCGTCGTACTCGGCATCGATTCCTCACTCACCAACCGGCTCCGCCGGATCGTCGCGGAACGCGGCTGGCCCGGCCGCTCCGTCGTCGGCCACGACGCCGCTGACGCCGCCTTCCTCATCGTACAGCACAGCCCGTCAGACGCGTTCCAGCGGGACATGTTGCCCATGCTTGCCGCCGCGGCCGATTCCGGTGAGGCCGCGGCCGCCGACGTCGCCATGCTCACGGACCGGGTCCGCACGCACGAGGGCAAGCCGCAGATGTACGGCACGCAATTCAGGATCGTCGACGGTGGGCTCGAGCCGTTCCCGATCGAGGACCCCGCCGGCCTCGATGCGAGACGCCGACGCGTCGGTCTGCTGCCCATGGCCGACTACGTCAGGATCCTGCGCGACACCTATGGCGGTCCCGTCCGCATGCCGCAGTCCGACACCGCCATCCGCTGAACGCACTCCCGGCCGGTCGACGGCTGGCCGCCCGCGCCCTCGCCTCGCTACGTTGCGGCAGCCGGCACACCAACGGCCCGGAGGCCCGACCATGACCGCATACCCGACGGCTCGACGCACGCGCATCGCGATCGCCGCGAGCCTGTTGTTCTGCTTCGTTCCCCGCCCCGGTTCCGCGCAGCAGCCGAATCCGTTCGCGGAACTCTCCTTTCGCACCATCGGGCCCTCCGTGATGGGCGGCCGCATCCACGACGTGCACGCGCTCGCGTCGGACCCGAGCACCATCTGGATCGCGACCGCGACCGGCGGAGTGTGGAAGACGACGAACCGCGGCACGACCTGGACGCCCGTGTTCGATGACCAGCCCACCGGGACGTTCGGCGTCCTCGCCATCGCGCCCTCGGATCCCGACATCGTGTGGGCCGGCACCGGCGAGCAGAACAACCGCCAGAGCAGCTCGTGGGGCAACGGCGTGTACCGCAGCACCGACGGCGGCGGCACGTGGCGTCACATCGGCCTCGAGAACTCGCGCGCCATTGGCCGGATCCTCGTCGATCCCACGAACCCGGACGTTGCGCTCGTCGGCGCGCTCGGCAACCTCTGGGCGCCCTCGCCCGACCGCGGCGTCTACCGCACGACGAACGGCGGCCGCACCTGGGACCGCGTCCTCTTCGTCGACACGGTCACCGGCATCGTGGACATGGCCCGCGACGGCGCCGACCCGAACACCGTTTACGCCGCCGCTTACCAGCGACTCCGCCAGCCCTGGGGCTACAACGGCGGCGGTCCGCACGGCGGCATCTTCCGGAGCACGGATGGCGGTCGCACGTGGACCCGCGCCACCGACGGTCTTCCCGCAGGCGACGTCGGCCGGATCGGGCTCGCGGCCTCCGCCCGCACGCGCGGTCTCGCCTGGGCCGTGATCGAGCACGCGACCGCGGGCGGCATCTACCGCACCACCGATGGCGGCGCGCACTGGCAGCGCATGAGCGACATGAACTCGCGGCCCTCGTACTACAGTCACCTGTACGTGGACCCGACCGACGACCTGCGGCTCTACCTGCTGACGCGCTGGTTCTACGCGAGCGACGATGGCGGCGTCGACGTGGCGGACCATGCCGACCGAGCCCACGTACGACGTCGGGCTCAAGGGCGACTACCACGCGATCTGGATCGATCCCGCCAACCCGCGCCACTTCTACCTTGCGGGCGATGGCGGCCTCTACCAGACCTGGGATCGCGGCGACACGTACACCCGCTACACCAACATCCCGATCGGCCAGTTCTACGGCCTCGGCACGGACGACCGCTCGCCCTACTGGATCTATGGCGGCATGCAGGACAACCACTCGTGGGAGGTGCCGAACGCGACCCGCCACTATCTCGGCGTCACCGGCGGTGACTGGCGCGAGATCGGCTTCAACGACGGGCTCGAGCACGACGTCGACGTGGACGGCCCACGCTACGTCTACAGCAACGCGGTGCAGGGTGACCTCACGCTCGTGGACGCCTTCACGGGTGACCGCCGCGACATCCACCCGGTCGCCGCGCCGGGTCAGCCGGCGCTCCGCTGGGAGTGGATGACACCGGGCGCCGCGTCGCGCGTCACCGCGGGCACGTACTACTACGGCGCGCAGAGCCTGATGATCACGCGCGACCACGGCACGACATGGACGGCGACGAAAGACCTGACCCGGAACATCGACCGCGACGGGCTCACGATCATGGGCGTGAAGGGCTCCTCGCCCATGCTCTCGAAGAACGACGGACAGAGCGCGTTCAGCGCGTTGAGCGCGGTGGCGGAATCGCCGGTGGATGCGAACGTACTCTGGGCCGGGAGCGACGACGGCAATATCCAGGTCAGCCGCGATGGCGGCCGCACGTGGACGGAAGTCGGCCGGAACCTGCCGGGCGCGCCGGACGGCGCCTACATCAGCCGGATCGCGCCCTCGCGCGCGGGACCCGGCGTCGCGTGGGTCGCGGTCGATGACCACCGCCGCGGCAACTTCCGGCCGTACGCGTATCGCACGCGGGACTACGGCGCGACATGGACCTCGATCGCGGCGGGCCTGCCTGAGGATGGCGTCGCCCGGTTCATCGGCGAACACCCCGACGAACCCGGTGTGCTCTTCCTCGGCACGGAGCACCAGTTGTTCCTCTCGCCCGACCGCGGCGACACCTGGTACCCGCTGGGCGCGAACCTGCCGCCGACGCTGTACATGGAGGTCGAGGTCCAGCCGCGCACGCACGACGCGGTCGTGGCCACGCACGGACGCGGCATCTGGATCCTCGACGACGCAAGCTCGCTCGCCGAATGGACGCCCGCGATCGCACGCGAACCCGCACACCTCTTCTCCATCCGGCCCGCCCACATCTGGCAGTACTGGGAGGACCACTCCTACCAGGGCCAGGACTTCTACGCGGGCGAGAACCCGCCCGACGGCGCGATCCTCGACTACACGCTCTTCGCGCCGCCCATGACGCCCGTGAAGATCGCGATCACGAACGAGGACGGCGCCCTCGTGCGCACGCTCGACGGGCCGGCGGAACCGGGCGTGATCCAGCGCGTCGTCTGGGACCTGCGCCACGAGCCGCCGCCGGCCCGGCCCGAAGACCCGAACAGCGCGCAGGCGCAGGCGCTGCCCCGTCCACCGCGCCCGCTCGCGGCGACCGGCCCGTGGGTCTCGCCCGGCACGTACACGGTCACGCTCACGGCCGGCGGCGCGCGGTCCGTGCAGACGGTCGTCGTGAAGGGTGACCCGGGGAAGCCGGAGCTCACCGACGCGCAGTACCTGGCGCGCGAACGCTTCCTCGTCGAGCTGCTCCGCATGCAGACGGCCGCGTGGGAGCGGATGCAGCAGCCGGACGCGCCGGCCGCCGCACGCCGCGTGTACCAGGGCGCGTCCAGCCTGGCCGGCGACTTCAACGGCTCGGGCTCGGTGCAGGGCTCGTTGTATCCGCCGACACCCGAGCAACAGCGGCGGCTCGACGAGCTGAGGGCGCAGTTCGAGGGAATGGGCGGTTGACGCGGAGTCTCCAGATGCGACGAGGCCCGCCGCGGATCCATCGCCGCGGCGGGCCTCGTCGCATTCGAACGTCCGTGTCTACTCGACCGGCATCGTGACCTGCAGCACCTTCACGTACTGGACATCGAAATCGTCACGCCAGTACCCGTAGAGCCGGTTGCCGATGAAGTGCAGCGGCGTGTACCGGTCGGGCAGCGTCGCCACCCCCAGGTACCGGCCATCCCGATCGAACACGTCCCACCGCGGCGCGCCGATGTCCTGCGGGTTGAACTCCACACCCTCCCCCATGTCCGCAGCCGTCTGCACCTGCTGCAGCCAGAGGGTGTTGCCCGGGCCGCCGATCATGTTCGTGAACGCCGGGTAGTAGGCGCCGATGCTCACCGACTGCTTCAGCGTCTCGAGCATCTGCGGGGGAACCCCGGCATCGGTCCAGGTCTTGCCCAGCAGGTCCATGATCGCCTTCTTGTCGGCGTCCCCCACCGGCTTGCGCTCGACGGCGCGCCGCACGATCCGCTGCAACTGGCCATCCGGCGAGTACACGGAGACGCTGTACTCGGAGTTGAGCGCGTACAGGATCCTCCCGTCTTCGGCGAGCGTCCACATCGGTTCCGGCTCGAAGATCTTGATGCTCGCCCGGAGTTGCCCGCCTTCCGTGCTGACTTCGAACGACTGCTTGACCGGCAACGTGAGCACGGTGTCCATCAGCTCACCGCCCGGATGGCGCCGGAGCAGATGCAACATTGGCTCGACGTCCTCCATCCCCGGCAGTTGCATGATCCGCGCTTCCTGGATCAGCATGCCGTCCGGCCGCTCCGCCCAGCGCACGGACACGCCGCCCGAGGCCATCGGCATCGGCAGCTGGCTGATGAACGTGCCGTCGGCCGTGAACCGGTCCAGCCGCTGAAGCCCGAGGTCCGGGACCAGGATCGTATCGCCCGCCGTCGCCAGCAGCGCCATGGTCACCTGGCTGAACTCGCCCGGCCCCTCGCCCGGTCCGCCGATCGTCTTCACATACGTCCCTGCCGGATCGAACACCTGGACCTGGCGCAACTTCTGATCCAGCACGTAGATCGTGCCATCCGACGTGACATCGATCCCGGCGATCTGCGCGAACTGGTAGTTCGGGTCGCCCTCCGACGTACCGATTGTCAACTCGTCCGTGATGTCCGGACCGAGGCCCGCCGGCCAAAGCCCGGCCTCCGGGTTCGTCACAATCGTGACACCCGCGCTGTCCGTGGTCGTACCGCCCCACGACCGTTCGCCGCCCGCGCACGCGCCGGCAACCAGGGCGCCGAATGCCAGAATCCCCAACCCGGCCCATCGTGTCCGGCTCATAGTCGCGTCTCCTGTCGTTCAGGAGCGGCGTCGCGCCGCTCGGATGTGCAGAACCGTGTGGCGGCCGGCGGTACGCCGGCGCCGGCGCGGACTCCCCGCGGGAGTCGCGGCGCGGCTCTGGTACAGTACGGCGCGGCCGGGTCCGGCGAAACGCCACGGTCTCCGCGCGCCCACCACCAGTACGCGCACCGGCCTGTCCTGCTTCGATTCCGGCGCAGTTGGCGGGCCGGAGACACGTCCCCTTCCCGCACTGTCCCCGAGAGAGTACAGCGAGTTGCCGCCGGCCGGACCGCTCCTCATCTTCCGCGAGTTGCCCCGTTCCGCTCCAAGGAGGCTAATCCGTGCGACGCGTGACCGCGTTTCCGATAACGATCCTGACCTCGTTCCTCGCGGCTGCGTGCGCCGAGGCCCCGCAGCCCGCCGCGTACAGCGAGGAAGCCATGGCTCCCGCCCTCGAGAGCATCACGGCGGCGGACATCCTGGCGAAGACGACGACGCTCTCCTCGGACGAGTTCCAGGGCCGCGCCCCCGGGACCGTGGGCGAGGACCGCACCGTCGAGTACCTGACGAACGAGTTCAAGAACCTGGGCCTGCAGCCGGGCAACCCCGATGGCACGTACATCCAGGACGTGCCGCTCGTCGGGTTCACGGAGGATGTGAGCGCCAGCCTGACGGTGGACGGCAAGCCGATGTCGTTCGAAGGGCCGCGCGACTACATCGCCGAGACCCGCCGGGCCACGCCCGAGGTGAAGGTCGACAACTCGCAGATCGTGTTCGTCGGCTACGGCGTCGTCGCCCCCGAATACGGCTGGGATGATTACAAGGGCATGGACGTCACCGGCAAGACGCTGCTCATGCTGGTCAACGACCCGCAGATTCCCGACGGCTCGAACAAGCTCGACGACAGCATGTTCAAGGGCCGCGCCATGACGTACTACGGCCGCTGGACCTACAAGTACGAGATCGCCGCCGAGAAGGGCGCGGCCGCCGTCCTCGTCATCCACGAGACCGGGCCCGCCGGGTACCCGTGGGAGGTGCCGTCCTACAACTGGGGCCACGAGGGCTTCGACATCAAGTCGCCCGACAACAACATGAGCCGCGTCCCCGTCCAGGGCTGGATCCGCGACGAGATGACGAAGAAGATCCTCTCCGCCGCCGGCCAGGACTTCGACGCGCTCAAGAAGGCGGCGCTCTCCAAGGACTTCCAGCCGGTGGCCCTGCCGGCGCAGGCGAGCTTCGACATCCGGAACACGCTACGCGACGTCGCCTCGAAGAACGTGATCGCGAAGCTCGAAGGCTCCGACCCCGTCGAAAAGGACCAGTACGTGGTCTACACCGCGCACTGGGACCACCTCGGCATGGACACCACGCTCGTGGGTGATCAGATCTTCAACGGCGCGCTCGACAATGCTTCGGGCGTTGCCGCGCTGCTCGAGCTGGCGGACGCGTTCACGAAGCTCGACCCGGCGCCGTCGCGCTCCGTCCTGTTCCTCGCGGTGACCGCCGAAGAGAAGGGCCTGCTCGGCGCCAAGTACTACGCCGAGAACCCGCTCTACCCGCTCGACCACACGCTCGCCGACATCAACATGGACGGCGTCAACCAGTGGGGCCGGACCGAGGACATGATCGTGGTCGGTCTCGGCAACTCGACGCTCGACGACCTGCTCACCGAGGCCGCGAAGAAGGAAGGCCGCGTCATCGAGCCGGATGCCGAGCCCGAGAAGGGCTTCTTCTACCGGTCCGACCACTTCGAGTTCGCCAAGGAGGGCGTGCCCGCGCTCTACGTCGATGCGGGCACCCGCTACATCGGCAAGCCCGAAGGGTACGGCCAGGCCAAGCGCGACGAGTACACCGCCCACGACTACCACCAGGTCACCGACGAAGTGAAGCCGGACTGGGACCTCGCGGGCGCGGTCGAGGACACGCAGCTGCTCTTCCGCGTCGGCCTCCGCGTCGCGTCCATGGACACGTGGCCCGAATGGAAGGCCGGCACCGAGTTCAAGGCCAGACGCGACTCGATGCTCGGCGGAATGACGAACTGAGCCGGATGAGACCATGATGCACGCCGGCGTCGCGTTGTGGCACGCAGCGCGACGCCGGTTCGTTCGATCCCGAGCCTTCGTGATCCCCGAACCCGTGCCGGAGGCCCCACCGTGAAAACCGTCTGCCTGCTGCGCCATGCAAAGTCCGCATGGGACGACGCATCACTCGACGACGTCGACCGGCCCCTCAACGACCGCGGCAGGGACACCGCCTCACGGATGGCCGGCTTCATGGCCGCCGAGAAGATCGTGCCCGACGCCATCGTCTGCTCCGCCGCGCGCCGCGCGATCGAGACGCTCGAACACATCGCACCTGCGCTCGGCCAACCGGATACACGCGTCGAACCCGACCTCTACATGGCTTCGAGCGACGTCATCCTCTCCATGCTGCACGGACTGCCCGAAACATCGGAGTCCGTCCTGCTCATCGGGCACAACCCCGGCATCGAGGAGGCGGCTCTGCGGCTCGCCGGCGCCGGCGACGCGAAGCTGCTCGAGCGCATGGAGCGCAAGTACCCGACCTGTACGCTGGCGGTCATCGCGTTCGACACCTTTGACTGGTCAGAGATCGCGGAGGGACGGGGAAGGCTGGAGCGGTTCGTGAGGGGGAAGGACGTCTGACGCCGCGCCACAGCAGAGTCGAATCAGACGCTGTCGCGCGGCGAGTCAGAGCCGACGAAACATGGTGTCATCTGCCAGCGAACTCGAGCCGATAGCGAATGAGGTTCTGTTCGTCGAGACCGACAGCGACCACGCCCCAGACCTCCCCGTTTCCGTGCCCGACGAGGCGGACGCCGTCCGGTAGCCGAACACGGCCAACGTAGGTGCCGTCGGACTCGAAGATGTCATAGAGTGTTGGCTCTCGCCAAGCGCGTGAAACGCCCGGAGGAACCGTCGGGTCACCGCCAGGTACGCGTTCCGCGATGCTATGAAGACGTATCCAGATCCGGCCATCGATGCCGACATCGATGCCACGATAGGCCGGCTTCACGCGCGGCATTTCGGGAACCTGTCCTGGCTCCATGCCAACCGTGAGGTTCTGGCGTCTTCCGGCGATCAGCGCCGTCCATTCCTCCGGATTCACCAGGACCGGGTCGTACGGGCGCTCAACTTCGATGACTCGCCCGTCCCTCCGCCGAATCTCGAACGCGTAGTCCGAGTTGACGCCGATGATGAGGTCTCCGACAGGGCTCATCTCCCACAGCTTCTCGAATCCGAACAGTTCCGGCAAGGCGGTGGGCTCCCCCGTGATCCGCGGGACCGGAAGCGTGTCCACAACGGCACCCGAGGAACTCAGGTGCAGTAACCCGACCGGAAGTGGCCGGCCTCGTTCGACACGGCCGAGTGCAACCTTGACGTACACGTCGCCGGCAGTGTCCGCCACGACGGGATTCCGCACGAACAGACCGGACGGAATCCGCCATTGATCAGCCGGTTGGCCGGTCGAATCGAACACTGTGATACGGGCGTTTCGCGCGTCGCAAAGCAACAGGCGACCGTCACGGTGCAACGCAAGTCCAGTTGCACCCTCGCCGTACCCGCCAGGTCCGGAGCCCTGGTGTCCAACGGTGCGGCGATACCTCCCTCGCTCGTCGAACTGGCGAAGTGTCGGCACTCCGTTGTCGAAGACGAACACACCCCCGCGTCCGTCCGGAGCTACGGCTGCGATCATGACGAACGGCATCCCGTCCGAGCCACCTCTTCCGTCTATCAGGAGTTCCTCGGTCAGTGTGGCGAACTCGACCGCCTGCCCGGCGCCCGCAGCCGCAACGGCGGCGGTTGACGTGTGAGAGGAGTATCTGTCACCGGCCTCCGAGCACGCTGTCATGCTGCAGAACAGAACCAGCAGGCATGCGTATCGAAATGACAACGGTGGTCCCATGGGAGCCTCCTCCATGACGGGAAGCGCACTCCAGAACTGTGTATTCAGTCAGCGTTGGCGTGATTCCCCAGGCAGCGGATGCGCAGCTTCGTCCACTCGGTGGGCCCGGCTGCGGCGCGCTCGAACGGCGCGTGCGCCAGACGCGTTCTGTGGATGCCCCGGTGGCCGGTATCCAGGCAAGTCGCCTGTCGCCTCATTAGCCCGGTTTCGCGACCCGTCCGTCTGCCTCCCGGACTATCAACTGCTGCTCTCACCAGGCATTGTGAACGCGTAGCGCACCACTACCGGCGACCCGTTCTCCGTCTCGGTCGCCGCAACGAGTTCGTTCTCCCTCACCTTCAACACCCGGATACCGCTCGGCAGGCGGTACGCGTGTGTCTGCCCATCGGCCACGGAAATGACAAACCACAAGGATGCGTCACCGCTGCCAACCCAGAGTCGGCCTCCCCCATCATAGAGCAACCTTGCAGCCAGAGACCATCGGTCTGGCTCCCGGATCTCCACCCGTCCACCGAACATCCGATGGGCCTCCCGGGCGACCGCACGATGGTCCGCCGTGCTCAATTCCGGAGCCCTGTACGGCAGCGCGATTGCACGCACGAGTCGAGGCGGCGCGTCTTCCGCAAGGTACGCGTACGCGCTGCCGCTGTGTACGATTGCAAGCGTGTCCTCAGCGCCACGCCTCTGCAGGCGCAGGTATGATGTCCGCGCCGATGGGCTTCGATTGAAGGTCAGGTTGGCGACCCGGTAGCCGCAGCATATCCCCTGCCACACCGCTGAATCGCGAAGCTCTCTTACGTATTCGCCAGTCAGCAAGAAGACGTGGTCCTTCTTCCCGCCGACATCAAGGACGTACAGGGTGTCGCCATCGATCTGCGCACTGACGATCGACACGAACTCCCCGGGGCCCGGACCCCGCTGGCCAATGTCTCGGAGGTGCCGGCAGAACGGGTCGTATGCACGGACCTTCTGTTCCATCCCATCGACGATGTACATGTCTCCGCTTGCGCCGACGGCGACGTCCACGATCCGGCCGAACAGCTGATCATCCGGACCGTCGTCGGCACCGATGGAACAGATCTGACGCATCTCCAACGTCGGTGCCGAGATCGGAATCTGCTGCGCCGCGCAGATAGCCACATGACAGATGCAGAATGCCGTTGTGCACACGGCATAAGACGTTCCGGTCATCTTGCATCGTTTCCAGGTGATGTGATCCTCGTCAGCTTCGCTGCCGCCTGTTTGGTTGCCTCTCGGCCCAGCTCGTCCGGATTCGCCGCCGCCCGTATCAGTGGCATCCGTGTGTCAGGAAGCGGCGTTACGGCTGCGGCCGGTGGAGTCCCCTGCGTGTCACAGTCGTCTGCTTCGCCACGTTCCCGTTCCCGTGACCACAACGGGTCGCCGATCCGGATACGGTGTGAATCGCCGGCCGTGGGAGGCAACGCCCCCTTGATTCGGGTGGCTCACCGGCTTCTAGGGAGGCAGGCCGGCAAGGGCAATATTCAACCGGCGTGCGCCGGATGAGGTGGGGAGAGCCCGTGGTATCCGTCAGGAATTCCACCACGGGCGGGGACCCGTAGCCGCGCCCGACCCGCCGAGCTCCGCGACGCACCATGCCTCGATGCGGCCGCGCACGTCGGCGGGCACGTCGCGGTGGCGGTCCGCGGTTCCCCGCACGAACAGCTCCGCGTCCGTCTGCAGGATGTGCGGCGGGTTCATCTCGAAGTGGTCCTTGTGCTGCTGCATGTAGCTGAAGCTGGTCTTGCGTACCACTTCGGCGACCTCGTCGTCCGTGAGGCGCGCCATGCCGAGGAAGTCGGCCACCTGCCGCACGACGCCCGCGAGGTCTTTCTTCATGTCCTCGAAATGGACGAACAGGACGTTGTCGGTTGCCTGCGCACGTGACCACCAGCCCTTCACGTGATCGGTCCACGTGCCCCACCACATCGATTCCGGCGAACAGAACCACTCCTCGACGACGGGCAGTCCGGGCGCCATCGTCCCGATGTTGGTCTTCACGAAGTCGACACAGCTCGCGAAGCAGGAAACGGGATGGCGTGCGACGTAGATGTAGCGCGCGTCGGGGCTGTACGGACACAGCTGCGAGGGCAGGTGCGTCTTGATGACGCGGGACGGTCGCTCGCTGCCGATGAGCGGCGCTTCGGCGAGCGGAACGCTCTTGAGCGCTTCGATCCACGGGGAAACGGCGTAGAGCGTGGTGCCCGTGTCGACGAGGTCTCCCGTGCCGCGGCGCAGCACTTCGTAGACCACGTGCTGCATCCAGGTGGTCCCGCACTTCATCTGCGTGATGACGAAAATGTCCTCGGGTCCGGGCTCGTACTCGACGGCGCTCTTGAAGCTCTCCTCGCTGCACGTGCCCTTCGGCCCGCTGACGCCGTTGTGGCGGAAGCTGGCCTTGTCGAACGTGAAGCTCGAGAAGCGGCCGATCAGGCGGAGGATGGGCCAGAGCAGCAGCGCCTGACGGCGCAGCTTCCGCTTGAACGCGTCCCGTTCCGCGGGCGGCAGGCCGTAGTAGCCGAGGCCGCGCGTCTTCTCGGTCTCCCAGCTGAGGACGATGGACAGCCAGACCACCTGCACCAGGAACAGGAAGAACAGAATGCCGATCGCGGCACCGATCCATGCGAGGATGCCCATCCGTCTCCCCTTCTTTCCCGTGTGTGCGACGAGGCGTGGCACCCGCGCGGCGACACCGCCTCGGCCGGGACGGTGACGCCGCCCGGCGTCGCCCGCCGGCGGGCCCCGGAACCGCGCATTCCGATCCGCCCGTGCAAGATGGCGACCGGAGCCCGTTCGAGGCCATGCCCCGTGTCGTTGACAGATGCGGCACGGCCGATCCAGACTGCAACGTTCCGTTCGGACCCGGGGGTCCGTCAGCACCGCTCGAGAGCCCAACAACCGCCGAGGAATCCATGAGAGCCTCGTCTTCAATCCGCCGCCGGGCACTCCACCCGGGTTCCGGCCGACCGCGACACCACCTGCGCTCCGCTCGCCGCGCCCAGGCCTTCCTCGCGCTCTCCGTGCTCGTCGCGGTCGCGGCACCGGCCCGCGCGCAACAGGCGAACGACCGCGAGTACACCGACCTGATCAGGAAGTACACGACGGAGACCTTCTTCCTCACGCCGCTCATCGACCATTTGCCGGCCTCGAGCACGGTGCCCACGCCGCTCGAGTTCCTCGGCAACGCGATCGGCGCGCCCGAGGTGCTGCACTACCCGAAGGAGATCTACGCGTACATGCGCGCGGTCGATGCCGCATCCGACCGCGTGAAGGTCTTCAACGTGGGCACGACGGAGGAGGGCCGCGAGCAGATGCTCGTGGTGGTCGCCGATGAGGCGACCATCGCGAAGCTCGACGACTACAAGGCAATGACCAACCGGCTGGCGGACCCGCGCGTGACCACGCCCGCCCAGGCGGAGCAGATCATCCAGACGGCCAAGCCAATGTACTGGGCCACGGGCGCGATCCACTCGACCGAAACCGGTTCGCCCGAGATGCTGATGGAGCTGGTCTACCGGCTGGCCGTCGAGGAGTCGCCGCACATCAAGGCGATCCGCGACAACCTCATCGTGATGGTCACGCCCGTGACCGAGGTGGACGGCCGCGCCAAGGTCGTCGATCTGGCGATGGCCCGGCGCAAGGATCCGAACGCGCCCAACACGCCCTCCCGGCCGATCTACTGGGGCGCGTACGTGGCGCACGACAACAACCGTGACGGCATCGGCATGTCGCTCAAGCTCCAGCAGAACACGGTCAAGACGTTCCTCGAGTGGAAGCCGACGGTCATGCACGACCTGCACGAGTCGGCGTCCTACCTCTACACCTCGACGGGTCGCGGCCCCTATAACGCGTGGATCGACCCGATCGTGGTGGACGAGTGGAACCGGCTGGCGCACAAGGAAGTGCAGGACATGACGGCATTCGGCGTGCCCGGCATCTACACGCACGACTACTACGACGGCTGGGCCCCCAACTACATGTTCTGGATCGCGAACATGCGCAACTCGATCGGCCGGTTCTACGAGACGCAGGGCTCGGGCGACGGCTCGTACAGCATCGTGCGCGGCAACGTGGACCGGCAGTGGAGCCGCATGAACACCCCGCTGCCCGAGGTGGTCTGGGGCATCCGCAACAACGTGAACCTGCAGCAGAGCGCGATCCTGATCGCCATGAAGGAGGTCGCCGACAACCGGCAGGAGTACCTGCGCGACTTCTATCGCAAGAGCCAGCGCTCCGTCGCCAAGGCGACGACGGAAGGGCCGGCGGCCTGGGTATTCCCCGCCTCCGACGCCCGGCTCGGCCAGCAGGCGCGGCTGCTCGACCTGCTGCAGATGCAGGGCGTCGAGGTGCAGCGCGCGGACCGTCCGATCCAGGTCGGCGACCAGAGCTTCGGCGCGGGCAGCTACGTCGTGCGCATGGACCAGCCCTACTCGCGCGCGGCCGACATGCTGCTCGACAAGCAGTACTACAACCCGACCGACCCCAGCCCGTACGATGACGTCGGCTGGACGCTCGGCCCGCTCTTCAACGCGACCACCGTGCGCGTCGAGGACCCCGCGATCCTGAAGGTGGCCATGACCCTCGCGAAGGAGCCGGTCCGCGCGCCGGGCGGCGTCGAGGCGAGCGGCAGCGCGGCGGCCTTCCTCGTCAGCTACAACGCGGACAACAACCTCACCACCTTCCGCTACCGGCACCCCGACCTGCGCATCGAGGCGGCCGAGCGCAGCTTCGAGAGCGGCGGCAAGCGCTACGGCGCCGGCACGTTCATCATCCGCGCGGACGGGAACGGCGGCAACCTGCGCCAGACCCTGGATCAGGCCGGTCGCGAGTTCGGCTTCACCGCGGTCAGCGCGGCGACGGTGCCGAGCTGTGGACACACACCCGGTCGTCGCGTCGCGCGTCGCATTGATGCACACGTGGCAGAGCACGCAGCAGGAAGGCTGGGTCCGGATCGGCCTCGACGAATACGGCATCCCGTACAACTACATCAGCGTGCAGGACGTGCGCGACAATCCGCGGCTCCGGGACAAGTACGACGTCATCCTGTTCGGCCCCTCGTCGAACGACCCGCTCAGCACGCTCCGCGGCGTGACCGGCGACCAGCCGGTACCGTGGAAGGCGTCGCCGCTCACGCCCAACATCGGGAAGCAGGCCTCGACCAATGACATCCGCGGCGGCCTCGAGCTGACCGGCGTCGTCAACATCGACAACTTCGTGAAGGCGGGCGGCACCTTCATCGCCATCACGAGCAGCTCGTCGCTGCCCATCCAGTTCGGGCTCGCCGACGGTGTGTCGATCCGCCAGACGCAGAACCTGTGGGCGCCCGGCGGCGTGTTCCGCACGCAGGTCGCCGACCGCAACAGCCCGCTCGCCTACGGCTATGGCGACGAGCTCGGCGTCTACTTCAACCGCGGGCCCGTCCTGGCCGCCGGCGGCGGCGGATTCGGTGGCCGCGGCGGCCGTGGCGGTGGGTTCGCGGCCGGCGGCGGCCGCGGCGCGGCGAACGACGGCAGCACCACGGCCCGACACACCAGCCGTGGCGGCATCGACGACCAGGACATCGTGCAGGGCCGCGCGCGCGACGCCGGCCAGGCCGGTGTCGAGAAGTTCCGCGAGGAGAACGCCGGCCAGGCCGCGGGCGGCGGCCGCGGCGGTAGCGGCGGTGGTGCGCAGACGAGCAACGTCCGCACCATCTTCCGCTTCAGCCCGGACGTCCGCACGCTGCTCATCAGCGGCGGCCTGACGGATGGCGAGGAGCTGGCCAACGCGCCGGCGCTCGTCGATGTGAGCGATGGCAGCGGCCACATCGTGCTGTTCAGCTTCAACCCGTTCTGGCGCGGCGAGACGCTCGGCTCCTACGGCATCGTCTTCAATGCCCTGCTGAACCACGGCAGCCTCTCCGCGGGCCGCGGCGTGGCGGACGACCGCTAGGCGACGTCCGCTTCGCAGCCTCGAGGGGGCGGTCAGCCGGCGCGCTGGCCGCCCCTTCGTCGCATGACCTTCGTCCCGTCGTGCCCCGGCGAGTCGACGCGTGGGCGGAGCGCCCCGACCACGCCCGGTCTTGCGGCGAGGCGGGATTCCGCGTCACTTCCAAGTCTGGCGCCGCGCGAGGCGCGGCGGCATTCGATCACGTCCATTACTGATCGCAGAGGCCGACCCATGCGCAGCCGCGTTCTGCTTTTCGCTCTGATTCTCGCCGCGCTCCCGCACGCGCCCGTCCTCGCGCAAAGCGCGGGCGGCGCGCCGATGATGCCCGCCGTCGATTCCGCCTTCTTCCGCGGGCTCCAGTTCCGCCTGGTCGGCCCCTCGCGCGGCGGCCGCGTGACCGCGGTCACGGGCGTACCCTCGCAACCGCGCACGTTCTACATGGGTGTGGCCAGCGGCGGCCTCTTCCGCACGACCGATGGCGGCGAGAGCTGGGTCCCGATCGCCGACGGCCAGATCACGGCCCCGTCGATGGGCTCGATCGCGGTCGCGGACTCCGACCCGAACGTGATCTGGGTCGGCACCGGCTCGGATGGCGTGCGGAGCAACGTCTCGACCGGCCGCGGCGTCTACCGCAGCACCGACAACGGCACGACGTGGACGTTTGCCGGCCTCTACAACGCCGGCCAGATCGGCGCGATCCGTGTACACCCGACCAATCCCGACATCGCCTGGGTGGCCGCCTACGGCGACATCTTCAAGAAGAACACCGAACGCGGCGTGTTCAAGACCGTGGACGGCGGGAAGACCTGGAAGAAGACGCTGTTCCTGTCCGACAGCGTCGGGGCCATGGACGTCGAGCTGCAGCCGGGGAATCCGGACGTCGTCTACGCCTGGATGAACCGGATCGAGCGGAAGCCGTGGACCATCATCAGCGGCTCGAAGGTCGGTGGCTTCTACAAGAGCACGGACGGCGGCGAGAAGTGGACGCACATCACGAACGGTCTGCCGACCGAGCTGATCGGGAAGGCCAACCTCGCGGTGACCGCCGCTAATCCGAACCGCATTTACGCGCTGGTCGAGGCGCTCCCGGGCGGCGGCATGTACCGCTCCGATGACGCCGGCCAGTCGTGGACACAGACCAGCGATCAGGGCTCGCTCATCCAGCGGCCGTTCTACTACACGACGCTGGGCGCCGATCCGACCAACGCCGATGTGGTGTACGCGGGTGCCGAGGGCTTCTACAAGTCCACGGACGGCGGCCGCACGTTCACCTCGCTGCGCACGCCGCACGGCGACAACCACGACATCTGGGTGAGCCCGAACGACGGCAACACCATGATCCAGTCGAACGACGGCGGCGCCAACGTCTCGTTCGACGGCGGCCGGACCTGGTCCACGCAGGGCAACCAGCCCACCGGCGAGTTCTACGGCGTGTGGACCGACGACCGCTTCCCGTACCAGCTCTACGGCGCACAGCAGGATGACAACACGGTCATCATCTCGAGCTTCGCGACGGGCGGCGTGCAGGGCGACGACTGGACCGGCGGCCCCGGCTGCGAGACCGGCCCGATCATGCCGCACCCGGCACGGAAGAACATCGTGTACGGCGCGTGCAAGGGTCAGTTCGAGGTCGAGAACATGGAGACCGGGCAGCAGAAGAACTACTGGATCGGCGCGCAGTCTCTCTACGGCAACCCGGCCAGCGACCTGATCTATCGCTTCCAGCGCGTCTCGCCGATGGAGACGTCGGTTCACGATCCCGACGTCGTCTACTACGGCTCGCAGTACCTGCACCGCTCGCGCGACCTGGGCGTCACCTGGGAGACGATCTCGCCCGACCTGACGGCGAAGCCCGCCTGCTGCCAGGGCGTGAGCGGCGAGCCGATCACGCGCGACGTCACGGGCGAGGAGTTCTACAGCACGCTCTACTCGATCCGCGAGTCCGTGCTCGAGCCCGGCGTGATCTGGGTCGGCGCCAACGACGGGCCGTTCCACGTAACACGCGATGACGGGAAGACCTGGACCGACATCACGCCGAAGGACCTGCAGCCCGGCGGCCGCGTCCAGTACATTGAGCCGTCCCCGCACCGGCCCGGCTCCGCGTACTACGCGGTCTACCGCTACCTGCTCGGTGACTACCACCCCTACATCTACCGGACGGACGACTACGGGAAGACGTGGACGCTGCTGACGGACGGGAAGAACGGGATCCCGGCAGACTGGCCTACGCGCGTGGTGCGCGAGGACCCGGACCGCGAGGGCCTGCTCTACGCGGGCACCGAGTTCGGCCTGTTCATCTCGTACGACAACGGCGCGCACTGGCAGAGCTTCCAGCTCAACCTGCCGAACGTCCCGATCACGGACCTCAAGGTGTACCGGAAGGACCTCATTGTCGCGACCCAGGGCCGCGCCTTCTGGATCCTCGACAACATCAGCTCGCTCGCGCAGATCACACCGCAGACGTCGCCCTCCGCGATCCACCTGTACGAGCCGCGTGACGGCTACCGCACGCGCGAGGCGCCGGGCCTGCTCGGCCCGATGATCGAGTACTACCTGCCGGACGAACCGACAGGACCCGTGACGATCGACATCCTCGACAACGGCGGCACCCTCATCCAGACCTACAGCAGCGATGCAGCCGCAGCCGGCGGCGGCGGTCGCCGCGGTGGTGGCGGCGGTTTCGCGGCGTTCGGCCGCGCGGCCCAGCCGGGCGTGCCCGTGGGACAGGTCACGAAAAATGCCGGCCTCAACCGCTTCGTCTGGGACGCGCGCTACCCCGGCGCGCCCGGCGGCGGCGGCCGCGGCGGCGCCGGCGTCACGGCTCCGCCCGGACGGTACCAGGCGCGGCTCAAGGTCGGGAGCGCGACGCAGACGCAGCGCTTCGACCTGCTCATCGATCCGCGCATCGCGGCCGAAGGCACGACGGTCGCCGACCTGAAGGAGCAGTTCGACCACAACATGCGGATGCAGGCGCTGCTCGGTGAGCTGAACCAGGTCGTGCAGCGCGTGCGCACCGCGCAGCAGAGACTGCAGAACGCGACCGGCGCCGCGGCCGACACGGCGAAGCGGGTCGAGGCCATCGCGGACCGGCTGTTCACGCCGTCCATCCGCTACAGCAAGCCGGGCCTGCAGGCGCACATCACCTACCTCGCCGGCATGACCAGCGGCGTGGACCAGAAGATCGGCCGGGACGCGCTCGAGCGATACGCCACGCTCCGCCGCGACTTCGATCAGCTCAAGGCGGATCTCGACCGAGTGCTGGGAGCGGGAGGGAGATAACCGAGAAGACCGCAGGACAGCCGGGTCGGGGGGCGGGGATCTCCCCCACCGGGATCTTGACCCGGGGGGTGCCTTGCCCTACCGTCGGATGTTGTATCGGCCTCGAGCTTTCGCGACAGACTTCCTGAAATAGCCAGCCATTTCCCGGGTCGGACCACCGAACCGATCGGTCCGGCTCGTTCTCGCATCAAACGCGGAGAAATGCGGGATTCTCTGAACGCGGCGTTATCCGGACGCTACCGCATCGAGCGGGAGCTCGGCGCGGGCGGGATGGCGACCGTCTACCTGGCGGAGGACCTCCGGCACGACCGCAAGGTCGCGCTCAAGGTCTTGAAGCCCGAGCTCGCCGCCGTTATCGGCGCCGAGCGCTTCCTGGCCGAGATCAAGACGACGGCCAACCTGCAGCACCCGCACATCCTCGCCCTGTTCGATTCGGGGGCCGTGGACGGTACTCCGTACTACGTGATGCCGTACGTGGACGGCGAGACGCTCCGCGGCCGGCTTGCGCGCGAACGGCTGCTTCCGATCGAGGATGCGGTCCGGATCACGCGCGAAGTGGCCGACGCGCTGGCGTGCGCGCACGGGCACGGCGTGATCCATCGGGACATCAAGCCGGAGAACATTCTGCTCCAGGGCGGGCATGCGCTGGTGGCGGACTTCGGGATCTCGCTCGCGGTGCAGAGCGCCGGCGGCGAGCGCATGACGCAGACGGGTATCTCGCTCGGCACGCCGCAGTACATGAGTCCCGAGCAGGCGACGGGCGAGCGGGCGATCGATGCGCGCAGCGACATTTACGCGCTCGGCGTCGTGAGCTACGAGATGCTCACCGGGGAGCCGCCCTACCAGGGCGCGACGTTGCAGGCCGTCGTCGCGAAGGCGCTCACGGGCAGGCCGACGGCGCCGGCTTCGGTGCGCGACACGGTGCCGCCGCCGGTCGAGGCGGCCGTGCTGAGGGCGCTGGCCCGGGAGCCCGCGGACCGGTTCCAGTCGGCGGCCGCCTTCGCCGCCGCGATCGGCGCGAGCGGCGGCACCGGTCAGATCCCTGCGGCTCACGGTAGCGGGAAGGGGCGACGCAGCGCCGTGTACATCGCGGCGGGCGCGTTGGCCGCGGCCGTGGTGGCGTTCTTCGTCGGGCGCCATTTCCGGGCGGTCGACGACAATCCGGCGGAGCGCTTCGGGCAGGCGACGCAGGTCACGTGGGAGCCGGGGCTCGAGATCATGCCGGCGATCTCGCCGGACGGAAAGCAGGTCGCGTACGCGACGGGCGACGGCACCCGCAGCCGGATCTTCCTCCGCGCCGTTGCCGGGGGCCGTGCCGTGCCGCTCACCGATGACTCGATGGCGATCGAGGTGCACCCGCAGTGGTCGCGCGACGGCAGCCGTATCCTGTTTCTGAAGGACTGGCAGGTCTTCAGCGCGCCCGCCGGCGGCGGGCCGGCGCGACAGGAAGTGCCGCGCCGCGGTGGCGACGTCGAATCCGCGACGTGGTCGTTGGACGGGAGCCGGATCGCGTACGTCATCGATGACTCGCTCTTCGTCCGCGATGCCACGGGCGCGAGCCACCTCGTCACCACCGTGTTTCAGGCGAATCTCTGCACGTGGGGCCCGCGCGATCTGATCGCATGCCAGGCGGGCAACCGCTGGTACCTCAAGCCCGGCATGGCGTTCGGCAACCTCGCTCCGAGCTGGATCGAGGTCGTCGATCCCGATGACGGCACTGCCGTCGGTGTGACGGACAGCACGGCGAGCAACGTGGCGCCGCGCTGGTCCGCGGATGGGCGTTTCCTGCTCTACATCTCCAACCGCCTCGGCCCGCCCGACGTCTACGCGATCGAGCTGGGGAGGGACGGGGTCCCGCGAGGGGAGCCGCGCCGCCTGACCGTCGGACTGGGCATCAACTCGTTCTCGGTTTCCGGAGATGGCTCACGCATCGCCTACGCCGTGCTCACGACGAGCTCCGGCGTCTGGTCACGGCCATGGACGGATGCCGGGGTGCCGCCCGATGCGCAGCTCACGCAGCTGACGTTCGGGCAGCAGACCATCGAGAGCGTCGCGATCGACCGGAAGGGGCAGTGGCTGTACTACGACTCCGACCTCTCCGGCAACACCGACATCTACCGGATCCCGCTCCAGGGCGGGCAGCCGGAGCGGCTGACCACGGATCCGAGCGGCGATTTCGATCCCGAGCCATCGCCGGACGGCCGCATGGTCGCGTTCCATGCGTGGCGCACCGGCTCCCGTGACGTGTTCGTCATGCCGCTCGACGGCGGCCCCGTCGAGCAGGTGACGTACTCCCCCGAACAGGAACAGTACGTCGCATGGTCGCCCGACGGCGAATCCCTCGCGTTCGGGTCGCAGTCGCAACCGCTCGGTCTCTTCGTCGCACGACGAGGCGACGATGGCGCCTGGCAGACGCGCAAGATCGCCACCGAAGGAAACTGGCAGAGCTGGTCGCCGGATGGGCGGTACCTCTCGTTCACGAACGACATGCTCGGCGGTCGACTCTGGGTTCTCCCGGTCGATGGCGGCCCGCCCCGCGAGGTCTTCGACGGGACGGCGCCGGGCGCCCCCCGGGCGGAGACCAGCCACTGGAGCGACGACGGCCGGACGATCTACTTCAAGAGCCACGACCCGGACGGCGACGGCGTGCTCTGGTCGGTTCCGGCCGCGGGCGGCGTACCGCGGCGCCTGCTCCGGCTCGGGAAGGAACGGCTTCGCTCGGACCGCTACGGTTTCCGCATCGCGGATGGCCGCCTGTATTGCCTGCTGTTCGACCGCCAGAGCAACGTCTGGGTGATGGACGTCGGGCGGTGAGGGTCACGCGGAGATTTCCGGCGGCAGCATCGGAAGAGGGCGGTCAGGGCAATGCCGCGAAGAATCCGGCCAGCTCTCCCTCCTCCAGCACCATGCGCGTGAGCGGTGGCTCGTACGTGGCGCGGCCGCTCGTCCACTTCACGAGGCGCAGTACGCCGTCCTCCAGCTCGATGCCGGTGATGTCGCCATCCTCGAAGCGACAGCAGCCGGTGTTGAAGTAGCAGGCGACGAGGCCGCCGCCGGGCAGGTCGTTGCAGGGTGGCGTCAGGCGGCGTCGTTCCTCGACCGCGGCTCGCAGCCCCGCGATCCGCGTCTGCCCTTCGGGCGTCGCGGAGTCCGGCGCCGACTCCGCGGCCTCGAGATCGGCTTCGAGCTTCTGCAGGTGCGTGCGCGAGCTCCACACCGGCCGGTGCGTATGGCCCGCGACGAGGATCAGCTTCTCCTGCTTCTCCGCCCAGTTGTACATCTCGCGGTCGTGCTCGCCGCGCAGGCACGCGTCCTTCGCGGGAATGCTCTTGCCGATCGGCGCGCCGAGCCGCTGCAGCGGCCGCACGATCCAGCGCAGGAAGAGGCGGGATACGGGACGGATCTTGTCGGAGCCGAAGGTGCCCTGGTGGCCGTGGACCATGAACAGGGTGCCGACCGGCTCGCCGGCCACGCACGCGGACACGCGGATCCCCTCGTACACGGCGGCGGTCGGCATGTACGGCGCGAGGCGAGCCCGCACGAGGTCGGGGTTCATCCAGTCGTCGTCATGGTTGCCCCAGACGCGGTAGTAGCGGCCGGCGCCGAAGCCCGCCTCGAACCGCATGAGGTCGGCGTAGTCCTTCTCGACCTTGTGGAAGCGCTGCTCCCAGAGTTCCTCGATGTCGCCGAGCAGGATCAGCGAGAAGCCGCGCTCGCGGTAGTCGTGGAGCGCGGCGGCGTACGCGGGCTCGCAGCGCTCGAACTCGTCGGCGCGGTCTCGCGCTCCCTTGTGCGTGTCGCTGAAGATGATGAAGCGGTGGGGCGCATCGAGGTCCAGCTCGAAGACCAGCGTGTCGGTCCCTTCGAGCACGCGACTCAGGGCGGCGTGGACCTCGGCCTCGACCACCGGGCTCAGGCCAGGCGCGGCGCGCCGAACGGGTCCTCGAGCGACGGACTCTGCGGCGTGAGCAGCTCGGCGCCACCGTCCGTGATGAGCATGTCGTCCTCGATCCGGATCCCGAATTCGCCCGGGATGTAGATGCCGGGCTCGTCGCTGAACGTCATGCCCGGCGCCAGCAGCAGCGTGTTGCCGCGGACGAGGTACGGCCACTCGTGGCCGTCCATGCCGATGCCGTGCCCGACCCGGTGCGTGAAGAACTTGTAGTCCGGCCCGTAGCCGGCGTCCGCAATGACCTTCCGCGCGGCCGCGTCCACCGCCTGGCACTCGACGCCCGGGCGCGCCGCCGCCAACGCCGCCGACTGTGCCGCGTACTCGATCTCGAACACGTCCTTCATTTTCTGCGTCGGCTCGCCCAGCACGAACGTCCGGCTGAGATCGGAATGGTAGCCCTCCACGGTGCAGCCACCGTCGATCAGGAGGATCGTACCCTCGCGGATCGTCTGCGGCGTGATCGAGCCGTGCGGCAGCGCCGAGTACTCGCCTGTCTGCACGCCCGCGCCGCCGGAGAAGCCGAGCCGCTGGTGCGCCTGGCTGACGAGCTGCGCAAAGTCGTTCTGCGTCATCCCCTCGCGCAAGGCCTTCCATGCCGCCGCGTACGCTTTCAGCGTGACTGCCGACGCGAGCCGCATCAGTGCGATCTCGTGCGCGTCCTTCACGCCCCGGCAGCCGGCGGTCACCGGCGTCGCGCTGGTCAGGCTCATGGCCGGCGCGGCGTGTGCGATGCCGTCGCTGAACACGAACCGCACCGTCTCCTCGATGCCGATCTTCCCCGTGGCGAGGCCGCGCGAGCGCAGGCCACCGGCGACGAGCGCGTACGGATTGTCGTCCTCCTGCCACGTCATCACGTCGGTCTCACCCAGCGGGCCCTGCGCCGCCTGCTCCATCGCCCGGTCTCGCTCGAACGCGGGACACACGACGAACGCCGTGCCCTTCGCCGGCACGACGACCGCGAGCATCCGCTCGGACAGCCCCCAGCTCATCCCGGTGAAGTAGTTGAGCGACGTACCGCCCGTCAGGACCAGGGCACCGATGCCGCCCTGTCCCATGAGCTGGCGCGCGCGATCGAGGCGCACCACCCGCTCGTCGGTCGTGATCGGGCTGGCTTGGGACCGCATGGACTGCAGCCCGGCCAGTGAGGGCGGGAGCTCTTCCTGGGCCGGGGCCGTCGACGTGCCGGCATCTGCGGGGCTGCAGGCCGTGGCGGCCAGTGCGGCGGACGAGACTCCGAGAAAGCGGCGACGATCCAGCATGGCTGCGGCTCCGGCTCGAGTGTCCGATGATGACGAGATCGACGGGTCCGGATCGGGAACGGCGACGGTGCGGCTCCTGACCGTCGATGCGATCGCAGGGTAGCGCCCCCCCGACCGGGCCGGCAAGGCTCGCGCGGTGATGGCCACCGGTCAGCCGGGCGCCGCATGGCGTCGGGCTCGCCGGTGACTCTATGGGCGATTCCCGGGTCGATGGCGAACGTAACGGCGCTGCCGCTCCCCGCCCGCTCTCGCCACTGTCGCCGCGTCCGTCAATGGCCCCACGACACCATGTTCGCCAGCAGCCGGTAGGCACCGGGCACGGCGTGAGGCAGCTGCCGGAACAGGGACAAGGCGACCCACACGTACCGGCCCTGCCCATACCGCGCCGCCAGCAGGCTGCCCTGCCGGCCGGGCTCGCCCGGGTCGTTCATCTCGAGCAGTGGCGTGTAGTGGTTGTCCCACTTGTCGGGGAAGTAGAGGCCGCGCTCCTGGACCCAGCCCTCGAAGTCGGAGGGACCGATGCGGTTCGGGGTCGAGAGGAGCGGGTGCGACGGGTCGAGCAGGCGGACGGGCGCGTCCTCGTCGGTGACGCGCGGCGCGGATCCCGGGATCTCGAGCGGGTACGGCGCGAAGTTGCCGCGCGAGTACTCCTGCTTGTTGTACTGGATGACGAGGGTGCCGCCGCGTTTCACGTAATCGAGGAGACGTGCGTTGGCCGTGGCCAGCTCCGGCCGCGTCTCATAGGCGCGGATCCCGGTGACAATGGTCGAGTAGCGATCGAGGTCGCCGTTCAGCAGCGTCGCCGGGTCGATCAGCTCGACGTTGACGCCGAGCTGGGCCAGCGCGTCCGGGCCGTCGTCGCCGGCGCCTTCGATGTAGCCGACGTGGAGACCGGGCGCGACCGCGACCGGGAACGCAGAGAACATCACGGTCGCCGGCTCGAAGAGCGGGCGCGGCTGCGTGTGCGGGTACTCGATGACGTCGTATCCGCGCGTGTACTCGCGACCGCCGTCCGCCGTGAAGGAGGCGACGACGTCGGTGCGGCCGGGTGCGAGGCCGGCGGGCGGATGCACGGCGAAATGGAGCGCGAGCCGGGAGCCGGAGCCCTCGACGTGCGCGGGCGCGCTGGCCGGCTCGACCCGCCAGCCCGCGGGCGTCTTCAACCGGACGGTGCCGTCGAGCGGGTCGGGCGAATCGCTGGTCAGGACGACGGTGACGTCGCGGCCTTTGCCGTTGTCGTCCGCACCGGCCACAGCGAGCGGGACCACGGCGACGCGAGGCTCGACCGCGACGCTCACCGCCGGCACGAGCATCACCGGTAGCCGCCGCTCCCCGAGCGCCTTGTCGATCTCCTCGTACGCCGCGCTCTCCTCGACGCGGAGCGGCACACCATCGACATCGAGACCGGCGACGGCACGGACCCGGTCCGGTTCGAACGGCAGAGTGCGGACGGTCGGGTCGGCCGGCCAGCGGTACATGTCACCGTCCCGCGGCAGACGCAGGTACCACGGGCCGAACCCGTCGGCATCGGCAGGCACGTGGACGCGGAACCGGCGCGTCACGACCGTGTCCGCCGCGACATCGCCGACCGCGGGATCGACGGGCTCCGCGGTCCAGCCCGCGGGCAGCTCCGGTTCGAGCGAGGCGATGCGCCGCGCGGCCTCGCCGCCGTTCCACACCTGCAGCGTGAGGCCGAACGTCTCGCCCGGCACGACGCGTTCCGCGTCCGCCGTCGCGATCAGCTCGATGCCGGCGGCGAGACGGAGCGCGGCTGAGGCGTCCCGCTCCTCCTGTGCGATGCGGAACCGGAGCGGAGCGAGGCTGGCGGGGCCGCTCGAGAGTGAGGCGGCCCGGCGCAGCGCGCCGAGCAATGCGGCAAGCGCCGGCACGATCGCATCGCTACGGAACGGGTTGAACGCTGTGGCGGCCGCCATCGACTGCCGCTCGAACTCGTCCAGCGCCGACACGATCGGGGCGCCGGCCGGCAGTGACCGCGCGAGCTGCGCCAGCGTCGTGTCCACGCCCCGGAACAGCGAGCCGTCCATCGCGGTGTCGCCGGCCAACGGCACGATGGCCGTGCGCGACGGGCCCGGCGGCTCCGCCGTGCCCTGGTCCTGCGAGCGGTGGCGGCTGCGGCCGGCCATCGCGATCTGCAGCCAGGACCGGCCGAACAGCGGGTCGTACGTGCCCGTCTCGATCGTCAGCGCGGACGCCGGCGCGCCGCGCCACACCGACTGCACCAGCCGCTTCGCGCGGAATGGAGCAAGGCCCTCCGCGACCTGGCCGGGAAACCGCGACGGGTCCGCCGCCGCTTCGTATGCCTCGCGCGCCACGATCCCCGACGCCTGGTGCTGGCCGTGACCGTCACGCGGCGTCCCGCTCCACACCGACAGGATCACGTCCGGCCGGAACTCGCGGATCACTTCGACGACGTCCGCCAGCAGCGAGTCGTGCGGCCAGTGGCGGAACGCCTCGTCCCCCGACTTCGAGAAGCCGTAGTCGTATGCCCGCGCGAAGTACTGCCGCGCGCCATCCAGCCGGCGCGCCGCCAGCAACTCTTCCGTCCGGATGATGCCGAGGCCCTCCTGCAGCTCGGGGCCGATCAGGTTCTGGCCGCCCTCGCCTCGCGTCAGCGAGAGGTACGCGACCTCCGCGCCCTCACCCAGCGCCAGTGTCGCCAGCAACGCGTTGTTCTCATCGTCCGGATGCGCGCCGATCATGAGCACGCGCTTCGTCGTCTCGAGACGGCGGAGCGCCAGACCCAGCGCCTCCGCCCCGCGATGCTCCGTCCCGCCCTCCTGCGCCACCGCCAGCGATGGCACCGCGAGGACCAGCCCCACCACGAGCCCGACCGCGATCCTGCTTCGCATTGTTCGCCCCTTCTCCGTCCCTTCGCTCCCGCTCCCGCCGCTCCCGCCGCTCCCACCAACGCCCCCGCAAACGCTTCCGCCTCCGCTCCCGCCCCCCGATATTCCCCGCCATGCCCGAGCTCCCCGAGATCACCGTCTACGTCGAAGCCCTCGAGCGACGCGTCATCGGTACCATCCTGGACCGGATCCGGATCCGTTCGCCCTCTCTGCTCCGCTCCGTGGATCCGCCGCTCCCCGAAGCATACGGGCGAACCGTCACCGGCGTCGAGCGCATCGGCAAGCGCATCGTGCTCGGCCTCGATGGCGACCTGTTTCTCGTGCTACACCTGATGCGCACCGGACGCCTCCGCTGGAAGGCGCCCGGCGCCGGGATCCCGGGAAAGCTCGGCCACGCCGCGTTCGACTTCGCCGCGGGCACGCTCCTGCTGACCGAAGCCGGGACGAAGAAGCGGGCGTCATTGCACGTCGTTCGCGGACGCGACGGCCTCGCGGCGCACGACCGCGGCGGGATCGAGCCGCTGACCGCGACGGCCGCCGAGTTCCGCGCGACTCTGCTGCGCGAGAACCGGACGCTCAAGCGCGCACTCGCCGACCCCCGCCTCTTCAGCGGTATCGGGAACGCGCATTCCGATGAGATCCTGCTCTTTGCCGGACTCTCGCCGGTCCGTCTCACCCGCCAGCTCGACGACGCCGAGATCGAACGGCTCCACCGCACCACACGGCAGAGCCTGGCCGATTGGATCGCCATCCTCCGCGAGGAGACCGGCGATGCCTTCCCCGACAAGGTAACCGCATTCCACCCGCGGATGGCGGCCCACGGGAAATTCGGGCAGCCCTGCCCACGCTGCGGCGCGCCCATCCAACGCATCGTCTACGCGGAGAACGAAACGAACTACTGCGCCCGGTGTCAGACCGGCGGCCGACTGTTGGCCGACCGCGCCCTTTCCCGACTCCTCGGCGAGGACTGGCCACGCAGCCTCGACGCGCTCGAAGAAACGCCGGACTGACACAACCCGCCTGCATGCCATTCTCTCCTACAGCCTGGCCATCAACCGTGGGAGAATCCCGTACAATCCCGGTCCGGAATCGCACGGGATCGCCTGCCTGCACTCGGCGCTGACGCGCCCTCACCACCCGGGGACCGTCCGGCCGGGCACTCGAGCGCCGGGATTACGATTTCAGGCGCCGTTATTTGCGGAATTCTTCCCTAGCCCGCCGGACTCGAGCCGGGTATAATCGCTTCTGGGCATCGTGCGGCCCCGCAATCGGGGCAGGAAGACGCCCATCCCGGCTCTCGAATCGGCATCGGCTCGGGCCATGATCGAAGATTTCGAAGGCATCAAGAGAGACGTCGCAGAGGTCAAGTTCCTGATCCACGACCTGCGCGTGGAGAGCTTCATCAATGAAGTCATCCATTACCACGTGACGGTGAACACCGATCTGGAGGTCTACAGCATAAGCCAGGCTCAGGCCATCCACGCGGAGGATCTGCAGGAGCTCAAGACCAGAGCCCAGAACCAGCGCAGGAGGCTCAAGGAATACTCCAACGCCGTGAAGAGCTTCTCGCCGGACAAGACGATTCTGACGCTTGGCAGAAACTACATCGAGACGGTCTATGACATCTGCGACCTGATTCTGGATCCCCGCTGGGGTCGAAGCCACAAGGTGTTGTCCTTCCTGCCGCCGGATTCACGCAGCGTCCGAGCCCACTCTCACTACATGAACTGTATCCGGTGGATCTGCGCTGTTCACGCCCGGATCCAGCATTTCCGCAACGAGACGAGCTCCGAGGATCTCTCCGAGGCATTCGATATTGCGGCCGAGCTCGAGGACTTCGTCCGTCACGTCATCCGCGGTTACGTAGCCGAGAAGAGCAGCGCCAGAGTCGAGATCCAGCTCGACCGCCTGGACACCGCCGTCGTGAAAGGCAACCTTTACCGGTTTCGCAGGATGTTCTTCAATCTCGTGATGAACGCGGTGGACGGGATGAAGGACAGGAAGGTCGGGATTCTGAACATCCGCGCGACGGTCGATGGCGACCGGGTCGTTCTGAAGGTGCGAGACAACGGCTCAGGCATGTCCGACGCGAAGATCCAGCAGCTCCTGACGGACAGGAAGAGCCTCGATGGCGAGATCCACTCGCTCGGCTTCGTGTTCGTGAGGCAGACCATCGCCGATTTCTCGGGCGAGCTGTCGATCGAGAGCGAGCTGGACAAGGGAACGACGATTGCCGTCTCGCTCCCGTACCTCCAGGGGGTGAAGGATATCCCGAGCCGGCCCCTGGAGTGCGAGAAGCTCGAAATCCTTCGTGACTTCGAGGAAATCCGCTCGAGCGGCAAGGCAACCTGGGCCAGGAAGATCGAGGCCTCCTCGGGCGATCGGAACACGACCTGTGGCGAGATCATCTTCGCCGCCTACAAGCTCTCGGACGCGCCGTTCCCCGGCAGCATCTTCTCCATCGGTGTGACGGAGGAGGACAGGATCGACTTCTTCACGCACCGCCCCTACGAGCGAGAGTGGAACATCACGCATGAGGATCTCTCGCCGATGCTCTTCGAAGCCGCCGTGCGCGGGCGGATCGAGGAAGACGAGGACAAGATCCCCGTCCTGATCCTCAAGGCGCCACAGAACGCAAAGGAATATTTCGACTTCAGAGAAGTCCCGGACGAAGATCGAAGCGCGGACAGGTTCGTGGACATGGTCCATGACGAGTACATACGCATCGCGCGCAAGTTGATCGACACGGGCTTGTCCGCCGGGATCGGAGTCCACCTTACCGATGTGCAGAAGTTCTTCCCGGACCGGAATGAGCTCCTGGAAACCGAGCCCTTTCCGCTCGACCTGCTGGCTAAACAGCGGCTGATCCCGGAAGGGGATTCGTGATGATGGAGCGGTTCGCCATGCAAGAAACAGTACACCAGTCCACCGATGACAGAGCCGTCGTGGCCGAGCCTCGGGGATGAGTGAACACGAGCCAAAGGAGACAAGTTAAATGTCCACCCTCAAGGAAACCCTGCAGCGGAAAATCGAAGAGCATCGTCCTCGGACCACGAGGCTCCTCAAGGAGTACTCGGACGTCAAGCTCGGTGAAGTCACGATCGGACAGGCAATCGGCGGAGCTCGCGGAGTCCGGTGCCTGGTGACCGATACGTCCTATCTGGATCCCATGGAGGGAATCCGTTTCCGCGGCAAGACCATCCCGGAGACCTTCGAGGCCCTGCCCAAGGTGCCCGGCAGTGAATACCCCTACGTCGAGGGATTCTGGTACTTCATCCTGACCGGTGAAGTGCCGACGTTGGCGCAGGCGCAGGAAGTGGCCGAGGATTTCAAGGCTCGCGCCAAGGTCCCCGAGTACGTCTGGAATGTTCTGCGTGCGTTGCCCGCCGACTCCCACCCGATGGCCATGTTCTCCGCCGCGATAACGGCAATGCAGCGCGAATCCGTCTTCGCGAAGGCCTACAACGAGGGCCTGGGCAAGATGGACATGTGGGACCCGATGTACGAGGATTGCTCGAACCTCCTGGCGAAGCTGCCGACCATCGGAGCCTACATCTATCGCCTGAAGTTCAAGAACGGCGACATCATCGCCCCGGACCCCAACCTGGACTTCGGCGGGAACTTCGCCCACATGATGGGGATCAAGGCTCCGTACGACAATGTCTCGCGCATGTACTTCATCCTTCACTCCGACCACGAGTCCGGAAACGTCTCGGCGCACACCATCCATCTGGTGGCCTCGGCGCTGTCCGACGCCTACTACGCGCTGTCGGCCGGGATCAACGGCCTGGCCGGGCCGTTGCACGGCCTCGCGAACGAGAACGTGTTGCGCTGGACCCAGGACTTCATGCAGAAGCTGGGTGACAAGGAGCCCACCAAGGACGTGATCCGGGAGGCGCTCTGGGACACGCTGAACAGCGGACAGGTGGTTCCCGGGTACGGGCACGCCGTGTTGCGCAAGACGGACCCGCGCTACATGTCACAGCGGGAGTTCTGTCTCAAGAACCTGCCCGACTACCCGCTGTTCAAGGTCATCAGCACGATCTTCGAGGTGGCTCCCGACGTGCTGAAGGAGCACGGCAAGGCGAAGAACCCCTGGCCCAACGTGGACGCACAGTCCGGCGTGATCCAGTGGTACTACGGCGTCACAGAGTACTCGTTCTACACCGTGTTGTTCGGTATCGGCCGCGCCATCGGGACGCTGGCCAACATCACGTGGGATCGGGCACTTGGCTATCCCATCGAGAGGCCGAAGTCGCTGACGACGGCCATGCTCGAGGAAACGGCGGGGATCAAGTAGACCCGCGACGAACAGAAGGCTTCGGCCGGGCGCACGCCCGGCCGAAGCCTTCACCCGCACTGGCCGCTCCTGCCCGACCCGGGGTCGGTGGGGGCGGCCAGTTCGACAGCAGGTGGTTATGTTGTCTCCCGGAGCCTGCTCGAGCCGGAACTGAACCGGTCGTAGCCTCAGCACCGCGTCGATCCAGGCATCCAGGTTGGCCCACTTCCGGGGCCCTCCCTCCAGGTTGCGAGATTCGGAGACCGACAATGGCTGATTCCCTGAGCATCACCGACAACCGCACCGGCAAGACGTACGAAGTGCCGATCACCTACGGCACCTATCCGGAATACGGCGCCGCGATCAAGGCACTCGACCTGCGCAGGATCAAGGTCTCGGACGACGACTTCGGCCTGCTCACGTACGACCCGGGGTTCACGAACACGGCTTCGTGCAAGAGTGCGGTCACGTTCATCGACGGCGACCGTGGCATCCTCCGCTATCGCGGCTACACGATCGAGGAGCTGGCCGAGAAGAGCACCTTCCTGGAGGTCGCGTACCTGGCGCTGCATGGTGAGCTGCCGAACGCGGACCTGATGAAGGCGTGGACGCACGACATCACGCACCATACGCTGATCCACGAGAACATCAAGAAGTTCATCGGTGGGTTCCACCACGACGCGCACCCGATGGGCATGCTGGTCAGCACGGTCGCCGCCCTGTCCACGTTCTATCCGGACTCGCGCAACGTCACGGACAAGGAGAACCGGAACCGGCAGATCGTGCGGCTGCTCGCCAAGGTGCCCACGATCTCCGCGTTCGCGTACCGGCACAGCATCGGCCGCCGCTACGTCTACCCGGAGAACGACCTGACCTTCACGGGCAACTTCCTGAACATGATGTTCAACGCGAGCGGCGAGGAGTACACGCCCGATCCCGTGCTGGAGAAGGTGCTGGATGTCCTGTTCATCCTGCACGTCGATCATGAGCAGAACTGCAGCGCCAATGCGATGCGCAGCGTGGGCAGCTCGCAGGCCGATCCGTACGTGTCGCTCGCCGCGGCCGCGGCCGCCCTCTACGGACCGCTCCACGGCGGCGCCAACGAGAAGGTGCTCCGCATGCTGCGCGAGATCGGCAGCAAGGACCGGATCCCGGACTACATCAAGCGTGCCAAGTCCGGCGACTACCGGCTCATGGGCTTCGGCCATCGGGTGTACAAGAATTATGACCCGCGCGCCCGGATCCTCAAGGACATGGCGCACGAGGTGTTCGAGCGGACGGGCCGCAACCCGCTGCTCGACATCGCGGTCGAGCTCGAGAGGATCGCGCTCGAGGACGACTATTTCGTCAGCCGCAAGCTGTATCCCAACGTCGACTTCTACTCAGGCATCATCTATCAGGCGATGGGATTCCCGATAGAGATGTTCCCGGTGCTGTTCGCGATTCCGCGGACCGCCGGCTGGCTGGCGCAGTGGCAGGAACTGATGGGTGACGCCGACCAGAAGATCTCCCGGCCGCGCCAGGTCTACACCGGCTACGACACCCGGACGTACGTCCCCATGGACAAACGCTGAGTCTCTGGCCGACAAGGAAAGGCGGCGGCTCCCTCGTGGAGCCCGCCGCCTTTCCCTTGCCCCTCACACGCTCACTTCTTCTTCCCGCTCTTCCGCTTCCCGCCCTTCTTTCCCGCCTTCTTCGCCGACCCCTTCTTCTTCTTCTTCTTCTTTCCCTTCCCGCCCCCGCTCCCCTTCCCGCGTCCGCCTCCGCCGCCGCTCCCACTCTCCGATTCCTCCACCAGAATCGTCCCTCTGCAGTTCGGCGCTCCGCAGTGACACGGGTAGCGCTTCTTCAGCGCGGGCGTGATCGGCTCGTCGAGCTCGAAGTTGTAGTCGTAGAAGAGCTCCTCGCCGGGCGCAATGTCGCGGAGCGCCTCGATGAAGATGCGCCCGCGGTAGTCGACGGCCTCGCAGTTGGGATCGCAGGAGTGGTTGATGAAGCGGGCCTCGTTGCCGTCCACGGCCGCATCGATGACCGTGTCATCGTCGACCGTGAACAGGAACGTATGGTGGCGCTTGCCGTCATCGTCGTCATAGCGGACGTCGGCCTCGTCGTGCGAGATGCGCTCGCCGACGTACTCGACGATCCGCTCGCCGGCCTCGATCCAGCGGAGCGCGAAGCCGCCGAGTCCCTGGATGTCGGACTCGCGGACGGTGAACGGGCGCGGGAACGCGACGCCGCCAGACGCGCGCTTCTTCTTCTTCCCGGCCCCGCCCGCGCGTTTTTTCAAACCCTTGCCGCGGCCGCCGCCCTTCTTCTCGCCGTCCTTGCGCTTCGCCATCGTCCTCGCCGCTTCGAGCGTTCGCGTCCGGCGGCATCTCCGCCGGCTCCGCGCCGCGAAAGGTAAGGGCGGCACCGCGCCGAGCAAGCGCGACGGCCGGATCCGCTCAGTCGGTGCGCAGCGCGCGGACCGGATCGAGCCGGCTGGCGCGCCGCGCCGGGACCCAGGCGGCGACGAGTGCGGCGGCGAGCATGATGCCGACCGCGCCGGCGAAGGAGACGGGATCCGCGCCGCCGACGCCGAACAGCAGGCCGGAGAGCAGGCGGCCGAGCCCGAGCGCGGCGGCGATACCGACGAGCGCGCCGACGAGCACGGGCGGCATCGCCTGGCGGACGACCAGCCTGCGGACCTGGCCGCGCTCGGCGCCGAGCGCCATGCGCACGCCGATCTCGCGCGTCCGCTGGCTGGCGGCCTGCGCCACGACGCCGTATACGCCGACGACGGCGAGCAGCAGCGAGAAGATGGAGAAGGTGACGAGCGCGAGCAGCGAGACCCGGCGCGTCGCCTGCGCCGCCGCGAACGCCTCCTCGATGGTCGCGACGGCGTACACGGGCTGTTCCGCGTCGATCGATTGGACCGCGGCGCGGACCGCGGGCAGGACCGCGCGTGGCTCGCCCCGCGTCCGGATCACGAGGAACATCTGGTTGTTCCAGCCGGAGGCCTGGAGCGAGTTCGCGAACAGCTCCGGCTGGGCCGCCTGATCGAGGCCGCGGTTACGCGTCGAGCCGACGATGCCCACGATCTCGAGCTCCGGATCGTCCGGATCGCCTGCGATGATCCGCTGGCCGATCGGGTCCTCACCGGGGAACCAGCGCGCTGCCGCCGCCTCGTTGATCACCATCACCCACGGCGTGCCTTCCCGGTCCGCCTCCGTGAAGGTGCGGCCGCGCACCAGGGGGATGCCCAGCGTCTCGAAGTACGAGGGACTCGCGATGGTTACGTTCGCCGCCGGCAACGCATCGCCTTCCACCGTCTTCCCGACGATCCGGAACTGGCGGGCCTGGAACACGCGCGGTGGGAACTGCGACGTCGTCGCGACCGAGGTCACCGCCGGAATCGCGCCCACCCGCTCCCTCAACTCCTGGAAGAACGGCTCGATCGCCGACCGGTCGTACCGCTGCCACGCCAGTGTAAGCCGCATGGTCAGCACGTTCGATGTGCGGAAGCCCGGATCGACCCGGCCCAGCGCCAGGAAGCTGCCGACCAGCAGCGCGCTTCCCGTGAGCAGCGCCAGCGCGAGCGCGACCTCGGCGCCCACGAACAGCCGCTGCAACCGGAATCGCGACCCGCCCGCGACCGACCGGCTCTCCGCCTGCAATGCCCGCTGCAGGTCCGTCCGCGACGAGTGCAGCGCGGGCACGAGCCCGAACACGATGCCGCTCGCCGCCGCCACCAACCCGGCCACCAGCAGTACCCGGCTGTTCAGCGAGACCTCGCCCGGTACCGGCGCCGACAGCGTCGTCAGCATCGCCGTCACGCCCCGCATCCCGAGCGAGCCGAGCGCGACACCGGCCACGCCGCCCGCCAGCGCCAGCACCAGGCTCTCGATCAGCAGCTGCCGCGTGATGCGGCCGCGGCCTGCGCCGAGCGCTGCCCGCACCGCGATCTCCCTCTGCCGCGATGCTCCCCGCCCCAGCATGAGGCTCGCGATGTTCGCGCACACCAGCAGCAGCACGAACAGCACCGCCCCGCTCAGCGCCAGCGCAGCCGGCTTCAGCGTCTGCACGTTGATGTCCCGCCACGTCACCGCCTGCATCCGCCAGCCGCCGTACTCCTCGAACTCATCGCCGTACTCGGCTTCGACCCGGCGCGCGATCGTGCCCAGCTCGGCGTTCGCCTGCGCCAGCGTCGCGCCTGGCGCGAGCCGCGCCATCACCTGCATCTGCCGCCGGTTCCGCGGGAACTGGTCCGGCGACACGCCCATCGGCAGCCACAGATCCGTACCGTAGACCAGCGTGCGTGGCGGCATGATCCCGATCACCGTGTACGGGTCGCCATTCATCAGCACCGTGCCGCCCACCAGCGAACGGTCCCCGGCGAATCGCGTCTTCCACACGCGGTGACTCAGGATCGCGACGTGCGCGCCCGTCCGGAGCTCCTCCTCCGTGAAGCCGCGACCCACCACGGGCGTCACCCGCAGCGTCGGAAAGGCATCGCCGAACCAGAACGCGCTGAACAGGTTCTCCGTCTCGTCACCGATCGTCAGCTGCCGGTTCCCCATGTCCCACGCCACGACGTCCGTCAGCTGCGTCGCGTTCTCCGCGATATCGCGATACTCTGCCGGCGACAGATTCTCCCAGAACGCCAGGTCCCCACCCAGCTTCGGATACTGCGTACCCACACCGACCAGCGTGCTCCCGTCCGGGTACGGGAACGGATTCAGCACCACTCCGTCCACCACGCTCACCACCACAGTCGCCGCCGCCATCCCGAACGCCAGCGTCAGCACCACCAGCAGCGAGAACGCCGGCCGCGTCCGGAACGAGCGCAACGCGTACCCAATGTCCAGCAGCAGATTGCTCATCAGCCTTCCTTTCCTCTGCGACGACGGCCCGGCCCGGCGCCGGCCGCGCATCCGCCGCGCGCCCGGCCCGACACAACACGCCAGTTCCCAACCGATCCAGAATTCGTCCCGCCACGTCCAGCCGCGCGCGCGACGCGCCTCGCTCTCCTCCAGCAGGTCGCCCGCCAGCGACGCGCCCGCTTCGCCGCCCGCGAGCCGCGCCGCGAGCCACGACGCCAGCCGGATCCTCACTGGCACTCGCCTCACGCGCGACGTTTCCGCGCGTTCAGCTCCACACCCTCCCACATCCGCTCGATCACCCGCCGCGACGCCTCCAGCGCACGCACGCCCGCCGGCTCCAGTCGGAAATGACGCTTCGCCCGCCCGCCGCGCGTCGCCGTCGCCTCCCCCTGCCACGACGCGAGCAGCCCCTTCTCCTCCAGCCGCGACAGCGTCGCGTACACCGCGCCCAACGACACTCGCCGGCCAGTCCGCCGCTCGATCTCCCGCCGGACCGTCGCGCCGTACCCCGACTCGCCCAGCCTCGCCACGGCGAGGAGCACCACCTGCTCGAACTCGCCCAGATTCTGTCCCTTTGTCATGACTGCGAATCTATACAAGATAGAAGAAATCGGGAAGTGGGGGCGGAGGTGGGGGCGTTTGCGGGGGCGGGGGCGGGCGCGGCGGGGGCGGGGGTCGCGTTCCGGTGGGAATCGGGATCCGGTGGGAATCGGGATCCGGTGGGAATCGGGTTCCGGTGGGGGTCGCGTTCCGGTGGGGGTCGCGTTCGGTGGGGGTCGCGTTCGGTGGAAATCGCGCTCCGGTGGGGTTCGCGCTCCGTGGTCAGCGAGTGGGGCGGGATTTCACTCCGCGGATGGCGGCTTCGATCATGCGGTTGAGGGCGGTGAGGGAGACGTTGCCGGGGTCATCGGCGGGGATGGTGGCGAAGCCGATGGCGGCGGCCTTGGGGTAGCGGGCGAAGATCTGTTCGAACAGGCGTGCGAGCTCGGTGCTGGAGGGGCCGCCGGGAACCTTGTTGCCGTGACCGGGGACCTCGGCGGGGTCGAGCACGTCCATGTCAATGTGGATGTAGATGATGTCCGTGATGCGGCTGAGGCGGTCGAGCTGAGTGAAGACGGCGGGCGAAGCGGTGCGCAGGTCCTCGACGGAGAGCTGTTCGATGCGGGAGTCGTCGAGGAGCTGCTGCTCGAGCGGGTCGGTGAGGCGGACGCCGCCCATGACGATGTACGGGTCGGCGAGGGGCGGATCGAGGTGGGCGTCGAGCCGGATGCGCTGGAGGGCGCGGCCGGTGGCGACGGCGACGGGCATTCCACCGAGGGATCCGCTGCGCGTAGTCTCGGGCGTGTTGAAGTCAGGGTGCGCATCGAGCCAGAGCATGCCGACGCGGAGCGGCTCGCGTCGTCGGTCCGGAGTGCTGGAGTCCGGCGACGAGTCCGGGCATGGAGGGGCAGGTGGCGAGGAGGCCGACGGTGAACCAGCCGTCCTTCTGCTCGCGGGCGACGATGTCGGCGTAGTGTCCGAGGGCCATGCCGAGGCGCTTCCAGTCGCCGTACTCGGTGTCTTCGTCGGGTGTGAGTGCGGACTCCTCGACGCGGACGACGGCGCCCATGCGTTCGAGGATCTGCCGGATTCCGCCCTCGGCCATGGTGGTCGGGCCGCGCGACGTGCCGGTCGGCGAGAACGGCTGTTTCGCGAGCATGACACGCAGTCGGCCGTCGGTGCCGACGTACTTCTGGGCGTGCGCGAACGACGGAACGAGCAGGCAGGCGAGCAGTGCGGCGGCGGCGGCGGTGCGCGTCATCGGGTTGCCTCCGGAGGTCCGGGTGGCCGGTGCCCGCAACGTATGCGATCCCGTCGCGAATGCACAGAGGAGGATCTTCGCCGCGACGCGATTGTGGCGACCGGGTCGTGCGGGCACGTACATTGGGAGCGGCGCTTGGTCAGGGCAAGCCGGCGGGTTGCTGTATGCGACGATTCCGTTTCTCCGCGTTGCTCGCACTCGCGGCGTTCGCCGCGTGCGAAGAGGCCGCGTTGCTCACGCCGGACCTGCCGGAGGATTGTGCCTCTCCGCGGGCGTGTCAGGTCGCGGGCGTGGACCTGGTGGTCGAGCCGCCGCAGTTCCTCGTCACCGCGGAGCACGCACGCGATCCCCTGACCGGCCACGTGGTGCTTTCGGCGGGCGAATCCGTGCCCATCGCCGTGACCGTGTGGAATCGCGGCGACCTTCCTTCCGATTCGGCCCGGTTGAGCCTCTACCCGAACACGAATGTCGGCGCCAGCGCCGTCCTGCCGGTCCCTCCACTCCGCCCCGGCGCGCTGAACACCGATACGCTCGTGTGGCAGGTCGCCGCCGGCATCATCGCATGGACGGACACGACCTGGCTCCACGTGGAGGTGCAGGGAGGCCTCCAGCAATCGGAAGACCCGTTGAACGGCAACGACAGCAACGACTCGGATGCCGTGGTCGTCGCGCTGCCGGTGCTCCGGGCGACGCTCGTGGCGCCGGACACGGTGCATGCCGAGGTGACGTTCCCGGTGACGGTGACGATCCGGAACCTCTCGCGCTTCGCGGACCTGACGCCTCGGGCGATGGCGTTCTGCCTGTTCGATTACGACGTGGGCTGCGGCTCGGGTGGGGGCGGCGATCCGTTCCATCTGACGTCGGTCCCCGCGATCCCGGCGGGCGGGTCCTGGACGGTCGAGCTCGAAGTCACGATCCCCGACCAGGGTCCCTACTACTCGCCCTGGAACTGGCACCTGTACGCGTGCTTCGCCGATGCGGGCGCCAGCCTGGACATGTTCCTCGACTGGAACATCCGGCATTGCGTCGACGACGCACCCTCCATCACGGTCCTCGACCCGCCGTCCGCCGGCAGACCGGGCGGTGCGCGATGAGCCCCACTCGCCTGGCCTGTCTCGCCGCGGTGCTGCTCGCGGGCTGCACGGAGAGCCCCATCGAGCCAAGCCTCGACACCGGCGGCGTACTGCAGGTCCGCCCCCGGATGGCGCGAACGGTCACCGGGGCCACCGTCCGGCTGTCCGCGGTCGCGTTCGATTCAGCCGGCACGCCGGTGTTCACGGGCCGTTTGCGCTGGTCCGTGCTCGACCCGCAGCTCCTCGTGGTCGACGATTCCGGCGCCGTGCTCGCGCTGGCGCCCGGCTGGGGACGCGTGGTCGCGCACTCCATCGACACTGCGCTCGAGGATACGGCGGTGATCGCGGTGGGACTTCACTTCGCCCGCATTCGTGCGGGCCACGATTACGGCTGCGGCTGGATGGAGGACGGAACGAGCTACTGCTGGGGTTCCGGGGATCGGGGCAATCTGGGCACCGGCTCGCCGCCGGCAGGCTTGACGCCCGCGACGCCGACGCCGGTCACGGGCGGTCTCCATTTCACCTCGATCGAGACAGGCGACCAGCACACGTGCGCCATCGCCGGGAGCGACGTCTACTGCTGGGGCAACAAGAGGCAAGGAGCGCTCGGGTACACGGCCTGTCCAGCGGCGAGCGAGGTGTACGGCGGCTGCCACGCGCCCGGCCGGGTCGATCTCGCCGGCACGTGGACCCGCGTGGCCGTCGGGACGAGTGACAACGTGGCCGGCTCCTGCGCATCCGGTCCGGACGGCCTCGCCTGCTGGGGCGAGGCGAGGCTCGCGGCACCGGAATGGTCCGGGTGCGCGTACTGCTCGCCAGAGCTGGTCTCCACCGAACTGGTAGGCGCGGTCGCGCTCGGCAGCCAGCACGGCTGCGCCCTGGACGCGGACGGCCGCGCCTTCTGCTGGGGCGACGACCGGGCCGGCCAGCTCGGCGCACCGATTCCGCCGGACCGCTGCCGAACGTCCTCCTGCGAGGCGTCCGATGGCTTCATCGCGGTCGGCACCAGCGAAGGGTTCGTCGACCTCGTCGCGGGCTCATGGTTTGCCTGCGGCCTCACCGCGGCGGGCCAGGCCGTGTGCTGGGGCAGCTACCGCCGCTTCTTCGACCCGTACGACGAACCCGGCCCGCCGCCGGCTGTCGTGGCCGGAGAGCTCCGGTTCCGAAAGCTCGACGCGGGTGCCGGCCACGTCTGCGGGCTGACCATGGAGGGCGCCATCTGGTGCTGGGGCGACGCCGCGTATTACGGGGCCCTCGGCGAACCCCTGCTCCAGTATCGCGAGCTGGTCCTCGAGCCTCGCCACGTGATGCCGTCCATGACCTTCACCGATGTGGCGGCCGGCGAAGCGGTCACCTGTGGCATCACGAAGGAAGGCAGCACCGTCTGCATCGGCAGCTTCAGCGGTCTCGGACAGGGAACCTGCACGATCAAGAGCACGTCGCCTCTGCCCCTCGCGCCACCCGGACCGCTTCCGGGATTCATCCATTTCGAGCAGTAGCCATGCGACGACCTGCCTTCTCCGTGCTGTTCGCGACCGCGATTCTCGCGGCCTGCGAGGACGGCGGTGTGCTGAGGCCGGACCTGCCGGCGGGTTGCGATTCTCCGCGCGCCTGCCAGGTGACGGGTGTCGACCTCGTGGTGGATGCTCCGCAGTTCCTCGCCGCCGCCGATCACGCCCGCGATTCCGTGACCGGTCGGATCGTGTTCCAGCCGGACGAGCCGTTGCTCTACTCGGTATCCGTGTGGAACCGTGGCGACACGCCATCCGACTCGGCGGTTCTGCGGGTCGAGCAGGCGGTCGTGGTGGTACCGGCCCTGCCACCGGGGCGGGGGTTCGTGGATACGCTCGAAATCCGGGCGCCGTCGCGGGTCGCGGCACACGACGATGCGTGGTGGCTTTACGCGAGGCTCGACTCGCTCCAGGCCATGGAGGATCCGCTGCACGGCAACGACCGGAACGAGTCGGACACCGTGTTCGTCGCGTGGCCGGTGCTGCGCGTTTCATTCTCCGTCCCGGACACCGTGCATGCCGAAGTCGGGTTTCCGGCCACCGTGACGGTGCGGAACGAGTCCCGCTTCGCGGATGCGGCGCCGCTTGCGATGGCATTCTGCCTGTTCGACTACGACGTGGGCTGCGGTTCGTGGGCCGGCGAGCCATTCGGTCTCACGGCGGTGCCGTCGATCCCGGCCGGCGGGTCGTGGACGGTGGACCTCGACATCACCATTCCGGACCACAGCCCGTACTCGCCGTGGGACTGGGTCTTCCTGGCCTGCTTCGCCGAAGCGGGCACCGGATTGGACGGGCTCGACATTTTCGCGCAGCCGTTCTGCGCGCCGGACTACGTTCCGATCACCGTGCTCGATCCTCCGACCACCGCATGGCGCGCACCATTTCGATGAACAGGATCCCTGCTTCGATCGGCCTGCTGCTGCTCGCGGCGTGCGCGGAAAACCCGGTGGAACCGTTGCTCGCGGCGGACGGCGAGCTGCAGGTGCGGCCCGCGCTGGTCCGGACCGTCACGGACGCGACGTTCATGCTGAGCGCCGTGGCGTTCGATTCGGCCGGCACGCCCGTGTTCACCGGCCCCGTGCGCTGGTCATCGCTCGACCCGCAGATCCTGGCGGTGGACGACTCGGGCACCGTGCGTGCGCTGTCCGCCGGCTGGGGCCGGGTGACGGCACGATCCGCCGAGACGTCGCTCACGGACACCGCGGTCGTGGCGGTGGGATTGCGCTTCTCACGCATCAGCGCCGCGAACGGCGGCTGCGGTTGGATGGAGGACGGCACGTCCTGGTGCTGGGGCGACGGCGCGGTCGGCGCCGGCTCGGTGCCGACGAGCGCCACGCCGTCAGCAGTAGCGGGCGGGCTCCATTTTACCGGGATCGCGGCCGGCGCCGATCACACCTGCGCGCTCACCGGTGGCAGCGTCTACTGCTGGGGCTCCCTGTACCATTACGGCCTCGGGTTCACGACCTGTCCGCCCGGGATTCCGCAGGCGAGCGGTCGTTGCCTGGCCCCGGGCCGGGTCGATCTCGCGGGCACCTGGGAACACGTTGCCGTCGGCGCGATGGACTTCGCTCCGGCGTCGTGCGCTTCCGGCCCCTCGGGCACCGCCTGCTGGGGTGACTACCGCCTCGCCCGACCCGAATGGACGGGCTGCCAGTACTGCGGGCCACGACTTCTCGCTGCCACTCTCACGGGACCCGTCGCGCTCGGCCTCTACCATGGCTGCGCACTGGACGCGGGCGGGCGCCCCTTCTGCTGGGGCAACGACCAGTACGGACAGCTCGGTGCACCGATCCCCGCCCCCTATTGCAGCAGGCCATCCTGCGAGTGGTCGACCACGCCCATCGCGGTCGTCACCTCCGAACACTTCGTCGATCTCGTCGCCGGCGCCAACTTCAATTGCGGCCTCAACGCCGCGGGACAGGCCTTCTGCTGGGGCAACTACCACCGCTTCGCCGAGTCGGTCGAGCCGCCCGGCATGACGCCGGTCACCGTGGCCGGCGACCTCCGCTTCCGGAAGCTGGATGCCGGTACCGGACACGTATGCGGACTGACCGCGGACGGCGCCATCTGGTGCTGGGGCGACGCCGCCTGGACCGGAGCCCTCGGCGAACCGGTCCTCGAGTACGGCAAGGTGATCACCGGGCCGCGCCATATCGCGCCGTCGCTGACCTTCACCGACATGGCCGCCGGCGATGCGACTACCTGCGGCATCACCACCGGGGGAAGCACCGTCTGTATCGGCAGTGACAGCGGGCTCGGGCAGGGCAACTACTACATGCTGATCACCTCTCCGCTCCCCCTCGCTCCGCCCGGTCCGCTCCCCGACTACATCGTCATCGATCGGTAGTGACGGCGGCCGCGTTCAGCTGGCGAACTGCGCGAAGCCGACGACGTTCCCGCCCGGCTCGCGCACGAACAGCTCGTCCGCGCCATAGAAGGTCTTCCGCCGCGGCACCACGACCTCGACGCCCTTCAGCGCGTTCTCGACCGCATCGATGCTCTCGACCTCGATGAAGAGCAGGGTGCCGCGCGAAGGCATGTCGCGCAGCGACGGCACGTCGTTGTCCACGCTCGCCCGGGTCTGGTACATGATCTCGATGCCGTCCTTCGCGAGGATCACGAAGCCGAGATGGTCGCCCTCCGGAACCTCCGCCGTCTTCTGGAAGCCCAGACGCTCGGTCCAGAACGGAAGCATGGGCTCGATGGCGTCAACGAGCAGGATGGGGGTCAGCTTCTTCATGGTGGGCATGGACGAGGGCCTCCGGGTTCGGGTTCGGGTACGGGTTCGGCGAGCGGAGCAATCTATGCGACGACGCGCGTCTTCCGATTGTACGAACCCGACACTCCGCTCCCGGGCGTACGCCGCGGGCGTGATCCCGGCGAGGCGACGGAACTCGCGCGTGAAGTGAGGCTGGTCGTGGTAGCCGCACTACACGGCAAGGCGGGCAAGGCTGGCGGCGGGGTCACGGCCGAGCCGCGCGGCGGCTTTCCGGACGCGGATCGCCGTCCGCAACTCGGCGGGCGAACCGCCGACCTGCGCGGCGAAGCGCCGCTCGAGCGTGCGCTCCGAGATGCCGAGCGGCTCGCGCAAGCCGGCGAGACGCGCGCGGCCACGCGATCGCTCGAGAGCCGCGGCGATCGAGAACACCGCCGGATCACTCCCGCCGGGCCGGTACCGCGCGGCCAGCCACGACTCCAGCACCGCAAGCCGCGCCCGAAGCCGCGCCACGCCGCCGGCACGGCCTTCGTCGCATGCGTCATGGGCACGGGAAACGAGATCGGCCGCGCCTCCCGCGACGCCTTCGAGCGCTGCGGTCGTGTCCGTCAGCTCTCTCGCAGGAACGCCGAAGAACACAGCGGCGCCGCCCGGCCGGAACCGGATCCCGACCAGGTCGGCGCGTCCGGTGTGCCGGACGCGAAGCGCGTTCCGCATCAGGCCGACCACGTAGGCGCGCATCGCGTTCCGGCCGCCCGCGGTGTCCACCGTCGCATCGCCGAGGTTCACGATCACGTCCATGCAGCCGTCCGGCAGGACCCGGTTCCACGCGCCGCGACCGGCCGCACTCGGCCGGTCAAGGTCCAGTAGCACTCGACCAGCTCCGCGAAACGACGACGAGGGCGCGAGCTCCCGGTACCCGATCACGCCCTCGAGCTCCTGTGCCGATCCGGCCGACACGACTAACTGTCCGCCTTCACACCGAACAGACGGCCCACCTCCCGCTCGTACGTCTCCACCGTGATCTCACCCTGCGAAAACCGACGCTGCAACACCTCGAGTGGCGTCTCCGCCACCGGCGCCGGCGGCGACACCTGCGGCGGCTCCGCGTTCCGGACCAGCGGCTCCCGGCCCCGCCGGCCCCGCGGCAACGACCGCTCCGTGTAGCGGAGACACGCTCCCGCGCACCGCGTCACCACCAGCAGAAAGATCACCATCATGAGCACCGGCATCATCGCGACCTCCACTCAGGCGCCATTGCGGCGCCGGCCCGATCCCGCCTCCTCCATCTCCCGCGTCGCCCGCTCCAGGATCTCACGCAACCGATCCATTGCGTCCGCGTCGCCCGACTTCTTCATCGCTTCCTCGAAGCTCACCTGCGCAAACTTCACGAACGACTTCGTCAGGTCCCGCATCTCCGGTCCCGTGAACCGGCCCGCGAACGACGACACCCGGTCGATCACGTCCTCCACTCGATCCCGGTTCTCCTCCAGAAACGCCCGACCCGACTCCGTAATACTGTAGATCCGCTTCCCGTCACGTTCTTCCGACGTCACGTATTCCTGGTCCTGCAACAGCTGCAGCACCGGGTACACCGACCCCGGACTCGGCGTGTACCAACCCCCCGCTTCCTTCCCCAGCGCCTGCATTACCTCGTATCCATGCATCGGCCGCTCTTCCAGCAGCGCCAGCACCATGTAGCGCAGATCGCCCCGGTCGAACACCCGGCCCCGAGAGCGGCTCCCGCCGAACCGGAAGCCCGGCCCGCAGAACGCAGCCCAGGCTCCGAATCCCTGGTTCCTGCCCCCCGTACGCATTCGCCTGCCCTCCTCTTCTCGTCCCACGTCGTCGCCCCGCCCGTTTCCGACACAACGGAATATGTCGCGATATATCGGGAAGGGCAAGGGGGCGGGGGCGGAGGCGGAGGGGGAGGACGGGGGGCTTATCGCTGACGGGCGCGCCATTCCGGGAGCCAGTCTTTCCGCCATGGATACGGGAAATCGATCATATCCCATTCTCCGTCAACTCGAAATCCGCGATCGAGCCTTCCTTGCACGCGGAGGCGGAGATTGGGCGCGGGATTCGGGGTGCAGGGCAAAGGTGCATCCCAGCAATGACCGGCGGAATGATTGAGTCGCAATCCGGACGCGGTGGTGAACGGTTGCAGCCGAGGGACGGAGGGGTTCGGCTGGAAGAAGCCGTCCGGTCCCGGTCTTTCCATGAACGTGCGCAGGAAAGCCCGGACCGGGTCCCCCGGATTCCGCGCCATGGGCTCGAGCAGGATGGGGCCGAGGGCGAGGAATGCAAAGGCCGACATCAGGCGTCGTGCTGTTCTTGCGGAGTCCTGAAAGGACCATGCCGCGGCGGTCCACGAGACGCCGGCTGATCCCCAGAGAATGCCGGTGGCGTACCTCGGCGACGGTATGCTCAGGAACCAGAAGAGGGTAGAGAGGGCCAGCACCAGGAGGATCGCGGCAGCGGATCCCCGGTGCGAGAAGGTGATGCGCGGGTGGAGCCAGCTCCGCCACCCCGCGGCGAGTCCGAGGACGGCGAGCACGGCGGGAAGGGCGATGAGCGCGGGCTGGCCTCGAATCAGACTGGACCACCACGCCGGGCCGACCGTCCAGCTGAACTCCCGTTCCGTGAAGGCGGCGTTGGCGTATTCTGCGCGCACGTGCTCGAGAGGCACGCGCCAATCGACGGGGAATGCGAAGTGACCGAGCGGAAAGAGGGGATACCCGGTCAGGATCACGTTGCCGGTCATCCAGACCAATCCAATGAGGCTGGCGAAAGCGACGCCGAGGCCGATGCTTCTCCAGGGGAGTGTGCCGCTCCCGGTTCGTCGCCAGGCGAAGACGACCAGGAGCAATGCGCTGAGAACGGCGAAGACCGCGACACTCGATTTCAGGGTCACCGCGGTGGCGAGGAGCACGAAGCACGGGGTCGGGGAGGCGCCCCGTCCCTGCGGGTCTGCGGGCTCGTTCAACAGGATTCGAACGAGCTCGGAGCACGCGACGAGGACGAAAGCCGCCGTACCCGCATCCGTGGTGAAATCGGAAGCGCGGCCGCCGAGACTGAGGATGACGGCGGGCGCGATGAGCGACAGGTCGAAGAAATCGGATACTCGCCTGTCCTTCGAGGTCCAGCGGACTGCGCCGGCGATTGCGTAGCCGGCCAGCAGCAGGGTGAACAACCCGTTGCCCACGTGATTCGCACGGGCCGCCCAGGGTCCGTGATCGAGTGCGGCGAAGTACAGGAAGGCGAGATTGTTGAACCCGAGCGGACCGTGGAGATTCGCCAGACCCGGCACGATCGGATAGCTCCGTGCCCATTGGACAGCCTGGATGTGGTACAGGCCGGAGTCCCAGGCGGTGTTCGGTCCGAGGCCGAGGTTGGCCTCCCAGCAGGCAAAGCCGAGGAACACGATCGCCGCAGCAACGAGCACAGTGCGACCGGCGTTCGGCCGGACGTCTGCCAGGCGCGGTCGAAAGGCGAGAAAGCCGCCGATTCCGATAGTCAGAACCGCGAGGCCGGGCGCGCTTGTTACGGGGGCGAAGAAGTGCCAGACTGAGAGGAACTGGAGGACCACGGCGAAGCCGAGCCACGTCGCAAGAAGGCAGGTCCTCGAGTCGCTGGGCGGATGACCCGCGGCGCGGAGGACGATGAATCCGACCCCGGTGAGAGCGAGGGCGATCAGGATCTGAGTGGCGAGGATCGAGCCCACGCCGAGCAGGTGTCGGGATACGAGAATGAGAATCGCCGACATTCAGGTCAGGAAACCCGGAAGGGGGTGGTCTGTCACCGACTCCGTGCTCCACCCGCCTTGATCAGACCGTTGAAGCCAAGCTGGCGCACCTCGTATCATCGATGGAATAGAGCCACCAGATTCGCACATCACAAGGTCCGGGCATGCAACGAACTCGTCGCCCATGCGTGGGCCGGTACAGCACCGTACTCGGATGAACCGGCAATCCCATCGAAAATACGTCGTCCGGGGCGGCGCGGTACTGCTCGCGTGGGCAGTCGTCGTGCTGTGGGTCGGCCCTCATTTCATTCGGGCCGGCTACGCTGGAGAGAGCCTGCGGGTGGTCAACGCCGTGTTCGCGGGGCGGGATGTTCACCCCGTGGAATTCTACCTCGAGGACTGGTGGAGGCTGTCCGTCAGCGGAACGGTCGTGCTGCTTGCCCTGGGGCTGATCGGTTTCCTGTCCTTTCGATACGCGAGGCTGCGGCGCGTGGTGCTAGCCATGGCCGTTGGTGGCGCCGAGGATCTCGATGGTGGAGCGCTGCTCTGGTTCGGTGTTGGTTCCGGCCTGGTTGCTGGCTGCGCAGAGGCCGGGTATCTCTGGCTCCGGCACGTGGTGTTGCATCGACCGGCAGACGGATTCCATTCGGAATTGCTGTGGATGGCACCGTACGCCACGACGCTCGTCGTGATTCCGGTCGCCGTCCTGCTGCTGGGTGTCGCCCGGGCGGGCGGTACCCGGGTCGGTGTTGCGAAGGCGGCCGCGCTGTTCGGTTTCCTGGCGATCTACGGCGTGATGCAGTCGGACGGCATCGCGCTCTTTCCGGTGGCGGAGGTCATTCTCAGCGCCGGGTTCGCGTCGCTGCTGGCGCGACTGGCCCTGGCTCACGCGGATCGCCTCAAGCGGCTGATCCGCCATTCACGCCCGTATGTCGCGGGTTCTTTCGCTGCCCTTGGCATCTTTGCGGCGCTCAACCTGCCCGCCGTGGCCGAACGGCGGGCTCTGGCGGGACGGGCGGAAGCGGCGGCCGGGCTGCCGAACATCCTGCTGATCATACTGGACACCGTCCGGGCCGCGAACCTCAGCCTGTACGGCTACGAACGCCCCACGACCCCGCGACTCGAAGACATGGCGGCCTCGGGCGTCACCTTCAGGCGAGCCTACTCGATTGCGCCGTGGACGCTCCCGTCCCATGTCGGCATCTTCACGGGGCGCTACCACTTCGAGACCCGCACGGGCGGGGAGCGACCGCTGGGTGGCGACTTCCCCACTCTCGCCGGCGTCCTCGCGGCCCATGGGTACGCAACGGGTGGATTCGTGGGCAACCTGGTCTACACGACGCGGGGCTCGGGCCTGAGCCGCGGCTTCGCTCGTTATGAGGACTATCGACTCACCTTGAGTGCGTTCCTGCGAAGCGCGTGGCTCCCGCGGTTCATCGTCGACCATGTTCCGCCCGTGACGAGGCTGGTCGGAGACGACGCAAAGGAAGGCGGTGACGTGACGAGCGAGTTCCTGCACTGGTTGAACGAGCCGCGTGCCGGACCCTTCTTCGCCTTCCTGAACTACTTCGACGCGCATGCCCCGTACCTGTCGCCGGCGCCTTTCGCGTCGAAGTTCGGCCCACGTCCGCGGGGTTGGATCTACAACTCCGGCTGGCGTGACACGCCTGACACGAAGTACGACGCGGCTCAACTCCAGCCGTGGCTGAACCTGTACAATGGTGCGGTGTCCTTCACCAATGATCAGATCGGGACGATCCTCGATACCCTCGCCGTACGCGGGCAACTCGACAACACGATCGTCGTCGTGATCGGGGATCACGGCGAGATGTGGGGTGAGCACGGGGAAATCGATCACGCAAAGTCGCTCTACGAGCCGGTCCTGCACGTGCCTCTCGTGATTCGGTATCCGGCGCGAGTCCCGGACGGTGCGTGGGTCAACTCCACCGTTTCGTTGCGCGATCTTCCAGCAACCATCCTCGACCTGGCCGGACTTCCGGAGCGCGGGCTCCTTCCCGGACACACACTGGCTCCGCTCTGGGATCGAGCCAGCGAGGATGCGCCGCACTCGCCGGTCCTGGCCGAGCTCGACCATTGGACCATCACGGAGATGCCGTTCTGGGCTCCGATCGGCCGCGGCGACATGGCCGCTCTGTTCTCGGATTCGCTTCACTACATCCTCAACGGGGACGGCGTCGAGGAGCTCTACGATCTCAGAGACGACCCGGGCGAGCTGGAGGATCTCGCGGGTCTCCCGGATCGCGACACCACCTTGCAGCGGTTGCGCGCGATGCTGGACGGCATCCGGCAATGATACGGGGCGCTGCCTCCGCTGATGGCATGGGTGATCACGGGAAGCGGGGCCCGGATCCCGTTGGCGAGCGGGTGCGGAGGCCATTGCGAGGAGTGGGAGCGAAGCCAGTGAGAGACACGTTCGGAGAAGGAGTTGTCGGGACATGAGGCGATGGGTTCCGGTGTGGGTGCTGGTGGTGACGGCGTGCGGGGGCGCGGGTCAGGTGGAGCTGCCGTCTCCGGCGTCGGGCTTGCGGGAACTGCCGTTGTCGGTTCGCTGGGTGCGGAGGTCGGCGGAGCATCGGGCGACGTTCCTGCAGGCGTACCGGACGGCGGAGGAGCGGGTGCGTGCGGCCGCGGCGTCGCGAGGCGGGAGTCCGTGGGGTGTGATCCTGGATGCGGACGAGACGATCCTGGACAATTCGGACTACCAGAAGAGCCGTGCGGAGCTGGGCCTCGGGTACACGCAGGAGAGCTGGACGGCGTGGGTGCGACGGCAGGCGGCGGACACGTTGCCGGGCGCGGCGGGATTTATCCGCGGGGTTCATGAGCTGGGCGGTCGGGTGGTGGTGGTGACGAACCGCTGGGATTACGAGTGCGGGGACACGCGGGCGAACCTGGACAGCCTGGGCGTTCCGGTGGACCTGGTCCTGTGCCGTCCGTCATCGAGCCCGAGCGACAAGAACCCGCGGTTCCGCTCGGTCGAGGATGGGACGGCGGACGCATCGTTGCCGGCGATGAACGTGGTGTTGTGGGTCGGGGACAACATCCAGGACTTCCCGGGGCTCACGCAGGAATCGGGAGCTGGCGCGGGCGCGGCGCTGTCGGATTTCGGCACGCGATTCATCGTGCTGCCGAATCCGATGTACGGCTCGTGGGAGAGGAACCCACCGCATTGATCACGGCGGCCGGGCACCGGGAACCGCGCCTCTCGAAAGCCGCCGGAACGACGAAGGGGCGGTCCGTGTTGGCGCCGCCCCTTCGTCCGGTCGTTGGTTCGGTCAGCCGCCCCTTCCCTGCCGGGTGCGCATCCGGGTGAACATGTTGCCGAAGAACGCTCCGGGCCTCGTTCCGAGATCGAGCTCGGAGGTCTCCCCGTTCACGCTGATGGTGACGAGTTGCGTGCCATTGAAGGTGACGATGACGGTACGTTCGCGGGTCTCGTCGCCGTTGGGTCCGTTGGTGATGGTGACGACCCAGTGTCGCGTGATGGAACCGGAAAGCGGCCACGGGCTTTCGGATCCGGGGACCGGGACGACGACGTTGTCCCAGGTAAACGTGCCCTGAATGTCGTGAGTCCGTGTGCCGAATTCATCGGACATGCGACTGCGTGTGATGTGCTCGGTGCCGTTTCCGTTGAAGGTGCGTGTGGTCTCCTCCCCGAGCAGGCCGGTGACGGTCAGCTCGCGGTGTCGCTCGACGGCGGCGCTCCAGACCTCGCGGGACCGCTCACCGGAGGCATCGACCACGATGTTCATCGAAGCGGTGAGCAGCGGGTCGTAGGTCTCTTGCACGATGCCGTTCGCGTCGTAGAACGTGACGGTCCGGTCGCGATTGAGCGGCGCGCCGCGATGCATGTTGGGATCGCCCATGAGCTGGACGCCATCGAGCGTGGCGTCGGCGGCGGCGACCGCGACGTCCGCGTTGAGCAGCTGATCGTCGGCGGTCGGCGCCGTGCTGTCGCTGCACGCGGCCGCCGTCACGGCGGCAAGAACCAGTGAAGCCTTCGCGAGACTGCGCATCTCCCACACTCCTCTTTCGTCCGCTTCGCGGGCCGGGCGCTGCCGGCCGATTCGACAATATAGATACCGGAAGGGGGGCTGGCGTTAAGAGATGGCGGTGGGGCGGGAGGCGGGGGCGGAGGCGGAGGTGGTTGCGGGCGCGGTTGCGGGGGCGGGTGGAACGAAATGATACGCTCGAAGGCGGGCGGCGGCGGGACGGGAACACTCGGGCGCGTCGCGGTTCCAAGCAACTGTGCGAACACGGATTGCGGTGGAGGATCGAGCCGCGGCGGACGGGAGGGCCGGCGCGGAGGACGACGCGGGGAAGGCGCCGCGGAAGCGCGGCCTCGCGGAGGTGATCGGTGCGAACCGGGTCGTCGTGGCGCTCACGACGGCGCGGCTGGCGGATGCGCTGGGCAACAGCATCCTGTTCGTGCTTCTGCCGCTGTTCGTGACGCGGCTCGCGCGCGGGTCGTCGCTGCCGGAACCGATCGTGGTCGGCGCGCTGATCTCGGTCTACGGGTTCGTGAACGCCGGAATCCAGCCGTTGATGGGCGCGTGGTCGGACCGCCTGCCCCGACGCAAGCCGCTGATCGTGGCGGGGCTGCTGGTCATGGCGCTGGCGACGCTGTCCTTCACGTTCGCGGGTGATCTGGGCACGCTCTTCGTGATCCGGTTCGTGCAGGGCGCGGGCGTCGCGATGACGGTGCCGACGTCGATGGCGCTCATGGCGACGGCGACGCGGCGCGAGAGCCGGGGCAGCTCGATGGGCATCTACACGACCGGCCGCATGATCGGGCTGGGCGCCGGCCCGCTGATCGGCGGCTACCTGTATGACCGGACCGGGTTCGAGCCGAGCTTCTACGTGGCGGCGGGCCTGCTGTTGCTCGGTGCGCTGCTCGTCCTGCTCTGGGTGAAGGAAGTGCCGTCGAAGGTGGCGCGCGGCAAGGGTGAGCGGTTCCGGATCTTCGACCGCGCGCTGCTCTCCCGTGGGATTATCGGCGTTGCGACCGCCACGTTCGTAATGGCGACGGCGTTTACGATGATGGCGACGCTGGAATCGGAGTTCATCCAACGGCTGAACAGCACCGCGTTCGGATTCGGCGTCGCGTTCAGCGCGCTGATGATCACCCGGCTCGTTCTGCAGGTCCCGTTCGGCTGGCTCTCGGACCGGGTCGGCCGCAAGCCGCTCGTCGTCGGTGGGCTCCTGTTGATGGCGCCAGCGACGGTGCTGCTCGGGCTCGCCGGCTCGATGTTCCAGCTCTCGGCGTACCGCGTGTTCCAGGGTGTGGCGTCGGCGGCGATCGCGGCGCCCGCGTTCGCGCTCGCGGCCGACCTGAGCACGGCGGGCGGCGAGGGGCGTCAGATGAGCGTGGTCACGCTCGGGTTCGGTCTCGGACTCGCGGTCGGGCCGCTCCTCGCGGGACTGCTCGGCGCGGTCTCCTTCGAGCTGCCCTTCGTCCTGGGCGGTGTGCTCTCGATCGTCGGCGCGTGGATCGTGTTCCGGCAGGTGCCGGAGACGGTGAGGCGGCAGGCCCGGCCTGCCCCGCGCACCCGCTGAGCATCGCCGCGCCCGATCCTTTCGCCGCGTCCGATCCGGGCCCATGTTCGCCGTACGGTCGGGTGGCCTGGATTCCCGCGCGGCCCGGGTCCGCGCCTTGCGCCGGATTCGGAACGCGCGGGAACGCCCGGAGGCCCGTATGTGGAGCGTCATGATTTCCCAGCCCCGTCCCCGGGCAACGCGCCGCGCTTGCGGCACGCTGTTCTCGTGTCTCTTCCTGCCCGTCCTGCTCGGCTGTTCCGCGGGTGGAGAGCGGGGGCGTGGCGACATCGATGCGCTGTCCGCTCTGGTTGCGGTCGAGGATCTCCGCATCGGAGACGCCGAGGATCCGGACCGCGGCTTCTCGCGGATCGGCGGGGTCGACGTGGACCGGGATGGGCAGCTCTTCGTTTTCGAGATGATGGACCAGCAGATCCGGGTCTACGACCCAACGGGCGCCCTTGTGCGCGCGTTCGGGCGGGAGGGCGATGGGCCGGGTGAATTCCGGAGGGTCGATCGATTCGGGGTCGCGGGCGACACGCTCTGGGTCTCCGATTCCGGACTCCGCCGGCTGACGCTCTTTGACCGGACGGGTAACGTGCTGTCGACGGCGCCGCTGCGCGGTGTTTCCGTAAACCTCCAGAATCCGCGCCTTTCCGGGACCGTGCTGCCGCGTGCGCTGCGGCCGGACGGCCTTTTCACGAGCGACATGTTCTGGTTTACCGGCCGGCGCGACCCGACGCCGACCGGGATCGGCGAGAACGACACCGTCATGGTCCCGCGTGTCCTCTTCGACGGGAACGCGATGCCCGTCGATACGGTGGGATGGTATCCCCGGCCACCGACGGAGGGAGTCTCGCAGTGGGTCGAACTCAAGGGCACGCGCTACTACGTGCCCTCCGCGCCGCGCGACGACGTGCTCCGGGTCATGATGGACGATGGCGGATACTACCTCTCGCGACCGTTTCCGACGTCGGCGGAGCCAGCCACGTTCGTCGTCACGCGTGTGGCCGAATCGGGGGACACGATGTTCGAAAGGCGGTTCAGCTACACGCCGGTTCGGTACGGGTCGGCGGTCCTCGACACCGTGGCGTGGGAAAGCGCACGCATACCGGGCGGCATGTACAACCCGGCCACGGGTCCGGATCCCACCCCCGAAGGTCTCGACATCAACGTCGTCCAGCAGACGATCCGCGACGCGATGCACTGGCCCGAATTCCAGATACCGGTCGACTTCGGATTCGTCGGCGACGACGGGACGCTCTGGCTGCGCCGGGAAGATGATGGCGGCCCGGACTACCGGTACATGGTGCTCGACGCGAACGCCGAGCCGCGCGGCCTCCTCGACCTGCCCCGCGGCCTCCGGGTCCGGTGGGTCTCGGCCGACCGCTTCTGGGTGCAGGAGACGGACGAACTGGGCGTGCCCTGGCTCGTCCGGTACCGCTACGGCGAGGCGCTAACCGGAACGCGCTGATCCGGTCGGATCGGCCGCACGACGCACGGGTGAGGACTTACTCGTCGTTCGGGTGCCGGACGACCGGATTCACTGAGGCGAGCCGGATGCCCGCTCCGGACGGCTCCGTACCCCGCGCGGCGGCGCCTGCGGCGGACCCGCCACGGGCAACGCTCGTTCCGGACCGGCCGGGTCCAGCGTCCGGCCCGGCAGCATGAGGTCCTCCAGGAAGAAGGCCGCGAGCTCCGCGCGGCCACCGAGCCCGGCCTTCTGATAGGAGGCGCCCGCGTGCTGCCGGACGGTGTGCTCGCTCCGCCCGGTGACGCGCGCAATCCGCTTGTGGCTGTACCCCTTGAGCACCAGGAACGCGACTTCCCGCTCGGCCGGCGTCAGGCCCCAGGCGTCGAACTGGCCGTCGATCGCTTCGCCCAGCCCATCGAGCGCCCTCTGCGCGCTCGAACGCCACGCATCACGTTCCGCACGCCGCTCCTCGAGGGACACCCGCAACCGCTCCGCCTCCCGGGCCGAGCGCCGCCAGCCCCACCACACGTACGTCACTGCGGCCAACGCCGCCGCATCCATCAAGATATCGAACGCGAAGTGCGGAGTGAGCCACGCCTCGGGACCGTCCAGGATCAGGCTGACGATCGCACCGACGGCCAGCAACAGCAGGATCCCGGCGAGCAGATGCCGCATCCTCGCGCCGCCGACGTCCTCGTTCATGGCACGGGTCTCCTGCATTTGTGGGATACGGCCCTCTCTGGAGTGAGGCGCCCGCGACACGGGACGGATGCGGGATACCTGGCGTTCCTCCCCCGAGTCAAGATGCGCGGCGATCACAGTACCGGCAACGAGGAGTAGCGCATGAAACCGTCACCGATGGCCGTGGCCGCGGTCGTTGTGCTCGCCGCATGCAGCACCGGCGAACAGAACCGGGCCGCGCAGGCCGATCCGGGCGTGGACGCCCGAAGCCTCACTCTTTTCGAGCCAATTCCCGACATCGTGGTTTCCGAGGCCAATCCAATCACGCCGGAGAAGGTGGCACTGGGCCGGATGCTGTACTACGACACACGGATGTCGGCGAGCGGCGATGTGTCCTGCTACGTCTGCCATCCGCTGCACGACTACGGCACGAGCCACCGCCGGACGGGGGTCGGCCATGACGCGCTGCAGGGTGGGCGGAACGAGCCGACGGTGTTCAATGCGGCGGGGCACATCGCGCAGTTCTGGGACGGGCGGGCGCCCGACGTCGAGGCGCAGGCGCTCGGTCCGGTGTTGAACCCGATCGAGATGGGGATGGCGGACGGGAACGCGGTGCTCGGCGTGATCCGCACGATTCCGGGCTATGTCGATGCCTTCGCGGCGGCGTTCCCGGGCGAGGCGGAGCCTCTCACGTTCGAGAACTTCGGGATGGCGATCGCGGCGTTCGAGCGCGGCCTCATGACACCATCCCGCTGGGACGCCTTCCTGGCGGGCGACCACGCGGCGCTGACGGATGATGAAAAGGCCGGTTTCACGGCGTTCAACGACGCCGGCTGCGTGCAGTGCCACAACGGGGCGTACGTGGGCGGCTCGCTCTACCAGAAGGCGGGGGTGGTGAACCCGTGGTTCACGACGAAGGACCAGGGCCGCTTCACGGTGACGGAGGACCCGGCCGACCGCATGGTCTTCAAAGTGCCGTCGCTCCGCAACATCGAGGAGACGTGGCCGTACTTCCACGACGGCTCGGTGCAGCGGCTATCGGACGCGATCCGCCTGATGGCGTGGCACCAGACCGGACGCGAGCTCGACGAGGCGCAGATCGCCTCGATCCTGACCTGGCTGCGCACACTCACGGGACCGGTCGATGTCGAGTACATCAATGAGCCGGTTCTGCCGGCATCGCCGGTTCCCACGGCCCGTACCGCCGCGCGGTAGCGGGAGTTGTCATAGATGACGCCGCGGCGGCACCGGGCCGCCGCGGCGTTCTTTTGTGGCGAAACGTCCCGACTCGCGAAGGTTGGCCGGCGCGTGTCAGGAATCGCCCTCCCTCAATGCGGTATTCTCCCGACCAACCGGCGGTCCGCTCCTGGCGTCCATTCCGTCGGGTCACATCGCCTTTTGCGGTTCGCTACGCCTGGCTGACCGCTGGTTCTGACCCGTGACACGTTTCCGTTGGACGGTGGAGATGCGAAAAGGCACGGCCAACTACGTTCTCGATGCGCTCTCTCTCGTGGTGATGCTCGCCATCGCGGCGACGGGTCTGCTCATGAAGTTCGTGCTGCCGCCCGGGAGTGGCAGCCTGTCCGTCTGGGGGCTCGGCCGCCACGCGTGGGGGGGTATCCACTTCTGGCTGGCCTCGGCGGTGATCCTGCTCCTGGTCGTGCACCTCGCGCTCCATTGGGCCTGGGTCTGCGCCTCGACCCGCGGCGTCGCGCTTCGCCGCCCGCCCCGTAGGCGGACGCGCGGCCGGCGCGACACCGCGCTCGGCTTCGTCGTTCTCGCGTGCACCACGCTCGTGCTCGCCGGGTTCGTGGCAGCGGCCCACGCGAGCATCGTCGGTACGCCTGGCGCAGGGCGTAGCGATGGGAGCGGGGGCGGCGGCGAGCAGGTGGAGTCGGGGCACGCCGGGCAGGCGGGCGCGGACCCCGAAGTTCTCACGGGCGAGCGGTAGCGCGGCGCTGATCGCACAGCCGATCGTGGGCACGAGGCGCTGCGTCGGCTCGCCGACGGGCTGCTCGCCGGGCACGGCCGGATCTGGCACGTGAACTGGCACTCGATGAAGTCGATCGGGAACGCGATGACGCCCGACGGGCCGGATGCGTCCGGCCCGACTTCGTGGTGGGCGACCTGAACGGCACGAGCGCCGACCCCGCATTCACGGACGCTGCCGCGGGACTGCTCCGCGAGCTCGCCTTCACCGTGGCGATGAACGAGCCTGACGCCGGCGGCCGCATTGTCCGCAATCTCGGCGACCCCGCAGCGGGCGTGCACAGTATCCAGATCGAGATCAACCGCAGGCTGTACCTCGACGAGCCGCACGCCGCCAGGTCCGACCGCTTCCTCGCCATGCGCGCCGACCTCGAGCGGTTCACGCGCCGCCTCGCGCAGGCGGCTCGCGCAGGCGGCTCGCAACGGCGATTGAGGCCCGCCGCACTTCAGTCGGCCGAAATCGTCTCGGTCGGGTCGATGCGGGCGGCGCCGCGAGCCGGCAGGTAGCAGGTCAGCAGTGTCACGAAGAGCAGCAGCGGCACGGCGATCGCAAGGACCAATGGACGGGGCGCACCGCTGCCGGCGACGAGGGCCGAAAGCACGCGGGTGAGCGCGAGCGCCACCAGCACGCCGGCCAGCGACCCGGCGGTCGCCAGCGCGAGACCGTTTCCGATCACGAGCCTGAGCACGGCGCCCGGGGCGGCGCCGAGCGCCATCCGGATCCCGATCTCGCGTCGTCGCTGCGCGACCGTGTACGCCATCACGCCATAGACGCCGAGCGCGGCGAGCACGAGTCCGAGACCGGCGAACGCTCCGACCGTCCATGTCGCGAAGCGTTCGCCCGCCAGTGACGCGTCGCTCCGCTCCGCCATGGTCCGGACCTCGAAGATCGGCAGGTCGGGATCGACCGCGGCGACCGCGCGGGCAAGCGACGGCGCCAGCGCCGTGCCGTCGGCCGACGTCCGGACGAGCACCGTCGTCTCCGGCCACGTGAACTGCAGGTATGACGTGTAGAAGTCCGGTTCGATCGGGTCGCCCGGACGCCCGTAGAGGACGTCGCCCACGATACCGACGATCTCCGTGGCGGAGTCCGGATCCGCGAAGCCACCACCGCTTCCGAACCACACGTGCTCGCCGATCGGGTCTTGGCCCGGCCAGAACCGGCGCGCCGCCGTCTCGTTGATCACGGCAACGCGCGGGCGGCCGGCGCGATCCTGCGCGGTGAGTGAGCGGCCACGCAATAGCGGCACACGCAACGTCCGGAAATGGTCGGGCCCCACGTAGTACCGCCCGACAGTCGGCGGATCGCCGTTCTCGGTGCGCCCCGGAATGAACAGCGACGTCCACGAGCAGCGGCGCAGGGGCGGACACAGACTCACGCTTGCCGACACGACGCCGGGCACCGTCTCCACGCGCTCGAGCACCCGCTCGATCAATGACGCGGCCGCAGGACCCTCGTACTCCCGGTACGGCGCGGAGAGACGGAACGTCAGGAGGCCGGCGGCGTCGAAACCCGGATCAACGCTGCGCAGTTGACGGTACGCCTCGAGCAGGTGGCCGGCGCCGGCGAGGAGGACCAGCGCCGCTGTCACCTGTAGCACTGCGACTGCGGCCAGAAACGTCGGACGGCGTAGCGTGCCGACTCCCACTGTGCTGCCACGCGCTCCGCTGCGGAGCCCACCCTCCGGGTCGCGCGCCCCGCGCAACGCGGGCACCAGTCCCGACAGGACGGCGGCGCCAAGCGCGAGCACGGCGCCGAACGCGACGACTCGCCAGTCCACGACGGGTGCGGCGAACGATTCGATATCCCAGCCGGAGCGAGACCCGGGCCGACCGAGAACGGCCGGCGCGACAACCCGCAGCAGCCGTACGCACGGGACCGCGATCGCCAGGCTCACCACGGCGGCCATAAGCCCGAGCAGCACCGTTTCCATGAGCCCGTGCCGGACGAGCCGCGCGCGCCCCGCGCCGAGCGCCGCCCGCACCGCCCGCTCCCGTGCCCGGCCCGACGACCGCGCGAGCACGAGACCGGACAGGTTCACGCAAGCGATCAGCAACACGAAGAACACGGCGCCCGCGAGTACCAGCCGGGCGCGCACCGTGGCCGGGGCCCGCCGCGCCAGCGCGAGCGGGATCAGCGATGCCGCCCACTCGCCGGGTTCTTCCGCAGCCGCGTCACGGCGCACCGCCTCGAGCGCGGCCTCGCGGCTGGCGACTTCCGATCGCGCTCGCGCCAGCGTCGCTCCGTTCGAAAGCCGACCGACCACGCTCAGGAAACGCTGCGACGACTCCAGCTGCTCCGGAAACGTCACCGACGGTGCCATCGCCTGCGGGATCCACCAGCCCGCATCCCCCGTCAGTCCCGTGAAGCCCGCCGGAGCCACGCCCACCACGGTCAGCATCACGCCGTTCAGCGACACCCGGCTACCCAGGATCGAGCGACCACTCGCGAAATCCCGCTGCCAGAGCGCGTGGCTCAATACCACGACCGGCGCGGCGCCGGGCAACGAGTCCTCCGCCGGAAGGAAGAAACGGCCGGCGGCCGGATCGATCCGCAGCACCCTGAAGTACGACGCCGTCACGACCTCTCCACGTACCCGCTCCGGCATCACCGCGCCCGACAGATTCGCGTCCGCCGCGTTGTACGCCGCCAGCTTCAGCGTCGACAGATCCGGCCCCAGCGCCCGGTACTCCGGGTACGACCACCGCGTCTCGACCGGAGACCCACCCGCCTCGACGTACGTCTGGAACACTGCCGTCAGACGGTCCGGATTCCCGAACGGAAGCGGACGCAGGAACAGCGCGCTCACCAGTCCGAACACCGACGCGTTCACACCCACGCCGAGCGCCAGCATCAGCACGGCCGCCAACGTGAATCCGGGCGTCCTGCGCAGCGAGCGGGCTGCATGCCGAAGCTCCTGCACCAGTTCCTCGAGCACGGGCGCGCGCCAGCCCTCACGCATCGTTTCGCGGTGACTCTCCTCGCTCCCGAACGCGAGCACCGCCGCGCGCCGCGCTTCCACCGCGCCCATCCCCGAACGCCGGTTCTTCTCGATCTCCATCTCCAGGTGGAAGCGGAACTCCTGCCGTACCCGCGCTTCCGCCTCGCCTCGATGCACGAGCTGGCGCAGCCGCGTCCGGAATCCCTCGATCCAGCTCACGCGCTCCGCCTCCCGCGCTCCGCTCCCCAACCCGGGACCCAGACCATCATTGCGCCGCGAGAACCGTTTCCATCACCGCCGCGAACCGGCGCCAGCCCTCGACTTCCTTCGCAAGAGCCCGACGGCCCGATGCCGTGATCTCGTAGTAGCGTGCCTGACGGTTGTTCTCCGTCACCCGCCACCGGCTCCGGATCCGCCCCTGCTGCTCCAGACGCTGCAGCGCCGGGTACAGCGAACCCTGGTTCACCGTCAGCTCCCCCTCCGAAATCTGCTGGATCCGCTGCCCGATCCCCCACCCGTGCATCGGCGCCAGCGAGAGCGTCTTCAACACCAGCAGGTCCAGCGACCCGCGCACCGCATCCGATGGTTGCGACCCCACGTCTTGCCTCCCGTGCCCTTTTCCTCTAGACATCTAGAGAAAGGATGACGCCGGCTCCTGTCGAAGTCAAGAGATGGAGGGCGTCACGAGGTCGGATGGCGTGGAAGGAGGCCGGAGAAATGCGAAGGATGACGAAGCTGGTGGGCCTGTGGGGGTGGTGGGTGGCCGCTGGTTGCCTGCCGCCGGCGGGCGTGCCTCAGGCGGTTGCGCGGGTACCGATCATCGGTCTTCCGTGCGAGGGATGCGAAGCGGTGTTCGAGGGGCTACCGGCGAATCCGGGGTCGGTGTCGCGGATCGCGCCGCCGGGTGAGCCGGGCGAGGCCTTACGGATCGAGGGAACGGTGTACGACGCGGCGGGTCGGCCGGCTCGCGGCGTGATCGTGTACGCCTACCACACGGACGCCCGGGGGATCTACCCGCCGGACGAGCGGTTTCGCGGGAAGGCCGCGTACCGTCACGGCCGGCTGCGCGGGTGGGCGACGACGGACAGCCTGGGTCGGTACCGTTTCGAAACGATCCGCCCGGGACCGTACCCGGGTCGTGACGACGCCGCGCACGTTCACATGCACGTGATCGAGCCCGGCTGCTGCACGTATTACATCGCGTCGATCCGCTTCACGGATGACCCACTGTTGACGCCCGAAAGCCGTGCCGAGTCCGTCGAAGGTCGCGGTGGCAGCGGCCTCGTGAAGCCCGAGCCCGGCCCCGGCGGCGTCACGGTCGTTCGCCGCGACATATACCTCGGCCGCGGCGTCCCCGACTACCCGCCCCCCCGCCGTACGCCCCGCCGTTCGTCGCCCGCCGTCCGTCGCCCGCCGTTGGTCGCCCGCCTTACCGCTTCTTCAGCATCTCCAGCTCCTGGAACCACAGATCGTCATTCGGCACGTAGATCCGCATCTGCTCGACGTTCCCGTCGCGGTCGAGGACGAAGTTCGCCGTTCCCTTGCCGAACCAGGCGAGGTCCTTGCGCCAGTGGATGACGAAGGTGTCGTAGTGCAGGTGCTCGAGGTCGGCCACGAGGTCTGGGTTGGGCAGCAACCGGAGCACGAGGTGTCCGTCCTCCATGGAAACGGTGCCGTCGCCGTACATCGGGCCGCCGTACGTGCCGGTGTATCGGTCGAGGGGAAGTGAGGGCGTGGTGCCGGGCACGCGGTGGTTCTCGGCGGAGTCCTGGCGCGCCTCGAAGGCGGTGCGGTCGGCCTTCCACGTTTTCAGGCCTTCGGCGCTCCAGTCGCGGGGCTCGCCGCCGAGGTACGCATCGAGGACGCGGTAGACGATGGCGGGCGCGATCCCGGTCATCGCGTTGGTGAGGACGACGATGCCGAGTCCCGCCTCGGGCACGAGCGCGACCTGGGAGTACATGCCGTCGTAGCCGCCGCCGTGGCTCATGACCTTGCGGCCGCGGTAGTCGGCGAGGCTCCAGCCCATGCCATATCCGCGGAAGTGCGTCGTCGGGTACCGCTGCTGGTAGGACGGCGACACGGCGAACGGGTTCAGCACGGTCCACATCTCGCGCTGGCGGGCCTCGCTGAAGAGGCGGACATCGCCTTTCGCGCCGCCGCCGAGCTGGGTGATCAGCCACTGCGACATGTCGTGGACGGACGAGATGATGCCGCCGGCCGCGCCCATCGCGTCCCAGTTGTACCACTCGATGGGCAGGACCTGGCCGCGCTCGTTCTTGTGCGGCGTCGCCACGTTGTCGCGCTGTGCGAGCTCGGTCGTGGACGTGACGGAGCGGGCCATGCCGAGCGGGCCGAGGATGTTCGCCTCGATGTACGCGTGCCAGTCCTGGCCGGTCACCTCGCGCAGCACCTCGCCCGCGGCGATGAACATGAGATTCGAGTAGCCGTAGCCGGCGCGGAACGGGTATGCCTGCGGCAGATAGCGCGCGCGGCGCACGACCTCCTCGGCGCTGTAGGGCGTGCCGTACCAGAGCAGGTCGCCGGAGTAGGTGCCGAGCCCGCTGCGGTGGGAGAGCAGGTCGCGGATGCGCATGTCCTGCGTGACGTAGTCGTCGTAGAGCCGGAACCAGGGCAGGTGATCGACGACGCGGTCGTCCCAGGAGAGCTTGCCCTCGTCCACCTGCTTCGCGAGCGCGGCGACGGTGAATGCCTTCGAGTTGGAGGCGATCGCGTAGAGTGTGTTCTCGTCCACGGGATCGGTGCCGCGGACGTCGCGCACGCCATAGCCCTTCTCGAGGACGATCCGGCCGTCCTTGACAATGGCGACGGAGATGCCGGGCACGGGCCAGTCGTGCTGCGCCTTCGCGATCCAGGTGTCGAGGGCGCGGAGGTCGACCTGCTGAGCGGCGAGCGCCGGGGCGAGGACAGCGGTGGAAAGGACCGTGACCAGAACGGCACGCAGGCCCGGGATCGAACTGGCGTACCTCGTTCTTGCTCTCTGGAACATGCGCTCTCCTCGGAATCGGGGTGCTGGCAAGGTACAGCCGGAGCGTGCACCGGGGGAGAGCCGGGAACGAGGATTGCCGACGCGGGTCGGGCCACGCCCGGGCTCGCTGGCGGGAGGCCCGGGCGCGACCCTGTCGCTCATCTCACGATGCGTATCGCATCGTGCCCGATGATCTGGATGCCGGCCTGCGTGAGCCCGGTCAGATCGGCCTCCACATCGTTCGACAGCAACTGGAGATCCCGGATGTCGAAGTGCAGGACCATATCGAGCCAGCCATCACCGTTGACATCCTCGAGCGCCGCCTGCGGCATGCCTTTGCCGCGTCGCGCGACGACGGCGCCGGCCAGCGCGACCGTTTCCGGATCCACGGTCGCGGCATCGAAGGTCGAGCTGCCGAGGATGGCGACGGGCAGCGATCCCTTCGCCCCGAGATTGATGGGGTTGTCCGGCGAACCGGGCTTGATGTCGATGGCGACCGCGATCGCGTCCGGAATCAGGCCTACGATCGTAGACAGGCTCGCGACACCGGTGAACGTGGCGCTGAGCCCGTCTGCCGCGACGTAGCCGACCGCGCCCATGCCGAAGACATCCTGCTCGGGAACCAGGTTGCCGGTCGCCGGATCGACCTTGTAGAGGTTCAACGCGGTGCCGGCGGGAAGCGGATCCGGCAGCGGCAGCACGATCGTCAGACCCGGTGCCGGGAGGGGGAACGCGGGCGTCGGCGAGAAGTCGATGTTCACGAACAGGGTCCCCGGACCCTGGAATCCCGTCGGATTCGGTATACCCAGCGGGTTGGGCAGCACGTCGATCGCGACATCCGTCGGGACGGTGAGGACGCCCGCCGGCACGATCACCGCGGCGCGCGGTCCGAACGTGTCATCGAGGACCGTGCCACCCCCGGCGTCCACGGTTCCATCCGAAATGAGCGACGGTCTGATGACCTCGAGGGCGGTCGGGAACCCGAGCGCCTGCAACCCCGCCGCATCGTAAGTCCGGATGTTCCTCACCGCATCCTTGATGCTCAACTGGGAGATCGCCCAGGTCCCGTCCTCGGAGAATTGCGGAAAGTAGATCTGGCCCTGCCACACCCCATCCAGGGCGGTGCCCGAAACGAGCGTGAAAGCACCGCCGAACGCGCTCCGTGACTGGTTGCCCGAGGGGCTCGTGAAGTTGACTCCCCCTTCGAAGAAGGTGAGCACGGGTGTGGTGTACGTGAACGCGGCACCCGCGAGGTCATCGGTGACGTGGAGCATCACGGTGACGAACTGGTTGCTGGTCGACGTGTTGATCGCGATCGGCTGGAAGCTCAGTCCGACCAGATCGGGGACCTGCACATCGGCCGGACTCGAGGTCACATGGAGATCCGTCTGCAGACCCATCGCCTGGAGCTGGCTCGTGTTCAGGTAGCCGAAGTTGCCGGCACAGTCGCGGACCTGCAGCGACTGGATCGTCCACGTTCCGGACTCGCTGTATCGCGGCATTGGCAGAGTCGCCTCCCACGTGCCGCTCAGCGCCGTGCCGGCCGTGAGGCTGAATTGCGCCGCAGCCAGGAAACGGTTCTGTGCGCCCGACGGACTCCGCATCGTGACCGGGAAGAAGTAGTATCCGATCTGGTTTCCACCGCTGCAGTCCGAGAAGGCCACGCCGGACGCGTCATCGTCGAGGTCGAGCTCGAGGGTGATGAACTGATCGGCGGCGGATGCGTCGACGCTCGGAGGGGTCATTGAAATCCCGACGACGGTCGGCGCCTGGGTGTCAGGGATCGAAGTGACCGTGAGCTGGGTCGGAAAACCCCGGCTCGTCAGCACGGCTTCCGAAACGAAGCTGTAGTTCCCCGTGAAATCCTGCAGTGTCACGCCGTTGAGCGTCCAGATGCCGTCGGCGGCAAGCTGCGGGATGACGATGTCCGCAGTCCAGGTCCCGTCCAGCGTGTTGCCCGCGGTCCGGGTGGCATAGGCCTGCTGGTACTGGTTGGTCGCCGCGTCATAGAACGACACGTATATGCTGCCCACGCCGGACAGGTCATCGGTCACGTGCATCGTGACGGTGACGGTCTGCGGTCCCGATGAGACGTCGACCGATGTGGGGCTGAAGTCCAGGTCCGCGAGCATCGGTGGCGTGACGTCGACCGTCTGCCCCGCCAAAGGACCGGCGGCGGCCAGGAGCGCGAAGGCGATGGGCGCGAGTCCGTGCGATCCGGCGCGGACCAGGGACAGGACACTTCGGCGTCGACAGGCGTCAGGCATGCTCTTCTCCTTGCGAAGGGTAAAAGCACAATCGAACGGCCTTTACGGAGGGTTCAACCATCCGGACTGCGGCCGTGAGCGGCGCTGCGCGGTGCCGACCCGCGCGATCGATTGCGAGCCGCGAGGCCGTCATCCAGCAGGAACCGGCAACGGATTGAAATCGTGTGGACGCGTACTGCGAATAGGGCCACAGCCCCGCCCGGAGGCGGGGACTTGCCAGTCAGCAGAAGCGATATCCTTTGCAGCGAAGAGTCGGTTCCCATTGTGTGCCCCGGCCCTGGTCTCTGTCAAGCAAGTCGGAGGATGGCGGCTGCGGCCGTGGCTGCTCTATATTCCGGTGGCGCTGCTCCCCCCCACCATGATCCAGACGGAGCGACTACATGCGCGAAGTACTCGAGGCACCGACACCGCAACGACTCGTCCGCAACCCGGCCGCGGTTGTCCGGCGTTGGGCGGCCACAGGCGTCGCCGTGATCGGAATAACAGGGTTCGCCGGCATCACGGCGGGCGCACGCGCCCAGGACATGGCGAGCCGGTACGACGTCCGCGACGTCATGATCCCGGCGCGCGACGGCGTCCGACTGCACACGAAGATCTTCACGCCGAAGGACGCGACCGGCCCGCTGCCCTTCATCATGAAGCGCACGCCCTACGGCGTCGAAGGCGCGGCCGGCAACCTGAACGGCTACATGAGCGACATGGCGGAAGACGGCTACATCTTCGTCTTCCAGGACATCCGCGGGAAGTACGGCTCGGAAGGCACGTTCGTGATGCAGCGGCCGGCGTGTCCCGAGGCGCGCACCTCGACCGATCCGGATGGCGCCGCGCGCGGGCCCGACGCGAGAGCCGGCGTCCGCGCTCGGCAGCAGTCCTGCCTCGACGAGGGCACGGACACGTACGACACCATCGAGTGGCTGCTGCACAACGTGCCGGGCAACAACGGTCGCGTCGGTATGCTGGGCGTCTCCTACGACGGCTGGACCACGATCATGGCGGCGCTGCAGCCGCACCCGGCGCTCAAGGCGATCTCGCCGCAGGCCTCGCCCGCCGACATGTGGCTGGGCGACGACTTCCACCACAACGGCGCGTTCCGCCTCTCCTACGGCTTCGAGTACGCGGCCATGATGGAGTCGGGCAAGGAAACGCAGCAGTTCGCGTTCGACCGCTACGACACCTACGACTGGTACCTGTCGCTCGGCCCGCTCGCGAACGCGAACGCGAAGTACCTGCACGGCCGCATTCCCACCTGGAACGACTACGTCGCGCACCCGGACTACGACGAGTTCTGGCAGCGCCAGACCATGATCCCGTACATCACGGCGGTGAAGGTGCCATCGCTCAACGTCGCCGGCTGGTGGGACCAGGAAGACTTTTACGGCCCGGTCCGCATCTACGAGCGGCTCGAGCAGTTCGACACCGCGAACCTGCAACTACCTCGTGGTCGGGCCGTGGAACCACGGCGGCTGGTCACGAGGCACGGGCGCGCGGCTCGGCCCGCTCGACTTCGGCACCAACCCGTCGGAGTACTTCCGTGCGAACATCCAGGCGCCGTGGTTCGCGTACTGGCTGAAGGACGAGGGTACGCTCGACCTGCCGGAAGCGACCACGTTCGAAGCGGGCAGCAACGAGTGGCGGCGCTGGGAGGCGTGGCCGCCAAAGCGCGGCGTCGAGCGGCGGAGCCTGTTCTTCGGTGCTGCGGAGCATCTCTCCTTCGCGGCGCCGCTGAACGCCGAGGACGCGTTCGACAGCTACGTAAGCGACCCGGCGCACCCCGTGCCCTACCGCCACCGGCCGGTGCAGGAGACGTACGGCCCGGGCTCGACCTGGCGCACCTGGCTGCTCGAGGACCAGCGCTTCGTCGATGACCGCGCGGACGTGCTGTCGTGGGAGAGCGACGTACTGACGGAGGATGTCACGATCGCCGGCGACGTGACCGCGCACCTCTTCGCCTCGACCACCGGCTCCGATGCCGACTGGGTGGTCAAGCTGATCGACGTGTTCCCCGAGCAGATGCCCGACAACTGGTCGATGGCGGGTTACCAGCTGATGGTCTCGAACGACGTGTTCCGCGGCCGCTACCGCACCAGCTGGGAGCGGCCCGCCCGCATCACGCCGGACTCGGTGCTCGAGTACACGATCGACCTGCACACGCAGGACTACACGTTCCGCCGCGGCCACCGGATCATGGTGCAGGTGCAGAGCACTTGGTTCCCGATCATCGACCGGAACCCGCAGACGTTCGTGCCCAACATCTTCGAGGCGAAGGCGTCGGACTTCGTCAAGGCGACGCAGCGCATCCACCGCTCGGCGCGCTACCCGTCGCGCGTGGACGTGTCCGTGGTCATGCGGCGTCCAGCCGGCTGAACCGGGCGGGACGAACCGCGCGCAGACCGGCGTCCCATCATTCCTCGCGCAGCGCCCGCGCCGGATCGATCGTCGCGGCCCTGCGCGCGGGCAGCGCCGCCGCAAGCAGCGCCACCGCCGCGAGCAGGGCGGGGGCCGCAAGAAGAGACAGCGGATCCGCCGGCGCGATCTCGAAGAGCGCGCTCCGGAGCACCCTGGCGAGCGCCATCGCGCCGAGTACACCGCCGCCGATTCCGACCGCGACCAGCCGCCCGACGCCGCCCAGCACGAGCCGTACGACGTCGCGACGGGTCGCGCCGAGCGTGACGCGGACGCCGATCTCGGGCGTGCGCCGGACCACGGCCTGGGCGACGACACCGTACACGCCGAGTGCGGCGAGGAGCAACGCGAAGGCGCCCACGCCGAGCAGGACGCGCAGCTCGAAGCGGCGGCGGCTGACCGCATCGGACTCGTCGAGCAGGCGACGAAGCGTCGTCACCGAGCCGATGGGCTGGTCGGCATCGATTCGGGTGACAATGCCGCGAACGGCTGCCGCGAGCGCGTCGGTCGGGAGCGCGGCACGGACCAGCAGCGAGAGCCGGCTCTCGTCCCGCTGCGCGAGCGGCACGTAGAGCGCGGGCTCCGGCGCAGCATCGAGTGTCGCGTGGCGCACGTCGGCGACGACGCCAACGACGGTGTAGTCGTCGTCGAAGATGGCGCCGATCGGGTCGCGGTCGGGAAACGCGCGCGCGGCCAGTGAACGGCTGATGATGGCGACGGGCTGTCCGCCGGCGCCGTCGCGCGCGTCGAAGGCGCGGCCCGCCACGAGCGGGATGCCGAGCATCGAGAAGTAGCCGGTGTCCACGACGCGGCGCCGCCAGCCCTGGCCGTAGTAGTCACGCGGGCGAAACGGCACGGAGGACGCGTATGACGCCGACCCGACGCCGGGCAGCGCGCGCACGCGTCGCAGGACCTCGTCGAAGAAGCCGTCACCCCGCAACGGCACGCCTGCCGCGTCGACCCGGCGGTGCAGGTCGATCACCGTCACATCGAGGCGCCCGATGCCCGGATCGATGGCGCGCAGGCGGAGCATGCTGCGCACCAGCAGCCCGGTCCCGGCAAGCAGCGCCACGGCGATCACGACCTGTGCGATGACGAGACTGTCGCGGGCCCGTCGCTGCTCGCGCATCGACACCGGCGCGCGCTGCGTGACGATCCGGCCCGTGCCCGCGACGCTCGCCGCCGGCACGACGGTGGCCGCGAGCGCGGCCAGCAACGCCGCCGCGACCGTGAAGCCGACCACGGCGCCGCCCATGCCCACGTCGTCGAGTCGGGGGAACGATGGCGGTGCGAGCGCGCCCAGGATCTCGCGGCCCCACGCCGCGGCGAGGAGGCCGAGCGCACAACCGGGCCCGGCCAGCAGGAGCCCTTCGGCGAGGTAGTGCACGAATACGCGGACGCGGCCGGCGCCCAGCGCGATGCGGACGGCGGCCTCATGGGCACGGCCACTGAAGCGGGCGAGCTGGATGCCCGCCACGTTGGCGCACGTCAGGAGCAGCAGCAGCGCGACGACGCTCGCGAGGATCGTGAGCGCGGTGCGGGCGGACCCGGCCACCTCGTCGCGCATCGGTGTGAGGCGCACGCCTTCGAGCGAGGACGGCCAGGGCCAGACCGCGCGAGCGACGCGGAGCAGGGTCGATTCGGCTGTCTCGCGGGAGACTCCCGCCGGCACGCGGGCGATCACACGGTCGTGGTCCGCCGACTGGACCGGCGGCGTTCCGCCCGGCGGGATCGGGGCCCACAGCTCGATCGCCTCCGCGGACTCGACCCGCCAGACCGGCGGTGGCGGGACGAACGCGCCGGACATCACGCCGATCACCGTGTACGTCGCGCCGTTGACCGAGAGCTCCCGCCCGATCGCCGACGGGTCCGCGCCGAACGAGCGCGCCCAGAGGTCGTGCGAGACCACCGCTACCCGCTGGCCGGCGTCGGCGGGGCCGAACACACGACCGAGTCCGGCGCGGGCGCCGAGCACGCCGAACCAGTCCGGCGAGACGAACGCGCCACGGATCCTCTCGGGCGACACGCCTCCGGACAGGTACATCGTCGTCGCCCAGCGGGCCTCGTCGCTCGCGGCGACGCGGGCCACGGGCGCGGCCTCCGCGCTCCACGCGTCGAACACGGCATTCGGGACCGCCGTCTGCTCGAACCTGGCGCCGTCCGCGCCCCCGATCACCAGCGCGAGAATGGTTGACCTCATCCGGCCGGTCGTAGGGCAGCGGCTCGAGCAGGACCGCGTGGATCAGCGCGAACGCGAGCGTGGCCACGGCGATGCCGCCCCCCAGCACGGCGATCGACAGCGCGGCGAAGCCCGGCGAGCGTGCGAGCGAGCGCGCGCCCAATCGGAGGTCCGTCGCGAATGTCGCGGGCAAACGAAGGACGCGGTCATGGAAGGCTGGACGTTGACGCTTCATGTCGGCTCCCGGACGCGGGACAGCGGATGCGACCATACCGTGGTCCGCGCCCGCCGTTGCAGGGATCCCATCGTGTGCAAGCGACGGGCCCGCTTCGCATGCCCGGGGCCTGCGGGTCAAGTCCTTGCCGGACAACGGCCTGGCATCGTGCGACGCGCCGTCCTGCCCGCGCCCGGCTGTGCAGGAGCGGGACCGTTCGTACCACGCCCGGACACGGATCTGATGCGACCCGCTCCCTTACCGACCGACCGCTTGCGTCCGGTCCGCGCCGCGGCCCACCTTGAAGCGACGCGCACACCGGGAGACGGGGATGATCCGGCCCGTGGCACTGATCGGCGCGGAGATCGAGGAGAACCTCTCACTCCGCTACCTCGCCGCCGCACTGGCGGAGGATGGCTTCGCGACCGTCCTGGTGCCGTTCCACGATGCCGCGCAGACGGATGGCGTCGTCGCGCAGGTCGTGACGCTCGACCCGCTGCTCGTCGGCCTTTCCCTGCCCTTTCAGTCGTACGCCCGCGAATCGCTGCACCTCGCCGACCGGCTGCGCGCGGCCGGCCTCGCCGCCCACATCACGGCGGGCGGTCATTTCGCGACGTTCGAGTACGCCAGTATCATGCGCGACCACCCGGCGGTCGATTCCGTCGTCCGGCACGAAGGCGAGCTCACGCTGCGCGAAATCGGCCGGCGACTCCGGGACGGATTCCCGGTGCACGGCGTACCCGGCACCCTCGTGCGCGGACCGGACGGCATCGTGGACGGCGGATTGCGCCGACTCGCAGCGCTCGACGATCTGCCGTTCCCCGACCGCCGCGGCGCGCCCCGTGCTGCCATGGCCGTGCCGGCCGCGCCCATCGTCGGCAGCCGCGGCTGCTACGCCGACTGCTCGTTCTGCTGCATCCACGCGTACGGCGCCAACGCGGACGGGGCGCGCTATCGTCGGCGCTCGCCGGAAAACATCGCCCGGGAGATGTGGCAGGAGTACACGGAGCGCGGGATCCGGCTGTTCGTCTTCCACGACGACAACTTCTTCGTTCCCGCGGCCCGGTTGAACCTCGACCGGTACCGCGCGCTGAAGCGGCTGCTCGACGGCTACGGCATGAACGACATCGCGCTGGTCATCAAGTGCCGGCCGAACGACGTGGATCCCGAGCTGTTCGCGTTGCTCAAGGACATGGGCCTGATCCGGGCCTACGTCGGCATCGAGACGAACTCGGACGAAGGCATCGTCTCCCTCAACCGGCGCATCACGACCGCGGACAACCGGCGCGCGCTCGAGGTGCTGCAGGCGCTCGACATCTACCACTCGTTCAACGTGCTGATCTTCGACCCCGAGGCCACGCTCGAAGGCGTGCTGCGCAACCTCGATTTCATGGAAGCGTTCAGCCACGTGCCCTTCAACTTCTGCCGCGCCGAGGTCTACGCCGGCACACCGCTCAAAGACGTTCTCGCGCGGCAGGGGCGGTTGCGCGGCGACTACCTGGCATGGGGCTACGAGATGCGCGACCCGCGCGTCGAGATGCTCTTCCGCATTGCCGTCACCGCGTTCAACGCCCGTAACTTCAAGCACGACGGCGTCGCCAACCTGAACATGGGCATCCGCTTCGACCACGAGGTCGTCCACCGCTTCTACCCGGACTGCCTCGAGCCGGACTGGCGCGCCCGGCTGGCCGACTTCTCGGCCCGCGTCGGCCGCGATACGGTCGCCGCCATGCGTGATGCCCACACGTTCGCGGCCACCGCGGACATCCGCGATTCCCGGCGGGTCAAGGACTTCACGCTCGAGCTGGCGCGCCGCATCGCGCGCGCCGACCTCGGCTTCGTCGCCGAATGCAGAAGGCTGCGCCAGCAGCTGGAACACAACGTCATGACACGCACGGGCACATGCATCGGCCGGGCCCGCACCGCCGGGCCGGCACCCTGGACCGCCGAGTCCTTCCGCCTCGGCAGCTCGGTCGGGCTCGAGCTGTCTTCGGAAGCGCTGCCCGCGCCCGACCGGATCACGCTGAACGCGACCGAGGATGCACCATGGGAATGAGAAGGCATGCGAAACGGATCGCCGCCGGCGCCAGTGTGGCGCTCGCCACCAGCGGCCTCAGCAACTGCAGGGATGGCGGAGGGGGCGGCGTCGTGGACCCACCGCCGCCGCCGCTGCAGTGCAACCTGCTCGACATGGGTCAGTCGCTCGCGGCCACGGCGACGCGCAACGCGGACACGGTCCGCGTCAACGTGGGGAGCACCCTCGGCTACGAGACCTGGGAGGTAAACCGCGTGGCCGCCGGCAGCGGCGCCACGCTCCTCGGGACCCGACTGCCCTCCTCGCACACCCGTGAACACCTCGAGGTCACACTCCGACTCGACAGCGATTCGACGACCACCGCGTCGTTCACCATCGCGGCCACACTCTACGGGCCGTACGAAGAGGCGTGCTCGCTGGAGCGCACCTTCGAGCTCACCTTTTCCGACGGCGGCGTTCAGGTCAGCCTCCGCGCGGCCGAGCCGCTCCCGCTCGCGGCCCGGCAACGCGCCGCGATTGTGCTCGCCGGCCGCGCCGGAAACGTGGTCGAGCTCGTGGCCGACTCGGAATGGCAGGGCGAGCGCGACCTGTCCTGGGCCGTGAACGCCGGCACCCTCGACCGGAACGACGGCCCCGTCGTGCGCTGGACACTGCCGCCCGACGCCGGCATCTACCAGGCCGAGCTGGTCGTCGACTACGCCGCGGCCGGCCTCGCCATCGACACGCTGCTGCTCGAAGTCGTCTGAGCCAACGCGCGGCCCGCCGGCCGCCTCACTCGTCGCCTTCCGGGCAGCCGGCTCCCTCAGTCGTCGTCTTCCGACAACCGGTCCCTTGCTAACTCTACATATGTACTGTATCGTCATGTGCAGACAGGCTATGGAGGCGGCATGGGACGGAAGCGGGAACGGACGTTGAGCGGGCCGGCCGTGGCGGTGCTGCGGGCGCTGGCGGAGGGTGCGACGTACGGATTCGACGTAATGGATGTGACGGGGCTGCCGTCGGGGACTGTGTACCCGATCCTGAGCCGTGTGGAGCGGCGGGGGCTGGTCGAATCGCGCTGGGAAGCGGCGGCGGAGCATCGGCGGGAGGGCCGTCCGGCGCGGAAGTACTACCGGTTGACGCCGGAGGGACGGAGCGAGCTCGCGGCCGCGGTGGCCCGGTTCCGTGCGTTGGGTCGGCCGGTGCGGGGTCGGGCGTGAAGGCTTCGAGCATGGTGGCAACTCGGCTTGCGCGGGCGGTGGTGCGCGCGGCGAGCTGGCTGGTGCCGGCCTCGCGGCGTGAGGACTGGCTGCGCGAGTGGCGGGGCGAGCTGAGCGCGCGTGCCGGGGCGGGCGGGCCGGTGGTGGGCGCGGCGCTGGGGTCGTTCGTGCACGCGTGGTGGCATTGCCGTGACGACTGGGTGTTGCGGGCTGGCGATCTGCTGCGGGACCTGCGGTACGGCGCGCGGTCGCTCCGGCGCCGGCCGCTGTTCGCGGTGTCGGTGGTGGCGACGCTGGCGCTCGGTCTGGGTGCGACGACGGCGGTGTATTCGCTCGTCGATGCGGTGCTGCTGGCCCCGCTGCCGTATCCGGGGGCGTCGCGCTTCGTGCGGATCGAGGCGAAGTACGACAAGTGGGACGTGACGATGCCGGGGCTGTCGGTGGAAGTATTCACGGAATGGCGGGACCGTGCGCGCGGTTTCGATGCGATCGAGTCGTACGAGTTGTGGGAGACGTTTCTCGTGGGAGCGGGCACGCCGGCGATCGTGAAGGAAGCGCGGGTGAGCCCTGGCTTCCTGCCGGGGCTGCTGGCGGTCCGTCCGCGAGTCGGCCGGCTGTTCGACGCGGAGGAGGCGGCGGGCGAGGGTCCGCGGGTCGCGTTGATCTCGGAAGGCCTCTGGAGGGAGCGGTTCGGCGGGCGGCCGGACGCGGTGGGCGCGGTGATCCGGCTGAACGACACGGAAGCGGAGATCGTCGGGGTGATTCCGGCGGTGGAGCTGCTGCCGGAAGTGAGCGTGTGGACGCCGGCACGGCTGCGGCCGGACCACACCCGGACGGTGCTCGGATCGTTGAAGACGATCGGGCGGATGGGGCCCGGCATGACGCGAGCCGACGCAGTGCGGTCTCTCGAGTCCGCGCAGGCGGAAGCGGCGCGCGTGCATCCGAAGAGCATGGGTCCGTTCGCACCGGTGGTCGAGGGCTACCGCTCGGTGCTCGTGGGGAAGGTGCGGACGCATCTGCTGCTCTTGCTGGGCGCGGTCGGGACGCTGCTGGCGCTGGCCTGCGTGAACGTGGTGAGCCTGTTCGCCGCGAGAGGCGCGGAGCGGCGGCGGGAGATGGCCGTGCGGACGAGTCTCGGCGCGGGTCGCCGGCACCTGATCAGCCAGGTGCTGGCGGAGTGTCTGGTGCTGGCCGTGGTCGCGGGTACGGCCGGTGTCGCGCTGGCCTCGCTCGCAGTGCGCGGGATTATGGCGCTGCTGCCGGCGGAGATGCCGCTGGCGTCGGCGGTGCGGCTGGATGGGCGGGTGCTCGGCTTCGCGGCGGCCGTCACTCTCGGCGTGGCCGCGCTGGTCGCCATCGCGTCGACGTTGCGCGCGGGTGCCCGGCCCGCGGGGTCGGTCGATGGCAGCCGTCATTCCGAGACGCCCGGGCGCCGCCGCGAGGGGAGGCTGCTGCTCGGACTGGAGGTGGCGCAGGCGGCGGCGCTGCTCATGGCGGCGGGACTGATGATCAACACGATGGTCCGGATGACATCCGCTCGCACCGGATTCCAACCGGAAGGCCTGCTGTTCCTCCACCTCGACCTGCCCGGCTATTCGTTCGCGACACCCGACGACCCGGAGGGGCGGGCCCGGTTCATGGAAGCGCTGCGCCAGCGGCTCGTGGCCGTGCCGGGCGTACGCAGCGTCGGCATCGGCAGTGCCACGCCGTTCAGCGGCATCACGTTCATGACCGGCGTGGAGCCGGAAGGCGGAATCCGTCCGGGTTCGGCGAATGGAGGCATCGATGTCATGGATGACCGGTCGGACCTGGTGTACTTCTCGCGCGTTTACGTCGATCCGGGTTACCTCGAGACGCTGGAGCTGCCGATCGTCGAGGGGCGCGGCCTGCGGCCCGCGGACGCGGACGCCGCCACGCCGGTCGGCATGATCAACGAAACCGCGGCCCGGGCCTACTGGCCGGACGAGAGTCCGCTCGGCCGGCGGATCCGGGAGGCGGGACGCGGCGAGTCCGCCGAGTGGATCACGATCGTGGGCGTAGTGGGCGACTTCACGCATCCGGGCCTGCCGACGAAAGCCACCGCGGAGATGTACCTGCCTTTCTCGCGTGATGCGCTGGCGACGGTGTCGCGGCCCACCGCGCTGATCCGTTTCGACGGACCCGCGTCGGATGGCATCGAGCGGATCCGTCGCGAGGTCTGGTCGCTGGATCCCGATCTGCCCATCCCAGCCGTGTCGAGCGCCGAGCGTGCGCTGGGTGCGAGTCTCGCCGTGCCGCGCTTCTACACGCTGCTGCTCGCCACCTTTGCCGCGTTGGCACTGCTCCTCGCGGCGGTCGGCACGTACGGCGTCGTCGCACACTCGGTCGTCCGGCGCACGCGGGAGATCGGGATCCGGATGGCGCTCGGCGCGACGAGCCGCTCGGTGGGCACGCTGGTGGCACGCGAGGGAATGCTGGTGGTGCTGACGGGCCTCGCCGTCGGGCTCTCGCTGGGTGTTGCCGGGTCCCGCCTGCTCCGAGGCCTGCTGTACGGGGTCGAGCCTGCCGACCCGCTGACGTGCGCGGCGGTCGCGCTCGCGCTGCTCGCGGTCGCGGGGCTGGCGATCGCGGTTCCGGCTCGTCGTGCGATGCGGTCGGATCCGGCGACTTCAGTGCGAGCCGAGTAGCGGGACCCCGAGCACGCACCGGTAAGGCGCGTGCGACGCGTTCAGACTACGTAACGCCCGCGGCTGATGATGGTCTCCCGCGACCCGTCCGGGTAGCGGAACGCCGCCTCGCGCACGCTCACCAGCGGCTGCGTGGATGGCACGTAGACGCGGTCGATGTGCACCACGTTCTCGCGCTTCCGGAAGGATGCGGGGCTGGTCACTCCGCCGAAGTGGTCGCTCCGGCCGAACGCGATGTGCAGGCCGAGCTTCTCGTCGAGCAGGATACTACCGATCGCCTTCACACCCCACTCGCCGAGCACGCCGATCCCGACCTCCGCAATGTTGCCGTACGCCGGCTCCTCGAGGAGGCGGCGTCGCTCGTCCTCCGACGCGGGCCCCGTGCCGAGCACCTCCACCGCGCGGTTCCCCTCGAGGCGGTACACGACGATCTCGTCGCCGAACTGCACGGGCAGCTCGCCTGACGTCCGGCTCGGCTCCGACTCCCGTTCGCCCTCGTAGGGGACGATGTACGCTTCGCCGGACGGGAGATTGCCCACCATCCCGGGCTCCCGCATGAGGCCGCCGCTGGCGTGTCCGGTGCGGAAGCGGAGATCGAAGTGGCTCGCGTACGTCGTACCGCCGGCATCGAGCGAGACGTCGATGCCGTCCGCCCGGTCCATCCGGTCCTTGAACTCGACCACGCGAGCGTTGACCTTCTCGAAGTCGAGCGCGAGTACCGGAATCATCTCGCGCGAGAACCCCGGCAGCGTGGCGCCGCGGAACCCGTGTTGCTTCGCGAGCAGCTTGAGCGGCGCCGTCGCCGACATCTCCGTCAGAGCGAGGACCACGCTCGAGGAGGCGAGGATCTCGCCGAAGGGCAGTACGCGGCCCTCCGGGAGGGCGTCGTACGCCTCGGGCCCGTCCGCGACGGTCGCGTCGGCGGGCAGGTCGTTGTTGTTGCTGCCGACGTTGGGATAGACGCAGAACATTACCGACGTGAACGGCAGCCGGTCGATGTTCTCGTGGAGGACGCGGAACCACTCACCCGCGATGCGTCGCCGATCCGACCACGCCGGGTCGTCGGTCCGCCTGGCATCGGGCAGGTCCACGAGGATGGAGAGCCGGCGCTCCTCGCTTTGCAGGGCGAAGACGGAAGACAGCAGGGCGGAGAGCTGGTCGAAGGTCAGGTTGTCCATGGGGCGAATTCCTCGCGATTCGCGGGAGCACAATGCGAGGCGGTCATGACCGGACCGCGGATCCGCGTGCATCGTAGCATCCGGTGAACGAAGGCGCGATGCGGTGGACCCGAACGCACCGGCCCGCGCCGCCGAGGCCTTGACCGGCGGCCCTGCCCCGGGCAACCCTTGGTGCATGTCTGGAGAGCGATCCACGGCTGCCGCGTTCCTGAAGGCTGTCCCAACCGCGCTCGGCGTGTGGATGGCGACGTTCATGTTGCACACGCTCGTGACGGACGGACCGGCACGGGCATTCGGCCTCGTGCCGTACCTGCTGATGGGCGGCGTGCTGTTCGGGCTTCCCGTCGTCTGCCTCGTGATTCTCGCCGTCGCGTTGCCGTCGTTCGCTCTGCTCCGGCTCCTGCGGCTCGACTTCACGCTCGCCCGCGCGCTCGTACTCGGCGCCGGTTCCGGCGTCGCGGCCCGCGAGCTCGTTCGAGGGCTCCTGGGGCGGCCGGAATCGGACTTCGTGCCGCTCGTCGTGGTGCTGCTGACAGGAGCCGCCACGGCGTGGATCGTCTGGCGCGGATGGGCGGATGGGAAGGAAACGCCGGTGCGGGGGCGAGGCACCATCTGACCGGCGAAATCGACAGTCTGCCGTGCCGAATGCAACTCCCGACCGTCCGGCAGGTTCTCATCAGTGGGCGGCCCGCCAGCCAGATCCACGAATCCCCGGAGTCCCTCGCAATGAACCGCAGCTCGAGTTGCGCCACTGCAGCACGCAGCACCGCCGTCGCGTTCCTGGTGATTTCCGCAGCCGCCACGCGAGCGGCTGCCCGACAGGTGCGCGTTCTGAAGCCGGCCGCGGCCCTCGACAGCGCGCCATTCACGCTGATCCGGGGCCTGCACGAGCTGCCGGACGGCCGCGTGCTCGTCTCGGACCAGCGCGAGAACGCGCTCTGGGCGGTGGACCTCGCGCGCGGAACGCGCGAGAAGATCGGGCGGGAGGGCGCGGGACCGGACGAGTACCGGAACCCGGTCGAACTCTGGCCGTTCCGCGGCGACAGCGTGATCCTCGAGGACCTCGGCAACGGTCGCCTCTCCTTCTTCGGGCCGGACCTCCGCATGGGGCGGACGGTGCCGATGTTCTCGGTCGGCGGCACGCTGCCCGGTACAGCCGACACGCTCGGCAACATCTACTTCGACAACGCGACGCACGTCCGAATCGAGCGCACGCACAATCCCGCGGCCGGCGACCGCGCGATCCTCTCGCGCCTCGCGGAGTCGGCGGCCGGGAAAGCGGACTCGATCGGGTGGCTGCGGATCGCCGGGCCGCCCAATCCGCAGGTATGGTACCCGTGGGATGCCTGGGCCGCGGGCGCGGACGGCCGCGTGCTCATCGTCCGCAACCAGGACGAGTATCGCGTCGAATGGCGCCTGCCCGACGGCCGGACGGTGCGGGGTCCGGTCATCGACGACGAGCGGACACCGGTGAGCGCGGAGGACCGGCGCCTCTTCTCCGACGCGCATCCGCAGGGCGGCGGCGCGGGCTCGGTGTCGATGAACGGCCAGCCGCCATCACGACGACCCGACACCGACTTCCCGGACCGCTTCCCGTTCACCGACCCGCGCAACGTGTGGGTCGATGCCGAGGGCCGCGGCTGGGTGGGCAGGCTCGAGCATCAGCGGGAGCGACGGCCTCTCTTCGACGTCTTCGATGCAGGCGGCAGCCGCGTTGCCCGGGTCCATCTGCCGGAGGGGCGTCGCGTCGTCGGATTCGGACCCGGCTCGCTCTACGCCGTGCGAGTCGACGACGTGGACCTGCAGTGGCTCGAGCGCTACGACATCCGCTCCCTCGGCGGTAGCTCCTGACCGCCGCGCCGCACGCGTCGGCGCGCATGGCCGCCGGGATCGGTGGGTGGTCGCGCGTCGAGGCGCGCCAGCCGGGTCAGTCGGGGAGCGAGCAGTCGGAAAGGTCGGCTGTGAGGACCGGGAATCAGCGGCGTTCCCGGTCGAACCAGCGCCTCAGGACGTCCTGGAGCGAGTGTTCTCCGAGGTCACGGAACTCGCCCGCGTCGAAGAAGGTGCCGTGACAGGAGCCGCACTGTTCGAATCCGGTGTGTGGGTGCTGGTGATCGACCATCCGGATCATGGGATTGCCGCATTTCGGGCAGGGATAGCGGTTCTTCTGGTCCATCTCCTTTCCGACGCGTGAAGGCGGGAGGCGTCGAGGGCACGGGGCGAGCGCGGGCCGGAGAGCTCGGCGGCCGGTCGCGGATGGGACGAGCCCCCGGGAGCCGCTTGGCGCGCCCCCGGGGGCTCGTCCGCCTGCGTCCGTCACCAGCCTCTGGCGAAGTAGGCCCAGAAATCGTTGCCCATCTGCCACCACTTCTGCATCGCCGCGCCGGCGAAGTTGTTGGTGTAGCGAGTCAGGAACGTGCGGAACTCGAGCGGGTCTTCGGCGCCCCCCTTGTCGTAGAGCTCCATGGCCTTGCCCTCGATGAGCGGCTGCTCCATGAACATCTGCTGCTCGAACTCCATCAGGGCGGGCTCGAGGGTCTCGCGCGCCCAGCCCCACTTGATCTGGGCGAGTCGGTTGGTCCGGCGGAACCACCAGCAGCCGGAGTCCTCGCGGTAGCTGTGCTGGCAGTCGTTCTTGAAGCTGTCGGGCAGGTAGAGCGTGCCGGCGTAGATCGGGATGCGCGGGCTCTCGCCGGGATTGTCATAGGAGAAGTACGCGACGGTCCCGATCTCGGGCGGCAGCCAGTCGCGGGCCTGGATGACCTGCGAGTACGAGCACTGCTGCACGGCAATGGTGCGCTGGTTGTCGACCACCCCCGGCTTCAGCTGGTTGAGGAGCTGGCCCCAGTCGCGGGTGAGGTTCCAGTTGTTGACCATGGGGCTCTTGACCATCTGTGGCTGGTCGGCGCCGCGGGCGAGCCGGTTCGGGATGAGCAGGTTCTTCGCCATGTCGAACTCGGTGCCCTCGTACGTCTCGCGGTAGTAGGCGAGGACGTCCTGGATGGACACCTTCTCATCCGGCGTGACGGAGAAGGGCAGCTCTTCCATGTCCATGTTGAGGTTGAGCGAGGGCGCGAGGGTCGAGAGGATGTAGAACTCGCGCACGGCGTACGGCTTGCGCCCGCTGTAGGCCTTCCAGAACCGGAACTCCTCGCCGCTCTTCGAATCCCACCAGCCCATCTCCTCGGCGAGCGAGTGCACGTTGTCGCTGGCCATGTAGTGGTCGGGATCCTTCAGATCGAGCGTGCTGATGCGCACGATGTTGGCGCTCACGCCGACGTTGCCCTCGGGGATGCGGACGGCGGCCCAGACGCCGCCCACGTGGAAGGGCCCGGCGCCCATGATCTCGAAGTGCCAGACCTCCTTGGAGTCGGCGAACGTGAGGCACTCGCCGGAGTCGCCGTAGCCGTACTCCTGGACGAGCTGGCCGATCAGCTTGATGGCATCGCGCGCCGTGGTGGTCCGCTCGAGCGCGATGGCCTGCAGATTCTCGATGAGGAAGAGTCCCTCATCGTTGCGCAGCTCGCGGCGCCCGCCGATCGTGGTCTCGCCGATGGCGAGGCCTTTCTCGTTCATCGCGGGATACGCGACGTTGAAGTAGCGGTAGGTCTCGGCGACCTCGGGAATCTGCCCCTTCAGCCGCAGCCCGCGCATGTCGTCGGGCGTCTCGGTGTGCAGCAGGCCCCAGTAGATCGGCTTCATGGTGCCGGGCGCGTTGGTGCGGGCCGGCTCGATCTGGAGCCACGTGCGGTAGTTGCCGTCGCAGCTGTGCGCGGTCATCACCGAGCCGTCGGTGGACGCGCCTTTGCTGACCTGGATGCTGGTGCAGCCGCAGTCCTGAACTTCCGGGTCGCAGCCGCAGTCGGGATCGCCGGGCTCGCCCGAGCACGCGGTACCAAGTGCCTGCTGCAGCATGGGCGCCGTGGGTTGCAGCACCACCTTGCCCTGCTGGGCGGACGCCGTCCCGGTTCCACCCAGCCACAGGGCCGCGGCCAGCAGCCCCCAGAGTACGGGGGCGAATCGAATGTCGCGTTTCACGGGATCGCTCCTGGTTCGATGTCAGGCGTCCGGGGCGTCGGGCCGCGAGTCGTTCGAGCCGCGGCCGGCGGCTCAGCCGGGACGCGCCGGGTCATTCCGTCGCCACGCGCGAGGCGGGCGCGGTCGTGGGGTCGTGAAGCCAGTGGCCGACGCCGGCATCGATCACCTCCTGGTACCGTGGCACCCCGGTGCATCGAAGCGGCCGGCCCGGATTCAACTCGGTCCAGCTTTCCATGGTCATGAGGACGGTCGACGTGTGGCGCCCTACGCGCACGTCGATCGGCCATCCGTTCTCGTCGATCTTCTCGTACAACAACCCCGCCTCGCCCGCCTTCACCACGAACGGGTCCTTCCCCGTCAGCAGCTGCTCGCGCGTGGTCCGGCCGCGCGTGGCGTCGAGGAACGGCTCGGGCGCCTCGAACAGCAGGGAGACCGCATCGGAGAAGTCGCCGACCTCGCGGTGCGACAGGCCGTGCAGCTCCGGCGGCGAGTACTCCATCCCGATGTTGAACTCGGTGTCGCTCAGCATCATCGAGATGAAGGCGGCGAGCTCCTTGCCCCTGTCGTGCGCAACGATCGTGCTGATCACCGGGTACTGCAGCTCGGCCTCGTGCAGGTCGATGAAGAGGTCGACGTGCTCCTGCCGGATCAGCTCCATGAACGCGTATGTCGTGCGCTCGGTCAGCGTCCCGTTGGGCCGGCCCGGCCAGGCACGGTTCAGGTTACGGATGTCGACCCACGCCAGGTACTGCCGGCTCGGGTAGTGGATGTAGACTTCGGGATCCGGCCACTGGTCGAGCGGGTTGGCCCAGCGGTCGCCCATGCGGAACGTCTGCGATCCCCAGTCGGTCGGGATCGTGAAGTCCTGCGGGTACGCGCCGCCCACGCGGGTCACCGTCGTCGCGCTCCGGTTCGCGCTCAGCACCACGATCAGCCGGCCCTCCTGCATGACCGCGTTTTCCGCGAGGATCCACGCGGCCAGGCGGCCCGCCGGCTCTTCCGGGTGCGTGCCGCCGATGACGAAGAGCGTCGCGCCCGGCTTTGCGCCCTCGAGGATGTAGACGTTGGCGTCGTTCGCCGTGCCGCGGACGCCGCCGAACCAGTCGCTGAGCTTCCGCACCTCGGTCACACCCGGCCCGAGCACCACCGCCTCCTGCCGATGTCTATGACGACTGAAGCTGATGCCGGACATCACGAGCAGCGCGACCCCCAGCACGCCCAGCACGACCTTCCGTACCACCGCACCCGCGCCCGCACTCGTCCCCGTCCCGGCACCCGTGCCTTTCTCGAACGCCGAGTCCCTCATGTCACTTCAGCCTGAAGAGGCGGAGCAGGAACGGAACCAGCACGATCACGTAGAGCACCTCCTCCTCCCATTTCCGGCTGCGCACGAAGTTCCAGACGAGGAGGACAACGACGTACGCCACCAGCAGGTAGTAGAGGACCGTGACGACGCTCTGCAACAGGATCATGCGACGCCTCCTCCTACAGACCCGTGAGGAAGGAAAGCCGCGCGGAGTACACCACCATCAGCGTCCCCGCGATCACGATGATGATGGCGGGCACGATGCACGCCCGCAGGAAGCCACCGTACTTCTCGCGGTAGCCGACCACGTCGACCGTGAGGCGCCCGATGATCGCGGTGGGCGGCAACGCATCGCCCAGCGGCCAGATCACGCTCATCCCCGCCAGCGCCACGATCGGGTCGAGCCCGATGTTGTTGAACAGCAGCACCAGCGGCACGCCCAGTACCGGCGCCGCGCCCCACATCAGCACCGCCTCCGACACCGGCAGCACCAGGAACAGCGTCGCGAACACCAGCGCGACCGGCAGCGTCACGGCCGTCACCGCCAGCAACCCGCGCACGCCCGTAAGCGTCATGATCTGCACCAGCACGCCGACGCAGGTCAGCGTCGCCACCAGAGGCAGCAGCTGGTGCACCGTCTCGCGCGAGATCTTCAGGAAGTCGAGACGGACTGGCGAGAGCAGGAACGACGTGGCGGCCGCGCACGCGAACATGAACGGCAGCCCGAGGACAGGCGTCGAGTGCGGCCAGTGCCGACCGACGACAATGAGCAGACCGAACACGACGAACGGGACGAACACCCGGCCCCAACCCATCCGCTCCGGCGGCCGCGGCAACTCCGCCAGCGCCTTGGCCAGGTCGACCCGCTCCCCGCGCCAGGCCAGGGCGAAGATCGTCACCAGCGACAGCAACACGCACGGGATCAGCAGCGGCCAGAAGAACCCGACGTACGGCATATTCACTCCCGCCGCCGTCATCATCGCCCAGAGGCTGACCGGCGGCGCCGCCGCGGAGAGCCCCGCGATGATGAACACGATCGCCGCCGTGCGGGCGCGGGAGACCCCCATCGTCCCCAGCACCACCGCCACCATCCCGCCCGTGATCAGCACCGTCACGCTGCCCGCACCCGTGAGCGCCCCCGGCAACAGCAACAGCACGGTGAGCAGGATCACCAGCAGCGTCCGGCTTCGATGGAACCGCGTCAGCATGCCCCGCACCGCGAACGACACGCCGCCCGATTCCTTCAGCACGTTCATGAAGAGCGTGGCCGTGATGAAGATCAGGTTGATGTCGAGGTACGTCATCGCGCCTTCGGCAACGTGCCGGGGAGCAAGGCCGAATCCGCCCGCGAGCGAGCCGCCCAGCGCCGCCGCGAACATCGCCAGCTCGGTCGAGAGCCGGAACGCCTTGGCAACGACGTACACCGCCACCATCACGCCGAGTACCAGCTCGGCATACGTGAACGCACTCACGGGCTTCGCCCCCGCGTCACGCTACTTCCCGAACACCTTCCCGAAGGCATCACCCATTTCCATGTTCTTCTCGAACAGGATCAGCGGGATCTTCTTCGTGTCCGAGATGATCGTGAACCGACGGTCCTCGTTCCCGTCCGCCCGCACCACCATCACGTCCGCGAACGGCATCACCGCGTCGATCGACTGCTCGTCCGAGTTGTCGCCCGGCGACGCACCCTGGGCACGCCGGTCCATCCCCTCCACGTGCGCGCCGATGATCGTCATGCCCTGCTTCCGCGCCTCCGCGATCAGAGCCTCCGTCCGCATCAGCTCCTCCCGCATCGAAACGCCCGCCGCACCCATCCCCTTCAGCGACGCCCCCGTCACGACGATCAGCGTCTTCACCGGCCTGCCCGACCGCTGCCGGCCGATCAGATCCTCCGCCGTCGCCCGCTCGATCAACTCGTGGTCGATCCCCAGACGCCCCAGGAACAGCTTCACGTACGTCGGCCCCGGACTCTGACCGCACGACGCCAGAAGCACCGGCTCGTCCGCCTTCACCGGCACCGCCTGCGCCGAAACCGACCCCACCACACCAACCCCCATCAGGAACAGACCCACCGGCACCGCCCACCGGATCTCGCGTCTCATGGCCCCGCCTCCCGTGATTCGCGTCACGTTTAGACCTGCAACTTACGCCCCGACCCGCCTGCGCGCACCGGTAACGCTCCCACCCCCCATGGTAGTCCCCCGCCCCTTCACCCCCGCCGTTCGTCGCCCGCCCTTCGTCGCCCGCCGTCCCCCACCCTCCCCCTTGCGCCCCCACCTCCCCCATACGATGTTAGCCAAAACCACTAACATCGTCAGCGGAGCAATCATGGCCGTATCCGACATCCAGGGGGAGTTCGAGCACCGGGTGCTGCTGGCGGCGCTGCGGCTGGGAGCGTCGGCCTTCACGTCGTCAATCGTGGTGGAGTTGGAGGAGTGTACGGGCCGGGAGGTGGCGCCGGCGGCGGTGTACGTGGCGCTGCGGCGTCTGGAATCGAAGGGGCTGGTGGAGTCGACGATGCGGCGGGACGACGAGGCGGGCCAGCTTCGGGAGCGTCGATTCTTCGCGATCACGTCGGAGGGTGTTTCGGCGTTGCGGGAGAGTCGTTCGGAGCTGGGCCGGTTGTGGGAGGGCGTCGAATCGCTCCTCGGAGATACCTGAGATGGCGGCGGGTGTCCGACCTCCACGGCTATTGCGCGCGTACCTTCGGCGCATGCTTCCACCGGGCGATCGGGATGGTCTGCTCGTGGAGATGGACGAGTTGTTCGCGCGGCGGGCGGCGCGGGACGGGCGTACACGGGCGGTGCTCTGGTACCTGCGTCAGGCCGCGCATTTCCGGGTTCGGCTCGCGGGTTCGGGTCCGGGTCAGTTCCGTTCCGGCGCGACGTCGCGGGTCCAGGGTGTGCTGCGGGATGTGAAGTACGGGGTGCGGGTTCTGTTGCGGCGTCCGGCGTACGCGCTCGCGTCGATCGTGACGCTGGGGATCGGCATAGGCGGGGTGACGGCCGTGTACACGGTGGCGAATTGGGTGCTCCTTCGTCCGGTTCCGGGTGTGGCGACGGAGCGGCGGCTGGCGACGCTTCAACTCGAGATCCGTCAGGGTGGCGCGTTCGCGTTCCCGATGTCGGCGCCCGACCTGGCCGACTTGTCGGATCGGATCCGGGGCGTCCGCCGGCTGGCGGCGAGCACGGAGTACGGCGTGCATGTCGAGGCGGCTGGCGGCGAGCCGCGCCGGCTGAGCGCCGAGGTCGTGACGGCGAACTGGTTCGAAGTGCTCGGTCTGCGGCCGGAGCTGGGCCGGGACCAGTCGGGGGAGGCGGGGACGGTAGTGGTAAGCGACCGGTTGTGGCGGCAGGCGTGGGCCGGCTCGCGGGCTGTGCTGGGGAGCGACGTCCGGATCAACGGGCACCTGTTCCGGGTGGCAGGGGTCGCGCCATCCGGGTTTCGCGGCGCTGACCTGCCGGGCGAGGCCGACCTCTGGTTGCCGGCCTCGGCATTCCCGGTGGTGGACCCGTCGCTTCCCGCCGACGTTCTGGAGCGGCGTTCCGAGACGGTCTGGCGCGACCTCGTGGGCGAGTTGACCCCCGACGCGACGCCGGACGCGATCGGCGCGGATGCGGAGCGCGCGATCGCGGCGATCCGCGAGACGTACGGCGGGATGCACTCGTTCCGTGCCGACTTCGTGGTCCGCACGTACCCGGGCGTCGGTCTGGCCCCGAGGATCCGCGGCAATGTCCGTCGCACGCTCGGACTGCTGGGCGCGACCGCTGCGATCCTGCTCCTGCTGGCGCTCGCGAACGTCACCAACCTGGCACTCGCGCACGGCGCCGGACGATCCGGCCAGATCGCCGTCCACGCGGCGCTCGGTGCCAGCCGGACCCGGCTGGTACAGCGCGCGCTGATCGAGCACCTGCTTCTCGGCCTGGCCGGCGCTGCCGCGGGCACCGGCGTCGCGTTCCTGGCGCTCCGACTGTTCCGCCACGCGAGCCTGTCCTCGCTCGGCGCCTCCCTGACAGGGGTGCGGCCGGACTGGCGCGTGCTCGCCTTTACGCTGGCGGTTGCGGTGGCGGCCGGGATGCTGGCGGGCGTCGTGCCCGCGCTCGCGACGGGCCGGGTCCGCCTGCTCGGCTCGCTCCACGGGATCCGGCATGGCCGGCGGCGGAGCCTCCGCCTGCAGTCCGGTCTGGTCGTGGTCCAGGTCGCGCTTTCGACCCTGCTGCTGGTGGGAGCGGGGCTGCTCGTGCGAAGCGTGTTGAACCTGCGCGCCACGAGTCTCGGGTTCGAGCCGGAGCACGCGCTCCGCTACTCGATGGATCCACGGGTTCAGGGCTATGACGATGCGCGCACCCTGACGCTCGTGCGCCGTGCGGTGCGACGGCTCGAGTCGATCGCGGGCGTCGAAGCCGCGGGCTTCATTGCACCGTCGCCAGTGAGCGAGTCGTACTTCACGATGAGCCTGTATCCGGCCGGCGGCTCGAAGGACGACGACGCGGTGCATGGTGCCCAGTTCCAGGCGACGGGGCGGTTCCTCGAGGCGATGGGTGCCAAGCTGATCGCGGGCCGCTCGTTCCGTGACGATGAACGCACGCCGGGCGATTCGGTCTCGCCGGTCCCTGTCGTCATCACGCGCGCTCTGGCGCGTCAGGCGTTTCCGGATCTGCCGCCGGATGCCGTGATCGGCCGCTCGTTGCTCCAGTCGTTCGGCAAGGCGCCGCCGGCCCTGATCGTGGGAGTCATCGAGGATCTGCGCCTGGTGAGCCTGAGCGAGGCGTCGCCACCGATCGTCTTGTATCCGTGGCGGGACGGCTACGGTTTCGAGCTGACTGGCTGGGTTCGGACCGGTCCGCGGCCGGAATCGATGATCGGCCCGGTGTCCGCCGCATTGCGCAACGTGGATCCGGAGCTGCCCGAGTACGACATGGCCGCGGCGCGCGACCGGGTGGACGGCCTGATCGTCGAGGAGCGCGTGGTCGCGCGGCTCGCGCTCGCGCTCGCGGCCGTCGGCCTCCTGCTGACCGGTGTCGGCCTGCAGGGCGTGCTCGGGTACGCGGTGACCCAGCGTCGCCGCGAGATCGGCGTCCGCGCGGCGCTCGGCGCCACGCCCGGCGCGATCCTGGGCGCGTTCGTCCGCCGCGGCCTTCTGCTTACCGCGCTCGGTGGGGTGGTCGGAGTCGCCGCCGCGACCGCGGCGACGCGTATCATCCGGGCCCGGCTCTACGGTGTGACCCCGCTCGATCCGCCGACATACGTGGGCGGCGCGGTCCTGTTGCTGGCGATGGCTGCGCTCGCCGTCTGGGGCCCGGCCCGCCGCTCGACGCGGGTGGCGCCGACGGAAGCGCTCGTCGCCGAATAGTTTCGCGACCGAGCCCGGGGCGAGTCCCCGATCCTCGACCGAGGCCGTCCCCGCGATCGGCGGCGGACACCGTCCCGTCGACCCACGCCGGGTGCTGCGATCCATTACAGCAGAATCCGCCAGTTCCCGACAGCGCGGCGGCGAATCCCCCGTCATCCTGAGTCGATTCAGGGAGCTGATCACCAACCGGAACGGGTCCACGGCCCGGATCCGCTGCGCCAGCGTCCCCCGGCAGCCGCATCGTCCCAGCCCGAAGTCGGAGACACGTTCGATGAACAAGGCGTTGCAGCAGCACAAGCAGTACCTCCTGACCGGCGTGTCGTACGTGATCCCGATGATCGCGTGCGGCGGGATCCTGATCGCGGCATCGATCGCGCTGTTGACGTTCCTGCACCCGGAAGCGATGACGTCGACGGGCGGTCCGGACTTTTCGGTAGCGCCGAACCTGAAGCTGATGCTGAGCATCGGCGAGGCCGCGTTCACGTTGGCGCTGCCGGTGCTGGCCGGATACATCGCGTACGCGATGGCGGGCCGGCCGGGGCTGGTACCGGGCCTGATCGGCGGGTACCTGGCGGGCACGACGAACGCGGGTTTCCTGGGCGCCCTGCTGATCGGCCTGGTGGCGGGTCACATCGTCCGGCTGCTCAAGCGGATGCCGGTCCACAAGCTGATCCGTCCGGTGATGCCGATCATTATCCTTCCGATTCTCTCCAGCCTCGCGGTCGGGTTCATCATGCTGTTTGTAGTCGGCCGTCCGATCGCATCGTTCATGACGTTCCTGGGCGACTGGCTATCGTCGATGAGCCAGGGCAACGCGATCCTGCTGGCCGCGGTGCTGGGCGCGATGATCGCGTTCGACATGGGCGGCCCGGTGAACAAGGCGGCCTTCTTCTTCGGCGCAGCGATGATCAAGGAAGGCAATTTCGCGGTAATGGGCGCGTGCGCGGCCGCGATCTGCACGCCGCCGCTGGGGCTGGCGCTGGCCACGCTGATCGAGCGCAAGCTGTGGACGGAGGAGCAGAAAGAGTCGGGGCTGGCGGCGCTGGGCATGGGGCTGGTCGGGATCACGGAAGGCGCGATCCCGTTCGCGGCCGCGGACCCGATCCGGGTGATCCCGTCGATCATGCTGGGCTCGATGGTGGCGTCGGCGATCGCGATGCTCGGGGGCGTGGGCGATCACGCGCCGCATGGGGGTCCGATCGTACTGCCGGTCGTGGACCACCGGCTCATTTACGTCGTGGCGATCGTCGTGGGGGCGACGGTCACGGCGTTCACGATCAACCTGGTGAAGCGGAGCACGGAGCGGCCGGCGGCCGCGGTGGAAGGAGTGTCGTCATGAAGATCGTCGCGGTCACGGCGTGCCCGACGGGGATCGCGCACACGTACATGGCAGCGGAGCAGCTGGAGCAGACGGCGAAGAAGCGGGGCCATGCGATCCGGGTCGAGACGCAGGGCGCGATGGGGATCGAGAACGAGCTGAGCGCGGCGGAGATCGCGGCGGCGGATGTCGCGATCTTCGCGGCGGACATCGCGGTGGAAGGGGCGGAGCGCTTCGAGGGGCTCCGGGTGATCGAGGTACCCGTGCAGGCCGTGCTGAAGCAGCCGGACTCGATTTTCGACCGGATCGCCGCCGGTTGAGGTGGGGGATCATCGATTCGCGCCGGACCCGGGACGAGAGGGGACATCGCCAGCCGGATCGTGAGAACATGGAGCCAGGGGAAACGGAATCACATTGCCGCTCGAGTGGACGTTCACCTGCCCGCTGACTGACGGGGTCCACGCCCGTCCGGCGAGCGCGCTGGAAGAGGTGGCGCGCCGCTTCAGCGCGCGCGTCTCGCTCACGAACACGCGCACCCGGCTGACAGCGGACGCGAGGAGCGTGCTCGGCATCATCGGGCTCGACATCCGGCGCGGCGACCAGTGCGTGGTGGCGGTGAGCGGTGGGGACGAGGCCCGCGCGGCGGCATCGCTGCAGCGGTTCCTGGAGGAGGACTTTCCGCGTTGCGACGAACCGCTGGTGCCCGCTCCGGCCCAGGCGGAGACGCCGCTGCCACCGGTGCTGCGCCAGGTGATCGCGGACTATCATGTGGCGACCCCGGTGGTGCCGGGCATCGGGCGGGGCAGGATCGTGGCCGTGGGTGGATTCGTGATCCCGGAGTCGATCCCGGTGAATCGGTTGACGGACATCGATGCGGAGATCGGCGTGCTGGAATCGGCGCTCGATCGGCTCGCGCTGGACTACGAAGCGCGCATAGAGCCGGCCGCCGGAGCGGCGGGCCGGGGCGGCATCGAGCGCGACCTGATCCGTGCGCATCTGTCGGTCGCGCGGGACCCCGAGTTCCGGCACCGGTTGGAAGCGGCGATCCGCGATGACGGGCGGACGGTGGCGGGCGCGATCGCGGACGCGGAAGCCCACTTCTGCGACATGCTCGAGGCGACCGGCAGCGCCCTGCTCCGCGAGCGTGCGCTCGACGTCAAGGACGTGTGCATCGAGCTGCTTCGCGTGGCCTACGGCCGGTCGGCGGCCGGTCCGGAGATCCGGCTGACGGAGGCATCGATCTGCCTGGCCGACACGCTCACGCCCGGCCAGTTCCTGGCGCTCGACCGGAGCCGGCTCCAGGGCCTGGTCCTCGCACACGAAGGGACGACGTCGCACACCGTGATCCTGGCTCGCTCGCTCGGCGTTCCGACACTGGTCGGCGCGTCCGGGCTGGCCGCGGACGGGTTGCATGGCAGCGAAGCGATCGTGGACGCCGACATCGGGATCCTGGTCACGGGCCTGAACGCCGGCGTCCGCCGTTACTACGAGATGGAGCGACGGCGCATCGATGCGCACCGGGCGCGGCTGACCCGGCTCGCGGCGCGGCCGGCCTCGACCGCGGACGACCGCCACGTCGAGATTGCCGCCAACATCATCGCGGCCGACGAGGTGAAGCCCGCCGTCGCGGCCGGGGCGGAAGCGGTCGGCCTGTTCCGGACCGAGATGCTGTTCCTCGACCGGTCGACGGCGCCGGACGAGGCCGAGCAGTTCGAGGCGTACCGCCAGGCGGTTGCGGATGCGGACGGCCGGCGCGTCATCATCCGCACGCTCGACGTCGGCGGCGACAAGCCGGTCCCGTGGTTGCGGCTGGCGCGCGAGCCCAATCCGTACCTGGGCTACCGCGCGGTGCGCATCTACAAGGAATACGAGCCGCTGTTCCGGACGCAGATCCGCGCCCTGGTCCGGGCATCGGCGTTCGGCCGGCTCCAGCTCATGATCCCCATGATCGCGACCGCGGACGAAGCGACGTGGGTCCGGCGGATCGTGGCCGAGGAACAGGCACGCTGCCGGGCCGATGGCAACCCGTTCGACGCGTCCATGCCGGTCGGCGCAATGATCGAGGTGCCCGCCGCCGCGTTCGCGATCGAGGCGCTCTGCCACCAGTTCGACTTCTTCAGCATCGGGACCAACGACCTGCTGCAGTATTTCATGGCCGCGGACCGGGGCAACGCCGCCGTCGCCGGCCTGCTGGATCCGCTCGCGCCCGCCTTCCTGCGCCTGCTCCGGAAGATCGTGGACGAGGTGCATGCCGGTGGGCGGTGGATCGGCCTCTGCGGGGAGATGGGTGGCGATCTGCGCGCTCTGCCGCTACTCGTCGGGCTCGGCCTCGACGAGATCAGCATGGCCACGCCGACGGTCCCCGCCGCGCGGGCGGAGCTGGCCGGCCTGTCCGCCGCCGACTGCGCCACGCTGCTCGAGCGGGCCGCCGGCTGCGCGACGAGCGCGGACGTGGCCAACCTGCTGGTCGAGGCGGAGTGCGCGCGCGCCGCGCCGCTCATCGATCCCGAGCTCGTGATCAGCGCGGCGAGCGCCGACAAGGCCGAGGCCATCAAGCTGCTGGTCGACCAGCTGTACGTGACGGGCCGCACCGACCGGCCCCGCGACGTCGAGGAGGCGGTGCACGCGCGGGAAACCGTCTACTCGACCGGGTTCGGCTTCGGCTTCGCGATTCCGCACTGCAAGACGGCCGCGCTGCGGACCAGCTCGCTGGCACTGCTGCGGACCACGTCGCCCGTGGAGTGGAACGCGCTCGACGGTGAAGGCGTTCGCTTCATCATCCTGCTCGCCATCCGCGAGTCCGATGGGGCCGCCGCAGACCACATGAAGACCATCGCCGCGCTCGCGCGCCGGCTGATGCACGAAGACTTCCGCGACAGCCTGATGCGCGAAACGGACCCGGTTCGCCTCTGCCGGCTCCTCGACGATGCCCTGCGCGGCTGAACCATGAGATCCTGCCCTTTGACCCTCACGGAGATACCGAGATGACTCGCCATAGCTGGTCGATCGCGTTGCTGGCGATGCCGCTGCTGTTCACCCCGGCGCCGGCCACGGCGCAACGGCAACCCGATCTGACACGCGACCCGACACTCTACGTGGTGGGATACGCGCACCTGGACACGCAGTGGCGGTGGGACTACGAAACAACGATCCGCGACTACCTGCCCCGGACCCTGCGCGAGAACTTCGCGCTCTTCGAGAAGTACCCGAACTACATCTTCAACTTCAGCGGCGCGAACCGGTACCGGATGATCAAGGAGTACTACCCGGCCGACTACGCGAAGCTGAAGGAGTACGTGGCCGCGGACCGCTGGTTCCCCTCCGGCTCGTCCATGGAGGAGAACGACGTCAACTCGCCCTCGGCCGAGTCGATCTTCCGCCAGGTCCTCTACGGGACGCAGTACTTCCGGCGGGAATTCGGCAAGACCAGCATCGAGTACATGCTTCCCGATTGCTTCGGCTTCCCCGCCTCGCTGCCCAGCATCCTCTCGCACGCGGGGATCAAGGGATTCTCGACGCAGAAGCTGTCCGCGAGCTGGCAGCCGGCCGCGCGCGTGGGCGGGCCGGGCTCGCCCGAACGCACGCCTGATGGCATCCCCTTCAACGTCGGCATCTGGGAGGGACCGGATGGCGCGAGCGTGATCGCCGCGCTGAATCCGGGCAGCTACACCGGCAACGTCCTCTATGACCTGAGCAAGACGCCGCCGGCGCCGCCGGCCGTCTCCGACACCACCAACCCGCGGCGCCGTCCACGCCCGCTCATCGACTGGCCCGACCGCGTCAACTGGAACGGCAAGACGAGCGGCCTCTACACCGACTACATGTACTACGGCACCGGCGACTCCGGCGGCGCGCCCGCCGAGGCATCGATCAAGCTGCTCGACGCGATCGTCGGAAAGAAGAGCACGGTGCTGCCCTCGCCCTGGGGCCGCTCCGCGCCCGGCCAGCCGGCGCCGACCGGTGCTCCGACACTCGTCGGTGACGGCCCGCTCCACGTCGTCTCGGCGACGTCCGAACAGAATGTTCAAGGCGATCAGTCCGGACGAGACGGCGCGGCTGCCCCGCTACAAGGGCGACCTCGAGTTGATCAACCACTCCGCCGGCTCGATCACGTCGCAGGCATACCTGAAGCGCTGGAACCGGCAGAACGAGGTGCTCGCCGACGACGCCGAGCGCGCCTCCGTCGCCGCCGAGTGGCTGGGCGGTCCGCGCTACCCGCGCGAGCGGCTGAACGGCGCGTGGACGCTCGTCATGGGTGGTCAGTTCCACGACATCATCCCGGGCACCAGCATCCCGAAGGCCTACGAGTATTCCTGGAACGACGAGGTGCTCGCACTCAACCAGTTCGCCGGCGTCCTCACCCGCGCGGCCGGTGCCGTCGCGTCCTCGCTCGACACCGACGTCAGCGGCAGCGCGGTCGTTGTCTACAACGCGCTCAACATCCCGCGCCAGGACGTGGTGGAGGCGAAGGTCTCGTTCCCGGGCGGAACGCCGGCCGGCGTGCAGGTGAGCGGTCCGGACGGCAAGCCGGTGCCGGCCCAGCTCACCGCATCCGGGAGCGTGCTGTTCCTCGCGACCGTGCCCTCGGTCGGCTTCGCAGTCTTCGACGTCCAGCCGTACGACGGCCCGGCCCCGGCGACCACGCCGCTCGCCATCACCGAGTCCTCGCTCGAGAACGCGCGCTACCGCATCCGGCTGGACGCCAGTGGCGACATCGCCAGCATCTACGACAAGAGCGTCAAGCGCGAGCTGCTCGCCGCGCCCGCGCGGCTCGAGATCAAGACCGACAACCCGCAGAACTGGCCCGCTTGGAACATGGACTACGAGGACCAGATGCGGACGCCCCGCGCGTACGTCCAGGGCCCGGCCCGGGTTCGCATCGTCGAGCGCGGCCCGGTCCGCGTCGCACTCGAGGTCCAGCGCACGGCGGAAGGCTCGACCTTCACGCAGACCATCCGGCTCCACGCCGGTGATGCCGGCAACCGCATCGAGTTCGGCAACGCGATCGACTGGAACACGAAGGAGGCCCACCTCAAGGCCGTGTTCCCGCTCACCGCGTCGAACGGGGTCGCCACCTACAACTGGGACGTCGGCACCATCGAGCGCAGCAACGACGACGAGCGGCAGTTCGAGGTCGCGTCCCACCAGTGGTTCGACCTCACCGACCGGAGCGGCCGCTTCGGCGTCACCGTGCTCTCCGACGCCAAGCTCGCTTCCGACAAGCCCGATGACTCGACGCTCCGACTCACCCTCGTGCGCACGCCCGGGACCCGCGGCGGCTACGAGGACCAGGGCACCCAGGACCTCGGACACCACGAGTTCGTCTACGGCCTCGCCGGCCACTCCGGCGGCTGGCGCCAGGCGAAGACCGACTGGCAGGCCGAGCGCCTGAACCAGCCCCTCGTCGCCTTCGAAAGCACGAAGCACATGGGCGCGCTCGGCCGCTCCCTCTCCATGCTCCGCGTCAGCAACGACCGCGTCCGCGTGCTCGCGCTCAAGAAGGCGGAGCAGAGCGACGAGATCGTCGTCCGCGTCGTCGAGATGGACGGGAAGAAACAGTCCAACGTCCGGCTCGCCTTCGCCAGCCCCGTCGCCGAGGCCCGCGAGATCAACGCCGCCGAGATGCCGGTCAGCACCGCCACCGTACAGAGCGGCGAACTCCGCTTCGACCTCGGTGCGTACCAGCCGCGAACCTTCGCCGTCCGGCTGCTGCCACCCACCAACCGCGCCACCACCACGCGGTCGGAACCTGTTTCGCTCACCTACGACCAGGCCGTCGCCAGCCCGGACGGCATTGTCGGCGCCGGCCGCTTCGACCTGCAGGGCCGCAGCCTGCCCGCCGAGATGCTGCCCGACGCCATCGACTACGGCGACATTACCTTCCGACTCGCGCCCGCCACGGGGCTGAACGCCGTCACCACACAGGGCCAGACGATCGATCTGCCCGCTGGATCCTGGAATCGCGTCTACCTCCTCGCTGCGGCAGTCGGCGACCAGAATGGGATATTCCGTGTCAACGACCGCGACGTCGACCTCACGATCCAGGACTGGACCGGATACATTGGACAGTGGGACAACCGGATCTGGTCCACGAGGGAGGAGCCCGTGCCGCCGAGGCCGGATGCGCCCGCCGGCGCGCCGACCCGGATGCGGACGGTGAGCGAGATGGCCGGGCTCGCACCCGGGTTCATCAAGCGCGCGCCGGTCGCGTGGTTCGCATCGCACCGTCACGGCACGGACGGCACCAATGAGCCGTACGCGTATTCGTACCTGTTCGCCTACCCGATCGACCTGCCGGCGAACGCACGCACGCTGACGCTGCCGGACAACGACCGGATCCGGATTCTCGCGGTCACGGTCGCGGAGGAGCCGAACCGGGTCGAGCCGGCGCACCCGCTCTACGACACGCTCGCGCGCGCCCCCGGCAGTGAGTCTGCGCCATCGCCGCGGAACTGAGACGCCCTATCCGGAGCCCGGATTCCCGGCCGCCGAGGACGCGGTCGGGACCGGGCCCCGGCCCGGACTCCGCCGAAGCAGGTTCGGCGAACCGACCCCACCTCCGGAACTCCGTCGGACCCATCGCGACCGACCGTCACAGTTACTGTGGCGTTTCCGCCACATCCTCCACGCGTGCCCACCACAGAACGCGGACACGCGGGCCCGGGTATGGTGCTGTGGCGGGTCGTGCGGGCACTCACCGGTCGGGTTCCGGGGCCGGGTTCCGGGGCCGCCGGGCCTGAGAAAGCCGTTGACTGACCCGATAATTACAGGAGCGGCCCACGGCGCAGGCCGGCACGCGGATGGCTTCCGGACCGGGCATTCCGCCGGCCGGCTACCTGCGTCGGACTCGGATCGGCTGACCGGCGGCGCACGTGGTACATGCATTGCCATCTGGAAGCCGGCCGTGGCAGTTCCCGGCACGGAGTTCGATTGGCCGGCCGGATGGCGACGGGGCATGGGCCGGCCCGGCTGGCGACCGAGGTCGATCGCGGTGGCGTCGCGTGACGCCGAGGAATGGAAAGCTCCATCAACCGGAGCAGGGAGCGGGAGATGAAGGTCGTTCTGTTTTGTGGTGGTCTCGGAATGCGGCTGCGGGACTATGCCGAGAACGTGCCCAAGCCCATGGTTCCACTGGGGTACCGTCCGATCCTCTGGCACGTGATGAAATACTACTCGCACTTCGGCTATCGGGAATTCATCCTCTGCCTGGGCTATCGGGGTGATCTGATCAAGCACTATTTCCTCAACTACGAGGAATGCCTGTCGAACGATTTCGTGCTTTCCGAGGGCGGTCGAAAGCGGGAGCTCGTGACAAGCGACATCGAAGACTGGAAGATCACGTTCGTGGAGACCGGCCTGAACGCCAATCTCGGTGAGCGCCTGCTGGCGGTGCGCCCGTACCTGGAGGGCGAGGACATGTTCCTTGCCAATTACGCGGACGGGCTGACCGATCTTCCTCTGCCTGAGTATGTCGAGCATTTCCGCAAAGGCGACGCGGTCGCGTCCTTCGTGTCGGTGCCACCCAACCTCAGCTACCACTTCGTGATCGCGGACGAGACCGGGGCGGTAACCAGCATGGACGACGTCAAGGAGAAGGATCTTCGCGTGAACGCGGGCTACTTCATCTTCCGCAGGCAGATCTTCGACTACATTCGGGAAGGCGAGGAGCTGGTGGTGGAGCCGTTCCAGCGGCTGATCGCGGAGCGGAAGCTGATTACCTACCCGTACGATGGGTTCTGGTTGCCGATGGATACGGCCAAGGACAAGAGGAAGCTGGACGACCTGAACGAGAGCGGAAATCCACCGTGGTACGTGTGGCGGCAGACCATGCCGGGACACGCGAGTGTCCCGTCGGACCGACGGATCCGGGCCGTGCCGAGATACTTCGCCTGACGCCACGGATGATGCTCAGGCTCGCCCTCGACCCCCCCGGCCAGGATGGACTCCACGTCCTCTGTCTCGGCGCGCACCCGGATGACATCGAAATCGGGTGCGGCGGGATGGTGCTGTCTCTGCTCGGAGCTCGGCGCGATGTCCAGGTCCATTGGGTCGTATTCGGCGCGGCGGGTATCCGGGCCGACGAGGCACAGACCAGCGCCACGAGCTTCCTGAGCGGTGCCGCCCGGGCCGAGGTCGAGGTGCTCGGATTTCGCGACGGCTTCTTTCCGAGCCAGAGTGCGCAGATCAAGGAGTGGTTCGAGGACCTGAAGCAGCGCGTCGAGCCTCACCTGATTCTGACGCATCGAGAGGTCGATCGGCATCAGGATCATCGCACGGTTGCCGACCTTACATGGAACACGTTCCGCAATCACCTCGTCCTGGAGTACGAGATCCCGAAGTACGACGCGGATCTCGGGCAACCGAACGTATTCGTGCCACTCGCGCCCGAAACGAGGGCCCGGAAGGTGGAGCTCCTGCTCCACTGTTTCCCCTCGCAGCGCGGCAAGTCGTGGTTCACAGCAGACACCTTCGATAGCGTGATGCGTCTGCGCGGGATCGAGTGCGCCTCGCCGACCGGGTTCGCCGAGGCATTTCATGCGCGGAAACTGACGTTGGGCTTCGATTCATGAAGATGACCGATACACCGGGTGAGGAATCGCGGCGTTCGCTCGATCAGTCGGCCGGCAGCATCCCCGGCCTGGAGCACTCAGGCGGCCGCACGCAGGTCGCCAACCTGCCCCGGTTCCCGGGAATCAGAACCGTCGGCGCGTCGCAATGACGAAAGCAACAACGCCTGTGCTGAGTGTCGGGCTCCCGGTGCGGAACGGGATGCCCTTTCTGGAAGAGTGCCTTCTCTCCATCCTGAATGGCGAATTTCAGGATTACGAGCTCATCGTGTGCGACAACGCATCGACCGATGGCACCCCTGATCTTCTCGCCGAGTATGCCGCCAGCGACGAACGCATTCGCTGGATGCGGAACGAAAGGAATATCGGCGTTGCCCGCAATTTCAACCTGACGTTCAGCCTGGCCCGTGGCCGGTACTTCCGCTGGATGGCAGCCGATGATCTGCACAGTCCGGGCGCGATCGCCCGCTGTGTCGAAGCGCTCGGGCGCGACACCGACGCGGTGCTCGCCTTCCCGGAGACCCGCGTAATCGACAGCCACGGCAACGTGGTGGAAGACCACGACGATGGCGATTGCTGGTCGGCCGCGAGCGCCGTTGACCGCTTCGCCTGCTCCCTCCAGCATTTCGGCCTGTCCACGCGGGTGTATGCCGTGATCCGGACGGAGGTGCTCCGGCATTCGGCGCTCCAGGGCGACTACCCGGCCAGTGACCTCGTGATGCAGACCGACCTTGCCATCCGGGGCCGCTTCATCCGGATACGCGGCGAATTTTTCTACCGCCGCATCCATCAACGCAGCACGCAGAAACTCGACGCCGTCGAGCTCGCTCAGTTCATCGACCCGGGCCGAACAACGGCTTTCCCGGCCCGGGATTGCCGGATGTACTACGAGCTGGCTCGACTCGTGGCACACGCCCCCGTTTCCGTACGCGAGAAAGCGCGAATGGCGTCGTTACTGGCCCGACGCGCCTTCTGGAATCGACGTTCATTCGCACACGAAATCGGCAACCTGATCCTGAGGCGCGCCGAACCGACGGATCATCGTCAGGCGGTACCGACGAGGCACCGAAGCCGGCTACGGCAAACGCGATCTCCCGACCCGCGCACGCAGCCTACCCTGACCACTGTACTCGATAAACGGCAGGCCGATGCGGATTCTTGTTACAGGACATAAGGGCTACATCGGGACGGTGCTCGTCCCACTCGCGCTGCGAGCCGGCCATGAAGTCCGGGGACTGGACAGCGACCTCTTCCGCAACAGTACGTACTCCGCGTTGCCCCGGCCGGTGCCGGAGCTCATCAAGGACGTACGCGACGTTGAGAGAGCCGACCTGGCCGGCATTGACGCGATTATCCACCTCGCCGGTCTCTCCAACGACGCTCTCGGCGACCTTGATCCCGACATCACGTACGAGATCAATCACGCGGCCTCTGTCCGACTGGCAGCGATGGCGAAGGAAGAGGGTGTGTCGCGCTTCGTCTTTGCCTCTTCGTGCAGCAACTACGGCGCCGCCGGAGACGGCCTCCAGGATGAGACGGCCCCGCTCAACCCGGTGACCCCGTATGCCAGGTCGAAGGTCATGGTCGAGCGCGATGTGGCGGAGCTGGCGGACGACCATTTCAGCCCGGTCTTCATGCGCAACGCGACGGCGTACGGCGTATCCGGGCGCATGCGTTTCGACCTGGTGCTGAACAACTTGACGGCGTGGGCGTTCACCACGGGAAACATCCTGCTGAAGAGCGATGGCACGCCCTGGCGTCCGCTCGTCCATATCGAGGACATCAGCCGAGCGGCGATCGCGGCCGTGGAGATGCCGCGCCGCGTCGTGCACAACCAGGCGTTCAACGTGGGCAGTACGGCCGAGAACTACCGGGTCCGACAGGTGGCCGAAATTGTCCAGGAAACGGTGCCGGCCAGCGCGATCGCGTTTGCGGATGGAGCCGAGCCGGACGTACGCAACTACCGGGTCAGTTTCGAGAAATACACGGCGGTCTTTGGCGAACATCCACTGCGTTGGACCGTGCGCGCTGGCGCACGCGAGATCTACGAGTCGTATCGGCAGCATGATTTGCAGAAGGATGTGTTCGAAGGGCCACGCTACAAGCGGATCGCCCAACTCAGGCAGCTGCTCGCGAGCGAGCAGCTCGACTCGACTCTGCGCTGGCGTATTCACACCACCGCCGGCTGAGCGGGACGAAGCGGCCGCTTGCCTTCTGCGCCGGTCGATATGGACTCGACACGCCGTTGTCCAGGCGTGCGCGGAGCGAGTTGCTGATGTACAGACGCGGCCGAGACCCTGTCGATGAGCGGCGATCGCCCCCTGGGCCGGATGACTCCGGTCGTGTCAGGACCCCTTCGACCGGTACTCATGAGGAGATGTGTTCGAGTGGATCCGAAGGCCCCGACGCGACGCTCGTTCGCGGAAGGCGCCGAGGCGCACAATCGCGCCCAGCGCTCACGGCAGCCGCGGCCGCGCCCGTCTGGATGGGACCGCCGCCGGTGGTAGTCGACCTTTCCATGAACAGGGCGTGCGGCTATCGTGGCCCGCGCGCACGGCCCGGCGCAACCTCGTGCCCGGGCAGGGATACCAGACAACCGGCCGGCGGTAGCCATCACGGCAGATCCTCGTCATGTCGAGAGCGTTCCCGGACATCCGGGCCCCATGACTGACCAGCGGAAGACGCGGCCGTTCCGGAACGTGGTTTCCAACTGGTCCGTGTTCCTGTTCAGCGTTGTCGCCAACTTCTTCGTTACGCCGCTCATCGTGCGAAGTCTCGGCGACACGGTCTATGGCGTATGGGTGCTGCTCGGTTCGCTGGTCGGCTATCTCGGGCTTCTGGACCTGGGCGTGCGAGGCGCCGTGACCCGCTATGTGTCGCGGCTGCACGCGGCCGCGGACCATGAGAGCGCGGCCCGTTTCGCGTCGGCCGGCCTCTTTCTGTTCAGCGCCAGTTCAACCGTTACGGTCCTGGCCGGCCTTGCCCTGGCTGCGAGCCTGAACCACTTCTTCGCGATCCCGGCCCCGCTGCTCACTGACGCTCGTATCGCGGTCGTCCTGATCGCATGCACGATTGCGCTCGCGTTGCTCGGTGGTGTGTACGGCGGGGTGGTCACGGCCATGCAGCGGTTTGACCTCGTCGGCGCCACCGAGATCGGAGTCGAAGCGGTCCGGGTCGCCAGTGTCGTGCTTGCCCTTCGCAACGGAATGGGGCTGGTCGCACTTGCCACGATCCATGTCGGCTGCGGCCTGCTGCGTTTCCTGACGTACTTCGTACTGAGTCGCCGCGTGTATCCGGAGCTCCGGGTCGCGCGCAGACTGTGGACGCGGACGCAGCTGAAGAAGATTCTGAGCTTCAGCATGGCCTCGACGGCTCTACAGGGCGCCGGCACGGTCATCTTCCAGCTCGACGCGATCGTGATCGGCGCGTTCCTGCCGGTAGCTACGATCACCTATTTCTCGATCGCCAGCACGCTTTCCCGCTATGGCAGTGCGGTGGTGAGCGGCATTTCGTATACCGTGACGCCGCGCGCGAGCGCCCAGCAGGGCAGCGGCGACATGAATGGGGCACGACGGACGGGTCTCGTCGGGGGCCGACTGGCGGGTCTGGTGCATCTGCCCATCGTCGTGACGCTCCTCTTACGGGGCGGCACGTTCATCGGGTTGTGGATGGGGCCCCAATACGCCGATCTGTCGGGACGGATCCTGCAGGTGCTTTCCATCGGGTACTGGTTCATAGCCGGCCGGCAGATCATGTCTACGACGATCATGGGGCTCAACCGCCATCGCGCTCTGATCCCGGCCATGTGGGTCGAGGCGCTGCTGAACCTCGGTCTGAGCGTGGTACTCGTGCGATCCATGGGCGTGATGGGCGTTGCGCTGGGAACCACGGTTCCGGCGCTGCTGATGACGCCGGTCTACCCGATCCTGTTCAGCCGGATGCTCACGATCCGACCCTCCCGGATCTGGGGCGAGCTGTGGCTCCGGCCCAGCCTCGCGGTGGTGCCCTTCATGGTCGGGACGTTTGCCTTCGAGCGATTTGCGGTTCCCGGCTCAATGGTCGCGTTCTTCGCACAGGTGGCGGCGGCGCTGCCACTGGCGTTCGCCGGGGCCTGGTGGATCGGTCTTACCCGCGAGGAGCGATCTTCCTTCACAGCGATGGTCTCGCCCTGGCTTCACCGGTTTCCGAGGTCGAGAAAACGGGAGCCCGCCGGGGCCACGGACGAATAGGCAACCGTTGCCCGGCCGGAGTTCGTGAGGCTCGCCGGTGAAGCCCGGTTGGTTCGGCCAGAGCCGGGATGACGGCTGGCACTGGTCGGCTCGCCCACCCACCACAGGGATGCCCGTCCACCGTCTGGCTGTAACCCGCCGAGCACGAGCGACCCCAATGCCGTAGAATCCCCGGTCCGTCCTGCGCCGACCGCCCGCGCGTCGGCCAAATTTTGAGGATCGGGAGAGATACCAGGAATGAGTCCGGCTTTCTGGCGCAAATGGCATCGGTGGATCGGGTTCCCCGCCGCACTGTTTCTGTCGTACGCGGCGATCACCGGCATCATGGTCGCGTTCACGGAGAAGTTCGGCGAAGCCGAGGCGCTACGCGAAGCGACGCGTGACCTCGTGAGCCCCGTGACGTTGGGCGGCGATCCCGCCGCGTGGCAGGCCGCGCTCAGCGCCGCGTTCGTCACTGCGAAGGGAAGCGCGGGCGACCTGCCCGTCGATCGCGTCACCATCGACTTCAAGGGTGACGCCCCGAAGATCCGCATCTTCACGGGAAAGCCGACGGGCGGCGAGGACCGCGAGTTCGTGCTCGATGCGCACAGGGCCGAGCTGCTCTCTGTCGAGTCGTACTCGGACAAGCCGCTGATCAAGCGGATCCACAGCGGCGAGGCGTTCGGCGATGGCGGGCTCGTGGTCGCCATGTTCTGGGGACTCGCGCTCGCGGTATTGACGGTGACCGGCATCATCATCTACCTGCGGATGCGACGGAAGAACGCGAAGGGGTGGAAGCGCGTTTTCTGGTGAGGCTGACATGCCACTGAAGATGGCGATCCCGTTCGCATGCGCGGCCGGCGTGGCGATCGCGGCGTGCGGAACCGGCGAGGCGGCGGGCCCGAGCGTGACGGTCCGCGACTCGGCCGGCGTGAGCATCGTCGAGAACCGCGGCGAGCCCCCGACCGCTGGCGGCGGCTTCGTCCTGGCGGCGGAGCCGACGCTCCAGATCGGAGTGGCTGACGGCGACGAGGCCTACCTGCTGTTCCGGGTGTGGGGGGCCGCCCGGCTCTCGGATGGCCGCATCGCGCTCGCCAACAACCGCGCGCCGGACATCCGGGTTTTCGACGCGGACGGCCGGCATCTGCACACGTTCGGCACGCGCGGCGAAGGCCCCGAGGACTTCAACAGCCCCGTCCTCGTCGGAACCCTCCCCGGCGACACACTCGTCGTGGTGGACCGTATCCTTCGCCGCATCGACCTGTACGACCCGGACACGGGTTTCATCCGCGCGGGCATCGCCGACCCCGCGATCGAGGGCTACCTGCTGACGGTCGGGATGTTCGCGAACGGCTCGGTGATGATCCAGCGCTCGGTCTTTCCCGAGTCGCTGCCCAACGGGTTCCTCCGGCTCGCCACGCAGTACCGGTCCGTTTCGCTCGATGGCTCGCTGGAGTGCGACTTCGGTGAGTTCGCGGGCGACGAGAACGTGTTCTCGTCCCGCGAGATCGAGGGCGGAAGCATGACGATGAGCGGCGGAACACCGTTCGGGAAGTCGCCGGCAACCGCGGTCGCGGGCGACCTCTTCTTCTACGGCTCGCAGGACGCGTGGCAGATCGAGGTGCGTGACCGGACGGGCCGTTTGGTCCGGCTGATCCGCCGCGACAAGCCGCTCCAGCCCGTGACCGACGCGCAGGTCGCCACCGTGATGGAGGAAGGCGCGGACGAGGCGGCGACCAGCGAGCAGGCCCGGGAATTCCGCCGCATGCTGCGCCAGGCGCCGATCCCCGAGTTCCACCCGGCCTACGGCGCCATTTACGCCGACCGGACCGGCTGCCTCTGGGTCGAGGAGACGCGCGTGCCGGGCGGCGACGCCGCGCGGCACACGACGATCTTCGATCCCGCGGGCCGGATGATCGGCTCGCTCGTGCTGCCAGACAGCCTGCGTGTCGAGCAGATCGGCGAGGACTACGTGCTCGGCCGCTGGACGGACGACCTCGGCGTGGAGTACGTCCGGCTGTACCCGCTCGCCCGGCCCGGCGTCGATGGCGCGCCCGGCGGAGGCTGATCAGGCCAGGTCCGCCGCCCGCACCGGCAACCGGCGGATGCGCCGGCCCACCAGTCGCGAGAGCGCGTTGGCAACCGCCGGCGCGAGCGGGCAGACCACGGGCTCGCCGACGCCGTACGGCCGTTCCACGTCCGTCCCCACGAGATGCGCCTCGATGACCGGCGGCGTCTCGTCCATGGTGACCACGGGAAAGTCCGTGAAGTTCTGCTGCTGCGCGACGCCGCCCCGCCACGTCATCTCGTTCTTCATGTTCGAGAGCGACCAGACCACGCCGCTCTCCACCTGCTGGCGCACCATGTTCGGATTGATCACGAGCCCGCAGTCGATCGCGCCCGTCACGCGGTGGACGCGGAACGGCAGGCGGCCGGGACCCGCCTCGGGGAGCAGCGAAACCTCGACGATGTAGGCCATGTACGTACCCGTGTGGAACGCGTTGCCCGCGATGCCCAGCGCGTGGCCCTGCGGCACGCTGCGGTCCCAGCCGGCCGCGTCCGCGACCCGCTCGAGGACAGCCCGCATTCGGCGCCGGTCCACGAGCTGATCGGCGATCGTGAACGTGGGCGCGATGCCCGGCGCGTCGCTGTCGAGCAGCGCGAGCCGGAGCGCGAGCGGATCGCGACCCAGCGATTGGGCGACCTCGTCCATGAAGCACTCGCGCGCGAACACGGACGGCGGCGAGAACACGGCGCGCCACGGACCGATCGGGACCGGCGCGTCCACCACCGCGTACGTCGCCTCGAACGCCGGAAACGCATAGGGCGTATCGTACACGCCCCACGCCCAGCCGCGCACGGTGTCGGGGTCGCGCTTCTGCTCGGCGGTCGGAACGCCGCGCGCATTGTGCGGCGTGGACGCCTTCCGGTGCTCCCACGCGACGATGCGCCCGTCCGCGTCGATACCAGCGCGCAGCCGGTGCGCCGATGCCGCCTGGAAATGGCCGTGCCGGATGTCGTCCTCGCGCGTCCACACGAGATGGACCGGCGTGCCGGGCAACGCCGCCGCGATCCGGATCGCCTCGAGGTCGAAGTCCCAGTTGAGCCGCCGGCCGAAGCCGCCGCCCAGCAGCGTGACGTGCACCGTGACGTTCTCGCGCGGGATGCCGAGCAGTTGGGCCCCGATCTGGTACGCCGCGTCCGGAACCTGCGTCGGCGTCCAGACCTCGCAGCGATCGCCGTCGACGAGCACCGTGCAGTTGACCGGCTCGACCGACGCGTGCGCGGCGAATGGGTAGTGGTACACGGCTTCCATGCGACGGACCGCGCCCGCAAAGGCTTCGCGCCCGGCGCCGTCGCGGCGGATCGTGATGCCCGGCTCCGACACCGCCTGCTCGAGCGCCTCCGCGTGGCGATCCGTGTCGAACGACGCGTTCGGCCCCGGCTCCCACTCGATGCGGAGCGCGTCCCTGCCCTTGATCGCCGCCCACGTGTGCTCCGCGATGACGGCGACGCCGGTCGGGATGCGAATCACGTCCACCACACCGCTGACGGCGCGCGCCGCGCTGTCGTCGACCAATGCGACCTGCCCGCCGAGCACGGGCGCGCGCGCCACGACGGCGTAGCGCATGCCCGGCACGCGCACGTCGAGGCCGTAGCGGGCACGGCCGAGGACGATGTCGGGCCCGTCGATGCGATGGCGAGGCGTACCCAGCAGACGGTACGCGGAACGTGGTTTCAGCGTCGGCCGTTCGGGCACCGTCTGGCGCGCGGCATCGGCCGCGAGCGCACCGTACCCGAGTCGGCGTCCGCTCGCTTCGTGCACGACCGATCCGTCCTCGGTCCGGCAGGTCGCCGCGTCGACACTCCAGCGCGCCGCGGCCGCGCCCACCAGCATCGCGCGCGCCGCCGCGCCGGCTTCGCGCAACGGCCTCCACATGTCGGTCGTGCTGGTGCTGCCACCCGTCCCGAGGTCCGTGTACGCCGGACCGGGCGACGCCTGTGTAATGCGCACCCGCTCGAACGGGACGTCCAGTTCCTCCGCCGCGATCATCGGCAGCCCGGTCCGGATGCCCTGCCCCATCTCCGACTTGCCGACCGTGACCACGACCGTGCCGTCCGCGTTTACGGCCAGCCAGGCGTTCGGCTCGAACCGCGCCGGCGTCTGTGCCGCGGCGGGGGACGGGCGCAGGTCGATGCCCAGGACCAGCGCGCCGCTCGCGCCGGCCACGACCCGGACGAAATCGCGACGCGTGCTCATTCCTCACCTCCCCCCCGCGCGGCGCGGTGGACCGCGCGGCGCACGCGACCGTAGGAGCCGCAGCGGCATACCATCCCGCCGAACGCCTCGTCGATCTCTTCGTCGGTCGGCGCGGACACGCGCGCCAGCAGCGCGTGCGCCGTCATGATCATCCCCGGCTGGCAGTAGCCGCACTGCGCCGCGTCCTCCTCCAGCCATGCCCGGCGAACGGCGTCGCCCTCCAGCGGAGGCAGGCCCTCGAGCGTGGTGAAGCGTCCGCCGGCCGCCCGCGACAGCGGGATCCGGCACGCGCGCACGATCTCGCCATCCTCGAGCACGCTGCACGCACCGCAGAGCCCGATCCCGCAGCCGTACTTCGTGCCCGTGAGTCCCAGCAGGTCGCGCAGCACCCAGAGCAGCGGCGTGTCGCCGTCCGCTTCCACCGTGTGCTCCGTGCCGTTCACAACCAGCGTCGCCCGGATCATGTCCGTCACCTCCCGCGGTTACGGACCCCCGAGATAAACGAGTGCGGACTCCCCGTCCGGACAGGGCATCCCGCCGCCCGCCTCCGACCGTCAGTGACAGCGACCTCGCTCATCCGTGATCCCGGATCGCGACCCCCTGCGTATGGTCATTCGGAACCTGCCGGGACAACCGGCATCAATGCCGTGGAGCGGTCGCTTCGACCAAGGCACCCCCGGGTCGCGTGGCCGGAACGATGTTCGCGGAACCATCGACGTACGCGGGAGCTGGCCTGATGCGAATCCGAACGGTACTGCTCGTCTCGATCCTTCTGGGAGCGCCGGGCTGCGGCGACAGCGCCACCGAACCGGAATCGGCGGAGCCACCTGTCGCTCCGATCACGGACGCGGGCGGCACGGTCACGAGCGCCGACGGCAAGGTCACGCTGACGGTCCCGGCGGGAGCGCTGACCGCCCCGACTGCGATCACCATCACACCGGCCGCGCTCACGCACCCGCGCCTGGTTCCGGGCACCGCGTACACCTTCGAACCGGACGGCCTGACATTCGCCGTGCCCGCGAGGCTGACGATCCGCTACGACTCGATCCCGGCCGCGCTCGCGGACGAGGCGGCGTTCGTCTGGCTGCACCGCCGGAGCGGTGACGACTGGGTGCCGATGGAGGGCGTGCCCGTCGATACGCTGAACCGGATCATCGCGGGCGACATCAACGGCTTCAGCCAGTACGGTGGTGCGACCAGCACGCTCGCCGCGGATGTGCTGCAGGTCGGCCTGCAACTGAGCGCGATGCTCACCAACGCCATTGCCTCGAACGCGATCGCGCTGGCGAATTCGGTAGCAGCGCTCCTGCAGAAGAGGAACGACCCGACCTTCAAGGCGTTCGCGGAGCCGATCCTGGAAGCGGCCTACGCCACGTCCTGCAGCGCCTACACCACGGCGCTCGGCATCGCGCGCGACGCACCGATCACGGATTACGGCCAGTTCACCAGCCTTCTCGCGCCCGCCTATTACTGGGCCGGCGTCATGCAGGAGCTGGGACAGGACGTGTCATGCGCGGGCTCAGTGAGCCTGCTCGCAGCGATGCAGGATCGGAAGTTCCAGCAGTTCACCGACTTCTACGTGACCCGCCTGATTCCGGCCGCCATCGGCTCGAATTTCGACGACCTGTTGGCGGAGGTCAATTTCGTTTTCGCGCTTCGCAAGGACGCCCACGACCTCGGGCTCGACGCGATCGATAGCCGGCTCGAGGCCGACGCGCAGAGGCCGTTGCTGAATGCCATGCGGGCCGCCGCGTATGACGCCTGCCGTGGCGACGGCCGGCACGAATACCTGGGGGCGCTGATCGGTGCGGCCGCCGGCGCCGATTTCACGCCCGAAGAGATCTGGGACGACCTCCAGTTTTGCGCGACGCGGATCGACTGGCGGGTGGCGGCCGCTGGCGGAGCGCAGAGCGACAACGGCTCTCTCGGGGGCATCGGCCCGGGTCTGTCCACGCGGCAAATGTCCACGACCGGCTTCGCGGCCGGCAGCGTGACACTCAGTGGCGACACGCGCGCGTTCCAGTGTCCGGGCGGTTCACTGGAGTCCGACGAGCTGGTCATCACGCTCGATGGCACCGAGGTGAAGCGCCTCACGGCTTCGGGTGGGTCCTTCTTCCCCTCGCCCGTGCGCCTCGATGCCGCGGCGATGCTGAGCGCCGCCGGCATCGATCCGCAGAAGAACGCGATGGTGCCCCTCGTCGTCTCCCGTGAAAGCGCCGGGTGCGGCCTGTACACCCGAACCACGGATCCCTATCCGCTCGCCACCCTGGAGCTGGGCTATCCGCCGCCGTTCGGCTACTTCACGGACTTCAGCAGCGGGGCGGGCCCGGAATGGTCCAACCCGCAGTCCACCACCGCACCGAGCGGAGAGGAGCACCTCGGCATGTTCAGCAGCGCCTCCACGACTCTGACGCTCGGCAACGTTCCGGTCCACACGGAAGTCATCGTGGAATTCGACTTCTATGCCATCCGGAGCCTGGACGGCAGCGACTCGCAGTTCGGCCCGGACATCATCGAGTTCAGCATCGATGGGGCGCTGATCAAGAGGACGACGTTCAGCAACGTGTACAATCCGGCGTTGTCGCAGGCGTACCCGGGCGACTATCCAGCCGCTCAGAACGCAGCCGGAACCGGGGCGGTGAGCCTGGGCTCGCTGGGCTATGAGCAGACGGCCGGACAATACACGGACGCCGTGTACCACATCGTCTTCACGGAAACCCACACCGCCGGCACGATCGTGTTCAAGGTCGCGGGCGGCGGCATGGACCAGTGGGAAGGCTGGGGTCTCGACAACGTCCGGGTTACCGTCCGTTGACGATGATCGAGTCCGCTCTGCCGGGCCGCCCCGGGCCCGGTAGAGCTCGGCCAGCCGCTCCCTGACCTCCCGGGCGCCCGCCGAGTCCGCCGCGGCGGGCGCCGGCGCGCACCGATTGCCCCGTCGTGTCCCGGGTGTCATCATGCGAGAGTCAACCGCACGAGGTCCGGCAGCGGCGGCACGGGAGGCAGGCATGACACGCAAGCTCATGTCCGGAAACGAGGCGATCGCCATGGGCGCGTGGGAGGCGGGCGTGATGGTCGCCACCGGCTACCCGGGCACGCCCAGCACGGAAGTCCTCGAGAACATCGGGCTTTACCCCGAGATCGACGCGCACTGGTCCACCAACGAGAAGGTCGCCTTCGACGAGGGCATGGGCGCGGCGCTGGGCGGGGTCCGCACGCTCGTCACCATGAAGCACGTCGGCCTCAACGTCGCGGCCGACCCGTTCATGGTCTTCCCCTACGCCGGCACCAACGCCGGCTTCGTCGTGCTCGTCGCCGACGACCCGGGTATGTACTCCTCGCAGAACGAGCAGGACAGCCGCTATTTCGCCAAGATGGGCAAGGTCCCGGTACTCGAGCCGTCGGACGGGGCCGAGGCGCGGGTCATGATCGGGCAGGCGTACGAGTTGAGCGAGCGCTTCGCGACGCCCGTCATGTTCCGGACCACGACCCGCCTCGCTCACACCCGCGGCATCGTCGAGCCGGGTGTCCGCACGGAGGTGCCGCGCCGCGAGTACGTCGCCGACGCGCGCCGCTACGCGATCCCGGTCTACGCCCGCTTCCGCCGGCCCGAGCTCGAGGCGAAGCTGCAGCGACTCCGCGAATTCGCCGAGGAGTACGAGGGCAACGTTGTCGAGGAAGGCGACCCCGCGGTCGGCATCATCAGCCACGGCATCCCGTACCAGTACGTGAAGGAAGTCGCGCCGGATGCCACCGTCTTCAGGCTGGGCATGCTCTACCCGCTGCCCGAGAAGCGGCTCAAGGAGTTCTGCGCGCGCTTCGATACGGTGTACGTGGTCGAGGAGAGCGAGGGCTTCATCGAGCAGGAGCTCGCGTCGTTCGGCATCCTCAATGTCATTGGCAAGGAACGGTTCACGAACATCGGCGAGCTGAGCGCCGACCTGGTCGCCGCCGGCCTCACCGGCGCAGACGTGTCGGCGGACTTTGCCGGAGACGTGGCGATTCTGCCGCGCCCGCCGAAGCTCTGCGCCGGCTGCCCGCATTCGGGCGTGTTCAGCGCGATCCGGAAGCTGAATACGCTGGTGACGGGCGACATCGGCTGTTACACGCTCGGCTGCCTGCCGCCGCTTTCCGCGATCGACACCACGTTCTGCATGGGCGCCAGCATCGGTAACGCGACGGGCTTCACGAAGGCCGGCGTCGAAAAGGTCGTCGCCGTCATCGGGGACGGCACGTTCCTGCACAGCGGGTTGCCGAGCCTGATGAGCGCCGTGTACAACCGCGTGCCGACGACCATGCTGCTGCTCGACAACGGCACCACGGGCATGACCGGGCACCAGGACCATCCGGGTACCGGCCATACGCTTCAGCACGCGTCCGCGCCCGCCATCGACTACGAGGCGCTGCTCCATGCGATCGGTGTCGAGCACGTCACGGTCGTCGATCCCTGGAACCTGAAGGACGTGCGCCAGGCAGTGAAGGCGGCGCTGGCGCATCCCGGCCCCGCCGTCGTCATCGCGCAGCGCGCCTGCGCGCTGCTGCCCGGCGAGAAGGGGAAGACCCACACGCCGTACGTCGTGGACACGGAAGCGTGCATCCAGTGCGACTACTGCATGCAGTCGGGCTGCCCCGCACTCGTGTGGGAAGGCGACTATCCCGAGATCCGGGACTGGGTCTGCATCGGTTGCGACATCTGCGCCCAGCTGTGTCCGGTGGACGCGATCCATCCGGTGGAAGCGAAACCGGTCCTGGTGGAGGCCTGAGCCATGGCGGTGACGAACGTACTGATCGCGGGTGTCGGCGGGCAGGGCGTGATCCTTGCCAGCGAGTTGCTTGCGCTCGCGGCGATGGCCGACGGCCGCGACGTCAAGCAGGGCGAGTTCCACGGCGTGGCCCAGCGCGGCGGCGCGGTCTTCAGCCACGTCCGCTTCGGCGACCGCGTGCACTCGCCCATGGCCCGCCGCGCATCGGTGGACTACTTCGTCGCACTCGAAGAGCTGGAGGCGCTGCGCTACGCCCACTTCGTGAAGCCGGGCGGGACGATTCTCGTGAACGATCTGCGCGTCGAGCCCGCCCGCATCGGTGACGACCGACCCTATCCGGAGAACACCGTCGAGTTCCTTTGCGGAAAGGGATTCGAGGCAGTCGCCGTCGAGGCCAACGCGAAGGCGATCGAGCTCGGAAACTACCGCGCCGCGAACGTGATCCTGCTCGGCGCGCTCGCCACCCGGCTCGACATCCCCGACGACGCGTGGGAGCGCACGCTGACGGAGCGGATCCCGCCCAAGCTGATCGAGCTGAACCGGCTGGCCTTCGCGGCGGGCCGCTCGCTCGCGACGGGCGCGGCCGCGGCGACCGTCAGCTCATGAGCGCGCGCTTCGCCTCGCGCAGCTCACCTTCGTAGGCCCAGTCCTCAACCCGGAGGTAGCTGCGGAGCGCGAGCCCGAGCGCGGTCCGGATCGGCTCGGGCGGCCATGGGATCACGCGCCGGTCCACGAACGGCCCGTCCAGCAGCTCCGTCTTCCGCTCCAGCAGCATGTCGCGCAGCACCTGCGCGTTCAGGTGCGTCATCGACACGCCGTGCCCGATGCAGCCGAGACTGTAGACCGCGCGCCGGTCGGCGAGGTACCCGATCGACGGGTTCAGGTCCAGCGTCACCGAGAACGGCCCGCCCCACCGGTGCGTGAAGCCGACGTCCTTCAACGTCGGGAACGTGGCGCGGAAGTGGCCGATCACTTCCTCCCACGCGGCGGGACTGTCATCGCCGTACAGGCTGTTGGCGTACGTGAAGCCGACCGGGCCGCCGCCCATGGTGATGCGGTTGTCGGGCGTCAGCCGGTAGTGGTGGATCAGGTTGCGCGAGTCCTCGATCGCCTCGCGGCCGGCCCAGCCGATCCGCGCCAGCTGTTCCTCCGTCAGCGGCTCCGTCGAGAGCATGTGCGTGAACGCCGGCACCTGCTTCCGGCGCAGTTCCGGGAACAGGTGCGAGTAGGCGTTCGTCGCGAACGCGATCCGCTCCGCGTTCACCACACCGTGCGGGGTAGCGAGCCGGAACTTCGCGCCCCGGTCGATCCGCTCGACGGGCGAGTTCTCCCAGACCTGCGCGCCGACCCGGAGCGCCAGATCACGCTCCGCACGGACCAGCTTCAACGGATGGATCAGCACGAGCCGCGGCTCCCAGAGCGCCCCGAGATGGCGCGGTGACTCGATCCGTTCCCGGACTTCCTTCTCGTCGAGCCAGTAGATGTCGTCGAACCCGAGGCCGTTCATCAGGTCGACTTCGCGACGCAGGCGACGAAGGTAGCGCTGGGTCGTCGCCACGCGCAGGAATCCCGGACGAATCTTGTCGCAGTCCAGTCCTTCGCGGTCGACCAGCTCGTCCAGCGTGTCGACGGCGCGCATCATGTACCGGTGCGCGCGCCGCAGGAATCCCTTGCCCTTGAGCAGCGCCGTCGCGGCGAAGCCGAGGCCGACCACGGTCATCCCGAACGAGCCGTTCCGGCCGCTCGAGCCGTATCCGATCTCGCGCGCTTCCAGCACCGCGACCGAGAGCGAGGGCTCCGCCCGCTTCAGCTCGTAGGCCGTGGTCAGACCCGTGTAGCCGCCGCCGATGATGGCTACGTCGACGGTGTGCTCGCCTTCGAGCGGCGGGCCCGGCGTGTACGGGCCGGCGGTGGCCGCCCACATGGAATCGGGAACCGGAGGTAGTCTATCCATTCATCGACCTCGACGTCGCAGACGTTTCGTGGCAGCAACAATGGCGGGCGCCCGAGGGGCATGCAACGTCTCCCGCCCGGCGACCGGCGCGACCCGGACGGAACCCGGTCACTCGCAAGGAGTTGAGCGATTCGCACGGGATGTGTTCCGACGGTCGGGAAGAGCCGATACTCATCGTATCGGAATGCCCCGCAGCGTCCCCGCAGCGACGCGCCCCGGATGGACTCATCGCCTCTCCCCCGCGACCGGCCCGCTCGAACCTGTGAGGTCTCATGAGCCCGGACACCGAAGCGTCAACCACGAACCGGACGGCGACGAACGAAGCGGTGACACCGCTGCAATGGCCGCCGCCCGGACTCGAACGCCTGCACGGCGCGGTCTGGCCGGTCAACCTGATGGTCGGACTGGGCGGCGTGCTGATGGCGCTGCCGATGCTCCTGGCGCTCTCCTCCTGGCAGCCTTTCTGGAGCGCGGGACCGTTCGGTGATGCGTGGTGGATGCCGGGCGTCATCAGCCTCGCCGGCGTGCTGCTCGTCCTGGCCGGGCTCGTTCAGGCGTGCCACCTCGGTATCGTGGCCGCCCGCGGCGCTGCAAGCGGCTACGACGCGCGGACGCTGGCGGACGTCGCCTGCGATGCGACGCGGGACTCCGGGTTCCTGCTGCAGGGACTCCGGCAGTATGGAGGCCTCGATGATAGCAGGCGACGCCGGCTGCTCGACGCGCGGATCGTCGCGGCGTTCGGGACCGGGGCAGCCATGCTGTGGATCCCGGTCTCCTTCACGATCGGCATCGTCCTCGCCGCGCGCGGCATTCTGCATGACCCGACGACTCTCTGGCCGTTCATCCTCGTTCCGATGGGCGTGCTGCTCAGCATCGGCCTCTGCGCGCGCGGCTTCGACGAGGCCATCACCCAAAAGGGCGCATCGTATCTGGTGCCGGAACGGTGCCAGCAACGGAAACGCCGGGCTCGAGGCCGCGGAGTGGATGCGTGCCCGCGCCGTGCGAACCGGATCCGGAGACGTTCGGGCCGCGAGTCCGCGTGCCCCCAGGGTGACCGCGTTCGGGTTCGGCGTACTCGCGCTCGCCGTGCCGCTGCCGGTCATCATGCTCGCCTTCCTGAGCGTGGCGGGGCCGTTGATCACGAAGGTCGCGACGCCGCGCTCGACCACGATGGCGGGCCGGCTCGCGCGGACCGAGATCCTGAGGCCGTACGCGCTTCCGCCGGACCCGTCGATCAGCCCGACGGATGCGGGTGAGAGCCTGCAGGTGCTCGAATACGTCGGCCGTCCGACCGCGACGCGCTCCCTCGTCGAGCGCGAACCGGTCCGCACGATCGCCGAGCGGTGGGTCCCGGTCGACGCGTCGGAGTGGTTCTTCCGGACCGCGCGCCTGGCGCGGCGTGTTTACGAGGAACACCAGCCGCTCACGACGGAAGAGCAGGAGTGGCTCGAGCGCATGGCCGCGAATCCGGGCCACGCGGAGTTCGCGCGCCTGGCGCGGGCCGGCTCGGCCGACATCACAGCCACGCGCTGGCACACCGATCGATTCGGCGATGCGAACGCGTGGGAGCTGCCGATCTACCGGTACGGCCAGTTGCGCGATGGTGCCTACGCCCACATCGCACTCGGCGTGCTCGCCTCGCAACAGGGCGACCTCGAGACGGCCGAGACGAGGTTCCGCGAGGTCATCTCGACCGGGCTGCTGCTCGTTCGGGACGGACCGTCGATCATGGACATGCTGATCGGCAGTGTCCTCGCGCAGGAGGGGGCGGACGCGCTCCGCCTCTTCTACGAGTCCACGGGCCGCGATGCCGACGCCGACGGGCTCCGGCTCGCCCTCGAAGCGGTGGATCGCACGGAATCCGCGGCCCGATCGCTCCAGCCGAGAACGACCGGATCGCTGCAGGGGCTGGTCTCGATCGCGGCGAACACCGACCTCCCGCCCGGCATCCGCTGGGAGTCTCTGAGAAACGCGCGGCTCACCGCCGGCTGCCAGACGACGAGCGTCATCGTGTTCGGGCAGGGCGAGGCGTACGACGAGTGGCTGCAGAAGGTGAACGGCTCCCTGGTCCGGTTCCCGTCCGACCAGGCGCTGTTCGACCTGCTCGGCAGCGATCGCCTGCCGACGGACAACATGAACCGGAGCGTGAGGCTGGTCCGGGGCCTGTACGGGCTCACGTTCGGAACGGCCGGACCGGCGGCGTCGTGCGCCGGGCTCGCCACCGCTATCGCCTCGGCGTACTGAACACGCACCGAGGGACGTGCCCGATCGAACCTGTGAGGCCTCATGAGCCAGGACCCGGATGCATCGTCGATGGAAGCCAAGGCAGCAGAGCCGAAGGCCCTTCTTCAATGGCCGCCGCCCGGCCTCGAGCGCTTGCACGGCGTGCTCTGGCCGGTCATCACTCTGCTCGGCGCGGGCGGCGTGCTGATGACGGCGCCGACGCTCCTGACGCTGGGCTTGCGGCCGCCGTTCTGGAGCCCCGGCCCGTTCGCTGGCGCCTGGTGGGTTCCGGGCGCAGCCAGCCTGGCCGGGCTCGTGCTGGTGATGGCCGCACTCGTGCGGGCCGGCCTGCTGCTGGGTGCGGCCGCGCGGGCCGCAGAGAGCGGCTACGATGGCCGGACCGTCCTGTACGTAGCGGTCGATTCGGCGCGCGACGGCGGCTTCCTGATGCAGGGACACAGGCAGTACGCGTACCTCGACGAGCGGGAGCGGCGCCGGCTGCTCGACGCGCGGGCCACCGCGGCGCTCGCGTACGGCGCGGGGCTGCTCTGGATCCCGGTCACGTTCACGTTCGGCATCCTGCTGGCGACGCGTGGCCTGCTGGCTGAGGCCGGCTCGCTCCTGCCGCTCATCCTGCTGCCGGGCTCGCTGCTGCTGGTGGCCGGCCTCTGCGCACGCGCGTTCGATGCCGTGGTGACGCGGCGCGCGCTGTCCGCCTGGCGCAAGGCCGGCACCGGTGACCTCGATGCTCGACGGGACGCGGATGCGTGGTTGCAGGCGCGCGCGGCGCGATTCGGCGATCGCTTCGGCCATGCCGGCGGCACGCGTGGGCCCAGGTTGTCCGCGTGGGGGGTCACGGGGCTTGCGATGCTGATGCCGCTGCCGATCATCCCGCTGGCTCTGCTCAGCCTCGCCGGGCCGCTGATCACGCGGGCCCTGACCCCGCGGTTCGGCGCGACCGCGGGCCGGGTCGCAGGCACGCAGATGCTGCAACCGTATGTGTTGCCGCCGGACCCCTCGATCACCCCGACGGATGCCGGCGAGACGATTCAGGTTCTCGCCTCCGTGGGCCGGCCCGACGGGTACCGGGCTCCGATCGAGCGCGCCCCGGTCCGCGAGTACGCGGAGCCATGGCTGCCGGAAGGCGCGCCGGCATCACTCGGCAGTCTGGCGAGTCTGGTTCCGCGCGTGCTCGAGAGGCACGAACCACTCACCGTCGCCGAGCGTGCCTGGCTGGAGCGCGCGGCCCGGCATCCCGCCCAAGCCGAGCTCGCCCGACTTGCGCGGGCACCGGATGCCGACATCGTCGGCACTCGATGGGACACGAGCACCTTCGCGAACACGAGCATGGTCGATCTTCCGATCATCCGCTTCGGTGCGTTCCGCGATGGCGCGAGCGTGCACCTCGCTATGGGTCTGCTGGCCGCGGACCGAGGCGACCGGCTGGAAGCGGAGACGATGTTTCGGGATGTGATCTCGGTCGGCCTGCTGCTTGTACGAAGCGGGCCGACCCTGATCGAGACGCTGATCGGCAGTGTGCTGGCGCAGAACGGCGCGAACGCGCTGCGTGCCTTCTACGCATCGACCGGCCGCACTGCGGATGCCAACGCGATTCGCTTCGCGCTCGAGGGCACCGAAAACGCCGAGGCCATGAGGCAGTCGCTGAGACCACTGGTCGATTCGGACGGCTCGCTGAGCGGCATGATGGCGATCGCGGCGAATCGGGACCTGCCCCCGGGGGTGCGCTGGGAGTCGCTCCGGTCCGCGCGCCTGTCCGCGTCGTGCCAGAACGCCAGCACCGCGCTGTTCGGCCCCGACGCCGCCTACGGCGAATGGCTCGAGCACATGCACGCGAGCCTGGTCCGGTTCCCCTCCGACAATGCGCTGTTTCAGATCCTGGAGAAGGGTCCGACGCCACCGGACGACCGGCGCAGCCGTGGGGCGGACGTGGCGCGCCGCCTGCTGCGGCTCGCCTACGGAGACCACGGCCCGGCGGGAACGTGCGCGGGGCTGGCTACCGCGGTGGCGGGCCTGTACTGATGCGCGAGATCCGGAAGGCCCAGGCGTAGTCGGAGGGCGGCTTCGCGCGCAGGCGCTCGGGGATGCGCGCGACGAAGCCCGTGCCCGCCGCTTCCCACTCGAGCCGCGCGTCGGCGCCGAGCAGCGTGACGGTCGCGCCGTCGGCGGGCCGGAGCGTGGTCATGGACAGGTACGCCGGCAGTGTGGTCTCGCCCTCGTCGGCCAGGTAAATGGCGTAGACCGCGCCATCCTTGCCGCGCGTGAGCCGGACCTTGCCCTCGGCGTACGGCGCGATCGCGCGCGTTCCGTAAATCGCCTCGCCGTTGACCTTCATCCAGGCGCCCAGCTCGCGCAGCCGGTCGTACGCCGCGTCATGCCACGTGCCGTCGGGACCCGGCCCGATGTTGAGGAGCAGATTGCCGCCCTTCGAGACGACGTCGGCCAGCATGTGCACGAGCCTGCGGGCCGGCTTGTAGCGGTCGTTGGGCACGTACGACCAGCTGCCCGCCATCGGCATCGGCACTTCCCACGGGTACGGCAGCGCCCGCTCCGGCACGCGTGCTTCCGGCGTGAGGTAGTCCTGGTACGGCCCGGGCACCGCCCGGTCCACCACGATGAGCCCCGGCTGCTTCGCGCGGGCTTCAGCGACGAGGCGTGGCATGTCGATGTCCTGGCTCTGGATGCGGAGCTGGCTGTTGTCGGGCTGCGCCATGAATTCGCGGACCTGGTCGGGCGTGAGCGTCCGCACCCAGCCACCGTCCAGCCAGAGGATGTCGACCGGGCCGTAGTTGCTCATCAGCTCGTCGATCTGGCCGTGGGTGAAGTCGACGAAGCGCTGCCAGCGGTCAGGGTATTTCGCGATGTCGTAGTTCGGGTTCCGGTCCGGCGTGGCGAAGTACGGCCACCAGTAGTCCGGGCTGTGCCAGTCCGGCTTGGAGAAGTAGGCACCGATCATGAAGCCCTGCGCGCGGAACGCGTCGAAGATCTGCTTCGTCACGTCGGCACGCGGATCGGTGTGGAACGGCGTGATCGGCGACGTGATGCGGTAGTCCGTCAGCTTCGTGTCGAACATGCTGAAGCCGTCGTGGTGCTTGGTCGTGAACACGACGTAGCGCATGCCCGCGTCGCGGGCCGCGCGCGCCCACCGCTCCGGGTCGAACTTCACCGGGTTGAACGTCGTCTGCAGCGCCTCGTACGCCTTCCGGTACTCGCCGTAGTCCTCCATCGAGCGCTTGCACCAGCCGACATCCTCGGAGCAGAGCGACCACGACTCGACGATGCCCCACTGGCTGTACGTGCCCCAGTGCATGAGCAGGCCCAGCTTCGCGTCCTGCCACGTCTCGAGCTTCGCGAGGACGAGCGGATCGGTCTCGGGAACGTACGCGCCTTCGTCCTGGCCGGCGGCCGGTCCGGCCAGGGCCAGAGCCAGCAACGCGGCGACCGGCGCGGCGCGGGCGAGCGGCGAATTTTTCATTGATTCTCCGGCGCGGTGGCGTTTCGGTGAAGCCCGGTCTTCGCCGCGGGCCCGGTGCCGGCGCGAGCGGAGGCCGTCCTCCGGGCAATAGGCCTGGCCGCCGTTTCCGCCGCAAGCGCAGGATGCTCCGACCACCACCCATGGTGAAACGGAATGAGACAGTCCCGTGGTGCCGCCCCCGGGATGCTTGCGGCGGGCCGCCGCCGCGCGGCATCTCTGAGTCGGCTCGCCGGCCGGTCCGGTCCGTACGTCCCGCTCGGCGCCCTCGCGAAACCGACATCGGGAAACGGGTGCGTCTTCGCCGACGGAGGCGGGACGCGGAAAGAGGCTACCATGCAACCGCAACGCGGACGTCGCTCCGCTTTCGCTACGTCGTTCTTCTCCGTCCTTCTCCTCCCCATCCTCGCTTGTACCGTTCAAACCGACGCCAACCCGGAAACGGAGCTGGAGGCTGCCGCTGCGGCCGCGCCGGCCGAAGCCGGTCCGACGAACGGATCGACGAACGGAACGCACACCGCGTTCGTCGTCCCGGAGACCGAGGCCGGCCGGGTGCTCGCAGCCGCCATGGCGGACGCGCGGGGCACGGACCGTCTCCTGTTTGTCCATTCCGGGGCGGACTGGTGAAGCTGGTGTCGCCGGCTGGAAGCCTGGCTCGTGAGGGATGACATCGAACCGATCTTCAGCAAGGACTTCGTGGACGTGAAGATCGACGTCGATTCGATGCAGGGCGGCGAGGACCTCATGACCTCGCTGGGCGCGGGGGGTGGCGTTCCGTTCCTCGTGATCCTGCGGCCTGACGGCAGCAAGGTGATCGACTCGAATGAGCCGACCCACGGCAACATCGGATCGCCCAAGGCCGACTGGGAGATCGAGTACTGGAACGTGATGATGCGGGCATCCGTGAAACGGATCAGCGAGGACGAGATCCTCTACATGGCGAAAATCCTCGGAGAAGTCTGATGAATCCAGCTCCACGTCGTGCACGGGGTCCGCGCTGGCGCGGACCGGTCCTCCTCTCGATGCTGGTGGCGGCTGCGCTCGTGGCGCAGCCGGTCGCCGCGCAGAAGGTGACGCTCCGCTGGAAGTACCAGGCGGGCAGCGAGATGGTGTACCGCGTGAAGAACCACCAGGACATGATCGCGTCGGTGGGCGGCGCGATGACCAGCGATCAGACCCAGACCCTGCGCTGGAAGGTGACCGATGTCGCGCCCAACGGAGATGCGACGATCAGCATGACCACCGAGCGCGTCCAGATCGAGATGCAGGGCATGGGCCAGAACGTGAAGTACGACTCCGATTCCGGTGAGCCGCCGGCCGACCAGCAGACGAAGGTGGCCGCCGCCATGGCGGGATTGAGCTACACCATGGTGGTCAGCCCCGACGGGTCGGTGAAATCGATTCAGGGCATCGACAAGCTGCGCGAGCAGATGCTGGCGGCGCTGCCCCCCGAGCAGGTGGCCATGATGCAGTCCGTGGCCGGCGAAATGTTCTCGGACGAGACGATCACACGCATGGCGCAGCAGAACGTCCAGATCTTTCCCGATGCACCCGTCGGGCCCGGCGACACCTGGGAGCGGTCCTTCACGGTATCCGTTCCGGTGCTGGGCTCGATGACCACCAACACGACCTACACACTGGGTGGCACCGAGCAGCGGGACGGCCGCACCATCGCGACGATCTCGACCTCCGGCACCATGAGCATGGGCGGCGACTCGACCAGCGCCCTGCCCATGACGGTGGATCTCGGCGCCACGAAGATCGACGGCAGCATCGACTTCGACACCGACCGCGGCATTACCGTCTCCAGCACGATGTCCACCAACATGCAGATGACCATCGACGCCGGCGGCCAGCAGATGACCATGACGATTTCGCAGACGATGAACACCGAGCTGGTCGAGTTCAAGCCGGGCCGGTAGCCACCAACCGGCCCACTCCCGCCAGCGAGGCACGCGAGCCTGCGTTCGCGTGCCTCGCCGCATTCTACTCGAAGCGCAGCGCCACCACGGGATCGACGGTCGCCGCCCGGCGCGCGGGGATCCAGCAGGCCACGAACCCGACCAGGGCGAGCACGGTGGCGACGGCGAGGAAGGTGACGGGATCCGTCGCACTCAAGCCGTGCAGCATGGTGGAGAGGAGGCGAGTGAGCGCGATGGCGCCAACGACGCCGGCGGCGAGGCCGACGAGCACGGGGATCATCCCGCGCAGGATCGCGCGCCGCAGCACGCTGCCGCGTGCGGCGCCGAGGGCCATGCGGATGCCGATCTCGGTGGTACGCTGGCGAACCATCCAGGAGACCACGCCGTAGATGCCGATCGCGGTGAGCAGCAGCGCCGCGCCCGCGAACAGGCTCATGAGCAGCGTATTGAAGCGGTCCTGGGCCAGCCGTTCGCCGAGACGTTCGTCGAGACTGCCCAGTACCGGCACCGGCATGCGCGGATCCGTTTCCGCTACCGTGCCGCGCAGCGCGTCGGCCGACACGGCGCCGCGGGTCCGGATGAGGAACGTCGGCATGCCCAGCAACGCCGACTGGGTCTGAGGCGTGAAGATCGTGCGACGCGGCGCTTCCGTGGGTCCCAGCTCACGCATGTCGGCGACGACGCCCACAATCTCACGCGGCGGATCGTCGAATCCCGGTATGCTCTCGCCCCGGTACGCACCCAGCCGGATGCGCTGACCCAGCGGATCGCTGTCCGGGAAGTAGCGCTGCGCGAGGCTCTCGCTCACGATCATCACGGGCCGGTCCGCCGTCACGTCCGCCTCGCTGAAGCCGCGGCCTCGCACGAGCGTCAGGCCCAGCACATCGAAGTACCCCCGACTCACCGACCGCCATTCGATGGCGCCCTCGCTCGCGTCCGGATCGCCCTCCACCGTCATCGGTATGTTCAGCCCGTGATGGTCGAACGGCAGGATCGACGCACTCGCCGCCGAGGTCACGAACGGCAGCGCGTCGAGCCGCTCCAGCAGTTGGCGCTCGAAGCCCAACGCAACCGACGGGTCGCTGAGCTCCGCCGGCGTACGCGGGAAGCTCAGCGTCACGATCTGCCGGGCATCGAAGCCGAGATCGGTCTGTCGCAGTCGCACGAAGCTCGCTATCAGGAGGCCGGCACCCGCGAGCAGCATCATGGCGAGCGCCGCCTCCACCCCGATCAGCAGGTCGCGACCGCGCACCCCGCGCGGGTTCATCATGCCGGCGCGCTGTCCCGCCTTCACGGCACTGGCCAGGTCGACGCGCCAGGCCGGGAACGCGGCGATCAGGCCGAAGACCACACCCGTCAGCACCGAGACGACCGCCGTGAAGATGAGGACGCCGCCGTCGATCCGGACCCCGCCGAGGCGCACGATTCCGGCCGGCGCCAGCCCGACCAGCGCCCGCAGACCCGCCCAGCCCACGCCCAGTCCGACGACACCGCCGAGCACCGACAGGACCAGGCCCTCCGAGAGCACCTGCCTCGCGATCCGCCAACGACTCGCACCCAGCGTCGCGCGGAGCGCCATCTCGCGACGCCGTACCGTGCCGCGCGCGAGCAGCAGGTTCGCCACGTTCGTGCACGCGACCAGCAACACCAGCACTACCGCGCCGAGCAGCACCCACAGCGTCCGCTGCAGGTCGCCGAGGTAGAGGTCACGGTAGCCGATCAGACCGCCCCGCTCACCCTCGTTCGAGAACTGCTCCGGACGGGCCGCGCGCAACTGGTCGAACACGCGCTCGACATCCTGCGCAGCGGCCGCTCGCGTCACTCCCGGCGCCAGCCGACCGAGCACGGGGTAGTTCGCGCCCATCTCGCGCGGGTCCGGACGCAGCGCCAGCGGCTCGATCACACCCACGTCCGTCGCCAGCTCCGGGAACGCGAAGTCCGGCGGCATCACGCCAACCACCGACCAGCTGGCGCCATCCAGCACGATCTCGCTCCCGATCACGGACGGGTCCCCGCCGAAACGCGTTCGCCAGAGCGCGTTGCTCAGAATCGCGACCGCCGGTCCGCCCGGCGACTGCTCCTCCGCCGTGAACGCGCGGCCCAGCAACGGCTGGAAGCCGATCACGCGGAAGAAATCGTCCGACACGCGCACCGCCGTCACCGCGCCATCCTCGCCGCGCGGACCGAGCGACGGCGTGCCCGTTCGCCACGTCGCCAGACTCTCGAACGCCCGCGTTTGCTCGCGCAGCCACGTGAACTTGAACGGCGACATCGCTCCCATCACACTGCCGTTCCCGTTCCAGTCCCAACCCACGTGCAGCACCCGCTCCGGCTCCGGATACGGCAACGGCCGCAGGATCACGCCGTTCACCACGCTGAACACCGCCGTGTTCGCGCCGATCCCCAGACCGATCGTCAGGATCGCGATCGCCGCGAACGCCGGCGACCGCGCCAGCGTGCGCAGCCCGAAGCGGACGTCCGATACCAGATCCTCCAGGACGTGGCCGCGCACCCGCCGTTCCTCTCGCTCCATGACTTCCCCGCTCTCCACCGGCTTCGACCACCGCTGCGAGAATTCGCTCGCCGCATCCCGCACCGCGCCCGCAACGAACCGGAACGTGGACCCGGTCCCGGACCGCTCCGGCTCGCCACGGTACCCGTCCTGACTCCCACCAACCCGTCGCAGATGCCACAGCTCCGATTCCCACTCTTCCCGCCACTCCGGACGCCGCGACCGCGGCACCAGCCACGACACCACGCGGATCACCCGACCACCCCACTTCCCACCCGACCCCGCCATTCAGCCCTCCTGCGGCCGCGACCGCGACGACGGCCGCTCGCTCAACACCTTCAACTCGCGCAATGCCACGCTCAACGCCGCGACTCCCGAGGGCGTCAGCTCGTAGTACCGGCGGCGCGGGCGACCCTCCCGATCCGCCGCTGCCCGTGCCTCCCACACCCCCTTCACGTACGATCGCTTCTCCATGCGCCTCAACGTCGGGTATACGGTCCCGCTCGGCAGGTCCGTCCTCGTCATGACGTCCAGACCGTACCGGGCTCCTTCGGCGACCGCCTTGAGGATGGCGATGGTGGCGTATCCGAGCTGACGTGGCGGCATGGTTGTATCAATACTACATAGTGCGCGGCGGGGCAAGCGGGGGGATGCGTTGGGCGGGAGCGGAGGCGGAGGCGTTTGCGGGAGTGGGGGCGGGAGCGGCGGGAGCGGGGGGCGGCGGGACGGGGAGCGGCGGGAGAGGGGAGCGGCGGGAGCGGGGAGCGGGGAGCGGCGGGAGCGGGGAGCGGCGAGGTGTGCGGATGCGGGGAGAGGCATCCCGGGGACGGACGGGGCGAGGGGGTCGGTTCCGGGCCGGAACAGCGAGCAAGATGTTGTGGTGCGGGTATCTGGCGGGTGGACGCCGGGCCGGCACGGGGTGTGCTTGACGGGACCGATCGCGGGTGGCGCGCGGGGCGCGGTACCGCGAGCGGCATGTCGCGACCCGGAACGGGAGACGGGATTCATGACGGTACGGCACGATGTACGGCAGGCGATCCGCGGGCTCTGGCGGAGCCCGGCGCTGAGCGTGGCGGTGATCGTGACGCTGGCGCTGGGCATCGGGGTGAACACGTCGGTGTTCAGCGTGGTGTACGGGGTGCTGCTCCGGCCGCTGCCGTATCCGGAGCCTGGCCGAGCTGGTGTCGGTGTGGATGAGCAATCCGCGGGAAGGCATCGACAAGGACATCACGTCGTATCCGAACTTCCTCGCGTGGCGGGAGCGGAACCGGTCGTTCGAGGAGCTGGTGGCCGTCCGATCGACCCGGTTGAACCTGGTGGCGCCGGGCGGCGATCCGGAGGAAGTGCCCGGACAGGCGGTGACGGAGGGCTACTTCGAGATGCTGGGCGTGCCGGCGCAGCTCGGCCGGACGTTCACGGAGGAAGAGCAGTCGCCGGACGGACCGGGCGCGGCGGTGCTGAGCTACGGCCTGTGGACGACGCGGTTCGGCCGGGACCCGTCGGTGATCGGACGTACGATCGAGTTGAGTGGCACGTCGTACCCGGTGGTGGGCGTGATGCCGGCGGACTTCGGCGATGCGGCGGTCTGGGTGCCGCAGCGGTTCATCGGCAACGAGCGGCTGCGCGAGTCCTGGGGCTCGCTGTGGCTGCCTGTGATGGGCCGTCTGGCGGAAGGCGTGACGCTGGAGCGGGCGCAGGAGGACATGTCGCGCGTCGCCGTGCAGGTGGCGGCGGACGTTCCGGCGATGGAAGGCGACGGCGTGGTGCTCGAGCCGGGACGCGCATCGGCGGTGGGCAATGTGCGTCCCGGTCTCCTGGTGCTGCTGGGCGCGGTGGTGTTCGTGCTGCTGATCGCATGCGCGAACATCGCGAACCTGCTGCTGGCGCGGGCGTCGGCGCGGCGGCGCGAGTACGCGGTCCGGGTCGCGCTCGGGGCCGGCCGGGCGCGGCTGCTGCGGCAGGTGTTGTCGGACAGTCTGGTGCTGGCGCTGGCCGGTGGACTCGCGGGCCTGGCGGTCGCCGCGTGGGGCACGGACCTGCTGCGCGTGGTGGCGCCGGCGGACCTGCCGCGACTGGACCAGGTCAGGGTCGATGCGCCGGTGCTGCTGTTCACGCTGGCGATGACCGTGCTCTCGGGTCTGTTGTTCGGGCTGGCGCCGGCGTGGCACATCGCACGCCGCGATCCGGCGGATCACCTCGCGGAAGGGGGTCGTGGCGATGTCGGCGGCGCGAATCGCGTGCGCCCGGCACTCGTGGTCGGGCAGTTCGCGCTGGCGCTCGTGCTGCTGGCGGGCTCGGCGCTGCTGCTGCGGAGTTTCCGCAACCTGCAACGCGTCGATCCCGGGTTCCGGACGGAGCGCGTGCTCAGCGTGAGCCTGAACCTGCCGGCCCGCAGCTACGACTCGCCGGAAAAGGTGCGCTCGTTCTTCGGCTCTCTCGAGGCCGCGGTGTCCGCCCGACCCGGCGTCGAGTCCGCGGGCTTGATCTCCAACCTGTTTCTGGCCCGTCTGCCACAGTCGGCGCCAATGTTCGTGGAGGGTGGCGCGCCGGCGGATGACGAAGCGGCGTTCCCGGTCGCGTACGACGCGATCTCGCCGGCCGCGTTCGGCACGATCGACCTGCGCATCGTCCGGGGCCGCGCGCTGGCGGAGACGGATGGCCCGGACGACCCATCCGTTGCCGTCGTGAACGAGGCGTTCGTCCGCCGCTACCTGGCCGGCGGCGACGCGGTCGGCCGCCGTTTCGCGTTCGGGACCGAAGCGCCCGCAGACCCGGCGAGCTGGATCACGGTCGTGGGGGTCGTCGCGGACGCGCACCGGTCGGGACTCGACGTGCCCGCGAGGCCATCCGCGTTCTTCTCGATCGCGCAGTACACTCCGAACCGGATGACGCTGCTGGTCCGGGCCGCGGGCGACCCGCTGGGCCTGGTCCCGGGCATCCGTGAGGCCGTGCGCCGGCTGGACCCCGCACAGCCGGTCTCGAGCATCCGGACCGTAGGGCAGCTGATGCACGACGCGGTCGCGACGCGCCGCTTCATCATGCTGCTGCTCGGCGTGTTCGCGGTCTGCGCCACGCTCCTCGCAGCGGTCGGCATCTACGGAGTCATGGCCTTCGCGGTGGGCCGGCGCACGCGCGAGATCGCGGTGCGCATGGCGCTCGGCGCGGAACGGCGCGGCGTCCTCGGCATGGTCGTGAGCCAGGCGCTGCGACAGGCCGCGGCAGGCCTCGCCATCGGCGTCGCCGTCGCGCTGGGCGCCGGCCGCGTGATCCGGGGCCAGCTCTTCGGCGTGAGCCCGTCCGACCCGCTCACGCTCGGCGCGGTCGCGGTGCTGCTTCTCGCCGTCGCGTGCGGCGCCGCGTGGGTGCCCGCGTGGCGCGCGGCCAGCATCGAGCCGCTCGAAGCGCTCCGCGAGGACTGACCGGCGCGATCCGCGTGGTAGGGACCGCGCCGTCCGGGCCGTCGGAGGTTCAGCCGGACGGATGGACGGGAGGACGGCCGCTCCTTCCGCCGCGCCGGGCGAACGCCGCCACGCCGAGACCGGCCATCCACCCCACCGCGATCAGCCAGAAACCGACGCTCCCCGCGCGCCCTGCCTCGCGGAGCCGCGTCGTCCCCGCGCGCGGCAGCGGGATCGGGTCCCACGGCAGGCCGAACCGGAGCACCAGGCCACGCACGTGCAGCAGGTGGATTACGGGAACGTGTGCGGCCGCCATCGCGAACACGAGCCCGCGCTGCTCCGACGGCGGTGGCTCGAGGTGATCCGCCAGGTCGAGGCTGAGTCCTGCCGGCACTTTCAGGATCTCCGGGCTGGTGCCGAGCGACACGTCGCTTCCACCGATGTTCACGAAGGCGACGCGGTGGCCGTAGATCCGCATCCGCGCGGCCACGTTCACCGCGAGGTCCGGCTCGTCGATGAAGCGGATGCCGCGGTCCGCGATCTTCCGCGCCAGCCGGTCGCGCACGTCGGGCTCGAACTCGCGGCCGACGTCGTGCGAGCCGCCGAGCGAAGCGGCGGCGATGGGCACGCGCAGAACGCCGCGCTCGAGCAACAGCCGGTGAAGGTCGAGCAGGTCGAACTCCGGCCGCGTCGCGCCCCACGAGGACGCCCCCGTCGACAGGATCGTGATGGGCACCGCATCGAGCGACTCGACCGCCGCGAGCGTCGCGATCATGAGCGCGGGGAACGAGCCCGATGCGGCGACCGCGACGGTGTCGCCCGCGGATACGCCCGCTTCCTCGAGCAGGTGCGTGACGAGACCCGCCACGTCCGGGTTGGTCGTGGTGCGTTTTGCCTCGAGCTGGCCGGCGGTCGTGAACAGCTCCGACATCTCGGGCCCGATCAGACAGGTCGCGTTCGGGTCGGCGAGCGCGTTCACCGCGATGCCCACCTCGCGGCAGTGGGCTGCAGTGACGTCGAGCGCGCGCTCCATGGTGCGCGCCGCCGCACGCATCGCCGGGGTCCACGTGATGTCGCGCCCGGGCGCCAGTGTCTCCAGCAGGACCCAGGCGGCAACGGAGACGATGCCCGCGCCGAGCCAGCGGATGCGCGCGCTGCGCGCGAAACGGCGGGCCGGACTCATACCAGGCTCAGGATGCGGGCGACGAATGCGATCGCCACGCACGCCGTGAAGAGCGAGCCCAGCGTGACGGCGACGCCCTGCCGTTCGAAGTGACTGGCAATGAGGCCGGGGATCACCCAGCCGATGACCGCGAACTCGAACGACAGCGGGAAGAGCGACGGCAGCAGCGTGCGCCAGAGCACGGACCACAATCCGCCGACGAGGATCATGAAGACGAACCGGCGCCGGCCGAAGAGGATCAGCCAGCGACTCGCGAGAACGTAGATGGCGAACGTGAGCAGCGCGGCCACGAGCGTGCCCGCGATGCGCTCCGGTTCGGAGAGGAACAGCGCGAGGTAGCTGGGCACGATGATGCCGCCCGGGTAGACGCCGGTCACGGCGATCACCGCGAGCGAGATCAGCAGGCCGATGAAGGGCAGCTCAATTCCCGTGGCGCTCACCCGCCTCTCGCCAGTGTCGAACCAGGGCCTCGCCCGGTCCGCCAATGTTGCCGAAGCCGAACAGCAGGCCCGCCGACTCGCCTTCCAGCGCGAGCATGCGCTCCATCAGCGCCCGCGGGTCCCCGGCCGGAAGCAGCCGCACGCGTTCGCAGCGAGGCGTGGGGCAGAGGCGACGCCGGACGGCGCGCGCGTGCAGCCCGCACACGTACAGCCTCCGGAATCGCGCGAGCTCGCCGTCCTTGAGCGACGCGATCCACTGCAGCGTCCGGTCGCCGCGGTCGGGTCGGAGGTTGAGGAGCCCGATGCACGCGACATCGCGCGAGCCGTGCTCGCGCATCACGCGGTCGTGCAGGCGGAGCGTTGAGTCCGGGTCGTTCGCCGCGAACGCGTTCACCACCAGCCACGGCGGGCTGCCGGCCGGCCGCGGGTAACGCCAGACTCCGAACTCGCCGACATCCATGCGGGCCCGCTCGAGGCCGGACCGGATGACGTGGTCGTCGATCCCGAGCGAGCGCGCCACCGCGAACACGAGGTCGAGGTTGCCGCCGAACGCGGCGGCGCCGTCCACCGCGGACACCGCCGCCGCTCCCGTCGCCACGCGCTCTACCGACCCGCCTCGCCTCGCTACGCCCGCGGCGAACTCCGGCCGCCACTCGGCGTCCGGCACGAACGCGCGCGCGCCGGGCGGGACGTCCAGCGCGAGCACCGTCGCCACGTCCGCCGGCGTGCGGCCCTGCGCCTCGACGTGGTCCACGCGGAAGTTCGTCGCCAGCACGATGTGCGGCACGAGCAGCTTCTCCGTCTCGACGCCGTGGTTCTCCGGATGGATGCTCATGACCTCGGCCACCACCGTGTCCGCGCGTAGTCGCGCCGCACGCCGGAGCAGCCGCTTCTGCTCGATGATCGAGGCGACGCCGCGCCGGCGGATCGACTCCTCGCTTCCGTCCGGCAACACGTACGCGGCCTCCGACCCCGTGCTCTTCGCCAGCACCCTGCGGCCGCTCTCGCGCAGGACCGACGCCAGCAGCCGCGTGACCGTCGTCTTGCCGCGCGTGCCCGTGACCGCGATGCGGAGCGGCACCGCCCGGCGGTAGCGGCCGAGCAGGATGCCTTCGGCCGCGAGATGCGCCAGCCAGGCACAGCCGAGAACGACGAGCAGCAGGACCGACGGTGACATTTCCGGCCTCGATCGGGTCGCGCGACGCGTTCACGGCCGTCCCGCAGCGGAGAGCATACTGCCGGCCGGCACGCCGGGAAACCGGCTATGGCGGCCCGGCGTGTTGCGCGGCGGCGCCGGCCCGCTGACAATGCACGAATGCGCGGTGTGCCCGCAGCTGATGGCGCCGCGATCCTCGCCGCAACGGAAGCGGACCGGACGATGACCTCACGACGCGCGTTCCTGCAGGCCGCCGCCACGACGGCTGCCGGGCTGTCTCTCTCCGATCGCCTCGCCGCGGAGCCACCGCGCGCAGCATTACGCCCGCGACGACGGGGCTTCCCCGACCTGCGTCGCCCGCCGGATGGTGTCGGCGTGCAGACCGCGGCCGGGATCCAGCGCATGGACGCGGACGGCACCGGGCGCTGGCGCCTTGCCGACACCGTGGTCACGGTCGAGCCGGCGGCCGACGCGCTACGCGTCCGGCTCGCCTCGCCCGCGACCGCCATCGAGCGGATCCACCTGCGCTGGCGCGAGCCCCTGCCGGACGCGCCGCTCCTCCTCGGCGATGCATGGGAGCGCGGCTACGGCGACCTCGAGTGGCGCGGCCTCGTGCCCGACCGCGCGATGCCGTGGTACTTCGCCGTCCGCGACGGCGAGACGACGAACGCGCATGGCGTGCGGACCGGCGCCCGGGCTTTCTGCTTCTGGTACGCGGATCCCGAAGGCGTGAGCCTCTGGGCCGATGTCCGCAGCGGCGGCGCGGGCGTGCAGCTCGGAGACCGTGCTCTGGATGTATGCGACGTTGTCTCCCGCGAGGGTACGGGCGGTGAGTCCGCGTTCGCGGCGATCCACGCGTTCTGTCGGCTGATGTGCCCCGATCCGCGCATGCCCGACCAACCGGTTTACGGTAGCAACGACTGGTACTGGGCATACGGCCGGAACAGCGCGGCCACGGTGCTCGAGGATGCGCGGCACATCGTCGACCTGTCACCGGCGGACGCGAACCGACCTTTCTGCGTGATCGACGACGGCTGGCAGCCGCGGCGCGGACAGGCTCGCTCCGACGTAGGCATCTGGGACCGCGGCAACGAGAAGTTCCCCGACATGCCCGGCCTCGCCGGCGAGATCCGCCGCATCGGCGCGCGCCCCGGCATCTCGGATCCGGCCGCTGCTCGCGCCCGCCGACGCTCCCGACGCGTGGCGCCTGCCCCGCGAGAAGAACGCGCTCGATCCGTCCGTGCCCGAGGTCCGCGAGAAGGTCGCGGCCGACATCGGGCGCCTCCGCGACTGGGGCTTCGAGCTGATCAAGCACGACTATTCCACGTTCGACATCTTCGGCCAGTGGGGATCGCGCATGGGTGCGTCGCCCGCGAACGGCGGCTGGACGTTCGCGACCGGCTCCTCGCGCACCACGGCCGAGGTCATCGACGAGCTGTACCGTACCATCCGCGCTGCGGCCGACGACACCCTCATCATCGGCTGCAACACCGTGAGCCACCTGTCCGCCGGACGGTTCGAGATCTGCCGCATCGGCGACGACACGAGCGGCAGGGACTGGGAACGGACCCGCAGGATGGGCGTGAACACGCTCGCCTTCCGCGGCGTCCAGCACGGCGCGTTCTACGCGGCGGATCCCGACTGTGTCGGCGTGACCAATGACGTCCCCTGGTCGTTCAACCGCCAGTGGCTGGACCTGCTCGCCCGGAGCGGCACCATGCTGTTCCTCTCGCTCGCGCCGGATGCGCTGGACGCGGGAAAGCGGCGGGACCTGCGCGCGGCGCTCGAGCTCGCCGCCGCGCCGCAGCCGCTCGGCGAACCGCTCGACTGGCTCCACACCACGCTGCCCGCACGCTGGCGCCTGATGAACGAGGAGCGCACCTACGACTGGTTCGGCGAGGATGGCGTGAACCCTGGCGACCGGGTCCCCACCGGCGACTGAGCGGGCACGGGCGGCCGGGCCGCGCGTTCAGCGCACCAGCACCCGGAACCCGTGCGCCGGGATCGCCAGCGTGCCGGCCGGCGCCAGCTCCACGAGCGACCGGTCGAACCAGTCCGTCCAGGCGCCCGGGCGAGGCAGGCCCGTGTACGTTACCGTCGCATCGACGTCCCCGAAGTTGACCGCGACCAGCACCGCGTCCGCCTCGCGGGTCCGCGTGAACGCCCACACCCGGTCCCCGCCATCCGTCTGCAGAACCGCCTGCGCACCGCCCCAGGCGCCGTTCGCCAGCGCCGGCTCCAGGTGCTTCAGCGCGAACACCGTCCGGTAGAACGGTGTGAGCGACAGGTCGCTCCAGTCCACGGTGTCCTTGTCGAAGAAACGGAGCCGCTTCGTCATGCCCGCTTCCTGCCCCGTGTAGAGCAGCGGCATCGAGTTCTCCACGGTCGCGGCCAGCACGAACGCCGGCTCGTGGTTCGCGCCCATGCGCTCGAACTCGCTGCCGTTCCAGCTGTTCTCGTCGTGGTTGCTCGTGAAGTACATGCGAAACGCACCCGGCGGGTACAGCGTGTCCTGCTCGGCGAAGTACGCGTTCAGCAGCGCCGTGCTCTCGCTGCCCTGCGCGATTCCGTTCAGCAGGTGATGCAGCTCCCAACCGTACGTCATGTCGAACGACGCCTGCAGCGCCGGGTCCTCCGCCTCGGCCAGCATGAACAGGTCCGGCCGGTCCGCCACCAGCGCCTGCCGCGCCTCGGCCCAGAAATCGGCCGGCACGCCGCCTGCGACGTCGCAACGGAACCCGTCGATCCCCATCGTGTCCAGCCACCACTTCATCTCGCCGATCATCGCCTGGCGCATCGCCGCGCTCTCGTAGTTCAGCTCGGCCACGTCCGTCCAGTCCGTCTCGTTGCCCTCGTTGTCCAGTGCGTTCGAGATCGTGCCGTCCGGCCGCAGCGTGTACCAGTCCTTGTGCTCCGTCGTCCACGCATGATCGAACGCCGTGTGGTTGGCGACCCAGTCCAGGATTACCTTCATCCCGAGCGCGTGCGCCGAATCGACGACCGCCCGGAAGTCCGCCTCGTCGCCGTATTCCGGGTTGATCGCCGTGTAGTTGGAGATCGAGTAGTAGCTGCCCAGCGTGCCTTTCCGGTTCTCCACCCCGATCGGCTGCACCGGCATGAACCACAGGATGTCCACGCCCATGCTCCGCAGACGCGCCAGGTGCCCCTCGAACGCCGCGAACGTGCCGGCCGGCGTGTACTGCCGGACGTTCACCTCGTAGATCACCGCGTTCCGTGACCACGCCGGATGCACGACGCTCGCCCCGCCGTCGGACGCGGGTACGACCGTGCGCTCCGGCCTGCACGTCACGAGCACGAGCACGGCCAGCAGGGAGAACAGTGCCTTCCGCATGGGTCGCCACCCTTCGAAATGGGCCGGGCCGGGCCGTTCCGCGAAACCGGACCCGGCCCGACCGTTGCGTCGCTCGGCTGTCAGCCGCGCGCGTCCGGCCACGCGGGCAGTGTAGCGCGGCGACCGCGCCGCTGTCCACGGGCTCGCGGAACCCGCAGGACGGACGTACGGTAGAGCGCGGCGCACCCCACGTTCCCGCACGACCCGGAGGCCCACGTGCCGAAGAAGATCCTGATGCTGGTCGGCGACTACGCCGAGGATTACGAGATCATGGTCCCGTTCCAGGCGCTGCTCGCCGTGGGACACACCGTGCACGCCGTCTGTCCCGGCAAGAAGAAGGGCGAGAAGATCCGCACGGCGATCCACGACTTCGAGGGCGACCAGACGTACAGCGAGAAGCGCGGCCACGACTTCATGCTGAACGCGACGTTCGCCGACGTGAAGGCCGAGGACTACGACGCGCTCGCGATCGCCGGCGGCCGCGCGCCCGAGTACCTGCGGCTCGATGAGAACGTGCTCGCGATGGTCCGCCACTTCTTCGCCGAGGACAAGCCGGTCGCCGCGCTCTGCCACGGCCCGCAGATCCTGAGCGCGGCAGGCGTCATCAAGGGACGCACGGTCTCCTCGTATCCCGCCGTCGCACCGGAAGTCCGGCTCGCGGGCGGCATCTGCGCCGACATCCCCATCGATGGCGCCGTCACGGACGGCAACCTGGTTACGGCACCGGCCTGGCCGGCGCATCCCGCCTTCATCGCGCAGTTCCTCGCCGTGCTCGGCACGCGCATCGAGCACGACGAGATGGCGACCGCCTGAGCCGGCGGCACGCCAGTCCGGGCGGACGGGCCCCGGCAGGGGCGCCGCCCGCCCGGTTTCCGACCCGACGAAACGCCGAAATCCGGGGCACCGCGCCGAGGCCGCCCGGCACCCTTCCGGCGCCCGATCCGGGCCCATGTCCGCTCCATATCGCTCGTTACGCGACCCCTCCCCGGACCGCCCCCGACCCCCTCGATCGGCACGCCGGGAAGGCCGTTTGACTTCCCGTCCGGGCCCCTTATCCTTCCAGCTTCAGCAGGCGGATAAAGAGACATTTTCGTTACCGGGCCGTGGGTGATCCTGCTTGCGAAAGCTCTACGTTCCTCACGGTCGTCCGGGTGTTTCGTTTCGGACAACGTTCCCCGTGCTGTCCGGCCACGGCCGTGGGGCCGCAACCCGCGGGTGGCACTACATCCATGGAGGGAGTCCATGAGGTTAAGCGATAGTGTGAAGTTCCTGGCCGCCGCCGGAGTCTTTCTGGCGAGCGGCAATCTCGCGGCCCAGTCCACCGCGACCCTGCGCGGTCGGGTCACGGACCAGAGCGGCGCTGCCATCGCGGGCGCCCAGGTCGTGATCTCGAACCAGACGACGGGTACGCAGAACGGCGGCATCACCGGCGCGGACGGCGCCTATTCCGTGACCCGCCTGCGCGCCGGCGGCCCCTACCGCGTCGAGGTGCGGATAATCGGGTACGGGCTCGAGGCCGAGGACAACGTGATGCTCACGGCCGGCCAGACCGAGACGATCAACTTCCAGCTCGGCCGCGAGGCGGTGGCCCTCGACGCGCTCGATGTGTTCGCCACGCGTGCCGTCGAGCGGCAGACGCCCGTCGCGTTCTCCAACGTGCCCAAGGCGCAGATCCAGAACCAGCTCGGCTCGCAGGACCTGCCCATGGTCATGAACTCGACGCCGGCCGTCTACGCCACCATGCAGGGCGGCGGCGCCGGCGACGCGCGCATCAACGTGCGCGGCTTCGATCAGCGGAACATCGGCGTCATGATCAACGGCGTGCCCGTCAACGACATGGAGAACGGCTGGGTCTACTGGTCGAACTGGGACGGTCTCGGCGACGCCGCCACCAGCATCCAGCTGCAGCGCGGCCTCTCCGCCGTCAACCTCGCCACGCCGTCCATCGGCGGCACGCTGAACGTCATCACGGATCCGACCCAGCGCACGGCCGGCCTCAATTACAAGCAGGAGTTCGGGACGGCCGGCTTCCTCAAGGAGACGCTCATCTTCGACACGGGCATGCTGGGCGACAAGTTCGCGCTCACGGGCTCGGTGGTGCGGAAGACGGGCGACGGCCTCTGGAAGAGCAAGTCGCCTTCGGCTCCCGTGGGCTCCTACAACGACGGGCTGGCGACGTACACCAATGCGTGGGCCTACTACTTCGCCGCGGCTTTCCAGATCAACCCGAAGAACCGGCTCGAGCTGTACGGCGTCGGCGCCCCCCAGAAGCACGGGCAGAACCTCTACAAGCTCAACGTCGCCACGATGGACGCGGCGTACGCCCGTGAGCTCGGCTTCACATCCGAAGCGCTGGCCGCGTTCCCCGAGGCCGGCCGGTTGTGGAGCCCCAACGTCAATACCGTGAGCGCTTCGTACGCCGGCAAGCAGTACGCCAATGTCGGCCCCGGCGCCGGCACGTTCGACCGGCACGGCACCGACTACCTGAACGAGCGCGAGAACATCTTCCACAAGCCGCAGGTCAACCTCAACTACTACGCCGACCTCGGGAGCGGCCTGTCGTGGACCACCGTGGGCTACTACTCCGGCGGAAGCGGACAGGGCACCGGCACACTCGGTTCCCTGTTGTGGGACTACACCTACACGCAGCGCTTCGCGGACTGGGATGCCACCATCGCGCGGAACGAGTCGAACGCCACCGGTTCCAGGGGCATCCTGCGCAACTCGGTGAACTCCCAGGGGACCTTCGGGGCCATCTCGAAGCTGCGCAAGTCGTTCGATTCCGGCCTCACGACCGAGGTCGGCGTCGACTGGCGCACGGCCACGATCGACCACTACCGCACCGTCCGCGACCTGCTCGGCGGCCTGTACTGGCTCGACACCAAGAACGAGTTCAAAGGTGACCGCCAGACGGGTTTCGGTGACCGGATCGATTACGACAACACGAACAAGGTGGACTGGCTCGCCGGCTACCTGCAGCTCGAAAAGTCAGACGCGGCCGGGTCGCTCTACGCCATGTTCGGCGGCGCCACGAACTCGTACCACTACACCGACCACTTCAAGAAGGACCCCGCCACCGGCGGCGAGCTGAAGCTCGATGCCGCGGGCCTCAACGGCTACCAGATCAAGGGCGGCATCACCCGCAACCTGACGGACACCTGGTACGTGTTCGGCAACGCGGGCTACGTGTCCAAGGTCCCTATCTTCGACGGCGCGATCGACGACGTCACCGGTACCGTGAACCCGAACCCGAAGAACGAGACGTTCGCGTCCTTCGAGGCCGGCGTGAAGTACGCGACGACGGACCGCCGCCTGACCGGTGGCCTCAACGTGTACCACACGACGTGGAACGACCGCACCCTGAACATCTACGTGCCGCAGGCCGGGCCGAACAACGAGGACATCACCGCCAACGTGCTGGGCGTGAACGAGCGTCACATCGGCGTCGAGTTGCAGGGCGGCTACCAGCCCACGGACCTGCTCCGGGTCGACGTCTCCGCGTCGCTAGGCGACTGGCACTATCTGGATGACGCCACCGGCAGGCTGGTATCGGGCGACCGGCAGACGGCCGAGGAATACGCCTTCTTCATCAAGGACCTGAAGGTCTCCGACCAGCCGCAGACCCAGCTGGTCTACTCGGCCTCGCTGTTCCCCGTGGAAGGCTCGCTCCTGCAGGTAATGGGTCGGTCCAACTTCAACTACTACGCCTTCTTCGATCCGTTCGGCCGCACCACCGACGCGGACCGGACGCAGTCCTGGAAGACCCCGGGATACACGGTGTTCGACTTCCATGGCGCGTATCGCATCACCAACCTGATCCCGGCGTGGCGGGGCGGCGATGTGAGGCTATTCGCCAACGTCTTCAACATCTTCGACAATGTCTACATCCAGGACGCGACGGACAACTCGAGCTTCAACGGCTTCTACGGCGGCTGCACGTCGACGAACAAGCCGTGCACGGCCAATCCCGGCCACAACGCGATGGCCGCCGAGGTGTACCTCGGCCTGCCACGGACGTTCAACATCGGCTTCGAGGTGAGCTTCTGATGGCATTGCAGCGCGGAGCCCGGGGCGTTCCGATCGTGTGAACGCCGCCGGACTGCACCTGTCACGACGCCGCGCGCCCGGGCCAGTTCTGGCCGGGCGCGCGGTTTGTCCTGGGTCCCGGCATGGATCGTCGATGGGTGCCTGCCCGATACAAGCCGGGCCATACCCTTGCCGCGGCGAGCTCGGCGACTCTGCGGAGGCCGACCGCATCCCCGGCCCGAACCCGGTCACCCTGGACGTCCGGCTCGCTGAAGATGCGCAACCGCAAAGGATTGACGCTCAGCGGAATTGGCCGGTTCCGGAGCCGGTCCCTTGACAACGCTCCCGCGAAATGCCCTCTTGATCGGATCGTAATCCGACATTGAACGGGAGTGACCTTCATGCCCGAGGCCAACGAGAAGGTCCTGGCCATGGTACGCCAGGAATTGGAAAAGGACCCGACCGTGACCAACAAGGCACTGCTCGCCAAGGCGAAGCGGCTCAACCGGTCCATCGGGAAGCTGAGCCCGCGCCAGTTCCACGCGAAGTACAGGCTGAAGGTCTCCCGGGAGATGGCGTCGCGGAAGCCGCGCACGAAGAAGGCCGCGAAGAAGGCCGCGAAGAGTGCGGCCCCGAAGCGCGCGGCCGCGTCGGCATTCGACCGGGACGCGGTACGTGGCGTGCTGCTCGCTCTGGCCACGGAAGTGGCCGCGGCCGACAAGGCCTCGATCGTCGGCGTGATCGCGTCGCTCGACAGCTATGTCGACCGCATCGTGGGCGCAGCCCGGACCGGCTGAGGCCGGGGCATGGAGCCGGACCGGCCGGGGAACGAGATCGGGTCCCCGGCCGGACGTTCACGCCCGTCCGCGGGTATTGCCCCTCCCCGGGCCGACCCGGATTTCCGCTTCCGCCGCCGCACCGCCGGCCATCCCCGCCGACCCGATACCGGGCCGATGACGGTTTATCCGCCCTTCTTTGCGCATTGCCAGTGGCGGCCGATGCGCCGAGCCACCCACTCGCAGGAAGCACCCTGACAGAAGGATCGCGGTCCAGCCCCGGCGGTGGACCGTACCAGGAGGCGGCACCATGACGACGTCGCAATCTCCGTATCGGCGGCTCGGACCCGTCGCGGCACTGTGTGTTCTCGGCCTCGCGGCCGGCTGCAAGTCCGACGGCAGCGGCGGTACCGGACCCGGACCGACCCCCGCGATCAGCATCACGCTGTCAGCGACCAGCGCTACCGTCGCGCAGGGCGGATCGGCGCAGCTCACCGCCACGCTCGTGCGCAGCGGCGGCTTCACCGGCACGGTGAATCTCACGGTCACGGGAACGCCGACCGGCGTGACCGGCGCCGTGTCGAACATGACCGATGCCGGCGGCACGAGCACCGGCACGATCACGATTCAGGCGGCTGGCACGGTCGCCGCCGGGACTTACACGCTCACCGTGCGCGGCTCGGGTTCGGGCGTGAGCGATGCGACGGCGACGTTCGCGCTCACCGTGACCACCTTCGGCTTCACGATCGCGGCCCAGCCGGCCGCCATCAGCGTTCCGGCCGGCGGACAGGGTACGGTGGACATCACGATCAACCGGATCGGCGGGTTCGCCGGCAGCGTCGGCATGGTCGCGACCACCACGCTCGCCGGCATGGTCCCGACAATCACGCCGCCCAGCACGACCGGCAACAGCGCGGTGATGACGCTGGCCGTGCCCGCCAACGCGACGGCCGGTACCTACACCGTCGCGATCGGCGCCGCCGCGACCGGCGTCACGTCGCAGGCGGCCACCGTGGCGCTCACGGTCACGACCGGCACGACCGGCGGTGGCAACGCGTCGGTGAACATGTCCTGTTTCCAGGTCCTCTGGTTCGCGTACCAGGACGGCAGCGCGGCGTGGTCGCCCCTGACCGGCGTCAACGGCGTGTACAGCTTCGACATCACGGCGTCGAACGGCGGCTACACCTACGTGATCCAGCAGGGGGCCGTCACACAGACGGTGGTGCAGTACCTGACGCGCTCCGAGCTGACGACCGCGCCGATCAACCTCTGTCCGGCCGCGGCCACGACCAAGGCCGTAAACGGCACCGTGACCGGCATGGGCACGACCGACTTCGCCAGCTTCTGGCTGGGTGGCGGGTCGGCGACCGCGAGCACGAACGGCCCCTTCTCGATGACCAGCGTGCAGCAGGGTACGCACGACTTCATCGGGTACCGCCACGACAACCTGAAGGACGTGCTGGGCACCGGGAACCCGGACCGCGCCGTGCTTCGCCGCGACCAGAACATCGCGGCCGGCGGTTCGGTCGCCGCCGTCGACTTCAACGCCGGCGACTCCTTCGCGCCTGTGACCGCGAACATGACTGTGACCGGCATGACCGGCGGAGAGCGGCTCACGCACGGCATGGCCTACTACACGACCGCGGCCTGCACCTACGCTTCCCTCTACGCGTTCGCCGGCTCGCTCGCCGCATCCACCTTCACGGCCTCCGGCATCCCGGCCGGCATGCAGCGAGGAACGGATTTCCATCAGATCTACGTCACCACCCTCACGCAGGCGACGCAGTCCGCGCCGCCGACCGCGACCCGCACCGTGCAGGAGTGGTTCCACACGCTGGGCGACCGTACCGTCGCACTGCCTGCCACGCTGCCGGCGCCCTCGATTACGTCCCTCGCCGGACCGTATCGCCGGCTGCAAGCCGTGTTCGGCGTCCCCGCCGACTACCAGCTCAACACCATCTTCGCGTACACCGAATCGTCCGGACTGCGCTTCGCCAGCATTTCCGCCACGATCGGTTACCTGGGCGGGCCCAACGCGACACTCGCAATGCCGAACTTCGACGGCATGACCAACTGGAACAACGCGTGGCCGCCCGCGTCCGGCTCGACCGGGACCTGGTTCACCGACGCGAATGGCAACAACATCGGCGCCGGTGGCATCTGCACGGAGAACGCACGCGTGGTCGGGGCAACGCAGCTCGGCAACTACTGAGTCCCTCCCGGCCCGATGGCGATGGCCCCGCCGCACCTGCCGCGGCGGGGCCATCGTGCGACGGAAGGTCGCCTTCACTTCGGCCAGGACCCGTCAGGGCGCCGGGCAGGCCTCGACCACCGCGACGAACCCCGGATCCAGGATCGCCGAGTGCTGCTTCCACGTCGCGCGCACCCCGCGCGATTGCATGTCGGCGCACACGATTCGTGCGTACATGCCCCACGCGGCGCCGTCCAGGACGCCGAGCCCCTTCTGGAAGTAGGCGTTCTGGAAGCGGATCCAGTACCCGCGATAGTACGAGAAATACTGATATGATTCGAGGGCCGTAAGAGCCGACGGATCGGCGTCCCCCCGTAGTCGCAGGTGAGCGAGCGCGCTGTCAGTTGCAAGCGCGGACAATGCTTCGGCGGAAAGGCTGGTCAGGTCCTGGACCGTGGCGGAGTGCACCGCCCTCGTATTGACCCGGATCTCGAGAGCGACGAACACGAGCCCGGCGATCACGGCGAAGTTCGAAACGACCGTCACCCAGCGACCGACCCGGCCGTCCTTCTCCTGGGCAGCCATTTCACACCCCCGGCGGAAGACATCGCGGACGGCGGATCACCCAACGAAGCCACGCCGCAAATGCGAGCCGACGCGGTTTCCCGCGAGGCCGTCATCATGGTGTGGCGGTGCGAGCTCCGCCAGCCGGTCGGAGGGACATCCCCTGACTCCATCTTGACGAGAGAACCCGCATGTTCCCCGGTGCAACTTCGCTCCAATGCCGCCCGACGCCTCGTAGCGGGAATACGGCAGCAGCCGGCCTTCCATCCTCCATCGGCCGGCCGCGGATGAGGCACCTGGACCATAGACTTTGTAATGTAAAGAACTTGACAGTGCGTGCGACCACCGCCATACTTGCGCTCATGAATCGTGCGGAGCGCTCGCGCGGCGGGCACCACGAGTACGCCGGCGGCCGCGACGGTCGCCGGTTTTTCGGGAGACTCGACTTCATGCCACAAAGAACTGAGATGGGTAAAGGCGCCCGCCACGTCGCCATCATCATGGACGGGAACGGGCGCTGGGCGACGCGGCGCGGCCTGCGTCGCTCCGCCGGTCACCGTGCTGGCGCGGACGCGGTGCGGCGGGTGGTCGAAGCGGCCCCGCGCCTCGGGATCGGGACGCTCACGCTGTACGCGTTCTCATCGGCCAACTGGCAGCGGCCGTACGGCGAGGTGTCGGCGCTGATGCGGCTGTTCGTGCGCTTCCTGCGTGCCGAGACGGCGCGCTGCGTCGCCAACGGCGTGTCCGTGAGTGTGATCGGCCGTCGCGACCGGCTGGCGGACACGGTGCGGTCGGCGATCGATTCGTGCGAGGTGGCCACGTCGGGCGGACGTCGGCTCCACCTGCGGTTGGCGATCGACTACTCGGGTCGCGCGGCGATTCTGGAGGCGGCGTCCGGCGCCGGTGCGGTCGAAGGTCCGGAGGAGATGGACCGTCGCATCCGCGGCCGTGCGCCGGGCGGCGGCGATGTCCCGCCGCTCGACCTGCTGATCCGGACGGGGGGCGAGCAGCGCCTGAGCGATTTCATGTTGTGGGAGTGCGCGTACGCGGAGCTCTGGTTCACGGCCGTGATGTGGCCGGACTTCGAGGCCCGCCACCTGGCGGCGGCCGTCGCGGAGTTCAGTTGCCGCGACCGTCGGTTCGGGGAGGTGGACGCGGCCGCGCTGGTGTCGGGAGGCGAGCGATGAACGGCGAATCGAGACACGTGCCCCGCGACATTCTCGTCCTGGCCGTGCTGCTCGGTGGGCGGGCGACCTGCTGCTGCGGGCCGAGCCGTCGGGGTGAGCGTGATTCCGCTCATCGCATTCTGGTAGGCGACAAGGGTGGCGTTTTGTTAGCGTTTTGCGCCTTGCTCGGGTCCGATACGACAAACGCCGTAGCAGGAGCGGCATACTCGGGGACGAGGGGGCTCGCGTCCTCAGCCCGCCATCGTATAGAGCATTCGCATGTCCCAGTTGGCCAGGTCGAGAAGTCGGGTGCCGTGCAACGCCCAGTCCTCGTCCAGGCGGGTATCGTCGACGGCTCGCACGAGCACGCAGGGCCACCCGTGCGTCGCCCGTTCGCGGTCCACGGGCTCGAATCCCAGTCGGTCGAGCGCCCCGGTGACGGAGGGCGACTGGGTGGCGCGCCAGGTCACGAGCTCCGCGAAGTTTCCCAGGTGGACCGTCGCTTCCAGAAGGGCGGCTGACACGCGTTCGTCCACGGCTTCGAGATCGACGATGTGCACGCGGGGATTCGGCCTCCCCGTGCCCCCGCTCCACTTGAGAACCAGGAATCCGACCAGCGGGGTGCCCGCGTAGAGGAACCGGTACTCGTTGAAGGGATTGCGGAATCGCCAATCGAGGAACGTCGCGTCGCGAACGTGCCGCAGTCGGCCGTCGTAGTCGAGCCTGTCGACCAGCGCGGCCATCTCCACGACACGGGGCGTGGCGCTCACCTCGATTTCCATGTCCGCGCGGCTGGACACGCCCATGCGCGTGTCCAGGTGCTGGAACGGATAACGCTCGATGTCGGCCCGGAGACGGGGTGAGTCCGCATACCGCCAGACGAACGGCATCGACTTCAGCCGGTCGCGAAAGCCGAGGCGCCACCGCAGCCGCCGCGAGCGCGCCCCGACCCCCTGCAGAGATCCCGCGCTACGCCACCCCATGGCCAGCGATCCCACGACCGTGACCGGACCGCCGGTCAGATTGAGGACGTATTCCACGCCCTCGCTCCGCAAGTCATCGAACGCCGCTCGCATGACCGCGCTGACGATCCCCTCGTCGCGCCGGTCCTCGCGCACCAGGAGATCGTCGGCAATCAGGACATCGACCTCCTGGGTCGGCTGACCGATCTGCCAGCGGGATGGATAGAAGCTGCGCATCCCGACCACGTCACCGTCGTCGAGAGCGAGGTAAATGCGCGGCGTGTCACCTGCATAGGGGTTCTCCTCATGCTTCCAGTCGAGGTAGCGCCGGTTCAACGCCACGTCGGGGCTCCACAGGCCCGTCTGGAAGGTCGCCACCGCCTGCCTGTGCTCCGGGGTGTACCGCGTGACCCGGACCCGCCCGGGGAGCGTCCCCCCGAACCCGGGCGCGGGCGCAGCCACCGCGGTCCCGGGCTCGGCCCCCATGTAGAGGAGGATCCGCCGTACCGAATCCCAGGCGTGGACGACGTCCATCTGGGTCGGATCGATCGAGCGGCCGGTCTTCTCCTCGATCCAGAGCACGAGGTTGAACAGCGCCAGCGAATCCAGCGTCCCGGAAGACAGCAAAGGCGCGTCGTCGTCGAAATCCTCAGGGAGCGAGATGTCACAGCCTTCGAGGAACGCCAGGAGCTCGTCGCGGAGATCCATCAGCCCCTGCGGAGCCGGCTGAAGTTCACCGGCGTCAGCCCCTCGCAATGACGAGCGACGTTGGCGCGGTTCACCTTCCCCCGCGAGGTCCGGGGAATCTCGGCCAGAAGGTACCAGCGCTTCGGGAGCTGGTGCGATGCCAGGTGCTCCCCGGCCCAGGCGTGCAACGCCAGCAGTGTCTCGTCCGAAGCCTCGGGGAGGACGACGGCAACACCTACGTCTTCGCCCAGGAGGGCATCCGACACGGCGAAGGTGCACACATCCAGCGTGCTCGGGAATCGCTCGATCACGGCGTCGACGTCGCCCGGGTGCACCTTCATCCCGGCCTTGTTGATCTCCTCCCGCTCGCGCCCCCGCAGGTACAGCTGGCCGCGCTCGTCCATCGCACCGAGGTCACCCGTACAGAACCACCCGTCGGTGACGACGGCGTCGGTGAGGTCGTCCCGATCGAGATAGCCTCTCATCAGAGCCGGTGTCCGGATCCAGACGTGTCCGTCTTCGCCGGGAGCGCACGGGGCGGCCCAGGTGGGTGACTCCGCGGTGTCCGCGCTGGGCATCACCCGAAGCGTGCCGCCCCAGGCGACGCCGATCAGCCCGTCCTCCGGCGCGGCGAAACCGTCGGGCGTGCCCGCGAGCCAGCTGCCCGTTTCCGTGATGCCGTAGGCGTTCTTCACGTCGCGGGTACCCGCCCACTCCTGTACCGATCGCCAGAGATTCGCCGAGAGCGGTGCGGAACCGCAATGCACGCGGACGACGGATCCGCCTGCGGGGGGCCGGGCCGTCTTGATGGCGAGGCGCCAGACGGTCGGGACCGACGACAGAAAAGTGATCCCATGGCGGTCGATCAACTCGCCGAGCTGAGCGAGGAGGTCCGCCCTGAATGGCGGCAGCACGTAGAGGTCCTGTCCCCCGAGCCAAGGGAAGAGGCAGTTGCAGATCAGGCCGTGACCGAAGTGCGTCGGGAGCAGGCACAGCGTGCGACGGTACGACGCCAGGCCGAGCGCGCTGGCCAGGCTCGCCCACCGCGCAAGCAGCGTTCGATGGGTGTGGACCACGCCTTTGGGGTTCCCCGTGGTGCCCGATGTGAACAGTATGAGCGCTTCGTCATCGAGGCGGACAGCGGATCGAGGCAACGCGCCGTCCCCGTCCGCCGCGTCGCCGGGCATCTCCAGCACGCGCGTGCCCAGGTCCGAGAGCTCCTGCTCGATCGATGGCGCGGGTGACTCCCTCCACACCGAGAGGGCCGGACGCGCGGATCGAGCCAGAGTCGCCACTTCGAACGGCGTCAGGCGAGCGTCGACCGGCACGGCGCAACCGCCCACGTGCCAGATCGCGAGCAGATCCACGAAGAACTCGAGATTGTTGCCGTAGTGCAGGAACACGCGTTCGCCGCGCCGCAGCCCCAGGCTTCGGTATGCGGCCACACGACTGCCGGTGCGCTGGAGAACCTGGGCGGGCGACCAGGAGCGGCCGGTCAGCGGTTCCAGCAGTCGGCCTGGGTGTTGCGGCATCACGTCGGACCGCCTTCGCATGAATCGTGGGTTCGCGCCGGTGGCCGTGGAAACAGCCGGGAGAAGCGGGGTTCCGCGGCGCGTTCCGGTAGGCCTGGAACTGCCGCCATGCACAGGTCCAAGGTAGGGGGTCCCTTCCGTGGTGGCCAGCGAGCCGGATGATCGGCTTTCCTTTCAGCCCGGATCTGGCCCGGCAGATCTCACGTCGGCCACCCGGCGGGTTCCGTAGCCGGCGCATTCAGGAGCCGTGGTGGCGGTACCGCGGACCAGTGTCGGCCGGTAGCTTTCCGGGTTGCTCCGGCGAGCCGGTTCCGCGATTCTTCGACTCCCTTCGTTTCCGGGCAGTGCACCCACAATCACCAGGCCGAGAACCGCGATGAGCGATCCGCCCGAAACGGGTCTGTTTCGACGAGTGCGCGGCGGCCGGGTCGCGGGCATCCTCGGGGTGTACGCGGCCTCGGCGTTCGGCGTGCTCCAGGTGGTGGACCTGCTGGCGGACAACCTGGGCCTGCCGGCCTGGGTGTTCCCGTCCGCGCTCGCCCTGCTCGTCGTCGGACTGCCCATCATCCTGACCACGGCCCTGGTGCAGACGGCTTCGCCACGGGCGCCGGCCGGTGCACCGCGCCGCTGGCTGACCTGGCGACGGGCCCTGCTCGGTGGCACCGCCGCGTTCACGGCCCTCGGTCTCACCGCCGGTGGCTACCTCGCGCTACGGGGGGCCGGGATCGGGCCCTTCGGCTCGCTCGTCGCGAAAGGCGAGTTCGACGCGAGCGACCGGATCCTCATCGCCGATTTCCGGAGCGCGGCCGGCGACTCCGCCCTGGCCGGCGTGCTCACCGAAGCGTTCCGCATCGACCTCGCCCAGTCGAGCCTCGTCCGGACACCGGACCGCGCCGCGCTGCAGGAGGCGTTGGCCCGGATGGAGCGGGACCCGTCGAGCGCGATCGACTTCGATCTCGCGCGCGAGCTGGCGCAGCGCGAAGGCATCCCGGCCGTCCTGGCCGGCGACATCGGCAACGCGGGCCCCGCCTTCCTTCTCGCGGTCCGGCTGGTTGCGACCGATGATGGCCGCGACCTGGCCGCGTTCCGGGAAACGGCACGGGATTCGACGGAACTGATCCCCGCGATCGACCGCCTGTCGAAGAGAATGCGGGAGCGGATCGGCGAGTCGCTCCGCACCATCCGGCAGAGCGAGGCGCTGGCCCAGGTCACAACGGGTTCGCTGCCGGCGCTCCGCAAGTACACCCAGGCGGTGCACGCGCTCGAAGTGGAAAGCGACCAGGACCGCGGCATCGCGCTGCTCGAGGAGGCGCTCCAGTTCGACACGGCGTTCGCGATGGCATGGCGCAAGCTGGGTGTGGAGCTGGGCAACGCGTACGAGGCTCAGGAACGGCGGCTGGACGCGGTGACGCGCGCCTGGAACCACCGGGACCGCCTCACGCCGCGCGAGCGGTACATGACGGAGGGTACGTACTACAGCGCGATGGGAGACACGCGCGCCGCGATGCGAGCGTACGAGTCACTGCTCGAGGAATGGCCGGCCGACTACCAGGCGCTCAACAACCTCGCCATGGCGTACGGCGAGTTGGGCGACTACGCGAAGGAAGAGGAGCTGCTGCGTCGCGCGGTTGACGCCGACTCCAATTCCGCCCTGCAATACCGTAATCTGGCGGAGACGCAGGTGCTGCTCGGGAAATTCGACGAAGCCGATGCCACGCTGCAGACCGGTGTTCTCCGTCTGTCCCGGGCGCCGTTCGGTGACGTGATCGCGGACCTTGCAATGGCGCGAGGCGACTACGACCGGGCGGACTCCCTGAACCGGGCCGGGCTCGAGGAGCGGAAGGCGGACCAGCGGTATCAGGCGGGGCGCCTGAGGATGCTCGAGATGACGGCGGCCCTGCGCGGGCGCGTGGCGGAAGCGGAGGCGCTGGCCGTGGAAGTTGACGCGTTCAGTCGCGAGCTGGGCCAGATGGGTCGGGTGCTGGGCAACGCCATCAACTTCGCGCTGCTCGATATCCGGCTGGTGGGTGACACGGCGGCCGCGGTCCGGCGCATCGAAAAGGCCATCGCGCGCGATCCGCTTGATCAGCTCCCCGCCCTGGAGCGGCCGTACCTCGACGTGGCCTACGGCTATGCGGTGGCCGGCCGGACCCGCCTGGCGCGGCAACACCTGGAGACCTACGAGCGACTGATCGACGAACGGCTTCAGGAACACGAATACCTCCATGGCGTCCGCGCGGCGATCGCGTTCGCCGAGGGCCGACCCCACGATGCGATCGCCGAATCCAGGCTCTCCGACTCCCGGGACTGCAACGTGTGCGCGGCCGTCGATCTCGCGCGCGCCTTCGACGCCGCGGGCGAGCCGGACTCCGCCATCGCCCAGTACGAGCGGTATCTCGCCATCAATGACATGTATCGCATTTTCTCCGACTTCACGGACAGGCCCCCGGCCCTCCAGCGACTGGCCGAGCTCTACGAGGCGAAGGGCGACAGGTCCAGGGCCGCCACCCGGTACGCCGAATTGCTCCAACTGTGGAGCGATGCGGACCCGGTCCTGCGGCCGCGCGTCGCGGAAATCCGGCGCCGGCTCGACCGCCTCACATCCGAGCGCGGCTGAATCCGGGAACGCAACAGCGAGTCGGGAGACATCGCCTGGACGCCGAAATAGCGTTGTATTAGCTGGGCAACGCCTCGATACCCGACCCGATGACAGTCGGACGCGAAGGGACTCCACGTGATTGATCGCCTGGCCGCCGCCCTCTCCGACCGCTACCGCATCGAGCGCGAGCTCGGTGCCGGCGGCATGGCCACGGTCTACCTGGCGGAGGATCTCAAGCACCGTCGCAAGGTGGCGCTGAAGGTGCTCAAGCCCGAGCTGGCCGCGGTGGTGGGCGCCGAGCGCTTCCTGGCGGAGATCGAGACCACGGCCAACCTCCAGCACCCGCACATCCTCCCGCTCTTCGACTCCGGCGAGGCGGACTCGTTCCTCTTCTACGTGATGCCGTACGTGGAGGGGGAGACGCTCCAGGACCGCCTGGACCGGGAGAAGCAGCTCCCCGTGAAGGACGCGGTGGCCATCGCCAGCAAGGTGGCCGGGGCGCTGCACTACGCCCACGACCGCGGCGTGGTGCACCGGGACATCAAGCCCGCGAACATCCTGCTCTCCAGGGGCGAGCCGCTGGTGGCGGACTTCGGCATCGCGCTGGCCGTGGGCGCGGCGGGAGGCACGCGTCTCACGGAGACGGGGCTCTCCATGGGGACGCCGTACTACATGAGCCCCGAGCAGGCCACGGGCGACCAGCACGTCGGTCCCGCCAGCGACATCTACGCCCTCGGCTGCGTGCTCTACGAGATGCTGGTGGGCGAGCCGCCCTTCGGCGGCGGCACGGCGCAGGCCATTCTGGGGAAGATCCTCGCTGGCGCACCCGTCACACCCGCGGCTCACCGTCCCTCGATCCCCGCCAATGTCGACGCGGCCATCCGGCAGGCGCTGGAGAAGGTGCCCGCCGACCGCTTCGCCACCGCGGACGACTTCATTCGGGCCCTGGGAGATCCGGGGTTCCGCCACGGAGAGGAAGCGGCGGCAGTCTCCGGACCCATGGTGCGGGGGGAAAGAACCGTCACCGCGACCTCCCTTGCCGTCGCCGTGGTCTCGCTGGCCGTTGCCGCATGGGCGCTGACACGGGGAGCCACGGGTGCGCATGATCTGGGCACGCCACCGTCGAGCCCCGTCCGGGTGAACGAGTACCGGGCCTTCTCGGTGTCCCCCGACGGCTCCTTCCTCGTCTACGTCGCGCAGAAGGGCGCCACCACCGAACTCTGGTATCGCAGCCTCACGAGTGCCGACGGCCACCCCATTCCGGGCACGGAAGGAGCAGCCAGCACGCCGTGGGTCTCGCCCGACGGAACGCAGGTGGCCTTCATGGACGTCGGCCTCCAGATGAAGATTACCGGCATCGACGGCGGTAGCGTGGCGCCGGTCGCGTCCGTCACGCTCCCCTTCGGCGGGACGTGGACCGATGACGGACAGATCTTCTTCGGCGACGACAACGGACGGCGCGTGCGCTGGGCCGATCCGCTGGGAGGCGCGTCCCGCGACGTGGTGGTGGGCGGGTCCTGCATCCACCCCGTTCTCCTGGGGGCGGGGGACCGGGTGCTATGCGGCGGCGGCGCCGACAAGTTCGCGTCCATCCGTGAACTGGCGAATCCCGGGCAGGTTCGGTACTGGCATCGCGCGGGAGCCGGAACCGGCGGGATGCCCGCGTTGTTGCGCGGCGCGGACTTCCGGGTCGTGGACGGCAGGTACCTCGTGTACATGGGCATCGACGGGAGCATCATGGCGACGCGCATCGAGAGCGCCGACTCCCTCACCGTCGGCCGCTCGGTCACGCTCGTGCCGGACGTGCGCCGGGAGGACTACACCGGCACGGGGCAGTTCGACATCGCCCGGGACGGGACGCTGGTCTACCTGCCGGGCGGCAACGGGGAAGTAGGCCGCCTCGTTCGCTTCACCCCGGGGGGCCGCGTCGAGCCCATGGGGGTCGAAGAAGCCGCTCATCTCCGGTTCCGCGAGGACCCTGCCGGCCGTCGCCTGGCCACGGTGGTGGAGGGTCTCGAGCAGCAGGAGCTACGCGTCTACGATCTGGCGACGGGCACCCACCAGACCCTGGCGGAGGGCTCCTTCATCAATGTCCCGGTCTGGAGCCCCGACGGGAGCCGGCTCGCCTACTCGGTGACCGAAGAGCCCGGGCGGGAATCCCTCGTCTCCCGTCGCCTGGACTCGGTCGAGAAGCCCCGGGAACTCGCGACAACGACGACTCCCACCACATTCAGGCCGTCGATGTACCTCTCCGACGACTCCCTCCTGGTCGGCTTTCCCGGTGACGAGTCCGCGATGATCGTGAGTGCCGCGGGGATCGACTCCGTGGGTCTGAGCGCGGGTCAGTTCGTATCCGTTTCCCCCGACCACCGGTGGGTCGCCTTCCAGGCCAGCGCGTCGGGAGACCTGCAGATCCAGCCCTGGCCGGCACTGAACCGACGGTACTTCGTGGCAACGCTCGGACTCGAGCCGCAGTGGCGCTCGTCCACCGAGCTGGTCTGGATGGAGCAGAGCGACGAGGGCCCATGGGAGTTCCATCGGGTGCTCCTCCATCCCGGCGCGGATCCACCCGTCGGAACGCCCGAGCTGATCGGCGTGGCACCGCAGTTCGGCCAGACGCCCGGGTGGTCCTGGGCTCTGGGCCGTGACGGAGACCTCATCTACCTGCAGACGCCCGCCGAGAGGACCGAGCACTACTTCCGGGTCGTGCCCGGCTGGGTCAGGACGATGAAGCGCGCGGTGGACGAGGCCAACCGGTGAACGGCCACCGCGGGGAACCGACCGCATCGGAACTTCGAGTGGGCTGGCGGTGTCGCTCAGGTCCTGGCTGCAGATGACGGGTGGCGTGCTCGTCGGATCGTTGCCTGGGTACCGCCGCGGCGGAGAGGTTCTGACACGTCCTTTCGGGAACTCGACCATGAACCGATTCCTGCCCGTAGTGCTGGTGCTTGCTCTCCTCGGCTGCGACCGCGGGCCGACGGCCCCCGATTCGACACTGCCGGCCCAGGTTTCGAACGCGGAGTGCGCCGCCCGCGACAACGATACGGAATCCAGGCTGGTCGATTGCATCGGCAGGGACGCGCTCTGGGCACACATGGTGGCCTTCCAGCAGATCGCCGATGCCAATCCGGGCCCCGACGGCCATGCCTCCCGCAATTCCGGGGAGCCGGGCTACCTCGCCTCCGTCAACTACGTGGCCGACCTGATGCGCGCGGCCGGCTACCGGGTGACGATCCAGCCATACACGTTCCAATACTCGGCGCTCGCCGCGGTCCCGGAGTTCGGCGAAGTCTCGCCCGTGGCACGGGACTTCATCTTCACGTCCGATTTCCTTGTGCAGGTCGGGGCCGGCAACGGCGACGTGACTGCCGAGATCAAGCCCGCTGGTGGCATTGTCATCCCTGCCTCCTCGGCAATTCAGTCGACCAGCGGTTGCAGCACCGCGGATTTCGCCGGTTTCCCGTCAGGCGATGTCGCCCTGATTCAGCGCGGGACCTGCCCCTTCGACCAGAAGGTGACGTTGGCGGTCGCGGCCGGGGCTTCGGGTGTGATCATCTTCAACGAGGGCCAGGCCGGGGCGACGGCGGCAGGCCGCTGTATTGGAGTGGGCGATCACGGCGTCCCTGTCGTCTGCATGGCGTCGTACGCAGTGGGTGAGAACCTCTATTCACAGGCGATGTCCGGGGCGGTCACGGTCCACATCAAGGTCAACTCGATCTTCGACCCCGCACGGCCGGACTACAACCTGATCGCCGATTCGCCGTACGGTGACCCGGATCATGTCGTCGTGGTCGATGCGCACCTCGACGCGATCTACGGCGCCGGAATGCTGGACAACGCCTCGGGTTCCGCCACCATCCTCGAGATCGCGCTCAAGATGGCCCGGACCCGGACCCGCAATCAGCTGCGCTACATCTGGTTCGGCGGCGAGGAGCTCGGACTCCTCGGATCCTTCTACTACACGAGGCATCTCAACGCGGCCGAGCTGAACAGGATCGCGTTTGATGTCGATGCCGACGTCACCGCGACGCCGAACTACGTCTACGCCATCGCCGATCCGGCGAACTCCGGGAACGTATTCCCGCCCAACGTCGTCCCGGCCTCGCGGCTCGGCAACGACTACTTCGCGAGCTACTTCACGCGGGCGGGACTGCCCTACGAGTACCGCAGCAGCCAGGGAACCGATTCCTACGCCTTCGGCCTCGTCGGCGTGCCCAACACCGGCATCCTGACCGGACAGGACTGCTGCAAGTCACAGGCGGACGTAGACCGCTTCGGCGGTTACCTCGGCAACTACGAAGGCAACATCCCGAGCTTCGATGGCGGCTTCGTCGATCGGCCGTTCCTGTGGGGCGACAACCTCGACAACAACGACCCGCAGGTGCTCGAAACGGTTTCCAAAGCGTTCGCGTCGGTGGTGTTCAGTCTCGCGAACGACTCCTCGCTCAGCCCCGGAGTGCGCGCGGGCATGTGACGTCGAGCCCGCCGCCGGCTGGCCGGTCGGGCAACCGCAAGCCAGATTCCGGAATGTACACGGAGCCGGCGACCCATCGACTGCTGGCAGGCGCGAGGTTCCGCGGCTTCCTGCCCGGGTTCCTTGCGCGCGTGCCCAACCCCGTCCTCGAGGTGCACTTCGGCTATGCCGGCGAGCACGTCGCCCGGATCGTGGGGCTCGGCTCGCGAGCCTCGTACGCCGACGATATCACGGTCAGCGGCGGCCTCATCGGGACCATCATCCCATGAGCGTCCACCTCGACTCCACGTTCATCCTGATCACGCATTGGCTCATCATCATCGGCCTGTCGATTCGCGTGATCAAGCGGCGGCCGCCCGTAGGCGTGTCCATGGCCTGGCTGGCCGTGATCTTCAGCGTTCCGTTCGTCGGCGCGGGCGTCTATCTGCTGTTCGGCGAGAAGCGCCTGGGCCGGCGGCGTGCGGCCCGGATCAACGCGAGTCTGGCCGAGGTCGACCGCTGGCAGAAATCGCTCAGGGATCGCTACGACCCGGTGGCCTCACGGGTCGAGCCGTCGGCGGGCCCGCTGATGCGCCACGCCGAGCGAGTGCTCGGATTCCCGGCACTGCCGGACAACGACATCGAGTTGTTCAGCGAGTTCCACTCGATCTTCGACCGCCTCGTGGCCGACATCGACGAGGCACGGAGCACCGTCCATCTATGCTTCTACATCTGGCACGCGGGTGGCCGCGCCAACGACGTAGCGGAAGCGCTGATCCGCGCGGCGCAACGCGGCGTCCAGTGTCGGGCCCTGGCCGACGCGATGGGGAGTGAACGCTTCTTCGGCAGTGGCCTCGTAACCCGGTTGCGCGAAGCGGGCGTCGAGTTCGAGGCCGCCCTTCCGACCGGGGCCCTGAGGACGCTGGTCGCCCGGGCGGATCTGCGCAATCACCGCAAGATCGTCGTCATCGATGACCGCGTCGCCTGGGCCGGCAGCCAGAACCTGGTTGATCCCCGGTACTTCAAGCAGGGGGCGGGCGTCGGCGAATGGGTGGACGCGATGGCGCGCATCACCGGCCCGGCCGCCGCGTCCCTCGACGGAGTGTTCCGGCTCGACTGGTCGGTCGAGACCGGAGCCACGTTCGAGGCGCCGCCCGTCTTCGCGGGAAAGCCGGCCGCTCCCGCAGGACCGGTGATCCAGATCGTGCCGTCCGGTCCCGACCTGCGGCCGGAAGCGATCCACCAGCTGCTGCTGACGGCAATCTACGCCTCGCGGCAGGAACTCGTCATGACGACGCCCTATTTCGTGCCCGACGAAGCAATGCTCACCGCCCTGCTGACGGCAGCATTGCGGGGCGTGAACGTGACCCTGGTCGTTCCGGCACGGAACGACTCCGCGCTCGTGCGCTACGCCAGCGAGGCCACGTTCGATGACCTCATGTCCGCCGGCGCCCGGATCGCCCTGTTCAAGGGCGGCCTGTTGCACACCAAGAGCCTGACCATCGATGGGGAGATGAGCGTGTTCGGCTCCGTCAACCTGGACATGCGCAGCCTCTGGCTCAACTTCGAGATCTCGCTGCTCGTGTATGACCGCGACTTCACGCGTCGTCTCCGTTCTCTCCAGGACACCTACCTCGACGACGCGGATCGGCTCGATCTCGACGCTTGGCGCCGACGCCCGGCCTGGCGCCGGTTCGCCGAGAACACCTGCCGCCTGCTCGGCCCCCTGCTCTAGTCCGAACGCGGCGCCGTCCACCGAGCGCGGCGAATGCTCGAAGTCGAACGGCGTCAGCGTGCGCCTCGTCACCGGACAGGGTGCGGGCGCGGGTGACCACCTTGATGGGGAACCCAACGGGCGACGCGAGCGGATCGGTCAGCACGTCGGCGTCGCCCGCGCATGGCGTGCGCCGCTTTTGCGCTACGAGTCCATCGGTGCCAAGTCGTTCTTGCGGGCGCATCGTCACTCAACGTATTCTTTGAATTGCTGGATTCATGGGCGCGGTGAATCCTGCTCGCCTTGACCCGTTGTGATTTTCGCCGGGCATCCCCCGACGCCCCATGGAGGGGTCGGGACGGAATGCTCGAGCCGGCCCTGTTGCGGGATGGTACCTTTGTGGACGTTCGTGTCTCGGTAGTACGGTTTTCCGCTGTCCGGTCTCTCTCCCTTTCGTCCCCTGCGGCCATGAAGGGCAGGGCCGCCGTTCGGAACGCGTCTCCGCGGACTCCGGACGTCGCGTGGTGAGTCAGGGACCGTCGGCGGAGGAGCCACAAGGCTCTGGAGTGGAGCCCGAGGCTCCCATCGAGCTGGTGCTCATTGACGACAACCGGCTGTTGCGTGAGGGGATCGCGGCGATGGTCCACACGCAGCCGGATTTCCGGATCCTGGCCGCTTCCGCGGATGTCGAGGAGGCCTTGCAGAAGGTCCGGGAAGCCAGGCCGGATGTGGTCCTCCTGGATCTCGGGCTCGACGACCACGACAGCCTCAGCCTTACCGCGACAGTCCATTCCGAGGTTCCCACGGCCAAGGTGATCGTCATGGGCCTCCTGGCGATTTCCGAGGATATTGCCGACTTCGTGCAGGCGGGAGCATCCGGCTTCGTCATGAAGGACGCGACGTTCGAGGAGTTCTTCGGGACCATTCGCGCCGTGGCCCGCGGCGCCGTCGTCCTGCCCGACCAGTTGACCAACTCCCTCTTTTCGCAGATCGCCCTGAATGCGGTCGGGCAGAACAAGGCGGTGGCGATGGAGGCGGTGCGACTGACCAGCCGGGAACGGGAGGTGGTCGAGCTTCTCGGCGAAGGCCTGAGCAACAAGGCCATCGCGACCCGGATGCGCATCGCGGTCCACACGGTCAAGAGTCACGTCCACAACGTCCTGGAGAAGCTGGCGCTGCGCAGTCGCCTCGAGGTGGCCGCCTTCACCCACAGATCCCGACGAGAAGACACCAGCAACGAGTAGTGTGCCCTCCGGCACGTGCCTCATCCGGGGCACGGCGGCCGGCCGCAGGATCTGCGATTCCCCCCCGAACGGCCGGCTCTGATCTATGGGACTAGTTCCCGATCCACTCGTTTGACCGATGGGCTCTCCCCGGCGTTTGCGGTAGACTCGTGGCGCGGCGCCATCGCCGGCGTCCGGCTTCGTGCATGGGAGAAGAACCCAATGCGTCCATTGGTCATCGCCGGGACCTTCCATCGGTTGAAGGAATCCGTGATCAGTGATCAGGGCCCGACATCGGCGCGGGTGGAACGCCGGGCAAGCGAGTAAATCGTTTGGGGGCCACGCGCGCGGAACCGGCCGGGCGCGCGAACGCGCACTGGCGCCGGTCGTTTCCGACCTCGGCGGGGTCAACCTAGCTCTGTCGGTCTAATTCGCTGTTCGCTCGAAAGGGCGATTCCTCGCCGCCGATCTCTCGGGTTATCTTCCCCGTCCAGGACCTTGTCTCGAGCCGGTCCGTTCAAGATGAAGAGATATCTGCTTGTACTGTACGTTGCGGGTACTGGCGATCGGGCACAACGCGCGATTGCAGGGCTTCGCACGTTGTGCGAAGCAGAGCTCAAGGGCGAGTGCGAGATCGAGATCGTCGATGTTCTCGAGCATCCGGAACTGGCCGAACGGGCGCACATCCTCGCCACGCCCACAGTGATCCGGCACCTCCCGCTGCCGATCCGCCGGTTCGTCGGAGACCTCTCGTCCCGTGAGAAGATGCTGGTGGCGCTGGAGATCACGTGCCGCACCGCTTCCGTCGGGCGGGCGGGGGGCAACGCGTGATCCTCGATTCCGGCGTGCCGGCCCGGCGGCTGCCTCCCGTGCGGCGCCATGCCTGACCGGGGCTCGTTCGGCGCTCCGCATCGCAACGGGCTCCTTCTGCCTATTCTCGAAAAATCCCCCGATGGCATCCTCATTCTGGACCAGGATGGCACCATTCTGTTCGCGAACCCGGCGGTCGCGCTGATGATGGAGCGGGGCGCCGGCGATCTGCGGGGAGCCGCGTTCGGTTACCCACTGGTACTGGACGCAACCAGCGAGATCCAGGTGCTACAGGCGGACGCCGCGCCGATCACCGTGGAAATGCGCGTGACCGACCTGACATGGTCGGGACGGCCGGCCTGCCTGGCAATGCTGAGGGACGTTTCCGACGCCAGGCGCGCCCGGCTGGAGCTGTCGCGGGCTCTCGAGCGGCTGGAGCTTGCCACGAGCGGCACGGGCGTCGCCGTCTGGGAATGGACCGATATCAACGACCCGACGAGCTTCTGGTTTTCGCCCGACGTCCTCCGGCTGCTGGGACTTGGCCCCGGAGGGATCGACCTCGATCGCGAGACCCTGCTGGCCATGGTCGCGGCTCCAGATCGGAAACGGCTCCGGGCGGCGGCAAAAGAGGCACTGAAGCAGGGCCAGGCGACGAGTGTCTTCCGGGCCCGCGCGCAGCGCGGCAGAGACCGCGTGTTCCTGGTCCGCGGTCGCCGTGCGCCCGGCCTCGATGGCGACGCCGTTCGGCTCGTCGGTACCCTGGAGGACATCACCGAATTCAAGAAGACCGAATGGAGCCTGCGCTCGCAGTTGAAGGAACAGCACTGCCTCTTCGAGGTGGCCGCGCTCGCCAGCCGCCGCGACCTGACAGAGGACGCGCTGTTCCGCGGCGTGGTGGCGCTGCTCGTTCCCGCGTTCCGGTACCCTGACATTGCCCGTGCGCGAATCGTGCACCAGGAGCGCAGTATCGCGACTCCCGGCTTCAGCACCTCGCCCTGGCTGCTCGCGAGTGAGCTTCACGTTGGCCACACATCCGAAGGACGAGTCGAAGTCTGCTACATGGATGCCCGACCGGCCGGGGATGAAGGACCGTTCCTCGCTGAGGAGCGCGCGATGCTGGATGCCGTGGCCGCACTGCTCGGCCAGGCCATTCTGGCCCACCGCACGGAGGAGACGCTCCGCAACTCTCGCGATCTGCTGGGCCTGGTCATCGAGAATGTGCCGATCCGCGTTTTCTGGAAGGATGCCGAGTTGCGTTATCTCGGCTGCAACAGTCTCTTCGCGCGCGACGCCGGAATGTCGTGCCCGGAGGACCTGGTCGGGAAGGACGACTTCGAGATGGGCTGGCGCGAGCAGGCCGAGGAATACCGCGCGGACGACCGGCGCGTCATGGACTCCGATACGCCCTATCTCGGCTTCGAAGAGCCGCAGACCACTCCGGACGGGCAGACGATCTGGCTGCGTTCCTCCAAGGTGCCGCTGCACGATGCCGGAGGAGGGGTCTTCGGCGTGCTGGGCATCTACAATGACATCACGGAGAGCAAGCGGGCCGGGAGCCGGCTGCGCCTGCAGGCCACGGCCCTCGAGGCCGCGGACAACGCGATCGTCATTACCGACGCCCACGGCATGGTCCATTGGTGCAATCCCGCCTTCCTCGCCGCCAGCCAGCGGACCGAGGCGGAAGTCATCGGGAAGACGCCGGGTCAGCTGGTCAGGTCCGACAGTCAGGACCAGGACTTCTACCGGATCATGTGGGAGACCATCACCGCGGGCCGGGTGTGGCACGGCAGACTGATCAACCGGCGCAAGGATGGCGACCTGTACCCGGTGGACCTGACGATCACGCCGCTGAAGGAAGAGGAAGGTCGAATCACGCATTTCATCGGCATCGAACAGGACGTCACTGAGAAAACGCTCGCGGACCAGCGGATTCAGCGGCTCAGTCGAATCCACGCAATGCTCAGCGCCATCAACTCTCTCATCGTGAGGGTGCAGGACCAGGAGAACCTCTATTGGGAAGCCTGCCGGATCGCTTGCACCACAGGCCAGTTCCGGAGGGCCTGGATCGGACTCGTCGATCACCCTGCCGAGCTGATCGTGCCGACAGCCTGGCACGAAAGCTCTGCTTCCGACGGCCGGGACTCGCCTGCTGCCGTACCCGTTTCGGCCGATGCCGGCGCTCACGGACTGATTGCCTCGGCCGTCCGCGGACGCAGGCCGATGATGGCGAACGATGTCGAGAGCGAACACCAGGGCGCGCGAGGTGGCGGGGAACCGGATGGGTACCGCTCGCTCGCCGCATTGCCACTTTCGATCGCGGACCGGGTCGTGTCCGTTCTCGTGCTGTACAGTGACCGTCCGGGGTTCTTCGACGACCAGGAGATGCGACTGCTGTCCGACCTGGCCAGCGACATTTCCTTTGCCCTCGATCACATCCACAAGAGCAGGAAGCTCGATTACCTCGCGCACTACGACCCTCTCACGGGCCTGGCCAACCGGACCCTGTTTCTGCAGCGAGTCAACCAGCACATCAGGGTCACTGCCCCGCGTGGCGACCGCTTCGCCGTGGTGAAGGTCGACATCGAGCACCTCGGGGCTATCAACACCTCGCTCGGCCATAGTGCGGGCGACGAACTGCTCACGAAGATCGCCAAACGACTGTCCGGCTATTTCACGCCGATTGGCGTCGGTCGGACCACGTCCGACCTGTTCACGGTCTTGGTGCCCTTCAGTGACAAACTCGACGTCATGCGGAGCGTCCGGATGATGGCGCAAGACTGTTTCGGAGAGCCGTACTCCGTCGGCGGCTCCGACTTCAAGGTCGGCATCAAGACCGGCATAGCGCTCTTTCCCGACGACGGGGCGGACGCGGAGGTGCTGTTGGGGCATGCGATTGCGGCCCTCCGAGAGGGCAAGAAGTCGGGCGAGCCATTCGCGTTCTTCACGAAAGATCTCATCGGCCGGTCCAGCAGCGACCTCACGCTGGAGCACGAGCTGCGCGAGGCGCTGGAGACGGATGCCTTCGTTCTGCATTACCAGCCGAAGTTGAGCCTGGATACCGGGAAGATCTCCGGCGTCGAGGCGCTCATCCGCTGGCGGAGTGCGAAGCTCGGCCTGGTCCCGCCGAACCAGTTCATCCCGCTGCTGGAGGAAACCGGTCTTATTCTGGATGTGGGCAAATGGGCGCTGAAACGGGCGGTACGCGACCATCGGCGCTGGGCCGAGGCCGGCCTGCAAACCCGGGTCGCCGTAAACGTGTCGCCGCTCCAGCTGCGTCAGCCGGACTTCGTGCGCAACGTGCGGGAATCCCTCACCGGCGGAGTGTCGCCCACCGGCATCGACGTGGAGATCACCGAGAGCCTCATCATGACCGACGTCCGCGCCAACGTCCGCAAGCTGAATGAGGTGCGGCGGCTGGGGGCGAATATCGCCATTGACGACTTCGGCACCGGCCATTCCTCGCTCGCCTACCTCGCGAAACTACCCGTGCAGTCGTTGAAGATCGACCGCACGTTCATCGCCGACATGCTGGACGATGCCGATACCATGTCGCTGGTGTCAGCCATCGTTTCTCTCGCGCATTCCCTTCGACTGACCGTAGTTGCGGAAGGCGTCGAGACCGAGGATCAGGCCAGGGCCTTGCGTCTTCTGCGCTGCGAGGAAATGCAGGGGTACCTGTTCAGCCGTCCGGTGCCGTTTGACGAGATGACCGCCCTGCTGATGAAGAACGCCGACCTGGAGCCCACCCGGGACTTCGACTTCGATCCGAACGGCGGCGCCTGAGGACAGAGCCGCGTCCTGCTGCCTCGCACAGGGCTCCCACCAACCGCTCGTGACGCCGTCGCGATGGCCTTCGGAGTATCCCTATGCGCCCACTTCCACGATTCGGAAACCGGCGTCACTGAAGGCCTTGTTGGCGACAACGCTGGTGATTCCGCTCATCGCCTGCTGATAACCACGCCGAAATTCTTCCGCATGGCACTGCTTTCGTCGGTGTCGATGACACCCGTGACCTCTCCCAGCTCCCGCTTCCATGTCGCGTCGTTGGTACGGGTGGCTTTCTTGTGCCAGCTCTTTACATACGCCTTGGGAACGAATCGGCTGTTGCTCAACTTCAGGTGCTTTGCCGCGATCTCGTCCTGCCGGCGCGGTAAACGCGTCCGTTATCTTGCGCCGGCTACGCGCGAGCGGATCGTCAGTGCTGGCGCCGGCTACGTGGATCTGACCGGCAACATATACATCAGTAACGATCGCCCGGCACTGCTCGTGCGAGATCGTGGCGCCGATCGAGATCCCTGGCGCGGACCCGGCAGACCGCGAGGGACGCTCAAGGGGCCGCCGGCAGCGCGCGTCGTTCGCTCCTTGATCGATTTCGCACCTCCGTACAGCGCCCCTGAGCTTGCAGAACGTGCCGGCGCCTCGACCGGGGCAACCTACCGAGTGATCAAATTCCTGGAAGAACAGCAGCTTGTAGAGCGTGAACAGCGCGGCCAGATCACGAAAGTGCGTTGGCGGCCTCTGTTGGAGCGCTGGAACCGCGACTACGGCTTCGCAATGTCGAACACCGTGGCCACCTTCCTTGAGCCGCGCGGGCTCACCGAGCTAACGGACCGACTCACCCGTCGAGCGGAACTGGAGTACGTCCTGACGGGCTCCCTGGCTGCCGAGCGGACCGCTGCGTACGCTCCCGCTCGCCTCGCAATGCTCTACGTCCGCGACATCGATTCCGCGGCAACGCTGCTTGAGCTGCGCCAGACCTCGACAGGCGCGAATGTCGCGCTCGCCGCCGGCGACTACGACGTAGTGTTCGAGCGAACCCAAAAGGTCGACGGCCTTCGACTCGCAGCAGTCAGCCAGGTCGCGGTCGACCTCCTCACCGGCCCTGGGCGCAATCCGAGCGAAGCAGCCGCGCTCCTCGGTTGGATGGAACACAATGAAGCAGCCTGACGACGCTGACGTCCTTGTCGCCGCACGCTCCGCGCTGCTGGACGCATTGGACGCCCTCGCGGATCAGCGAGCAGCTCTCGTGCTGATCGGCGCGCAAGCGATCTACCTTCACACCGGCGGCGCATCGGTGGCGCTCGCCGAAGCCACGAAGGACAGCGATCTTACGGTGGACCCTCGCGCACTGAACGACGCCCCCCGGCTCGAGGACGCGATGCAAAGGGCCGGCTTCCGCCGCAACCCCATAGACCCGCAGCCAGGCAGCTGGGTCTCTCCGCGCGGCATCCCTGTTGACCTGATGGTACCCGCACTGCTGTCCGGTGGGGGTGGCCGCCGTGGAGGCCGCATTCCGCCAACGGCAGTAACGCAACGCGCCGTGCCACTGGTCTTGAGGCGGCGGTGGTCGACCACGCACCCATGGTCATCAGGTCTCTCGACCCCGTCACGATGGCCGGCCGCGCGGAGGAACTTATTGGTAGCGCGCCCGTCGTGAGTGCCGCCGTCGCGGCCCTGGCCACTGACCTCCTCGCCGCGCTGCAACGCTAGCCCGCTGCCGGTAATCTGAAGTTACCCCGCTTCGGTGGACACCTGATCCTCTTGGGAGGGAAAGGAGTTCACGATGGGGAAATGAAGCGCCCCGCCGGAACCGTAGGCCGGCCATCCAATAGCAGCCGCCCAGCCAAGTGCTGTGAAGGCTGGATTCCCCCGCGGAGTTGCGGATTTCCGCGGATGATCGGGGCCCCTATCAAACGGGGTTTACCCATGTTCGCAGTCGGTGACACCTGTTCGGATCTGGATGTCACCCTCATCGACACGGAGAACTACGCCGGTGCACTTCTGCGCGACGTAGCACGGCAGGTCTACCGGAGTCTCGGTCACCCCCGGAGTTCATGGCATGATGTCAAATGTTTGACTTTTCCCAGCGTTACAGCCTGTAACCCCAAGGAGGTTTCGTGCAGGAGATTCTCGATTGGTTCGCCGTTTGATGCGCTCCGATACCGTCGACCCATTCCGGTCAGGTTCGGCCAAGCGGCCTCGCGCGAGGAATTGGCCGTGCCATTCCCCTCGGTGCCGGACTGACGTTCGTCCTTCTCCTTGTGGTTTGTTTGGAATTGCGAAGGTACGAACGATCAGCCTAAATCGTTTTATCACGGTAAATTCCCGGGCGACGCTCCTCCCTGGGGCCGTTGTCGAAAACGGCACTTTGATCTGGGGTGGAGAGACGAGGTTTGATGCCCTTGTAAGCCTCGGGTTCAGTGATTAAATTTCACGACACGGCATTTCAGTGATAGGTTTTCACGGGTGGTGAACGATACTCACCGGCCGACGGGGTGCGTGAACGCTGCCTGGAATGGTGAGGGTTTTTCGTGAGGTGGCCAAATGGGTGAATGGATTGAGAGCCCGGTGAGGGTTTTTCAAGGGCGCCAACTTCCCGAGCCGGCAACGCCCGCTGGGTATGCGGCGGTCTGGAATCGATATGACCTGCCCGTACCGTTGCCGCCGCGGCTCGCCGCAATCTCGCTGCGTCATCGACGGACGGAGACCGCCGGCTGGCTCCTTCTCACCCCACGCCACAGACCGGACGATACGTTGGCGGGGCAGCTCGAGTTCGCCCTCAAATGGGAGGGCGTGGATCTGGCCATACTCAAGAAGCTCTTTCTCGCGGTCCCTCCTGAGGACATCTCGGCGGTCGTGCGCGCGAAGCCGACCGGTGTCTACACACGCCGGCTCTGGTTCCTCTACGAGTGGCTCATGAAAACGGAGCTGAACGTGCCGGCGCCGGGAAAGGTGCGGTCTGTTCCCGCCGTGGACCCGAAGCACCAGTATGTTGTCGGCGAGGGCCCGCTCTCGTCGCGGCACAAGGTGCTGAACAATCTTCCAGGTCCGCCGGAGTTCTGTCCGTTGGTCCGGCGAACGGAAGCCCTTGAGCGCTTGGCTGATCTCGCACTTGACGAGAGAGCGCGCGCTGTGATCGGCAGAACGCACCCGGACGTGGTTGCGCGAACGGCTGCGTTCCTCCTCCTGAGCGATAGCAAGTCCAGTTTCCGAATCGAAGGCGAGCAACCTACATACGCCCGTGCGGCGCGCTGGGGCCAGACCATCGCCCAGGCCGGCTTGATCGAACTCGACGTTGCGGAATTCGAGCGACTTCAAAGAGTGGTGATCGGAGATGATCGCTTTGTCCATCTCGGCCTGCGTGAGAATGGTGGGTTCGTCGGACAGCACGATCGAACCAGCGGTGAGCCGCTTCCGGAACATGTGAGCGCGCGGCCCGACGATCTGCGGAGCCTTCTCGAAGGCCTGACCGAATACGCTCGAACTGCGGTGCGGGCCGGTCTCGATCCAGTGATCGCCGCCGCCACAGTCGCTTTCGGCTTCGTGTACATTCACCCGTTCGAGGACGGCAACGGACGGCTGCACAGATGGCTGATCCACCACGTGTTGGCAACGGCGGGGTTCAGCCCCCCGGGCATCGTCTTTCCCGTCAGCGCGGCGATTCTCCGGCATATCGCCGAGTACCGGTGCGTCCTCGAAAGCTACTCCAGACCGTTGCTGAGTTGCATCGAGTGGCGTCCCACGGAGCAGGGTAACGTGGACGTGCTCAACGAAACCGCTGACTTCTATCGGTATTTCGATGCCACGGACCACGCCACGTTCTTGTACAATCGCGTACAAGAAACGGTCGAAAGGGATCTTCCTGATGGCGTCGCCTATCTGGAAGCTTTCGACCGATTTCGGGCTGGTGTGCAACAAATCGTCGACATGCCCGATCGAACAATCGACCTGCTGCATCGGTTCCTTCGTCAGAACGAAGGGCTCCTGTCTGAACGGGCTCGTACACATGAGTTCGCCGATCTGACGGATGAGGAGGCGTCGCGTTTCGAGCAGCTGTTCACCGAGTCATTCGCCGAGAGGTGAGTTCGGAGCCATTGGCGCCGAAGAAGACTGCCCGCAGCGGGCGCGCGGCTCGTCGCAAATGCGGATTAATTGCGACCAACAATTGCGAACAGAGCCCATTCCGGCCCGGAAAGCCGAACCCCGCCGCAGCCAGAAGCCACGACGGGGTAAGCCTTTGAATCGAATGGTCGCAGTAGGACTTGAACCTACGACCTCACGGATGTGAACCGCCTTCGGACAGCAGGCTAAGTGATCATTTTGCAAGCTCTTAGAGGGAAATGACCAGACGGTGCGCGCAACCTGCGCGAGGCGTACCACCCCCTGATGAGCAGCCTGCGACGCCGCAATTGCGACCACAATTGCGACCAAATTCCCGCGGGGAATCAGAAGGGCCGCAGCGTGAGCAAGCCTGCGCTGCCGCTCCACCCCGGCTGAGCAACCTGCCAAGCGAACGGACGGCTGACCAGACACCGGAACAGAAAGCGAGTAGACCATTGACGCTTTCTCACATCAGGTGCAGATTATGGTGTCAACGATATGTCCAAATAACACAATACGTGGTATTACGATCCTTCCATGACACCGCGATCTCTTCCGGCCTGGCTCGCCGGAATCGTTGCCGAGCTTGAGCTCGACCGGCCCTCGGTAGTCACCCGAGAGCAGGTCGAGGAGCTTCGCACGCGGACTGGTGCCCGCGCGCCGGCCCACCGGATCATCGCGGAGCTCAGCGCGCGAGGATGGCTACTGAAGACGGGTACGCACGGGACCTGGGAGTTCATCCCCGGGGAACGAGCTGGCGCGATCTCTTCGGGAGACCCGTTCCTCGCCCTTCGAGCCACACTCAAGACGACACCGGACTCCCGCGCGAGCGTAGCTCTCGGCTCGGCGCTCTGGCTTCTGGACGTTTCAGATCGGGCACCCGACCGGCACGAGGTGGCACTGCCGAAGAACACGCTCGTTCCTGTCGCAATCAAGCGCGCGTACCGGGTCGTCCGCCACGACGCGCGGCTGGATGCGGATCGCATCAAGGACCTGCCGGTCCACCGGGCGGCGACGGTCCTGGTCCATCTCGCGTGCAAGCCTACGGACGTCAGGAGCTGGGGAAGCGTTCTCGACGCGCTTCCGGAACTCCTCGCACGCTCGCCCGAGGGGGAGATCCGAGAGGAACTCGCCGGGCGATCTCACGCAACGCGTGTGCGCTTCGCCTATCTGGTGTCCGGGCTTGCCCCGGACCTCGTCGAGCAGATGGGCATCAAGCCGGCGGGCAAGGTGTGGTTTGGACCGCGCGGGCAGCTTCGTCGGCACAACGCACGTTGGCAGGTCGCTGATACCGTTCTTCCGATGGCGCCTCCTGGAACCGAGAGCGAGGCATGATCGGGGATCAGCACCGCCTGACCCCAGGGTACGTGGCGCGCCACGTGCCGCCCGGCTCGAGGCTCGGTCTCGACGTGGCAATCCTCGACATCGCCCAGGATTTCCTCCTCGCCCACCTGCATGAGGCTGGTTTCTTCTCCGGAATGGTGACCTTCAAAGGTGGAACCGCCCTGAGGAAGTTCTTCGCCGGCAGTGAAGGTCGTTTCTCCACGGATCTCGATCTGGCGAGTACCGAACCTGACGCAGACCGGCAGGAGCTGGCGGCGCTCATCGCGGATCATGCCACGGTTACCCTGGGCCCGTTCCGGCTCGAGGCCCGTGAGAGCCGGAACCGCTGGAGCATCCGGGTCAGCAGTGAGTATGGAAACCCGGCCGTGACCATGAAGCTGGACGTGGGGCCGCCGTGCTGGATCGAACCGGAGGAGAGATCGTTCGTAGAGACAGCGACCCAACCTCGCTACGGCTTCGCGTTACCTCGCATTCCGGTGATGCGGCTCGAAGAGATCCTCGCGGAGAAGGTGGCCAGGCTCACCAGATCCTCCACCGCCAGGGATGCGTTCGACCTGGTATGGGCGAGGTCGACGTCACCTCACTCCAGGTTCTCCGTCGCCCTTGTGCGTCGGTTGGCCATCCTCAAGATCTGGGTGGACAAGCACGGTCTCGGGAGCGCCTGGCGGCCAGCGCTTCTCTCCGAGGCCATTCGACGCCGATGCATGGCTCTCCCCTCGTGAGCAATGGGACGACGAGCACATCGGGTTGTTGGCTCATCCCCCACCGTCGCTCGAAGAGCTCGAACGCGATCTTGCGAACTACTATGCGTGGCTACGTGAACTCACGGACGAGGAGTCCCGATGGGCGGCGGCCCTGCCTGCCGGCAGGGGTGAGATCATCGCCGCAATTCGGGCCTTGCCGGACGCGACCCTTGGTGAGGCACACCTCTACTGACTGACGTCGAGGAGGACCGAATCGGCCCGACCACGGGGGCAGGCACGGACGAGGATGTGCTTCCTCGTCTCGGGTCGACGGACGTGATGTGCGCCCACGCGCTGACGTGGCCGAGCAGGAGCGCACACAGCGATAAGCTGCAGCGGGGTAATGATTTGGACCAATGGTCGCAGTAGGACTTGAACCTACGACCTCACGGATGTGAACCGCCTTCGTACAGCAGGCTAAGTGATTATATTGCAAGCTCTTAGAGGGAAATGACCAGACGGTGCGCGCAACCTGCGCAGGCGTACCACACCCCGATGAGCAGGAGCGTGTCCCATCTTTAGTTGAAACTTGAGTGGCCCCCGACCTCGGGGTAAGGTGGAGTTGGGAAGACAACCACCGAACCGAGAAGAGGAAGGAGGCCACCGATGGGAAGGGTGCCACAGCTGGTCGCGGCACGCAAGAAGGACCGCCGGTTGGGGGAGCCGCGGGACCTGGATTGGCGGGCGATCGAGACGCTGGAAATGGACGCGCGGATTGAGTTGATCCGGGAGCTGATCCCGCTCGGTCTGGCGGAGGTCGGCCGAATGCTGGACGAGGAAGTGGCGCGGCTGGCCGGGCCACGGCACGGGAGGAAGGAAGCGCTCGGGGTTGCGTACCGACACGGAAGCAATCCGGGCTCGGTGCGCCTGGGCGGGCAGCGCCTTCCGGTCCGGGTGCCGCGCGTGCGGGACGAGGCAGGGGAGGTGCGGCTGAGCAGCTACGCGCAGCTGCACGGGGGCGCGGGAGAAGTGGACGACGGACTGTTCCGGAAGGTGCTGCTGGGGATCTCGTGCCGGGATTACGAGGCGGCCGTGGAAGCGGTGCCGGGAGCGATCGGGCTGTCGAAGTCCACGGTGTCGCGGGCGTTTCAGGCGGCTACGCGTACGAAGCTGAGGGCGTTTCAGGAGCGAGACCTGAGCGGTCTGGATGTGGTGGCCCTCTTCCTGGATGGCAAGACGTTCGCCGACGACACGATCGTCCTCGCCCTGGGTGTGACATTGGCGGGCGAGAAGCACTTCCTGGGGTTTGTTCAGACCGCGACCGAGAACGAGCGGGCCCTTACCGGCTTCCTCCGATCATTGGTCGACCGGGGGTTGGACTTGTCGGCCGGCGCCCTGGTGGTGATCAATGGCGCGAAGGGCCTGCGAGCGGCCGTGAAGAAGACGTCGGGCAGCCAGGTGCTGATCCAGCGCTGCCAGTGGCACAAACGCGAGAACGTGGTCGCGCACCTGCCCCGCACGGAGCAGAAGCACTGGCGCCGAAAGCTCCAGAGCGCCTACCAGAGGCCGACGTACAAGGAGGCTGCGCACGACCTGAAGACGATCCGCCGCGAGCTCGAGGCCTTGAACCAGTCGGCGGTGGCCAGTCTGGACGAGGGCTTCGAAGAGACGCTCACGCTGCACCGGCTCGGGCTCTTCCCGCTGCTCGGCCGCTCGCTCAAGACCACCAACGTGCTCGAGTCCGTGAATGCGCAGGCCGAGCAGCGCTGCGGCCGGGTCGATCACTGGAAGAACTCCAACCAGAAGCAGCGCTGGCTCGCTGCCGCGCTGCTCGACATCGAACCGCGACTCCGCCGCCTGATCGGGTACCAACACCTGCCCCGGTTGCGGGCCGCCATTCAGAAGGAGCTCGGCATTACCGCTCCTGAAAGCGCCGTTCGTTCCACCGCAGCCTGAGAACGGGAGGCCGCTCGAGTTTCAACTAGCTTTGGGATTGACTCATGAGCAGCCTGCAACGCCGCAATTGCGACCACAATTGCGACCAAGAACGAGTGACCGACCCGACGCTCAACGCCACCGAACGGGTCGGCCAGCTCGACGGGAGCATGGATCATCACCCAAGTCACAGATACCCCGGCCAGGTTCTGTGACGAGTTGACACGACCTGTCAAACGCACTGGCGCACCCTAGGCCGGGATGGTACGTGAAAAACATTCGAGCAGACTCGCTTGAGCCCAGCGGGCTCGACCGGGTTCTTGTTGGTGTTGACGGACCGGACTCCGAACGGCAAGGAGCATTTGCGGAAGCTCACGAACCAAGCTGAACGTACTTGAGCGTCAAGCCGTTTCTTTTTCTTCACGAGATCCTTCCGCCCGCATCCGTACGCCGCCAACGCTTCGAGTCGGTCGCCCCCCTAAGTCGCTTGGAGTGTCTTTGCGCAGCGGAGGGCGTTCTGCGTGACGACCTCCCGGTAGCTTCCAACGAACTCTTCAGACAGTCCCTCCAGAATGGCAGCGTCGCATACCTCCTTCACAGCATCCGGAAGCTGGCCGACCACTTCGCTCAGACGTCCTCGAATAGCTTCAGCGTCGAGATCATTCTCGTCAGCGAATCGATCCCAGTTGCGCCTCTGGATATACCCCAGACGGTATTCGCCACCGATCTTCATTGCGAGCTTCACCTTGATGGGGAAGTACCGCTCTGGATACGGAAGCACTGAGATCACGTCGTAAAGCGGCGCTAGCCGGACCTGACCCCCTGGTGCGATGAGGATCGAGTAGTTCTTCCCGTGCGCGTCAGGGGCACCTAACCCCCAGTGAAGTCCCAGTGACGCGACGAGCGAGTTGATATCCGCCTCCGGATCGCTCGAATTCTCTCGCAACACGCGGATCAGAGCTGCTACACCTGGCCCACCTTCGCTCTCGTATTTCGACCTGGGCGAGATCGCCAGGGCCTGACAGAAATCCTCCTGGTGAATGCGGACAATCCTGCCATCTTCGCGGTAGCGGTCGTATCGCTCGACTACGATAGCGATCTGACCGGCGAATTCCCGAACCTCGGAGTTTACCGCCGGTAAACCGAGGCTTCCAGCCACTCGAAGGCACAGATGTTCGTTTTCGGCGAGCCCCTCAAGTTCCATGGCCGGAGGCTTTAGAATGTGAGTGGTAGGAACGGAGCCAGAAGGCAGCCCCCAGCGTTTCCCGTCCCACAGCAGTGCGGTCTTCGGCTGAGCTCCGGCCAGGCTGAAGTAACCCTCATCACCAGTCAGCCGCCATGCGGTACGATCCCGGACAAGCCGTCCGAGTCTGTCGCCGATCTGAGGTTCGCTCAACCATTCTATTGAACCGTCGCCGACGGCCATTGCCTCAAACCGATCCGCACGGACGAACTGAACGGCACCGGCTACGTCCTCCCCTACATGCGTAAGGAGTGCAAAGGGGTTCCTTGCCGAGACACCGAAATCCCTACCCCACGCCTGAAGAACCGTCTCATTGTCGGGCAGCAGCCCCTCCATGTACGGCCGAACCGCCTTGTCACCGTGAACTGGCTGAACCAGAGGCATGGACAGGGAAAGAGGGTAGGATACGTCGGAATTGCGCCACTCTTCAGCGTAGCTAAATCGTAGGTCGCCGTCGGCAAGTTGTTGGACCGCTCCCGCTGGGGCGCCGTTGAGCAGAACGACAAGTTCTGAACTCATCGGCTTGTCGACCGCGTGCGCTTCTCCGCTGCCTTCCCGGGCCGTGCAAACCCAATTCGTTTCCCGGTCGTGTCCCTCAGAACACGTTCAAGATCAGGGACGGGAACGTCCCTGATAGCAGGATTCAGGGCAGGTGTCATTCCCATGTGCCCCTTCTTCGGCCATGAGATGCGACCACCGCGCGCCCGAACGAGAACGAAATTGAGATCGGGTGCAGTTAAGTGTTTGGCCACATCTGACCATCTTTGGAGCCCGGCGGGTCCGCTCTTCCGGATGTCGCATGTCAGACCAAGAACGGAAAGAGCCTTCAAGACCAACCCGATTTCCGCGGTGGGTTTACCCCTTTCCACACCGATGACCCAATGCCGGGATGCTCCGATTTTTTCGGCCAATACCTGCTGGGACCATCCACGGTCGCGCCGCCCATGTCGGAGCAGCAGTCCAAGGTCGCGTGTGTTTCTGATCCTCACAGATCCCCCTTTGTAGGCGTTCGGCTACACGAACTAAAATGTAGACGATCGCCTACTTTAGTCAAGATGTAGGCGATAACATACAATCTCTCAGATGTATACGATCGACTACACCTCTTTCGCCCATGGGAGGAAAGCTTGGGCCGGAGCCAAGAGCGGCCTGTTTTTCGACCCTCGAGAGCAACTGGACGGCCATAGAGAAAGACCGAATCGGCCCAACCACGCGGGCAGGCACGTGGATGTGCTTCGTCTTCTTGCCGAACGGGTGAGGCCAGTCCGTGGTCGTTGTACCAAGTTGTTCCCCAAGACTCTTGACTGCGGGAAATTTCAGATGTATGTTGCGCTTCATCGTCCCGGAACAACGAGGTACAACATGGAAAATCCACGCTACACCGCCTCGAAATCCCGCTCGTCCGGAAGGACCGGGTGGTCGATCAGCTTCCGCCATCCCCTACGGATGGACTCGACCGGAAAACCGGGTCTCAAGATGCGGCGGGGCCTCGGGACGGCCGACGACACCGAAGCGGACCGGTTGGTGGAGGAGATGAACGAACTTCTCGGGGATCAGCGGTACTGGTCCGTCTCGTCACGGCCCCAAGCGGAGTCCAGGTTCTCTCCGCCCATCGTGGAGGCGTTCTACTCCGGGCTCGAAGTCCCGACGTCTACACCGATACAGGTTCGCGACGAGGCGATTCCACTGCCGGGCCGCGACGACGGGTACGCACGTGTGCTCTTCGTCGGGACGACCGGCGCAGGGAAGACTACCCTGCTGCGCCACCTCATCGGCTCGGACCCGAGAACCGACCGCTTTCCATCGACCGCCACGGGACGGACGACCACGTCCGACATCGAGATTATCACGGCAGATGGTCCGTATCGAGCGGTGGTCACGTTTCTTCCCGAACGGGCGGTCCGTAGCAGCGTCCAGGAATGTATCGCTGAGGCGGTCTTGGCGGCATGGAACGAGGAGGAGCCCGACGAGATCGCTCGACGCCTTCTGCAACACCCCAATCAGACCTTCCGCCTCAGCTACACGCTCGGACCTTGGCGGGCGGAGGAAGAGGAGGAAGAGGATGGCTGGGGATTCGACGCCATCGCCACGGCGGATGAAGGTGAGGAGGGCGTTCCGACCGAGGCTGAACAACTGGCGAATCAGGCGGCCCTGGAGGACTTCGTTCAGCGCATCCAGGACCTTGCTCGGGATGTCGGCGAACACCTGGCTACCGGTCTCGACATCGACTGGCCGGCGTTGAAGGGCGCTGATCTGGACGCGGCGGAAGCCATGCTCGTCGAAGAGGCCGAGTCGCGAACAGAGCACGCTGAGCTCATCGACGACATCGTGGCAGCTGTCCTCGCACGATTCGAGCACGTTGAGGCCGAGACGCTGGCCCGCACCACGACCGGTTGGCCCCTGAAGTGGGAGTACGAATCGTCCTCCCGTGAAGAGTTCCTCTCGCGCGTGCGGTGGTTCTCGAGTAACTACGCGCTGCGGTTCGGGCGGCTCCTGACGCCGCTCGTGCAGGGCATCCGCGTGCGAGGTCCGTTCGTCCCCGACTTCGCCCGAGAGCGGCAACCGAAGTTGGTGCTGATCGATGGACAGGGGCTCGGACACGCTGCCGAGTCGTCGGCGAGCGTGACCACGCATGTCACCGGCCGGTTCGAGCAGGTCGACACCATCCTTTTGGTCGATAGCGCACAACAGCCCATGCAGGCTGCGCCCCTAGCGGCCGTGCGCGCAATGGCCGTCGGTGGTCATCAGACGAAGCTCCTGATCGCATTCACGCACTTCGATCTCGTGAAGGGACCTAACCTCCGTACGGCTCGAGCAAAGCGTGAGCACGTATTGGCGGCGGTGAGAACCGCTCTCGTGAAGCTCAGGAACGATGTAGGCGAGAGCGCCGTCCGGTCGATCGATCAGGAGCTCGATGAACGTTGCTTCACGCTCGGCTGGCTGGACCAGCCGACGGAAAAGCTGATCGCAGGTGCGCCGAAGGTCGCCGAAGAGTTGGAGAAGGTCGTCGAGGCCGTCTTGAAGTCGATCGGTCCAGTGGCGCCAATCCCCCTGACCCCGATCTACGATCCGGCGAGCCTGTTGTTTGCGGTACAGGCAGCCACCCGAGACTTTCAGGCCCGCTGGAACGCACGACTCGGGCTCGCCTCGACGGACGGGGAGCGTAAGGAGCACTGGACCCGCATCAAGGCGCTGAACCGGCGAATCGCGGACCGCTGGGATGTCGAATACGACACCCTGCGGCCGGTGGCGGATCTTTACGCACGCCTCGCTGAAGAGATCTCAAAGTTCTTGGAGCGTCCACTCGCATGGGAGGGAGACGATGCGGAGAACGAGGACGAGCGAGCGCGCGCGATCGACTCCGTCCGGCGGGCAGTGTCCTCAGCGGTTCATCAGCTGAGCATGCGACGGCTCATCGATGAACACGTTTCTGAATGGGTCACCGCCTACGGGCACTCTGGCAGAGGCTCGACCTTCGTCCGCGCACAGGAGATCCGTGACATCTACGAGGAAGCGGCCCCCGTCCCCGGCGTCGTGGTCGAAAGCGGCACAAAGCAGTTCCTCGACTCCGTGCGTGGGCTCGTTCACGAGGCGATCGCGGCTGGCGGTGGCAGGATGCAATACGAAGTTGTCTGATCCGGCCGTTTCCTTCGAAGCACGTCCCATAGCGCCGCGGCCGCGACCGTGGGCACTGGGGACTCACACACATGTTGGCGCGCCGTTGCCAGGATGCGCGTCGTCAACGCGCCATGTCCGGCCTCCGATACTCAGGATGGACCGAGCGGGGGTGAACGCCCTCGACGCTAGAGCCAGCCAGTGAAGGGGCAATCAGAATGACTCCACCCGTCGCCTGGGCGGATCTCGGAATCCGGTTCCGCGAACCGCGCACGTTTGACCGGCACGGGCTGCCTGCGGGCGGGATCCGCTTCTTCCCCGACGGCGAGCGCATTGCCGTCGGTACGTACCTAGGGCGGCTCGAGATCTGGGACGCCCGGACCGCGACCCGGTGCGTGACGATCACGGCGCCCGAGGGTTTCGCGTACGGCGGCCGCTGGGCCATCGGCCCGAACGGTGACTGGTTTCTTCTCGCCGGCCGGGACTCCTCCCTCCGGATCGTCGATTCCGTCGGCCGTGAGCTCTATCGCGTGGACTTGAGTGCGGCCGCGGCGCGGTACCTCGGCGCGACACTGGTTGAGGCGGCTTGTGGCGGGGAGGGCGGATTCGAATATGGGCGCGTCTCGAGTCTGGCGCTCTCGCCCGACGGCACGGCCGCCGTCGTCGCCTGCCGAGCGGCGTACGCCCTCGTCTGGGACCTCGCCTCCGGCACGCTTCGGAGTTGCCTCGGGCCGGAGACTCCGTGGGAGTCCTCCGTCCGCATCGACCAGGCCGGCTGGTCGCCCGACGGCCGGATGCTTTTCACTCGTGACACGACCGGCCACGTCCGTCTATGGGACGCTGGGCGCGGCGTCCAGCTCCGCGCGATTCAGACCCGCGACAATGACTCGCGCCCGGATTTCCATGAGCAGGCAGCCGGCTGGCCGCTTTTCGGCGCGGTCGGTTTCACCCCGGACAGCACCGGCCTTGCTGTCGGCGACGGCCCCTGGGTTCGCATCTTCGGCGTGGACTCCGGCCGCGAACAGGCCCGATGGCACGCCCACACGGCGGAGCAGCCGATCATGGGCGAATTGCCCGTACCGCCCATCCACGAACTCCACTTCAGCGCAAACGGCGACCGGCTACTGACGGTCGGCCGCGACGCCAAGCTCCGTCTCTGGCACACCGGCTCCGGGACCGAAATCTGGTGGGCCATCCCCGACCCCTGCTGCGTTGACTTCGCCGACCTTTCGCCCGACGGCGGTCACGTCGCGTGGGCCGCCTGCCCCGGCATGCGCGTGTACCGGGTGTATTGAAGGTCGGAACTTCTAACGGGCCCGACGACGACCTGCAACGGACACCGCCCTGCCGCACGCGGACGCATTACCCCCGCCCGGCCGGCGCAGTTGGCCCTGCTCTAGCAGGGGACGGGCGCACCGGTCCCGCCCGTCCGCCCGCCTTCTTCCTCTCCCGGGAGGTTTGTTCTTTTCGGCTACCAAGTTCGAGTCCGCGAGGCGGCCTCAATTTGGCGGGAGGCGGCGCGGTGGCATCGTCGCGATAGGAGCCTCCTCTTTCTGCGGTGCTGCCGAATGGCCGATACTAACGATCAGCCGCTTCGCCTCGCCGAACTCGCGTACCTCGAAGATCTGGTCATGGCCGCGGACTTGGCTCCCGCGCCGAGGGGCCAAGCGGGGCAGGAGGCGGCCACGGCGGAGCCGGCTCTGGGTGCCGGAGTACCGCGCGCTCCTTCACCTGGCGTAGTCGAACAATATGGTTGAGGCCATCGCCTGGCTGTTGGAAACGCGCGCGGGCTCGTACGGACGAGCGCCGGTTGCCGCCCTTACCCACGGGGGAGGATAGTCGCATGCGGCGTTCCTTGATCCTCGCGCTCGGCTGGGTGGGCCTCCTGGCGTGCGCCCCCGTCGTCGCCCAGCAAACGACGGTGGCCGGCCCAAAGGACCGGCTTACCTACTACTTCCCCGAACCGCACCTGCCGGCGCTCGACCACGCGAAGGACGGTCTGCACGTCCTCGACGGCGAGTTCATCGCCGTCGGCCAGACGCGGGGCGATTCGGTGGTCGAGATCCTCGCGCGCGTCCGTGAAGCCACCTGGCGCGAGAACCCACGCGTCGTCGGCGGTTCGCCCGGTGAGGCCCGGGTCGCCTTCGGCCCGCTCCAGACCTACCTGCGAGGGGACCCGCGCTTCCGCATCCTGGCCATCCCCGCTGCCTGCGGCGGCTGCCCTCCAGGCTCGCGGCGGATCGTCTTCCTCCCGTACTCGGACACGACCGGCTATCTCGTCGGCCGGCCGCCCCGCGGGCCCGGCCGCCACTGAACACCCGGCCCGGCCGCGCCGGGGCCCCACGCTCCACCCCGCACGCGCAGTCGACGACCGGCGGACACTCGCGCGCCTCGCTGCGGTCGTCCGACCGGTCTACGCCGCGGTGCTCGTGATCGTGACCTGGTGCTACGTCAACCTGACACGTGCGCTCCACGTCCCGAATTGGTCCGACCACATGTGCGGGGCGACGCGGCCCGTTGTTGGGGGACGCCACCCGGCAGCGCCTGGAGCCGTCAGCACCGAGCGCCGCTGCCGAGCCGCAATTTCGTGCATTCCAGTTGGAATACCGCGGCCTTCGGCCTGAAACTTTGCGCACACCCAACCGAAGTGGCGTCATTCGGCCGGTGCCCGCGATTCCCAATTGCTTGTGGACTTGGCCGTCACCACCTCGTGGCGCCATCCCGCTCCTCGCGTGCCAGGTATTGCCGGATCTCCGACTGCCTGTACCGCCGCTCACCCGCGAGCGAGATCCACCTGATCGGCAGCCGCGTGACAGCCGACGTCGACAGGCGAAGGACCGAGGCTACCTCGGCGGGGGTCAGGAGCGGTTCGATGAACCAGTCGGATCGTTGTTCGTTCGGGCCGTACACGGCGTCTGGCTCCATCTCGGCTCGTAGCTCGGGCGGCAGATTCACCGACGTCTTGAGTTGTTCCTCGGCTCTCGTCAGCGCAGCCCTGGCAGTGAGAACCTCTTGGGCTACCCGTCCGACAATGGCAGTGGGCACGGCTTCCGCAATGCAGCACTCTGCCGGCGGCGCTTCGTCCCGTTCGCCCAATCGTAGAATTGCCTCCCAGGTGACCTCAGTGCCCTTCCGACGTCCCTTCGGTGTGATCCGAACTCCGTGAGATGACATGACCACCTTGAAGGGCACTTCATCGAGAACCACCACACGGGCAACCGGCTTCCGGAGAAATGTCGTCATGGCGTGTTGCCTTCTCTAGGTCAGCGATAGCCGAAACGGCTCGGTGGACCGGGGTCCTCGGGGACTGCCGGCTGCGGGAGCAACGGATCGACCCGATCCGCGTAGGATCGGGCCCACGACAGCCACTCGTCCAACGGCGACCCTGGTTGCAGAATACCTGCCGCCTCCACCGCACGATGTGCCTCAGCGACAAACTCGCGTACGAGACACGAACGCTGCCATGAGGCGAGCGCACTCTCAAGGGCTCGAATCCGAGCTGCCTCTTCTTCGCGGCGACGTACTTCTTCGGCCCGTCGTGCTTCGGCTTCGCGCCATTCTCGCTCCCAGGCCTCGCGCCTGAGGCGCTGTTCCCTGAGCGATTCCGAAGCCGCAACGAGTCCTACGACGAACGCGTTCAGGCACTGCTCGACTCGTTGCTTCTTGCCATCACCCCAGCTGCAGCGGATACCGCTGAGGTACGAATGGTCTATCCTGAGCACGAGCTGTCCAGTTGGGTGCCAATCATCCTCTGATCCATATCGAAACCGACGCGGAGACCGACTGATGGTGGATGCTTCGCGGTCGGCACGATCGACCTTCTCTTCAATGACCACCCCAATGTCTTCTTCGCCGATACGCACGAGCGTTGCCGGCCCTTCCCCTTGCGGCATGCTCGTTGTGTAGCCGCGCGAGTCCAGCGCCTTCAGGAGCGCGTCGTAGATACACATCGCGCGATCAACGCTATCCAACGTCACGCGTACGCCGAGACAGGCACTTGTCTTCGGCTCAAGGTATCCCTGGTGGTCACGTTTTCCGCGACGCAGCGCAGCGACACTGCGGGCGACCAGGGGATGTGGGTCCTGCAGAATCGCCGGCACTACGATCCGGTTCTCCTCGCGAGCCTCGAACCGTTGCTGGTCTGCGACCGGGCCGGCGGACTCGGGGTTCGTAGAGCCCAGGGCTTTCTTGCGGAGTTGCACCTCACGCATTGCGGTCGTTGCCGCTGCCGGCAACTTCGGCAGGTTCGTTCGGCGGACCTTCCGCCCAACCTCCTTCTGGCGCCAATAACCGCGTCCTGGCACTGGCACCTGGAGCCGGCGGCAGATCTTCGCCAAGCCGACATCGGAGAGCCCGTATTTCGGGGCCAGCGTTGCCATCGGCTCCGTCCACACTTCGTTGTAGAGCTCTTCCCGCGTAAGCGTCACGGGCTCGTCCTGGTCCATCGAATCTCCGTCGGTCTTCCGAATTCACATTCGCTTCGCATACATACGGTGGCTGGTCTAGGATGACGTCGTCACTACCCGCACATGCCGGTCCGCTACCGCGCGCACCACTCGGTCCATTCGCATCCGGCGCTCGACGACCTTTCTCGCCATCTCCTCCGGGAGAGCTTCGGCGAACTTGAGGCGGTCTACGGCACCTTCGGCGATGTGGTCCGTCAGCTCGAGTGCATCTGGCCTGACCTCGGACAGCCGCCGGACCACTTCGGAAGGATCAGCCGATGAGGCGAGGCGGATGGACAGGTCCCCGGGTGCGGCGTGCTCGGCCAGATCGGCCAGGCCGATGGCAAGCCACGTGTTGGCGGCCGTGCCTGCAAACGTCCACCAGTCCTGATCACCGTCAGGCTGGCGTACGATCACGGTTTCGGGCGCGGCCGAAATCCACGAGAACTCGTCCCGCAACTTCTCGAGCCGATCCTGCCCGCGCCGGCTGAGGGTCGACCGGCGCAGTTGGCTGCCTGCCAGCACGCTCTTGATGCCCTGACAGACCTCATATGACAACCCTCGCGCCTCTCCGAACCACCGGACCTTGCCCCTCCGCTCGGCGGGCTCCACTTCGACCACTCCACGTCGCCAATCCACGTTCAGCACATGCCAATCGCGGCCGGCCAACAGCAGAACGTGCCCATCGGGAGCTTCGAGGGTGAGGAGGCGGAGAGGAACCTGCCCGATCTCAGTTCGCCCGGCCAACACCTTCAGGACTGGCGGCTCGGTGAACACCGCCATCAGGTCCATGAAGTTCCGGCCTCCGAACACGCGTTGTCCCTCATCACCGATGCCGAGGATCCCTTGATCCTCGAACAGGAAGTGGTGACGGACCAGCGATTCCGTCAGATCGGTGACCGCTGCAGCGGCCTCAGCTCCGAAGACGAACGGCTCGCCATACCACGCCGGCCACGTATGGCGGCCGACGCCGCCCTCCTGCAGGACGAGAGCCAGTAGCTGCTGGACGATCAGGTGTAGCGGCAGCGGCGGCGGCTCCAGTGGTTCGACGAATCCATCTTCCCACGCCTTCAGAAGCCCGAGTGTCTGGAGGAAGGCATCCTCGCGCGTGGTCAGGAAGAGGGTGTTGGAGATCGCGCCCTCTCTTCTCCCTGTCCTGCCCAGCCGCTGGAGGAAGGAGGCCACCGAAGGAGGAGCGTCGACCTGTACGACGCGATCGAGATCGCCGACATCGATGCCGAGTTCGAGTGTGCTCGTGGAGACGATCACGCAGTCGCGAGATTCAGCAAACGCCTCTTCCGCAGCGTGCCGCTCTTCCCTTCCCAGCGAGCCATGGGAGACGAACGTCTCCACGTCCCGGTCGCGAAGATCGGCAGCCAGCTGCTCCACTCGGGCTCTGCTGTCCACAAAGACGAGTCGCTTCTCCCCGCGGTGCATGCGAGAGAGAACGGTGGCCGCGTTGTCGAGAGAGCCGACGTAGTCCACCGTCACCGCGGGGTCGCTCGCTGTGGAAGAAGGCGGCGGCTCGACCACTGTTCCTGGGCCGGTGGAGGTACGAGTGAGCCACTCGAGGATCTCCGCGGCGTTACCGATCGTCGCTGATAGCCCGATCCGCTGAAGCTCCCTTCCGGCCAGCCTGCGGACCCGCTCAGTCACAGCGAGCAGGTGCCAACCTCGGTCGTCTCCGGCGAACGCATGGATCTCATCCACGACCACTGCCCGCACGTTTCGGAAGAAGGCCTCGTGCTCCGTCTTCCGCGAGATCAGCATGGCCTCGATGGACTCGGGCGTAGTGAGGAGCACGTCCGGAGGATCGTCGCGGATTCTCTCGCGCGCGCTCTCACCGACATCGCCATGCCACAGGCCCGCCGTCCGGCCGACGAGCCCAGCGTATCGTTCGATCCGCGGGTGGAGATTGTTCAGCAGCGCCCGGAGGGGGCAGAGATAGAGAACAGAGAGCGGCGGCCAGTCCTCTTCGAGAATCCTGCTCAGCAGGGGAAAGACGGCCGCTTCGGTCTTCCCGCCTGCGGTCGGAGCGACCAGCAGCACGTGCTCGCCGGCGAGGACGTGGGGGAGCGCTTGCTTCTGGAGGGGGCGCAGATCGGTCCAGCCGAGGCTGTTGACGACGTGGTGCGTGAGCAGGGGGTGCAGGCTCGACATCATGTCAGAACGGCCCGCCGTCGCCTAGTCCACATCCAGTTCGATCTCGTCCACCGACTCCGCTCGTCGTGCGTTGCGCTCCACTTCCGTCAGTTCGTTGTCGACCACGGTAAGCTGGTAATGCACGCGGGGATCGAAGTCGGAAAACTGGTCGACCCGATCCAGCACGTCACCCACGAGCTTCTTCAGGAAGACGCGTGGGGCCACGCCCACCTGCGCGCCCAGCTCTCCCGACACCGCCCGCGCCAGGCGCTCCACGTACTCGTCGTCCACCACGCTCCGGACCCGGTCCGGTTCCGACGCGCCAGCGGCGTAGATGTCGCGGACATTGCGCCCCACCTCGGTCAGCGAATCGAGGTCGAATCCGCCCAGCCGGATCTGGGGGGCTCGAGGGTTGTCGAACCTTGGATCCGTTGCGAAGTCGGTATGGAGTCTCTGGGCCAGCGGCGCCAAGCGACGGATTCCCTGAGGACCATCGAAGAAGCCAGCTGTCCCCGTGATCACCAGGTACAGGCCCGGGAATCGTCCGCTATCGACCTCGTCGATCAGCTGACGCAGAGCGTTGAGAGCGCGATCCCGCACATCGCTCCGAACGCGCTGCAGGGTTTCGACCTCGTCCAGGATGAACAGCAACCCGGAACGGCCAGCGTCGCGCAGCACGGTCAGAAGCCCGGCGACGAAAGCTGAGTGCCGCGTCGTGGTCAACCTCGCCCTTCACGCCTGCGACCCGCTTGACCGCGGCGGCAACGTGCGGCTGCCCGCCAAGCCAGGCGAGAAGGCCTTCCGCTTGGGCGTGATCACCGTCCGCGACGGCCTGGCGGTATGAACGGAGCACCGCCGAGAACGCCGGCGCTCGGCGGGTCACGTGCTCGAGACGCCGCTCGGCCAGCGCATTGGTTGCGTCCAGAAGATCCGCCTCGTCCGTCTCGCTGACCTCACCACCGGCGAGCACCTCCTCTTCGAGGGTGAAGAACCACCCGTCGATCACCGAGCGGAGGGCACCGCCACGGGTCTCCGCCGTGGTCAGCCGCTCCACCAGCCGCCGGTAGACGGTCTCAAGGTGGTGGAGAGGCGTCTCCCCCTCCGAGATCTGCACCTCGCTGGTGGCGAAACCGCGCTGGCGCGCGTGCTCCGCCAGCCATCGGCTGGTGAACGTCTTGCCCGATCCGTATTCGCCCCGGATCGCCTTGAACCCGGAGCCGCCGCGCTGGACCACATCCAGCTCGTCATCGAAGGTGGGGGCGAGGCTCTCGAGGCCCACCGCGAGCGCGTCGAGACCTCGCTCCGGCACCGTTCCCCGCCGGAGTGCGTCGATGATCTCGCGGCGACGCTGCGGGGAGATCACAGCTCCACCTGGAACTGGGTCGCCAGAAGGTCCCGGTTGAGGCGGGCAGTGCCGTCCGCCTCGATTGTCACAACCGGATAGCCATCCACGTTCAGCATGCGCCGGAGTGCCTCCAGCTTCGTCCGGAGTCTGCTCGCAGACAGCCCCATGACATCGGCCAGCACGGCGGGCGGCGCGACGCCGTCGGCGCGATCGAGGACGGCGAGGAACAGGGCGAGGGACTCGTCGTCGAGCGCCTGCCGACCCGCCGCTCCCCGCTGCTCGGCGAGCCCGGGGCTTCTGAGCAGATCCCCGATCCAGCCCTCCACCTCGACGGTGACGGCGGCGACCTCTCCCTTCTCGGTGAAGAGCATGCCCTGACCGCTCGGCTCGACGACAGGCTCAGCGGCCCGGACCCGCGGAAGCGCCACGCCCTCCGGCCGCTGGAACGACTTCTCCCACCAGGGTGGCCGGCGGATCGGGAGGGGCTCCCAGCCCTCCAGGCGAACTCCGCCGGTCGTGATTACCGTGAGTGGGCACAGGACCTCCTGGGGTGTTGCACCACCGTGGTACCCGCGCTTCTCGGTGGGCACATATCGGATCCTCTCGACCGCCGGCACGATGATGGTGCCGCCGCCCCGCACCACGCGGGGGCCGGAAAGCTGCACCTCGTACTCCGCGGGTGGATGGGTCGCGGGGCGCCAGCGCTCGCCTGCTCCGGGGCACGGTCTCACGGTGGAGCCGTTCTCCAGGACGTGCCCGTGGTCGCTTGCGATAACCACGGCTCGCCCGGCCTCCGCTGCGGCTTCCAGGAGCGGCCGGAGCGGACGCAGGGCTCGCAGGCCCTCTGCAAGTCGAAGCTGGCTGCCTTTGTCCAGGTGATCGTCCACCGCGTTCACCACAACCCCGATCACCCGCGTGTCGGGGTCGAGTATCGCGTCGCGGACCTCAGGCGCGATCCGGCCCTGGTCGATCTTGAGGTCCTTCTTGTGATAGAGCCGCGGCGTCGTGCCCCCGGACGCATCGCGGAGCGCCGAGTGGTTCTCGAAGGCCGTTCGCTCGACGTCCTGGCCGCCTTCGGTGAGTGCCCCGCTTAGCAGCGACGCGCGGCTGACCACCGTCACGGTGGGCAGCGCTGCGACGACCTGAGGCAGCGCGCGGCCCGCCGGTCCTTGCTCGCTCCAGCCCGCATTCCGAAGATCCATGAAGAGCCGGGTCGACTCCGGGAACGAGAGACCGTCCAGGACCAGCAGCAACGTCGGCGCCCGGCGGGCCACCTCCGCCACGACCTCCTCGAGCACACGCTCGATCGGCAGCAGTGGGACAGAACTGGTAGGAAGCACTGAACTCCAGGAGGCGAGCGCTTTCGCGAAAGCCAGATCCCGGCTCGCTCGATCGCCATCGACCATCTCAATCAGACGGGCGTAGGCGTCGGCAAGCGAACTCACCGTCTCGCCGTGTCCGAGGGCCTCGCGCGCAATGTCCACCCACGCGCCGTCACTCGCAAACGCGGCGGCGTGGGACCTGAGGTCCGCCCCACCCACCGCCTCCGGTGCCGACACCATCCGGCGAACCAACCGGGTGGCCATGCGAAGTCGCTCCACTCGGTCCTTCTCGTCGTCCTTCGACGCAAGCAGATGCCGCTGTACGAGAACGGAGGCGTTCCGCAGATCTTCGAGGCTCTCCACCGCCGGCGCATCCAGGGCACCTGCGAGGGTCCGCCCTGCACGAATCAACCGCTCGGTGAACGCCCAGGGCAGAGCATCGGACGCGAGTGCCAGGTCGATCGCATCAATGTCGGCGAGGATGTTCTCGGCGCGCGTGAGCCAGCCCGGCACGGCGATTTCGTCCTCGCGGTCGGAAAGCGTCCGGACCAGCCGCGTCGCGGCGTCCCCCCAGCTTCGGGCCACACCCGTAGACAGCTTCTTCGCGCCGACCGGTCCCTCGAAACGCACGCGGGCCGTGAGGTACGTCTGGTCCCCGGCCGAGCCCTCCGCCCAGAGGACGTCCGCGATCAGGCCCAGAGGGACCAGGTCCGTCCCGCGCCTCTCCGCGACGATCCTGAGCACGTGTCTCGCGGCGGGGCCGACATCCTTCTCGAGGATCTCAGCGATCTGGTCGCGGTGCCCGCCAGCCGGCCCTGACAGAGAGGACCGCGCGGCGTCAGTCTGGCCCCACCGGAGCAGATCCTCGAGCGTGGGCGTCTCCACGTCCAGCCGCAGGCCATGCCGCAAGAACGTGCGCCAGGCTGTCCCGAAGTCCAGGAATCCGCTCGGTGGTGGTGGGTACCCGCGCGGTGGCGCCACCTCCACCAGGAGGTCGACAAGCCAGCGGGCTTCCGCTCAACGCCGGATCGAGCCGATCGACGCGGAACTGACCCTTGACCGCCTCCCACGCGGAGGGGCGCACCAGCCGGTGGCGCCAGACCCGCGCCATGACCTCCTGCCCCAGCTCGTGCTCGTCCCGGTCCGTCAGGATCACAAGCACCTCGCCGTCCTCCGCCCGATCCCGGTGGGACAGCGCATCCCGGACCGCCAGCGGGGATACACACGGCAGGACACGGACGGTGCCTACCTCCGTTTCGAGCACGCTCTTCCCGGACCAACGTGGGGCGGCGGCGATCGCCAGGATGCGCGGGGCGCCCGCCTCCTCGCTGGCCTCGTTTACGAGCGCGCGCAGGACCGACTCCCCCACGGGTCGCGCCATCAGTCGCTGAACTTCCAGGTGACGGAGAGATGGGCGAGCTTGTCTCGTCGCTCGAGCAGCTCCTCCAATACTTCGGCCGCCTCCGACCCGCTCAGGTCAGGCTTTGAGCCCTGCGCAGGGAGTCGGTGCTTCGTTCCGGAGGTGCCATCGCCACCACCCGCAGGCGGCCGAGGACGGTTCGGCGGGGTCGTGGCCTTCTTTGCCGCCTCCTGCAGGAGTCGGGTCGCCTTCGCATCCTCCCGGTCCAGGACCGGCGGGAGCGGCTGCGACAGCTCGTCGTGCTCCAGCGCCTCCCTGACCGCGTCGCGGATTCTGGTCCCTTCCGTGGCCCAGTCCCCCGGGAGCTCCGCTACGCTGGCGAACACGTCCCAGCGCGCGCGCTGCACCGCCCCGACCACCTGCTGGGCCGACTTGATGCAGCGACCGAGCGCCGCAGCGCTCGTGGGCGGATCGACGGTCGCGAGGACGGCTACGGCGTCGACGTCGTCGGCAGAGAGCACGCTATCCAGGAGGTCCCTTCCGGCACGGGCGGTGCGAAGACGGTCCGCATTGGCGTCCACGCCGACCTTCGCGGCGGCATCGTTCAATTGCTTCACCAGAGCCCGCGCAGCTTCGGCGTGCGTACGCGCCACGTCCTGCACCGCGTCGATCAGCCGCGAGACGTTCGCCGCGTTCCGGATCGGGCTCGCGTCCACCCCGAAGATCGCCTGAGCATGCGGCCGGGCCGCCTCCCACTCCTCCTCGGACGGCAGCTTCTGCGTGCGAACCTCGACGGTGGGATCCAGCCGCTGCACGTCCGCCTCGATGGTCTGGCCGGCCTGGACCAGGACGCGGTTGTCCACCAGCGCATAGGCCGCGATGACGAAGTTCGCCACCCGGTCATCCAGCCCCATGGCGTCCGGCTCGTCGATCCATCCTTTCAGGCGCTCCACCGTCACCGGCATGCCGGGGTTCTGTTGCTGCATGCGGTGGAAGTGGTCCCGCCACTGGCGGTCGAGTACGATGTGGGATTCGCCGACCGTCGCCACCTTCAGCGGCCCCATCACCTTCCGCACGGCCTTCCGGTCCGGTTGCGGAATGTCCACGCGCTGGTCCCGCTCGCCCACGGCCCGCTCCACATGCTTGAGGGCCGTCCGGAGATCGCCGATCCGCACTTCTTCGTCGAACCGGGGGTGCGCCGGGTAGTTGTGGC
>CAWAYJ010000036.1:0-43994 GCA_963786235.1 uncultured Gemmatimonadales bacterium
GGCCAGGCGGCCCAGTTGCCGCAGTAGGCACCGTTGTCGGAGCCGAGTGGCGAACGCTGCGTGCCGAGGATGAACGCGTTCATCACGGCACGCGGGCTGACGATGAGCTTGCCCGTCTTCGCATTGACGGCTATGCGGCCGAAATGGCCCAGCTCCAGCCCGTGGCCTTCCTCGTGCAGCGCCACGGTCTCGACGTCGGTGCCGGGCCCGCCGGATGTGGACCAGAGGAAATCGTCGTTGTACCAGATCTCCTTGAGCGCCGTGTCCGAGCGATGATTCCCATCGATGTCGGTGGGATCGCCGTTGCTGACCCAGACGAACGTGAACGTCACGCCCAGGACCGAGGTGCTGGCGCCGGACCCGAGGGTCGCGTCGAAGATGCCGCCCGGCAGGAAGCCGAGCGTGGAAATGTCGGCCGCGAGAGGATCGTTCACGTAGCCGCCGAGCCCGAGGATCAGGCTGGGGAAAACGTTGGCGGGCAGGTCGACCTTCGTGAGTTCGAGATTGGAGCAGCGGACCGCGTTCCACGTCCCGAACGCTGCATCGATCGACGCCTCCGCCGGGACTGACCCATTCGCGGTCATGAACGGTTCGAAGTTGCCCCACGTGAGCCCGGGTCCGGTTGCGTGACGACGCGGGTCGCCCGCCACCCACTGTGACGACATCCGGAGATCGTGATCGCTGGCGAAGACCACGATCGGCGACGCCGGGTTCGCGCTGGGCGCGAGCGAGAGCTCGGCCCGGGCGACCGCGTAGCCGGCTCCCGCCGACGCCAGCCTGGCGTTGATCTCATCGAGCCTTGCCTGGATGTAGCCTTCGTCGAGCACCGGCCCGGCGGTCCTGGCGAACGCCGGACCGAAATCCTCGTCCGCCGGAGCGGTCGTGCGCTCCGCACAACCGGTCACGGTGCCGAGAACGAGTAGAACACCGACCGGCCTCTGCCACGACGTCATGCTGCACCTCCACTGGCTCGGGGAGAGGAACATGCCACCTGGCTTGTTCCACACGGGTTGGGTAAGGATCTGGTTCCGGAGTATTGCCGCCGAGTCCGGGACGGCACCGGGAGCAGGACTGAAGCCATCCTGCGGTCTCTGCAATGCTATCTGCCCCGACTGGATGCGGGCAAGAACTCCGGATCCGCTGGAAGGCGACCTCGGGATGGCCCCGAGTTTCCCGGGTCGGGTTCAGCTCCCTTCTGCGTTGTATCGAACCCGCCAGCGCACGGCACCGCCCCGCTCGCTCTCGAGCCGGATCACGCGCATGCCGCCCTCGAACCGCTGCTCCGCGACGCGAGCGCCCTCGGCCGTGACGCCGTCGAACCGGAATCCGGCCGGCTCGTTCAGGTACAGCACGTACGGATCGCCGGCCACGATCGTCGCTCTCGCCGCTCAAGGCGTCTCCGCTCCACGCGACATCGTGCAGGTCCGGCCCGCCGCACGTGACGTGACGGCCGGTCGCCAGCACCTGCGGATGCGCGGCGCGTCGGCGCAGACAAATCACCTGGACCTCGAACGTCGAGTCGATCGGGCCCGGCCACAGCGTGTCGCGCACCACGCCGAGCGAACGACGCGTCCAGAAGTCGAACGCGACGTAGTCCGTGCCCGTCGCGAGACCGAGCTCGGAAAGCGGAATCGCCCCGTCGTCGTCGCGCGTGCGCGCCAGCACCGTCCACTGCTCGAACGGCCGCGCGATGTCGAGCTGGTACAGCGACACGACCTCGCGCTGGTCCGCGTCGAACGGACGCGGGCCGGACCCGCTCAGTTCCGTGTTCGCCAGCGCGAGGAGCGATGAACGCGACGGGTCCACGTCGTACAGCTGCTCCGGCCGCGTGAACAGCACGGGCGCCGTCCGCTTCGCCGCCTCGACCCGCTCGGTGCGATAGACCTCGGGCCGGTCGGTCAGCATCAGCACGGAGCCGGTGAGCAATGTGAGCGTCGCGGCACGGTAGCCGTCCGGCTGGTGCAGCTCGATGTGGTCGGGGTCGTTCCGCCAGACGACGTTGTTGAACGAGTTGTACTGCGCGAAGGAGCCGTAGCCGAAGCCGTCGTCGCCCACCCGTACGCCGTCCACCAGGCCGATCAGCTCCGGCCGAATCCCCCAGCACGCGAGCAGATAGACATCGCGGCCGATCGCGTCGCGAACTTGGCGCACGAAGCCGCGGAACACGGCCTCGCGGTCGAGGCCGTGTTCGTCGAAGTACGACGCGTTGCTGTTGTAGCCCTCGTAGCGGAGGTGGCGCAGCGCATCGAGCTTGAAGTACGTCCATCCCATGTCGCGGAGCACCCGGTACACGGGCGTGACCAGCGTGTCCATCGTGCCCGCCGCACTGCCATCCATCACGTACCCGACCCAGTTGCCGCGCGCGGGCCGGCCGTCGTCGGTACGCACGAACCAGCGCGGATGCGACGTCGCCGCCGCGCTGTCCTGGAAGCTTACGTTGGTCCAGATGCCGGGCTCGAGCCCGCGGTCGCTGATGTAGCGCCGCATGGCGTCGAGACCGGACGGGAACTTTTCGTTGGCCTCGAGCCAGTGGTCCGGCAGCCCGATGGGCAGCCGCTGGTAGCCGTCATCGATCTGGAGGTAGTCGTACCCGAACGGGTGCAGCACCTCGCCCAGCACATCAGCGGTGGCGTGGATGTCCTGCTCGGTCACGCGGTCGAAGAACGCGTACCACGAGGTCCAGCCGGCGACCGACTTCGTCCACGGCCGATACTCCCACGGCCGGTACTCGGTCAGCCCGCGATGCCGCTGGTAGAAGCGCGGGCGGAACCGGAGCGTCACTTCGCCGCCGCTCGCGGTTAGGTCGTATGCGACGATGCTGTCCGCATCCGGCGCGGGCTCGAGCCGCACGCTGGCGGGGAAATCCACCGAGAGCACCCAGTCGTACCGGCGGTCGTAGACGGCGCGGTTCAGCCGGTTCGTCGCGGGACCGACCGCGTCGCGCACGACACGCAGCCCGTCCTCGCGCGGCTCCGCCTCGGCCGCGAACGCCTCCGGCGAACCGCGCACCGTGCCCGCGAGCGTGAGCCGGCCACCGCGCGCGGTCCACTTGAGCACCTGCGTAACGCGGCCGCCGGTCGTGTCCGTGAGCTGGACGAACGAGACCTCGGCGCCGGGCGAGGTGATGCCGCCATCGAACAGCACGCTCCCGTGGTAGCGGACCAGGACACGGCCGTCGCGGATCTCCACGTCGGCCGGCGCGTCGGGTGGTTCGCTGAAGGCCTGGGCCCGGACGAGGGCGGGCACGAGGAGGGCGGCGGCGAGGAGGGCGGCGCGTTTCAGCATCCCGGCAGGTTGCGGCCCGGCGCGGCAAAGGGCAAGACCGGACGCCTGGGCCGCACGTCACGCCGGGCGACGCAGCCCGTTCACGGGTCGCGTCCGATCGACGCGTAGTAGCCGGCGACCCGCTGGCTCGAGCCCGGTTGTGTGTAGACGTCGGGCGCCCGCGACTCGATCACGCCCGCGATCACCTCGGCCACTTCCTCCGCGCTCTGTGAATTCGGCATCTGCCGCGAGTCCGGTCCGCCGTGCAGCGCGTTCAGGCCGAAGTCCGTCCGCACAACGCCGGGAGAGACGAGCGAGAACTGGATGCCGGGGTGCGTCGCCTGGACCTCGGCGCGGAACATCGCGGTGAGCGCGTCGAGGAAGTGCTTGGCGCCGGAGTACGCGGATCGGATCGTGGCGAAGGGAATGCGGCCGAGCATGGACGAGATGTTGATGACCTGCCCGGTCCCGCGTTCCCGGAAATGCGGCAGCACCTCCTGCATGCCGTAGAGCGAGGGCAGGACGTTGAGGCGCATGACCTGGTCGATGTCGTCGTCGGTCAGCCCCGAAGGAGGACGGGAAATGCCGCGGCCGACGTTGTTGACCCAGACGTCGATCCGGCCGGACCGGGACAGTGTTTCGGCGACGACCCGTTGCACTTCGTCGCGGACGGACACATCCGCCACGACCGCGTGTGCCTTTTCGCCACACGCCCGCGCCACTTCCGCGAGCACGTCCGCGCGCCGCGCGACCAGCACGAGGCGGAAGCCGCGTTCCGCCAGCAACCGGGCCGTGGCGGCGCCAATGCCGGCGCTCGCGCCCGTGATCACGACCACTCGTTCCTCCACTCAGGACCTCTCTCTCGTGTACACCCGATACGTCCACGGCTCGAGCTCGAGCGCCGTCGCTTCCGTGAACGCCGCGGTCGCGCCCCCGAAGACATCGAGGTACCGGCCATGATGGCGCGTTCCCGCGAACGTCGCGGTGCGCGACTCGGCCGAGAGGTTGAACACGGCGAACACGCCGTCCCTCTCGTTCGCGCGCACGAAGCTGAACACATACCGCTCGGCGCTGTTGGGGACTTTCTCCATGAGCGCGCCGCGGGGCGCGTTCCAGAGCGCGGTGTTGCCGTGCTTCAGCGCGAACAGCCGGCGGTACAGATCGCCCACGGGATGTTCTCGCCAGACGATCGGGTCCTTCTCGAAGAACGCGAGCCGCTTTTCGTTGCCAGCTTCCTGGCCGCAATACAGGAGCGGAATCCCGTCACCCACGACCGAGAGTGCGATCGCCGCGTGCAGGCCTTTGCCGAAGCGCTCGAATTGCGTGCCCTTCCACGAGTTCGTGTCGTGGTTGGCGATGAACGTCATGCGCATCGCTTCGGGTGGCCAGGCCTTCTCGCGCCACGAGTAGTAGCGGACGAGCGCGGTCGTGTCGGCGGCGCCTCGTGTGATCGCGTGTAGCGCGTCGTTCCAGGTCCAGGCGTACGTCGCGTCGAACGCCCGCGTCGTGGAGGTCGCGCGCCTCCCACTCGGCCAGCATGAAGACGGGCCGGATCGCATCGAGCACGGACCGCGCCGCGTCCCAGAAGTCACCCGGCACGTACCCGGCGACGTCGCAGCGGAACCCGTCGATGTCCGCCTCGCGGACCCAGTACGACATCGCCTCGAGCATGTAGCGGCGCAGCCCGGGCTGGCCGAAATCCAGGTCAACGACGTCGGACCAGTCCCACCACGGTGTGGACCGGAGCTGGCCGGCGGCGTCGCGCGCGTACCACTCGGGATGCTCGGCGACCAGCGGGTTGTCCCAGGCCGTGTGGTTGGCGACCCAGTCGAGGATCACGTGCATGCCGAGCGCGTGGGCCGCGGCGATGAACCGCTTCAGGTCATCGAGCGTGCCGAATTCCGGGTTGACGCCGAAGTAGTCGCGCACGGAGTACGGACTCCCGAGGCTGCCCTTCCGGTTCTTCTCGCCGATCGGGTGGATCGGCATCAACCAGATGATGTCGACGCCGAGACCGGCCAGCCGCGGCAGGTGCGCCTCGGCTGCGCCGAACGTGCCGGCCTCCGTGAACTGGCGCGTGTTCAGCTCGTAGAGCGTGGCGTCGAGGCTCCAGTCGGGATGCATGGCCTCGAAAGTACGCGGGCTGGCAAGTCCGGTCGATGGCCCGTCGGGAGGGGGCCTCCGCGGGCGGGCGTCAACTCGCCGCCACGGGCTTCTCGACCTTGCGGAGCGCGACCGCGTTCATGCAGAAGCGGAGCCCGGTGGGCGGCGGCCCGTCCGGAAACACGTGACCGAGATGCGCGTCGCACACGTTGCACGTCGTTTCGACCCGCACCATGCCGAACGCATGGTCGCCGTGGTACGCGATCACGTCGGGCTCGACCGGCGCCGTGAACGAAGGCCAGCCGGTGCCGGACTCGAACTTCGTCGCCGAATCGAACAGCAGCGTGTCGCAACACACGCAGGCGTACCGGCCGGGCTCGAACAGGCTGCACATCTCCGAGCTGAACGGCCGCTCCGTCCCCTTCCGCCGCGTCACCTGGTACTGCTCCGCCGTAAGACGCTCGCGCCATTCCGCATCGGTGCGCTCGACCCGGCGCGGTGGCGCGGGATTGCCGGCCCGCGTGATCTTCAGGATGTCGTTCCAGCTCTGCATGATCCCCCCCGTGGCCCGGCCCTACCAGAAGACGCGCTGCGCCCAGCTCTTGAGGTGGACCCGCTTGGACTTCTTCTTGGGCACGATCACGTTCACCTTCGCGCCATGGAAGCCGTCCAGCTCGAAACGCGATTCGCCGATGTACTTGCGCGCCTCATCCTGGAGTGGACCGAGCGTTCGCTTCTTCTGCTGCTCGACCTTGTCCATCCAGCCGGCCTGACCCATCTGGCTCATGAAGAAGTACAGCAGGTCGCTGTCATCGGCGCCCGCGATCAGGTAGCAACCCAGCAACGGGTACGCCCCGAACAGCGTCTCCGCCGACGGGAGAGCATTCGCCTTGAGGAAAGCATTCGCCGTCTTCATCTCGTGGTAGTCCCGGCCCAGCAGGAACAGCGTGTTCGCCAGCTTGGCGCCCGACGCCGCCGCGCCCGTGGCCGCGCTCGCGGCCGCGCCACCCGCGCCGAAGCCGCCCGCGGTAGCCGCCACGTCCACCGCGAACTTGACCGTGTTAACGGTGGCGAGCCGCGCGGAGTTGTCGCGGTTCCGCGCGATGAGCTGACGCACCGCCTTGGCCGCCGCCTGCGGGTCGCCCGGCAGGATGTCGCAGCGGATGGTCCGCTTCAGCGTGTACGCCTTGTGACCCTCCACCGCCGTGTTGACCCACTCCTTCACCATGTCCTTGCCGGCGAAGACCGTCGAGATGTAGGGCGTGTACATGCTGGCGATGCCGAGCAAACCCTTGGTCGTGATGACGGCCAGCTCCTCCGCCATCATCATGTCGAAGTCCTCGCGCTCGCCCGGCTCGATGCCCACGATCTTGAACACGGAGCCGATCGCGTCGAAGATCGGGATCGCGCCCACCACGTCCGGCAACGCCTTGCCCGCCGCCTTCGCAACCTTGCCCGCGAAATCGAAGCCGGCGTCCGCCACCCCCCTCGCATCACTCGAGATGGACGAGCCCTTCTTGCGCAGGTGCGTGCCCGAGAACGTGCTCTCGAATGCCTTCTGCCGATGCGCCGCGATCACGGCCTTTGCGGCCAGCTCGGTCTCGAGGCGGGCCCGCCCAACGGGTTGCACCATGGTTCGATTCTCCACGTGGAGGGATGAGGCGGCGCGGTCACGGACGTGGCGATTCCACGACCGTCCGGTCGCGAATGGAATCGAGACTCCCGCGGCGGTGACGCCGCAGGGGACCGGATTCGTCTTCCATTTGTAAGGGACTGAACTGAGAAGTTAATCCTGTCTGCGCCGCGTTGACAAGTCGGTGCCGACCCGCCGTCCGCTCCCGACCCGCACCTTCCCTGGCCGTCACGCACCGACGGGCATCGCTGCTTCTCGCACCCGCCCGCAATGCGCCATGCGTCGCACCGCGACCCCGCTCCCGCGCGAGCATCGCCATGGCATCGAACCACCGACTCACGCCGCCCGCTTGACGTCTCCGGCGGCATAGGTGTAGATATTCTACACCCCAGGGCGCACGCTCACCCTGCTGATCGGCGGACGAGTGACGGGTGCGCGAGGATGGTGGAGGACCGTGCATGAGTCTGCCGTTCTTCGGGTCGCGGGCGAAGCGGAACGCGGAGCTGGAGGAAGAGATCCGGTCGCACGTCGCGATGGCGGTGCGGGAGCGGGTGGCGCGGGGTGAGGATCCGGCGGCGGCGGCGCGCGCGGTGCGGCGCGAGTTCGGCAACGTGGCGATCGTGCAGGAAGTGACGCGGATGCAATGGGGCGGGGCGCGGATCGAGCGCGCGTTGCGGGAACTCCGGCAATCGCTCCGCGCGTTGAGTCGAGCGCCGGCGTTCACGGTAACTGCGGTGCTGGTGCTCGGTCTCGGGATCGGTCTGGCGACGGCGGTGTTCACGGTGTTCGACGCGGTGCTCGTGCATCCGTTACCGGTGTCCTCGCCGGAGCGTGTGGTGCTGCCGCGGACGCTGGATCCGGCCGGCGTGGACGTGGGGATGACGCAGGAGGAGCTGCGGGAGCTGGGCGCGTCGAGCACGCAGCTGGAGGCGGTGGCGGGGGTGGCGCACCAGGGCGCGGCCGCGTTTCCGGTAGCGGACGGGGACCGGGTGCTGTCGCTCCGGGAGTCGTGGGTGACGGGCGGTTTCTTCGAGCTGCTGGGTGTGCGTCCGGCGCTGGGCCGTTTTTTCAGCGCGGCCGATGAGAGGCCGACCGGTCAGACGGCGAGCGTGGTGGTTCTGAGCCATGACGCGTGGCGGCAGAGCTTCGGCGGCGACTCGAGCGTGATCGGCCGGCGTCTGGGCAGCCCGTACACGCGTGAGTCGTCCACGATCATCGGTGTGGCGCCTCCGGGCCTGGCGTATCCGGCCGGCACGGAGCTGTGGACTCCGACGGTGTACCCGAGTCTGGACGTGGTGGCGCGGCTGGCGCCGGGCGCGACGCCGGAATCCGCGCGCACAGAGTTCTTCGCGATACTCGAGCGGATCGCGAGCCGGCGCACGGCGGAGGGCGCGGCGGGCGTGCGGCTCGCGGGCGCGGACATCGAGACGTTCGCGGATGCGGTGCTTGGCGATGTCCGGCCGCAGCTCATCGTTCTCGGGGCCGCGGTGGCGCTGCTGCTGTTGATCGCATGCGTGAACGTGGGCAACCTGGTCCTGCTGAGAGCGACGAGGCGCGGGGTCGAGACCGCGGTGCGGCGCTCGATCGGGGCCGGGTCCGGCGACATCGTGCGCCCGCTGCTGTGGGAGAGCGTCGCGCTCGTGGCCGGCGGGGGCGTGCTCGGGCTGGCGTGTGCGCGCGGCATGCTCGGTGCTCTCGCACGGCTCGCACCGCCCGAGCTGCCGCGCCTGGATGTGCTGCGGCTGTCGCCGACGCCGCTCGGGCTGGCGGCGACCGTGACGGGGGCGGCGCTGCTGCTGGCGGGCCTGATCCCCGCGCTGGCCGCGGCGCGGGGCGGGATCGCGTCGCCGTTGCGTCTGGACGCGCGCTCGGGCCGGGCAAGCCCGACGCGCCGGCGGTTGCGCGACGGGCTCGTCGCCTCGCAGATCGCGCTCGCGCTCGTGATGCTGGCGGGCGCGGGCCTGCTGGTTCGGAGCCTGGACCGGCTCGGCCGGATCCCGCTCGGGTACCGTCCGGAGCAACTGTCGATCGTGACGCTGGCGAGGCCGGTCGCGGCGGACAGCGACCGGCAGAAGCTGGTCACGCTCTACGAGCGGATCGCTCCCGCGCTGCGCGCGCTGCCGGGAGTCCACTCGATCACGCCGGTCGCCGCCGGCCCGTTCTACGGGCCGCAGGTCTTCACCGCGCTGGTGGCGCCGGCGGAGCAGGCGGAAGCCGATGCGCGTCGCAATCCGCTGGTGGGGTGGGAGGTCGGTGGCGCCGAGTATTTCCGGACGTTCGACATTCCGTTGCTTCGCGGACGTGGGTTCGAGCCGACCAATGTGCCGGGCGCGCCGCCGGTCGTGGTCGTGAGTCGTTCGGTCGCCGCGATGTTCTGGCCCGGCGCGGATCCGGTCGGCAAACGGCTTCGGTTTGTGGGCGATACCAGCGGCGCTCCGCTGCTGACGGTGATCGGCGAGGCAGCGGACATCCGCTACAAGGCGCTGCGCAGCGCGACGCCGATGATCTTCCTGCCGTGGCGCCAGATGATGTTCTTCCAGGGGTACGTCGCGATCCGTACGACCGCCGCGGTGGGCGGTGTGCTGCCGGCGCTGCGCGGTATCGTGCACGACGCCGATCCCGAGGCGAGGCTCGCGGGCGTGGAAACGATGGACGGGCTGGTCGGCCGCCAGCTTGCGTTGCCCCGCCTGTCCACGCTGCTGCTCTCCGCGTTCGGACTGGCCGCGCTGCTGCTCGCGGCGATCGGCCTGTACGGCGTGATGGCGACGAGCGTGCGCGAGCAGACCGCGGAGCTCGGCATCCGTGCCGCGCTCGGCGCCTCGCCCGCCCAGCTCCGGACCGGCGTGCTCGAGCACGCGGGCACCATCGCCGCTACCGGCGCGGCGGTCGGCATCGCCGCCGCGCTGGCCGTGACCGGCTTCCTCCGTTCGCTGCTGTTCGAAGTGCGGCCCACGGATCCCGCCGCGCTCGCGGGCGCGGCCGCGCTGCTGCTGGCCGTCGCGCTGCTCGCCGCGGGGGTGCCCGCCTGGCGGGCCACGCGCGCCGATCCGATGCGCGCGCTGAAGGCGGAGTGAGGGCGCGTGGCTCCGGGCTCCTCCCGTCCAACGATCCGAGGCACCGATGTCAAGTGACCGCGCCGCTTCCCGCATCGAGCTCTTGCAGGGAACGCTCGATCTCCTGGTCCTGCAGACGCTGCGCTGGGGTCCGCGCCACGGTTACGGCATCTCGCAGCTTATCCGGTCCCGATCGGAAGACGTGCTGCAGGTGGACACCGGCTCGCTCTATCCCGCTCTCCACCGCCTCGAGCGGCAACGCCTGATCCGGGCGGAGTGGGGGATATCGGAGAACAACCAGCGGGTTCGCATCTACACGTTGACGGCCGCCGGCCGGAAGCGGCTGGTGGCGGAGCGTTCTCGGTGGGAAGCGCTGACGCACGCGATCGGCGGCGTGCTGAGCGCGGACCTGGGCGAGGATCCGGCCTGAGGCGCACACGCTTGGGACCGCCGTGAGCGATGGTCGGCATATCGCCCTCGAAGTTGCCCCGGAAGATTTCGGGCGGCGATCCCATGTTGTCGAACCAGTGCAGCGTGTAGCACTCGTCCTTCGCGTCCCAGGTCATCACGCCGTGGCCGCGGAACGTGACCACGCCGTCCCGTTCCTGCTCGTAGTCGGTAATGACGGCGAAGCCATCCAGCGCCAGGCGGCTGTCGTTGCGCCTCATCCTTCCTTCGGGCTGCTGACCAGACGATACACGACCGCGCCCAGCACGCCACCGATGATGGGGGCCACCCAGAAGAGCCAGAGCTGCGCAACGGCCCAGTCGCCGACGAAAATCGCTACGCCCGTGCTGCGCGCGGGATTCACGGAGGTGTTCGTCACCGGGATGCTGATCAGGTGAATCAGGGCGAGGCCGAGCCCGATCGGAATCGGGGCGAACCCGCTCGGCACGAGCTTGTCGGTGGCGCCCATGATGATGAAGAGGAACATCATCGTCATGACGACCTCGGTGACCAGCGCGGCCAGCAGCGAGTAGCCGCCCGGCGAGTGCGCGCCGTAGCCGTTTGCGGCGAAGCCGGCCGATACGTCGAAGCCGGCCTTCCCGCTGGCGATGACGTAGAGCACGGCGGCGGCCACCACGGCGCCGAGCACCTGCGCGACGATGTACGGCAACACCTTGTTCGCGGGGAACCGGCCCCCGGCCCAGAGGCCGAGGGTGACCGCGGGGTTGATGTGACAGCCGGAGATGTGCCCGATCGCGTACGCCATGGTCAGGAGAGTGAGCCCGAACGCCAGGGCGACGCCGAGCAGGCCGATTCCCACATTGGGGAACGCCGCCGCCAGCACCGCGCTGCCGCATCCGCCAAGCACCAGCCAGAACGTCCCGACGAACTCCGCGCCGTAACTCTTCATGGGTGCTCCTCCTGGTTGGGTGTGGTCTGCGTTGGAATCAGTCTCCGGCCCGGGCGTGACGGCGTCAATGGCCGTGCCGCCCGAGTTCGGCGCGGGTCGCAGCCCGGAGCGCCGCCGCCTCCTCGATCAGCGCGTCGGCGGTCGCCTGCACGATCGCCGAGATTCGCATCCGCATCACGACCTGTCCACGCACCGCCCGCCACTCCGGACCGTTGAGTGGCAGCCGCCAGATGGGGTCCGGCTCCTCGAGGTACCCGCCGGAAAGCGCGCCCCTGAGCGTGGAATCGGCGGACACGAGGACGTTCTCTCCGTCGTCGAACGCGGGCCGGGGAATGATGGCCCCGGACGCCAGAACGCGACCGAAGTACATCTCATCCACGAAGAAAGCGTTGTTCCTGTCGATGATCGCGAGGCTTCGCTCCGCGTTTTCGTAGAACTGCACGACCCGGTCGCGGAGCTCCCGGTCATCGATCAGCTGCAGGTTGCCGGTGTTGACGAGGTCGACGTACGTGGCGTTCGCCAGTCGCAGGGTCCGGCGCGCTCCCAACCGGGCCAGGGCGAGCGAGACGGCCGGGCGATCGGCTGGCGCGACGCCGTTGGAAATCGAGCGGTAGACGACCCGGCCATCCTCCAGCAGGCGACCCTCGAACGCCTTCGACTCTTCGAGCTGATCGATGGTCTGCTGCAGGTCGCGCTCCAGGAACTGGAGGTACGTGACCTCCGCGGCGCGGTCGCGCCGGTCCTGGGCCCAGCCATCGAAGAAGAGCGCGAGCAGGATGCCCGCCACGACCACGACCAGCTCCAGGGCCAGCGCACTCCAGTGCGGGCGGCGGAGGTGATCGGTCAGGCGGCCGGCCGCGGTGTTCACCGCGAAGCCGGACCGAGCGCGCGACGTAGCGCTTCCGGCCCACCCACCACGGGCAGGTCGATCGAGGTGTGGTCGAGGTCGAACGTCAGTTCGGTGCCCGGGTGCGGCCAGAGCGTGAAGTCGCGGTCGCTCGACATCAGCATCAGCACCAGCCGCTTGCCGGCGGGAATGACCTGGTCATCCGGCTCGATCTCGAACGTCATGTCGTAGAACTGACCGGGCACGAGCGGCTCGCCGTGCGCGAGCGAGGCGTGGTTCTGCGGATCCGCCCAGCCGCGCGTGATCACGTCGAACGCCGGATTCGCGTTCCGGCCCGTCGCGAACGGCAGCTGGACCAGCCACACGGTGAGGTTCGCCGCCGGCTTGCTCGATGCGACCCGGACCGTGACGCGCGGCGTGCCCGAGATGCGCAGGTCCTCCGTCAGCGGCTCCGTCGCATACAGCAGCCTGTGGTCCGTCCACTCCGCCTGGGCGAGCACCTGACCGCTGAACGAGACGTTGTCCTCCAGCGTCTCGCGGCCCTGGCCCGGCTGCGCGGCGAGGCTCAACCCGCCCATGCCCACGCCACCGGCGCGCGGGTGGAGCGTGACCATGGACGCGGCCGGATCCGGGTAGTCGGCGTACGGCGTCGGCTCCTTCGGGTCCGCGCCCTCGCGCACGATCCACGCCTTCGGCTCGTTCTCGACGCCGTTCTGCACGCCGTACAGCCAGCGCGTGAACCAGCGGTTCATCATCGGCATCGGCGGCGGTCCGCCGTGGCCGCCCTGGTGGAAGTAGGCCTGCACCGGCACGCCCTGCTTCTCCAGCTGCTCGAAGACGCGGACGCTGTGCTCGGGCACGACGTTCCAGTCGTTGAAGCCGTGCGCGATGAGCACGGCGGCCTTCACGCCGCCCAGCTTCCCGAGGTAGTCACGCTTCGCCCAGAAGTCGTTCCAGTCGCCGTGCTGCCGGTCGTTCGCGGCCAGCTCGCCGTCACGGACGTGCGTGGAGCACCAGTCGCGGTGGTCCGGATTGCCGCTGTTGATGAAGTCGAACAGGAACTGCATGTCCTCACCCAGATAGCCGCCGGGGGAGCGGACCAGGCCGTTGGACCGGTAGTACCGGTAGTACGACGTGTTCGGTGAGACGGGGATGATCGCCTCCAGTCCCTCGACGCCCGTGGTCGCGGCGGCCAGCGGCAACGTCCCGTTGTACGACGTGCCGGTCATCCCGACCTTCCCGGTGGACCAGTCGGCCATCACCTCTTCGCTGCCGTCCGCTGTCGTGAAGGCGCGGGCTCGCCCGTTCAGCCAGTCGATCACAGCCTTGGGCGCCAGCTCTTCGTTGGGCCCACCCACCGTGGGACAGCCTTGCGAAAGGCCGGTTCCCGGTGATTCGGAATGCACCACCGCGAAGCCGCGTGGCACCCATGTGCTCACGAGCGAGGAGGAGATGCCGGGCCGGACCCGGGCACGGACCGGTGGGAGCGCCACCCGTGTAGGCGGTGGCTCGCCCACCTCCTGCTTCACGTCCCACATTCCGGTGATGGCAGCCGTCCCCGAGAAGTACGGGCTCGTCTCGTAGATCACGGGGACTTTCAGCTCCCCGGCCGTCTGGCCCGGCCGCACGACCGCGACGTGCATCCGGTCCGGCTTGCCGTCGCCGTCCGTGTCGAACGTCGTCTCGACCCAGAGCTCCTCGCGGATCCACTGCGACGTGTCCTGCAGCGCCGGCACGACCTGCGCCTGGCCGTCGACGACGACGGGCAGCTTCAGCGGCGTGCCCTGGGCGGAAAGCGTGGTGTGACTCGCGGCGAGGAGCGCGAGTGCCGGGACGAGCGCCGCGACGGCGGCGTGAACGCGGAGAACGGTGCGTGGAAACATGCGGACCACCCGTGGCGATTCGTCGGTAGACGGACCCGGCGGAGATTGCGATGCTCCGGCCCGGGCCCACTCGGATCGGTGTTCAGTCTGGCGCTGTGCACACCGCGGGGCAAGGCGACGCGGGTGGCTGACGGCGCGCGGGGCCGTCGCGGACCACCATTGCGACGCCGGCACCCGACTCATGGCGATGCGGGTTTCCCTTTAAACACCCATGCGTCGGGCGCGTCTGTTGAGATATGAGACCTCGATTGAAGCTCCTCGTGTTTCTGCTGGCGGCCCGACCCGCTGTCGCGCAAACGCTTCCCCTCGGGGACGGCCACGTCACCGACCATCCGGCGGCCGGCAACGTGTACGCCTGCCGGGCCACGTTCCGGGGCGGCGGTGCGCGGCATGCCGGACCATGGTTCCACGGTGACTCGTGGAGCCCGGAGGAGAAGCCCCACGTGATGGGGCGGGTGATGTGGCCGGGCGCGAGCTTCACGATGAGTCCGCGAGGAAGCGACGTCGCGATCGACAGCAACGGGCTGCCGGTCGCGCAGCCAACGGGGCTGTTCCCGATCTCACCGCGGGACAGCGTGTACCGGTACGACACCAACCCGAACGCCATCGCGTCGCTGCCGCTGGACTTCGCGATCCCGGCGACGCCCGCACGAGCGGAGGAGCCCGGCTGTCTGCCGATGGGGATGATCGGGTTCACGGTGACGGGCGTGGCGCTCTACAACGCGCTGGATGACGCGGGACGCGATGCCGCTGCCCACGAGATCCAGGACTTGTGCGACGGACATCCCCAGGGCCGAGGACAGTACCACTACCACAGTTCCTCCGTACACGCTGGGCTGCTTCGCGGGGCAGGTCCGACCGGGCACGTTGCGGTCCATCCGGCAGGCCATGGGCCCTCCGCCGGGGCGACGGTAGCGGCGGCGGGCCGCGCGGGCACACCTGGAAGCAGTGGACGAACAGCCAACCGGCGTGTCCGTCATGGCTCAGCTCCCCGGCAGCGTCTCGTCCTCGCGGATGCGCTTTGCGATGCCGATCCCCGTGGCGCCGTAGATGAGCGCGAACACGAAACCGAGGTAGTTCATGATCGCCCACGGCGCGTAGGTCGTCGTGGACACGGCCAGTGTGCTCGCCATGAACACGCCGGCGGCGGACCAGGGCACCAGCGGCACGATCACGGTGCCGGAGTCCTCGGTCGTGCGTGACAGGTTCTTCGCGGCCAGCCCCTTCCGCGCGAACGCGTCCTTGTACAGCTCGCCGGGCACGATGATCGAGAGGTAGCTCGAGCCGGTCACGAGCGCGGTCACGATGCCGGTCGCGACGGCCGACGCGACCAGGCCGAACGTATCCTTGACCACGGACAGCAGCGCCTCGAGCACGCGGTCGAGCAGGCCACAGTGCTTCATGATGCCGGCGTAGCCGAACGCGCAGAGCACGAGCAGAGTCACGTCCATCATGGAGAGCATGCCTCCGCGCGCGAGCAGCGCATCGACCTCGGCCGAGCCGGTATCGGGGACGAAGCCGCTGACCGCGGCCCGGAGCGCGTCGCCCAGCGCGATCCCCTGAATGGGCAGCGCCAGCGCGACCGCGACGAGCGAGGCGAAGAGGATGCCGGGCAGCGAGGGTTTCCGCGTGAGCGCGAACCAGAGGATTACGGCGAGCGGCAACAGCAACAGCAGGTTGAAGTGGAAGCTGGCGGCCAGCGCGTTCTGGATCGATGAGATGTCGGGCGGCTCGGCGGCGCCATTGCCGAGGCCGACCAGCAGGTAGACCAGCAGCCCGATGGCCCACGCCGGCAGCGTGGTCCAGAGCATCCAGCGGATGTGGTCGAAGAGGTTGGAGCCGGCGACCACGGGCGCCAGGTTCGTGGTGTCGGAGAACGGGCTCAGCTTGTCACCGAAGTAGGCGCCGGACACGATGGCGCCGGCGGCGGCGCCCATCGGGATGCCGAGTCCGCTCGCGACGCCGATCAACGCGACACCGAGCGTGCCGACCGTGCCCCAACTCGTGCCGGTCGTGAGCGAGATGATCGAGCAGATCACGCACGCGGTCAACAGGAAGAAGCGCGGCGAGATGAGGTCGAGACCATAGTAGATGAGCATCGGGATCGTGCCCGCGGCGATCCACGTCCCGATCAGCGCACCGACCGAGATCAGGATCAGGATCGCGGGCATCGCCTTGCCGAGTGCGGCCACTACACCCGTCTCCATGTCCTTCCACGTGTAGCCGAGCCGCTTTGCCACACCGCCCGCCACGCCGGCCGACGTGAGCAGCAGGACCTCGACCGGGTAGCCGAGCCAGCCGTAGCCGACGCCGAGCAGCAGCGCCATCGCCACGAGCGGGGTCAACGCTTCGAGGAGCGACGGCTTCCTCGGCGTCCTGACGGTCGTACCGGTGTCCGCGTCCAAGGACTCGCCTCCCGGGGGGACCGGCCGGCCCGGGTCCGGGCGCGGCCGCGCGTCCGTGTCAGAGCTCCAGCATCGTACCAACGCCTTTCGCCCGAGCCCGCCGGTACACCTCCGGCGCGACCGCCATGTCGTCCAGCGCCAGACCGAGATTCATGGCCAGCGTCCGATCCGACGCCGACGTGCGGCCCGTCCTCGCTCCCGATACCAGTTCGCCCAGGTCCGAGTGCGGGTCCGGCGTGCGCTGGAAATAGCCGACCGTGCGATAGTAGTGGAACTGCGCATGGTCGTCCGTGCTGATGTGGTCGAGCTCCGCCAGCGCCGCCGGCTGCCAGTACGAATCGAAATCGACCGCGGAGCCGAACGCGCCCGCCTTCAGCCAGCCGGCCTCGATCGTGGGCGACGGACGCTTCAGGATCGGGCCCGACGTGACCACCATGTCGCTCTCGACCACCGCCTCCCGCGGACTGCTCACCGCGACGATCTCGACGCCGAGCTTCGCTGACATCTCCGCCGCGTATCGCTCACGCGACGCACGCGTGATGTCGTACGCCAGCACCCGGCGCACGGGGAACAACGCGGCCAGCGCCTCGAGGTTGGTCCGGCCCTGCACGCCGCACGCGAGGATCCCGACCACCTCGCTCTCCGGCCGGGCGAGGTACTTCGCGGAGAGCGCCGTCGCCGCACCCGTCCGGTATGCCGTGATCCACGTGCAGTCCATCACGCACAGTGGCAGGCCCGTCAGGTCGTCGTTCAGGATGATCAGCCCGCTGATGTACGGCAGCCCGCGTTCCGGGTTGGCGGGGAACCCGCTTACCCACTTGATGCCAGCCGCGTGCAGCGCCGGGATGTGCGCGGGCATGGCGTGGATGAAAGCGTCCGGTCCCGGGTGGATCCCGGGCTTGGGCGGCATCTCGACCCGGCCGGCGGCCTTCTCCCGGAACGCCGTCTCCAGCAGCGCGATGATCGCCGGCATCGCCGGCGCGACCGACTCGACGTCGGCCCGCGACAGGTACAGCAGCGGGTGCGAGGACATGGAGCGCCTCCGTCTGGGCTTCGCGAACGCGACGATACGGTAGCACTCCGCGGGCGGAACCGCGACGGGCTCAGGCCAGCAGGCCCCTCGACTCCAGGAACGAGCGAGGCACGTCCGCGTTCTTCCGGCCCGCCATCGCGAAGTAGTAGAGCGGCTCGCCCTCGATCGACAGACGGTGGCGGTACCGCTCCACGTGGTAGATGTCCAGGTGGTCCGAGAACATCAACTCGCGGATCATCCGCAGGAATCCCGTCTCGTCACTGTTCTGGAAGAACGTGTCCTTGATGTTGAACGCGACCCAGCCGGGGCTCTTGATGATGTTGAACGCCTCGATGAACGCCGCCGTCGGGATGTCGCCGAACCCCAGCGCAGCCACCGTCACCATGCAGTTGAAACGCCACGACGCGATCTCCTCGCGCACTTCGGCCGCCAGGTTCGTGAAATCCTCCACGTAGTACGCGTCGTACATCCCCGGCCGGTCCCGCTCCACGGCGTCGCGCGCTTCCGCGATGATGTCCACGCCCACCATCCGCGCCACACCATACTTCTTCAGCGCCTCACCCATCATCCCGTTGCCAGCGCCGAGGTCGAGAACACGCAGCTCCGTGAAGCTGTCCGACGACTGCGCCACGGCCGAGCGCAGGATCTCCGTCACCTTCACCGGCGACGCGCATTGAAGACGATCGTAGAAGAGCTGCTCGTACAGCCCGGGGACCTTGTAGATCTCGTCGTAGTCGTGGAACCGGATGCGTCGTTCCTTGCCCGCTTCCTCGAGAAAGAACCAGGTCTCGTCCTGGTCCAGGTCGTGCGCGTCGATTCGTGGAAATCGAATCCTATAACGCCTCTGCATCCTCACTCTTCCGCTCAGTTCATGGTCGAGCGAAGATGCGAGACATGCAGGGACCAGGCAAATGTGCCCGCTTCAGTCGCGCACGTAGAACGGCGGTGGCTCGATGCCGAGCGCGCGCAGGTACACGAATCCCTGACCGCGATGATGCACTTCGTTGTCGATCACGTAGAGAATCAGATCGTGCACGATGCCGTCCCACTGGCCGAACGCCTTCATCGTCTCGAGGAACCGCTCCGCCGGAATCGTTGGCCACAACTCGTTCATGCGCACCGTGTCCGCATCCCAGCGCGCCAGCAGCTCCGCCTTCGGCAGCGGATCGCGGTCGAACGTCGTCGCCCACTCGCCCGTCGCCACGCCGACCACGGTCGGCTCCGCCATGCTCACCAGCTCCATCGCCATTTCGCCGAACGGGCGCATGCCGCCGACCGTGAACGTGAACAGCTGATCCTCGGGGAACGCCTCGATCACACGCCGGGTCAGCCGGCGATGACCCTGCCAGTGCGAGAGCAGCGCGGCGGGAGTCAGGAAGGGCGCGGACCCGGATGATGCATCGGACATGACGACCTCGCGGGGTGGGGGTGGCGGAACCGCGCCGGCCGCCTCGTGGCCCGGCGCGCAGATTCGGTATTTGTTCGGTATCTCCGGACAAATTCGCGGCGCGAGCGCCTTGATGCAAGGGGCCGGCCGGTACGGGGCAACGGACGGGCGGGGCCGGCCCTGCGGAAGCGCGATTGGGGCGCGCGGCCCGGACCTTTCGGCGGGTTCGAGTCTATTCCCGAACCAGTGAACGGGGAGCGGACAGACGACCGGAGCGATCGGCATGGATGCGCTGCACATCGCGGGCGAGATCGTCCGACACATCGCGGGGATGGCGTGGAAGGTGGGGTGGGGCCTGGTGCTGGGATTCGCGGTGTCGGGCGCGATCCAGGCGTTCGTGTCGAAGGCGCGGATCGCGGAGCATCTCGGGCGCGCGAACGTACGCTCGGTGCTTCTGGCGGCGGGATTCGGCGCGGCGTCGTCGTCGTGCTCGTATGCGGCGGCGTCGATGAGCAAGAGCCTGTTCCGGAAGGGTGCGCACATCGTGGCGGCGACGGTGTTCCTGTTCGCGTCCACGAACCTGGTGCTGGAGATCGGCCTGATCATCTGGGTACTGATGGGCTGGCGTTTCGTGGCGGCGGAATTCTTCGGCGGCGCGGTGCTGATCGGCGTGGTCGCGATTCTGCTGAAGTGGTTCGCGCCGAAGAAGGTATTCGACGATGCGCGTCGTCATCTCGAGCGTGCGGAAGGGTCGGGGCACGATCACCAGCACGGGGCTGCCGAGTCGCTCCCGCTCCGGAGCATCCTGACGTTCAAGGGGATCCGGGCGATGGCGCGCTACTACGCGACGGACTTCCGGATGGTGGGGAAGGACATCGTGCTCGGTCTCGTGATCGCGGGCACGCTCGCGGCGCTGGTGCCGCGGGAGTGGTGGGCGACGCTGTTCCTCACGAGCCGGGGCGGCGGCCATCCGGGTTTCCTCGTGAGTCTGGAGAACGTGGTGGTCGGCCCGGCGATCGCGATCCTCTCGTTCGTGTGCTCGGTGGGCAACATCCCGCTGGCGGCGGTACTCTGGAACGGCGGCATCTCGTTCGGCGGCGTGGTCGCGTTCATCTTCGCGGACCTGGTGACGATCCCGATGGTCCTCGTGTACCGTCGCTACTACGGGTGGCGGCCGGCGCTGGTCTACTCCGGCTACCTGCTGCTCACGATGATCGTGTCGGCGCTGATCGTGGAGTACGTCTTCCGCTGGACCGGGCTGGCACCGGAGCCGGTGTCGCTCGCGAGTCCCGGGATCGGAGGGATGAACTACTTCGCGTGGGATTACACGACGGTGCTGAACCTGGTGATCCTGCCGCTCGGCGCGTGGCTGGGCTGGGTGGGCCGGCGATCGCGCGCGCAGTGATCGTGCGACTCAGCGCGCGTCCGGCCGGCACGACCCGTGCAGGTGCCGCAATCGCCATTCGCGGGACCGGTTTCGGGCCACGCCCGTGACGTATCCGCCGAACGACGTCTCGGCGCCAGCCGTGTCGCGGATGGTGGCGGGGCGCATGCCGGCACCGGCGACCGCTAGAAACCGAGCAGGAACACGGGCGCCGCCGACACGCAGATCGCCAGCGCCTGAAGGACGAGCACCGCGACCGCCGGCCGCGGCGCGCGCGGCAGCCACGTCAGCGCGAAGAACGCGATGATCGGCAGCTGCGCCACCATGAGGAGCTGCCAGAGGTGCGCCGCCGCGCCTTCGTCGGGTTGCCGGACCACGCCGTGCACCGCGAGAAACGCCAGCACCACCGCGAGTGACGCCGCCGACATGGCCAGCGGAAGGAACGCGCTCGGCCGCTTCAGCATCGTACGCATCGTCATTCCCCCTCCTCGATGGAATCCGGAAGTCGCGCGGCCCGGAAGCCGCGCTTCGCGAGTCAACCGGACGAGGCCGCTCCGCTCAGACGTACGAGCGGACGCCGGTGGAGCAGGCTGCCACGGTCTCCAATGATGAACCATGCCGGCCACGCGCCGTGCAACACGTCCAGGCCGCGCACCACTACGCCCGCCGGCACATCGAACTCGCGGAACGTCTCGAATGAATCGCCCGCCGGCACCTTCGAGCGAAGCGACCGCTCCGACGGCGCGGCCAACGCCGCGATCCGATCGCCGGTCGATGTCACCAGCACCACCGCCGCGTCCGATGCCGCCTGCGTACGGCCTCGTCCGTGATTCGCCACCCGCAGCGAGACCCGGTAGCCTCGCTCCGTCCGCTCCACTCCCGTCACCGTCAACGCCCAATCGTCGAACCGCTGCTCCTCGCCCACGCCGATCCAGGGCCGCGGCGTCACCAGCGACACACCCACCACGACCGCGAGGTAGACCAGCGCGACGACGAACGCGCGCGCCAGAATGCGCCGCGCATCCGCCCACCGCCGGCCGACCGTGTAGCCGATTGCACGCGCAACCGCGACCAGCAACGCCAGTACGCCAACAATGAAGATCAGGTCACCGATTCGCATCGACCGCTCCTTCGAACCCTCGCGTCGTATCGCGTGAAGGCGGACTCGCACAGTCCACGGTCCGGCGCCATTCCGCCGGCCCCGGCGCCGATCCGTCCGCCCTGCCGCTGCCTGCGATCCTGTTCCACCCCGATCCGCCCGCCCGACGCGGCCTGAACGCCGAATCTTTGTTGTGCAAAGTAATTGTCGAGAAAGAGACGGCCGGCGTCAAGGGGCGGGGGAACGAGCGGCGGCGAGCGAGCGGCGGGTGTCGGCCTCCATGCGTGAGGCCGGCGAGGACGGCTCGAGCGAGGCATAGAACGCGATGCGGCCGATCGCTTCGGAGAGCAGCGCGATGCCGAACGCGGCGAACCACGGCCAGCCGGCGAGGGGCGCGGTCAACGCTACGGCCAGCAGCGCGGCGCGCAGTGTAGCCGTCCACGTGGGCATGCCGAGCGCGCCGGCGAGCGAGCGACCGGCCATGAGCGTGACTTTCGCGAGCGCGGCCGTCACGGCGATGGGGGGCAGGCCGGCGGCGATGCCGGCGAGAAGCAGGAAGGAAGTGGTCGTCTCGGCGCCGTGCAGGAGTGGCCCGTCGGGGCGCGGAATCGCGAGGTACACGCCGTCGATGGCGATGACGGCGAGCAGTGCGGCGGCGAGTGCGGCGAGGCCGATCGGCGTTGGCGAATTGGGGATCGCGAGGGTGGCGGCGGCGAGCGCGATGAACGTGCTGCTCGAGGCGATCTCGCGCGACAGCCAGGAGGTGCGGAGCCCGAGCAGCGCGCGCCACGCGCGGAGCGGACGTCCGAGGTGCGAGGTCGAGAGGGCGAACGCTAGCGCGGCGATGCCGAGGAACGCCGGGAGTCCGGGTGCTCGTGCGGGAATGCGGAGTCCGCCGGCGAACCACGCGGCGAGCGCCGGCATGATCAGGGTGAATGCGACGAGGCCCCCTTCGGAGCGGAGGCTGATCCGCCGTCGTCGCACCGGAAAGGACGGCCTCTCGTCGGCATCGTCGTCATCGGGGATCAGGCCTTCGGGGAGCGCGGTCCGTTGCGGCTCGATGATCGTAAGCGCGGGCGCGAGTCCCCAGCGGCCGAGGCCGTGGAAGTCGGGCTCGGCCGCGGCGGTGCGCTCGCCCAGCGTCAGCGCACCGGTCGGGCAGGCGGCGACGCACGCCGGCTGCTGTCCGTGCGCGAGGCGGTGCGCGCAGAACGTGCACTTCGTCATGACGCCGGCGTCGTCGTCGTACCGCGGCGCATCGTAGGGGCAGACCCAGGAGCAGTAGCGGCAACCGATGCACTTGTCGGCATCGATCAGCATCGCGCCCGTCGCGGCATCGCGGCGGTAGGCGCGCGCGGGACAGCCGTTCGCGCACGTGGGCACCGCGCAGTGGTTGCACGCGAGCGAGAGGTGCAGCGTCGGCAGCGCCGGATGTCGTTCCGGGTTGAAGGTGATGACGTGGCGCCAGCCGGTGTCGCGGCCCTCGTTGTTCTCGTTGCCGCACGCTACGCGACAGGCCTCGCAGCCCGTGCAGAGTCCGGGCGCGAAGTCGAAGGCCGGCATCGCGCGCGACCCTGCGGCGGTGTTCATGGCGAAGTGCCGCGTCCGGCGACGCGGGTCACGTCGGCGTCCCAGCCGAAACGGCCGCCCCAGCGCGCGGGCGACTCGTCCAGTCCGGACAGCCAGAGCGCGGTGCGGCCGACGCCCTCCGGGATCGACTCGGGATCCGTCATTCCCGCTTCGCCCGCTCGACCTGCACCGCGTTGTCGTGGAACGCCGCACCGTGGCCCATGTCCGTCTCGCGGCCGCGCGTCAGCACGTTCACCGCGCCGCCCTCCGACAGCCAGAAGCCGTTCGTCACGCACACGCAGCCGGGACGCAGGCCGCGGTCGAAACGGACGGGCAGCGTCAACGTGCCGCGTTCGTTGAAGAGCCGCGCGCGGTCCCCGACCGACAGGCCGCGCTCGCGTGCGTCACGTGGATGCATCGCCATGGACGGCGCCGGTTCGATGCGTCGGATGCTCGCGAGGTTGCCGAACTGGCTGTGGATGCGGTTCTTCGTGTTCGGCGTGAGCAGGTGCAGCGGGAACCGGCCCTGCGGATCCGGCCGCTCCTCGGCCTCGTGAAAGGACGGGACCGCGTCCACGCCCCAGCGCCGCACCGCCTCCTCGCTCGACAGCTCGATACGGCCGGACGGCGTGCCGAACACGCGGTCCCCGAACGCGACTTCCGCGAACTCCGGCGAGAGCACGGGACCGTCGTCGAAGTCGGCGAGCGAGATGCCGAGCGGCGCGAGCTTCCCTTCCAGCCACGCCTCGATCGCCGCGTCGGACGGGCCGGGCAGCGCCTCGGCGAGCGACGCCTCGTCCATGCCGATCCGCCGTCCGAGCGCGCGGTAGATCCCGGTCTCCGGCTTCACTTCCTCTGGCGGCTCGAGCGCTTTCCGCCTCAACTGCAGGTACGGGTGCCAGTACGCGCCGATGACGTCCGTCTGCTCGAAGAAGTTCTTGGCCGGCAGTACAATGTCCGCCTCGCGCGCCGTGTCCGTCAGGAACTCGTCCACAACGACGCGGAATTCGAGGGCGCGGAACGCCTCGAGCACCGCATTCGTCTCCGGGTTCTGCGGGATGGGATTGCCGCGCTCGACCCACGCGACGCGGAGCGGGGGATCCGTCGCCGCCCGCATGTCCCGGCCGAGGCGCGCTGTCGAGATGGACACGCGGACGATGCCGTCCGGTTCCGCCGGCGGATAGCACGCGATCGGGTCCTTCACCGGATCGAACACCTGCGTCTGCAGGTTCGCGTACATCCAGCCGGCGCCCGGCCGACCGATCTGTCCGGTCACCGCGAGGAGCGCGATCAGCGCGCGCATCGCCTGGCCGGAATTCGTGAACCGCTGCATGCCGAAGCCCGGCACGATCGTGGCCGGGTGCGCGGTCCCGAGCAACGTACCGAGTCGCTCCACCGACGACTCGGGCACGCCGCACACCGCGGCCGTGCGCGCGGGCGGCCACTCCGTGACGAGCGCAGCCCACGCGTCGTAGCCGAGCACGTGCCGCTCGACGAACGCGCGGTCAATGTGGCCGTCGCGGACCAGCACGTGGCCGGCGCCGAGGGCGAGCGCGCCGTCCGTGCCGGGGCGGAGCGGGACGAGCAGCGACGCGCGCTCCGCCGTTTCCGTGCGCCGCGGATCCACCACCACCAGCGTGCCGCCCGCCTCGAGCGCCGCCTGCATGTGCGGCATCTGGTGGATGTTCGTCTCGGCCGGGTTCTTGCCCCACATCACGATGAGCCGCGCGTTGGCCAGGTCCCAGGGTGCGTTGTGGGTGTTGGCGCCGAGCGTGAGGCGAGTCGCCTCGAGGCCCGCGGGCCAGCACAGGTCGCCGTACGTCGTGGTGCAGCCGCCGAACAGCCGCCAGAAAGCGAGACCGCACGCGTTGAGCAGACCCTTGGTCCCGCTCGCCGAGTAGTAGAGCACGCTCTGCGGCCCGTATTGTCTGCGTGCCTTCATGAGCGCGCCGGCGATCCGGTCGAGCGCCTCGTCCCACGGGATGGGTGTGAACGTGCCGTCAGGCTCGCGGCGGAGCGGTCGCGTGATGCGGTCGGGCGAGTGCGCGCGCTCAATGTACGAGAGGCCCTTGAGGCACGGACCTTCCTCCGTCGCGCGGTTCGAGGGCTCCGGCTCGATGCGGACCAGCCGGTTGTCCTCGACCGTGACGCGCATGGCGCAGGTCGAGTAGCAGTTGCGGGGGCAGGCGGTCAGGACTTCGGTCACGGCGGATCAGGCAATGTTCATCCTGCGCAGCAGCGCGGTGAACCGCGGGTGCGAGTGCAGGCTCGTGAACAGGAATGATCCCTTGATGCCGTAGACCGCGCCGGCCCGCGCCTCGTAGGCCCGTTCCAGGCAGTCGATGGCGAGGTCGTTCTCGCCGAGCCCGGTGTAGACGTACGCCAGGTGGTAGGGCGAGACGTAACGCTGCCGGGCCAGCTCCTCGAGCTGTCGAAGCACGTCCCGGGCCCGGTCGGCGTGGCCGGCCATGCCGAGCAGTTGGCCGAGCTGCCCGAGCCACAGGGTGTCGCCGGGCGCGAGCGACACCGCGGTCTCCATGCGGGCGAGCGCCTCGTCGTACCGCCCCATCTTCGCGAAGCACCACGCAACGGTTGCATGGGCACGCGCGTACTGCGGGTCCTGTTCAACGGCGCGCAGGGCAATCGGCAGCGCTTCCTCGTAACGACCGGCGCGCAGATGCGCGGTCGCAACGTCCACGCGGTGCGCGAGCGGGTCGAGCTCCTGTGCCCGGGTCTGCAGCGCGATTGCCTCGTCGTGCCGTCCGAGCGCCGAACACATGCGGCCATAGTAATCGTACGTGTCGGCGCTGTTGGGCGTCAGCTCGAGTGCCCGCTTGAACTCGCGCTCGGCTTCGTCCCAGTCGAAGTCGCCCTGGTACTCCAGGTTCGCCAGCGCGCAGTGCGCGTCGCCGAGCTCACTGTCCAGCTCGAGCGCCCGGTCCAGGGCCTGGCGCGCGCGGGCGTGGGCCTCGTCCGGCCTCGCCCCCCCCTGCTCCGCGAGCTCCGTGTACGCCAGCGCCATCCCGACGTACGCCATCGCGTAGCCGGGGTCCTTCGCGATCGCCTGCTCGTAGTAGTCAATGGCCTGGCGCAGCCCGGCCGCCGTGTATTCGATGTGACGGTACCGGCCCCTGAGGTAGATCTGGTAGGCGGCCACATCGCGGGTCGGCTCCTTGCGGATGCGGATGCGTTCGTCGCCCGAAAGCTCGGCGCGGAGCGCGGTCGCGATCTGCAGCGCGACATCGCTCTGGATCGCGAAGATGTCGGTGAGCTGGCGGTCGTACGTCTCCGCCCAGAGCGTGCGGTCCGCCTCCACGTCGATCAGCTGCGCCCCGATCCGGACCCGGTCCGCGGCGCGCCGGATACTGCCTTCGAGGAGCGTCGTCGCTTTCAGCGCGGCCCCGATCTCCCGCAGGCTCTGCTCCCGTTTCTTGAAGCGCATGACCGACGTGCGGGAGATCACCTTGAGCGCCCGGATCTTGGACAGCTGCGCAATGACATCCTCAGTGATCCCGTCCGCGAAGTACTCGTTCTCCGGGTCCGCGCTCAGGTTGAGGAACGGGAGCACCGCGACGGACGGCACCGCCCGTTCCGGCTCGCGCGACTCGCTCAGCGCTGCGGCGAACCCGGCCGCCGAGCCGAACCGGTCGGCCGGGCTCATGGCGAGCGCTTTCGCGAGCGCGCGGTCGACCGCGGCGGGCACCTCGCTCCGCAGCAGCCGGACGGCGGGCGCCGGCCCGGTCAGGCGTCGGGCGATGAGAGCCTGCATCGTGGGTCCGCTGTGCGGCACCATCCCGGCCAGCATCTCGTACAGCACGCAGCCCAGGCTGTACACGTCGGTCCGCGCGTCCACCGGGTCGCCCACCGACTGTTCCGGGCTCATGTACGCGGGTGTGCCCAGCAGAAGCCCCATCTCCGTGAGGCGGCTGCCCGCCGCGGTGTCGAGGGCCAGCGCGATGCCGAAGTCCGCGACCATCGCCTCGCCTTCGTGCAGCAGGACGTTCTCCGGCTTGATGTCGCGGTGGACCACACCCGCCTCATTCGCGAAGTCGAGGGCGGAGGCGACGTCCCGCGCGATGGCGAGCGCGACCTCGATGGGGAGCTGCCGCTCACGCACGAGCTTCTGCCGGAGCGACTCGCCGCGGACGTGCGGCATTACGTAGTAGAGCAGCGAGTCCGCCTCACCCGAATCGTACAGCGGCAGGATGTGCGGGTGGCTGAGGCGGGCCGCGATCTCTACTTCTCGGAGGAACCGGTCGGGTCCGATGGCGGCGGCCAGCTCGGGCCGGAACACCTTGATCGCGACCTTGCGGTGGTGCTTCAGGTCATCGGCCAGCCAGACCGTGGCCATCGCGCCGCTGCCGAGCTCCCGCTCGATGGCGTAGCGGCCGGCAAGCGCGGCCTCGAGACCCGGGGGCATCGCCGTGGAGATCACGTGTCGGAGTCGCCCCGCTTGAGGAGCAGCGGTATGCGCTGGGCGAGACCCTCCATCTGCGCCGCGCGGTCGGCGGCCCATTGCTTCAGCCGTGCGCGCGTCGAGCTGATCTGAACCAGCCCGCCGATCCCGAGGCCCGCGCCGATGATGAGGTTGTCCCATTCGGCGCCGCCGAACACGTTCGAGAGGACGAGCACCACCGACGTGAACACGAGGCCGAGACCGACGCCGATGCGGATGCCCGCATCGCCCTTGAACGTCCGCATCCGGACCCGGTACCGTTCGGCATCCGGCTCGACGTGGACCTGCAGGTTGCTGTTCCGCCACGACCGCAACGTGCCATGCTGCCTCAGCTGGCCCTGCGCTCCGAACGTCTCGCGCAGGTCCACGACGAGGCGTGCCCATTCGTCGTCGTCGAGAGGGCGCGGAATGACGACCGTCCGTGAAACGGAGCGTGGCACGCCGAGGAGCCTGCGCCGCTCGGGCACGGACCCGCGATTCGCCAGGGCACCGGCGGCGGCCGCGATGCGCGCGGGCTCGATCCCCACCTCGGCGCCGATCTCCTCGAGCTCCGCCAGCGTCATCCCGTCGCGGTCGCCGCCGGCCGGGCGCGAGCCCGATGCCTCGGGGGACGCCGCCTGCTGGAGGATCTCCGCGACCTCGTCTTCGTTGAACCGTCGCTCGTCGTTCATTACGCCCGCTGCGCCGGTTGCGGCTCCCAGCGCGCGACGAGCACGCCGTCGCGGACCGGCGCGACCGTCGCGATCCAGTCGGGACTCTCCATCACCATACGCGTGAACGCGCGGATGCTTTCCGTCTCCACCGACCGGTCCTCCTCATCGAAGATGCGGCCGCCCCGGAGCATGTTGTCCGCGATCAGAACACCGCCGGGCCGCAGCTTCGCCTCGATGACCGGCAGCGCGGCCGGGTAGCCGTCCTTGTCAATGTCGAGGAAGACCAGGTCGAACGGACCGACCAGCTCGTTCAGCGTCGCCACCGCCTCCCCGATGTGGAACACGACGGGTTCGAGCACGCCGAGCTCGCCGAGCACCGCGCGCGCCCGTGCGGACAGCGTCTCGTCCATCACCGTGTGGTGCACCTCACCCCCGCCATTCTCCTTCACGGCCCGCGCGAACCAGGCGGTCGAGTAGCCGAAGCCCGAGCCGAGCTCACAGACCCGGCGTGCGCTCGTGAGGCGCGCGAGCAGATAGCACAGGTGGCCGGACGCGGGACCGATGATGGGGAACCCGGTCTCCGCGGCTTCCGCTTCCAGCGCGGCCAGCACGGGGTCCCGGTCGGGGACGAGATCGTCGAGCCAGGCGGTGATGCGTGCGATGTCGGGCGGACCCGTCATGTGCTCATGCTCCTCGTGAACCGAAGGAATCCGACCGCGGGTCCCAGAACTCGCCATCGAGTCCGATGCCGGCGAAGATCCCGCGCATCTCGGCCGGCCGCGGCCGGCACCTCGCAATGGAACACCCAGTCGCTGGAAGCGGGTCCGTCCTCCCCGATCTCGAGGCGGAGCGGGTCGCCCGACTGCTCGCAGCGCGAGTGCACCACGCCCGGCCGGCCCAGCGCGGCGACCACGCCAAGCGCGTCCCACGCGCAGTTCGCATGGTACTCGACGCCCGCCGACTCGATGCGGTGCTGCGTCGGCACACCCGAGAACGGCGGCGCCATCCGGATGCTCACGCCGTCCGCCTCCAGCACGAGCACGCGCTGGGCGCACAACCGTGTGTACGCCTCGCGCACCGACGCGGTGCCGGGCGAGCTTCACTTCGATGTCGAAATCCATCGTCCGTGCCCTCGATGACGTGTGCGACGCCGCGTCAGCCGGCCGCCCGCACGCCCTCAACCGACCGGCGTCGCCGCGAGCCCGCGGACGAACGTCACGACGTTCTCCGCATCCCACTTCGCCGCGCCAATGTGGCGCATCGCGATCATGCCCGCGCGGTCCAGGATGAACGTCGCCGGGATCCCGCGCGTGCGGAACCCCTCGGGCGGCTCGCCCTCCAGCACGTACACCGGCAGTGTGATCCCGCGCTTCTCCACGAACGCGCGGACCTTGTCCGCTTCCTTCTCCCGCGTCACGCAGGCGAAGCGCACGCCGAGGTCGGCCGTACGCTCGCGGAGCCCGGCCAGGCTCGGCATCTCCCGGATGCACGGCCCGCACCAAGTCGCCCAGAAGTTCAGCACCAGGACATCGCCGCGGAAGTCGGAGAACGCCACGGGCGACCCGTCCAGCGACACTGCTTCCATCGCGTAGTCCCAGCTCCCGGACGGCACGGGTGGCGCCTTCAGGTCCATCTGCACGCGCTTCGCCACGACGCGCGAGAAGAAGATCACGATGCCGACGGTGACGGCGAGGCCGCTCAGCAGGCCGACCACCACGCCACGCCCGAACGGGCCCGCCACCACACCGATCGCGATCAGCGCGAGGACCACGACGCTCAGCATCGCAAAGAAGATTCTCGTTCGTTCCTTCATGACGCCTCCGGAGGATTGCGTCAGAGTCCGTGTCCGCCAACGGGCTCGGTCACGAAGCGGTCGCGGAACCCGGCGATGAGCGGCCGGCCGCGCGCGATCGCCTGCTGCACGGCGGGCAGCGCGAGCGATGCCCGGTGATGCGCCTCGCTCGTCCACGCCTCGGTGACCCAGATCGTGTCCGAGTCGTCCGGGTCCTTCGCGATGATGTAGCTCAGGCAGCCGGGCATGTCACCGGTGCTCTCGAGCAGGATCGCGATCAGGGCGTCGCGCTGGCCAGGTGCAGCCTCCATCCGTCCGATCAGTCCGTACACGTGCGATTCTCTCCTTCCGTGACAGTGGCGCCGTCGCCCTCGCTTCGACAGCGCACCGGCCGGGCGGCGCCCGGGATCACTGGTCGTTGTCCGCGAAGGTCAGGTGCCGGATGGTGGCGAAGAGGCCGATCACGCCGGTGGCGACGACGATGAGCACGCTGGCCGGCGCAAGCAGCTCCGCGCGCGGGCCGGCGACGCCGGCGAACAGCGGCACGATCGACCACGGGAACCACTTCGCCCAGCCGGTCACGCCGACGACGTTGCCGAGCAGCAGCGAGAGCAGCGCGAAGCCGAGCGGCGCCATGTAGCCCTTGCCCAGCGCCGCGAACCACGCGACGGGCGGCATCAGCACCACGCCCAGCAACGCGGTCAGCGCGATGTCGCGCACGGATGCCAGCGCCAGACCCGTGGCGAAACCGGGCAGGCGAAGCGCGAATCCGACGGCGAGACCGAGCGCGATGAGCACGACCGTCAGAAGCGCGCACCACACCAGCACCACCACCATCTTCGCGAACGGGAACCACGCGCGCCGGACCGGCAGCGCGAGCATGTTCTTGGCCGTGCCGTCCGAGTATTCGCGTCCGAACACCCACGCGGTGACGACGGAGAACAGAACGACGGAAACGATGCCCATCGTCTGCATCAGCATCGTGAAGTAGCCCACCCAGTCGGCGCTCGCGCCCGCGAACTGCGCCTTCTGTCCGATCAGTCCCATCTGCGCGGCGCGCTCCGGCTCCGCGATGATCCACATGAAGGCGCCGCCGACCAGCGGACCGAGCGCAATGGCGAGCGCGGTCAGCCACGTGATCTTCGCACGCCGGAGCTTCAGGAACTCCGTTGCGACGACGTCGATTGCCGTCACGACCCGCCTCCCGTCCGCCGGATGAACCAGGCCTCGAGGTCCTCGTGCACGGGATCGAGGCGACGGAGCTCGAGGCCTGCGCCGACGAGGACGCGGGCGATGTCGGGGGCGCGATCGGCGGCGGCGGCGATGCGGAGCACGCCGTCCGCGCGCTCGATCGAGGCGATGCCGAGGCGATCGCCCAGCAGCGGCAGCGCCCGGTCCGGCGCGTCCACCTCGATCTCGAGGACGGCCGGGCTCGCGGCCTGCAGCGCGTCCCAGTCCAGCTCCTCCAGCAGCCGGCCCTCGTGGATGATGCCGATACGGTCGGCGAGGTGCGCGACTTCGGCCAGGATGTGGCTCGACATGAACACGGTCACGCCGGCATCGTCGGCGAGATGGCGGAGCAGTTCGCGGATCTCGATGATGCCGGCCGGGTCGAGCCCGTTCGCCGGCTCGTCGAGGATCAGCAGGGCCGGCTCGTGCAGCAGCGCACGGGCGAGCGAGAGCCGCTGCCGGTTGCCGAGCGAGAGCGTGCCGGCGCGGCGCCCGGCCTGGCGCGTCAGGCCAAGCCGCTCCAACACGTCGGCCACGGCCGGCCGCGGCGCGCCCGTCAGCCGGCGCTGCACCTCGAGGTTCTCCTCGACGGTCAGGTTCGGATACGCCGTCGCCGTCTCGACCAGGTAGCCGATCCGGCCGAACACCGCGTGCGCGCCCGGCGTCACCCGCACGCCCAGCACGACCGCCTCGCCCGCGCTCGGCCGGACCAGGCCGAGCAGCATCCGGATCGTCGTCGTCTTGCCCGCGCCGTTCCGGCCGAGGAAGCCATAGATCTCGCCCGGCCGCACGTCGAGTTCGAGCGCCTCCACGGCGGGAACGCCGCCGTATCGCTTGGACAGCCCGCGCGTCCGGATCGCCGATTCCATCCGCTTTCGCATTTCACCCCGCTCCCGCCCCCGCGGCCGCAAACGCCTCCGCCTCCACTCCCGCTACCCGCCGTTTTCCCGGTACATGCCCCACGTCTCGAGGCCGGGCGCGACCTGTGCATGGCCAATGACGGTGTAGCCGAAATGCTCGTACAGTCCGACGTTCGACTCGCTCTCGGTCGTAAGCGTCACGCCGGTCGAACCCGGATGCTCGCGCGAGATCCCGTGCACGCGGTCGAGCAGGCGGCGCGCGAGGCCGGTGCCGCGCGCCGCGGGCCGGACGCCGATCATGTTGAGGTGGATGTGCGGCGCGCCCGGCGTGAACGGCTCGCACGCGCGGCCGAACGCCTCGTAGCGCTCGCGCGCGTCCGGCCCGAGCCCGTGCCACACGCTTTCCCGGAAGGAGGCCAGCTCCGGCGGACCCGGCCGTTCAGGGAACGAGACCAGCGCGACGCCGTTCAGGACGGCGTGGTCGTACACGCCCAGGACCGGCTCGCCTCGCAACAGCCTCGCCATCACGAAGAAGCCGACCAGCGCGTGCAGCCGAAGGTCGCGCTCCTCGCCATCGCCGAGCACGAACCGCAGCACGGGATAATCCGCGAACGCGTCCACCAGCGTCCGCGTCGCCTGCTCCCAGTTCTCGTGGCCGAGCGGGATCACGTCGCCCGGCGCCGCCCAGCTCAGTACGTTGCCCATAAGCCCGGCGTCGCCAGCTCGACGGAACGGCCGTCCGGATCCCTGAAGTAGAGGCTCCGACCCCCGCGCGGCCACGTCACCTCGCTCTCCAGCTTGACGCCCAGCTCGCCCAGGCGCGACTTCCACGCGTCCGCCTCCTCGGCGTCGATCGCGAACGCGAGGTGCGTCGGACCCTCCCCGTGGTGGCCCGGCACGAGACCACCCGGCGTCTGCAGCGATGCGATCGACGCGCCGAGCTGGAACAGCAGCAGTACCGTCCCCTCCCCCGCGTCCAGTGCGACCAGGCGGTCCGTTTCCATCAGCGGCTCGCCGCCGAGCAATGCGCGGTAGAACGCGGCGGTCTCTTCGAGGACGTCGCAGTACAGGGCCGTTTCCAGGATTCTGCGGATTCGTGGCAAAGGTTGCCTCCAGCGAGGTGGATGCGCGGCATGAATATGGAGCGCGACGCCACCTCCCGTGAAGCCCGCCCCGTCCGATCGACCGGTACAGTCACGGCCGTCGGTCCTGCCGCGAATGGAGCCTCGCTCATCGGACGGCGTCCGCGCCGGCTGGCCAACGTCCGGCGAGAAACGTGTCAATGGCGGCGAAAACGATGGTGGGGCGTTGGGCATACGCCGCGCGGCCCGCCTCGGGAACGAGCAGGAGGCGCGCGTCGGCGAGAGTGCGCGTCCATGCGCGCTCCATCGGAATCCCGGCGGTATCGCGGGCGCCGTCGACGACGAGCAGTGGTGCGGTGACGTCGTGAAGCGAGGCCGTGTAGTCCCATGCGCCGAACGCGTCGGGGCCGAGACGGGCGGTGTAGTGGTAGTAGTAGCGAACCGCGTCAGCCGGCATGTCGCACGTGCTGCCGCTGGTTCCGGCGAAGCGGCCGGCAGCCTCAGCGATCGCCTTGCCGAGCGCCTCGTACTCGCGGCACGCACGGACGGGATCGGCGGCCGAGCCGGACATCAACCCCTGCAGGATCTCTAACTGCCGACGTGCCGCCGCCGTGTCCGTTGCAGGTGGGCGAGAGCGGTAGAAGTCAGCGGCCTGCGTGCGGCTGGGCCCGGTGGCGGCGAGAAAGACGATTCGGCGGAGCCGGTCGGGGTGGCTTCGCGCGTATTCGGCGACGACGATCGCGCCGAACGAGTGCGCGACGACGTCCATCCGCTCAATGCGGAACCGCGCGCGGATTGCGTCAAGGTCCTCCACGAAGAGGCGGGCCGCCAGCCGCGCGGTGTCGGCCGGCAGCTCCGAACGCCCGCCGCCGCGCTGGTCGTACCAGATCACCGTGTGGTTCCGTGTGAGCGGCGCGAGGTCGGGTCTCACGTCGTTCATCCCGGCGCCAGGCCCACCGTGGACGACGACGATGGTGTCGGGTCCGGATCCTTCGACGCGGTAGTGGATGCGCGCCCCGTCCGGGCTGGTCGTGAAGCCGGACCCGCCGGTACACCCGAAGGCGAGGGCGACGGCGGGCCAGACCCATCGCAACCGGGAAGTCCGCGCGGTCCCTGGTATCGCAGAGGTGGTGGTGCCGCTTTGCCGCACTCAGCCCCCCGCGATCGCGCCGATGATCAGGAACGGCTCCTCACCGGCGGCCACGCGCCCGGGCAACGGTGCGTCCGCAGGCTCGAACGAGAGGTCCTCGCCGCCCGCGAAGTAGCGGATGAACGCGCGCCGCTCGTGCGTGCCGTGGTCGCGGATGGTGCCGCGCAGCATCGGGTAGCGCGTCTCGAGCGCGTCGAGCACCGCGCCCGCCGTCGCGGGCCCGACAATGTCGAGCTCGACCTCGCGTCCGGTCTTCGCCAGGATCTGCAGGTTCTGCGGAATCTCGACCCGGATCATGGCAGCGTCTGCACCTCGACGGACATGACGGCCGGCAGGTCGCGGACGGCCGCGGACCAGTGGTCGCCGCCGTCCGGCGAGACGTAGACCTGGCCGCCGGTCGTGCCGAAATACACGCCGCACTCGTCGAGCGAGTCCACCGCCATCGCGTCACGCAGTACGTTCACGTAACAATGGCTCTGCGGCAGCCCGTTCGTCAGCGCCTCCCACTCGTTCCCGCCGCTCCGGCTCCGGAACACCTGCAGTTTCCCGCCGAGCGGGAAGTGCTCGGAATCGCTCTTGATGGGGACGACGTAGATGGTCTCGGGCTCGTGCGCATGGACTTCGATGGCGAAGCCGAAATCGGTGGGCAGGTTGCCGCTCACCTCGTGCCACGTGTCACCGGCATCGTCGGTCCGCATCACGTCCCAGTGCTTCTGCATGAACAGCGTGCCCGGCCGCGACGGGTGCTGCGCGATACGGTGCACGCAATGGCCGACCTCGGCGGTCGGGTCCGGGATGTGCTGCGAGCGGAGCCCCTGGTTGATCGCCTTCCACGTCGCGCCGCCGTCATCGGAGCGGAACGCGCCCGCCGCCGAGATGGCAACGAACATGCGCGCGGCGTCGGCCGGGTCGAGGAGGATCGTGTGCAGGCACATGCCGCCGGCGCCGGGCATCCAGTGCGGGCCGGAGCCGTGGCCGCGCAGCCCCGACATCTCGTGCCACGAATTCCCGGCGTCGGTGCTGCGGAAGAGCGCCGCGTCCTCGACGCCGGCCCAGACGGTGTCGGGATCGGTGCGCGAGGGCTCGAGGTGCCAGACGCGCTTGAACTCCCACGGGTGCGGCGTGCCGTCGTACCACTGGTGCGTTCCGGGCACACCGTCGTACTTGAACTCGTTGCCGACCGTCTCCCACGTGCGGCCACCGTCATCGGAGCGGTGCATGACCTGCCCGAACCAGGCGCTGGACTGCGAGGCGTACAGGCGGTCCGGGTCGGCGGGCGAGCCCTTGAGGTGATAGATCTCCCAGCCGGCGAAGTGCGGCCCGCTGATGTCCCACCGGTCCCGCTTCCCGTCCGACGTGAGGATGAACGCGCCTTTCCGCGTACCGACCAGGACCCGTACTCCGCTCATGAAGATGCTCCTCGCGACGTGGGATGATGATGATGCTGGAAGCCCCGCAATACTCAATCGTCGCGCGGCCCGGTCAAGCCCCGGACCGGAGGTTTCGGCGGTTCTGCGGCGCTGCGGCGCCCCCCACTCCTCGCCCGCTCGATTCTCAGCGTCGCCATCGTCGGGAATTCGTCATCCGCGTCATCCGGACACCTCCCGTGTCGAATACTCCGTCTCTGCCGCGGTCAAATCGACACGGAACTCGCTGCCGCTTCCGTACGTGACGCCGATTCCGTCTATTCCGCGGTCAATTCGACAAGCGGGCTGCCGGGCCAACGCGAATGCCGTCTTTTCCGGCCAGCGGCCACCGGGGCCCGAAGTGAAGTGAGCGCATCGCGAATGTCCTCCTTTCCGGACCGCGGCGTATCTGCCTCGCCCCGGCAGGCGCCCCGGCTCCGGCGCAGATCCCGCTTCGGCGAACGCGCAGGATCTTCGTGCCCTTGGCGGAAGGCCCGCCTATCTTGACAGAAAGCCGTGTGCCGGTGTGAACGGCAGGTGAGCAGGCACGATTCCAGCACCGAAGGGAGGTCAGGATGACTCTTTGGTTGGCCTTGCTGCTCGCTTCACGGGGAGTGGGACAGAATCCGACGCAGTGGACCCTGGTCCGGGAGCTGCGAATCGGCTTCCTGGACGACTCCATCCATGCACTGGGTCCTGTAACTCAACTCACGGTTGGTCCGGACGGCTCGGCGCGTACTCTGGTTGACAGCAACTGCACCTGAGGCGCCGCCATGCCGCACACGGTCGGCCCGGCCGTGAATCAGCGTGGCTCGGCGGCTCAGGCGCAACCATGGCGTTGGCCATGGCAATTCAAGCGATGCCGAAGCGTCGAGTGGCGTACGGGTTCGCCATCATTCTGAGCGGCTGCGTGCTCTCGGTCGACCCGGTCGTTCCGGAATCCGGTGCCACGTTTGACCGGAGCCTGATAGGCAGCTGGGAAGAGGTCTCGGGTTCGGATCGCGCCGTGGTCTCACGCGCCGCAGAGAACACATACGCGATCGAGTACACGAGTGACGGGAAGGTCGGCAAGTTCGAGGCGCGGCTCGGCCGGCTTGGCGGGCACCTCGTTCTCGACGTGTGGCCCGCCGCACCCGACGGCGATCAGCCACAACCCTACGACGGTCTGCTGATCCCCGGGCATGTGCTTCTCAGCGTCGACGTGTCTCCCGACCAGATCCAGGTGGCGTTCCTCGAGCCGGATTCGCTCCTTGGAGCCCTTGGCTCCGGAGCGGTCCGGCTGGTCCACGCGCGCTCCCGGGAGGGACTGATCCTCCATGGCACGACCGACCAACTGCGCGCCGCGCTCGCCCCGTACCTCGAGCGCTCCGGCGTGCTCTCCGCACCCGAGGCCTTCCGACGCGCGGGCACGGCCGGCGAGGCCCCGCAACCGGGCGCCCGCCGACGTCCCGTGCTTCGAAGCGTCCGCGTGGCGAGAAGCCGATCGCCTGTTTCACCGTGATCCCCATTGGTTGGGCGCGGACGTCGCCTCGACCGTGGACCTGGGTGCCGGCCGGATCCTCTGGCTCTTCGGCGACACCTGGATCGATCCCTCAGGTGCGGGTTCGCGGCGGGGCGCTCGCATGGTCAGCAACAGCGTGGCAATCCAGACCGGCACGGATCCGACGACGGCCACGATTACCTTCTACTGGGGGCACGCCGCTGACGGAACTCCGGACGCGATCTTCCCGGACCGGGGCGCCGAATCACTCTGGTTCGGGAACGGCGTGCGCGTTGGCGACCGGCTCGTGTTGTTCTTCGCCCGGACTCTCCGCGGCACCGGGACTGGCCTCGGTTTTGAACACACTGGTTGGACCGCCGTGATGGTGGAGAACCCGGATGACGAGCCCTCAGCGTGGCGAGTGCGGCCCCTGGAGACGCCGTCCAATCCGTTGGGGATTCTCGTAGGGTATGCGGCGGTGGTGCAGCTGGGCGAGCACGTGTACGCGCTCGGCTCCCAGAACCCGGTCAAGTCGCACCCGATCTACGCGGCGCGGTGGCCAGCGGAGGAGGTCCGTCGCGGCAACCTTCGCCAACCCGAGTGGTGGGCCGGTGAGAGGCTTGGCTGGGTGGCCGATTCCTCCAGTGAGCAGCGGTGGCCGCTGTTCGAGAACGGGCAGTCGGAATTGTCGGTTCACGTGGATCCGGCCACGAAGCGGTTTGTCGAAGTCCAGACGTTCGGGTTCGGTCCGTCCGATGTCATGATGCGCGCGGCCCCCACGCTGACCGGCCCATGGTCCGCGGCACGGACAGTGTACCGGCCACCGGAGTACTACCGTCCGAACGTGATGATCTACGCCGGCAAGGCACACCCTCAACTGACCGGCGGCGACCTGGTGTTGACGTACGCCACAAACACCCTCGAGTTCAGCGAGCAGCTGACGGACAGCCTTGTCTATTATCCGCGCTTCGTGCGGTTGACGCGGTGCAGGTAGGAGCCGCCGCCTCGCCCGGCGCGGCCGCGCGGTTCAGCGCAATCCGTCGGCCGTGGCGGATCCGACCGCCGCGTTCGTCTTCCACAGCCCGCCGCCGGTCACGCCGCTCGTGCACTGTCAGTGGACGGGGGGGAAGGCGACGCCGTCGGGGCCGGCCCGTGGTCGCGGTCACCGTAGTTCGTGACGGCCGCCGTCGCGCCATCGCTCGAGACCACGACCTCGTGCGGCGGGACGACGGCGAGGAAGAAAGCCGCCAGCAGCGACAGGGCATGGTGCTCGTTCGAGGCATCATCGGTTTCCCGATCCGCTTGTTCGTGGATGCGACGTCAGCTGCACGATCCGCCCCGGGCTCTACACGCCCGGCCGGGGCAGGCATCGCGTGCGGCCGGCCGGCTGCGGGCGCCGGGAAACTCGTGGCGGGTGTGCTCGACGCCGGCCTCCCGGGTTCGTATTCTCCGCGCGGCGTGACGAACCGTCGCTGGAGGGGGACATGGCATCGGATCCGGGCTTCGTCGATTACGTGCTGGACCAGCTCGATGAGGACTGCGCGGTCACCAGCAAGAAGATGTTCGGTGAGTACGGGCTGTTCAGCGAAGGGAAGATGTTCGGCATGATCTGCGACGATCGGCTCTTCGTGAAGCCGACCGACGCGGGCCGCGCGTACATCGGCAGGGTCGTCGAGGCACCGCCCTACCCGGGCGCGAAGCCGATCTTCGTGATCGAGGATCGGATCGATGATGGCGAGTGGCTGAGCGAGCTGGTGCGGATCACGACCCGGGAGCTGCCGGTTCCGAAGCCGAAGAAGCGAAGGAAGGGGTGACGCCGGAGACCGGCGCGCCGTCCCATCACATCCCCGGCACGGCTTCTACTTCTTTCGTACCCGCAGTCGGACGACGTACTGCACGTCGAGCTCGTCGCGCTGCACGCCGTAGATGGCGTCACCACTGAACAGCCGGGGCTGGAACCGGGGCGGCATGCTCACGACGCCCAGGTACCGGCCGGCCGCGTCGAAGACGTCCCAGTCGGAGGCGCCGAAGTCCTCGACGAAGTCGTACCGCTCGATCTCCTCGTCGGATAGGTCGGCCGGCGACCGAACCGGTTGCACCCACAGGGACCCGCCGAGGCCGATCCGGAACGTCGCGAACGCCGGAAAGAACTCGGCGAAGCCGACGCGCCGATGATTCGCCTGCAGCCTCGACGGGGGAACGCCCGCCGCGATCCATTCGCGATCGAGGTACGCGAAGAACGCGCGGATGTCCCGGTCCGTGATCCGTCTCGGTTCGGACGACTTCTCGACGATCCGCCGCAGGGATCCGTCCCGCCCGTGGAAATGGATCCGGTACGCGTCGTTCACCGCCCGGACCACGGTGAGCGAGTCCGTGACATCCCAGACCGGCTCGGGCGTGAAGTAGTGGATGCCGCGTCCCTCGAACAGCCCGCCCGACGGCACCTCGAGCAGCGTGTCCGCCAACGCGCCCGTGGACGTGACGAGCCGTATCGCATCCATGCCCGGCCCCGTCATACCGGCCCCCGACGGTAGCGGCCGCAACTGGACCGTGATCGAGCGCGTCGTCGGATTCCAGTGAAACCGCAGCGGTCGTTGCTTCTCCGGCTCCAGAGGAAAGCTCGCCAGTGTAGCGCCATCGGGCGCGTAGCGGTTGATGCGACGGTTCTGCACGTCCGGCACGAGGAGCGTGTCACCATCGGTGATGAGGACATCGATGGCCCCGCGGCCCAGCTCGCCGGGGCCCGAGCCTTCCCGTCCGACCGACCGCAGGAAGCCGCCGTCGCTCGAGTAGACACTCACCCGGCGACGTTGCCGATCCGAAACGAAGATGTCGCCCGTGGAGCTCAGGGCGATGCCGCCGACCTGGCCGAACTGGTCATCGGGCCCGCCGTCGATGGAGCCGATGCGGAGGTCTTCCTCGACGACCCAGCCTTCCGACTCCGACCACAACCCCTGGTCGGGGTTTCGCATGAGGACGACGCCCGCGCTGTCCGTCTCCGTACCGGTCCATGGCCGGCTCTCCGCGTCGCGAGAGCACGCCGCCACGAACAGGGCAACGAACATCGTTGCGGCGACCGGCGTGATGCCTGCGCTTTGTCGTGTACCGGTCCCGCTGGAATGCGCCTTTGCGTGTCGCACGTGTCCCCGTCCATCGTGGCTCTGCCCAACGCCTGACGGCGCCCCGGAAGCTGCGCGTCGCCAACGGAAGCTGCGGCGTCGCCAACGGAACCGCCAGAACAGCCGCGGCACCGTGGTGAATCGCGAGTGCGGGGCCGCCAGGGTTGCACCTCGCGGCGCCGGCCGAGCATGTTCCGCGCGCAGTCTGCACTGGTCGTGAGCCTTGATGTATCGAACAGCCTTCCGAAGGGGTCGGGCCAGCATGCGTCCTGATCGATCGAGAGCCATCCTCGTTGCCGCGGCGTTCGCGTCGCTCCTCGCCGCTCCGGCCGCGTGTCAGACGCCGCGTGATACGATCGACGTCCTCTACATCGGAAACAGCGACACCTGCGTCAACAACCTGCCCGGGCTGGTCGAAGGCATTTCGCGGGCACTGGACGGCCCGATCGTGCGCGGCGCGGCGCACACGCACGGCGGCGCCACGCTACGCGGACACATCGTGGATGATCGCCTTCCCGCGATCTTCTCGCGGGACCCTGCCGGGGGAGGCCACTGGGACCGGATCGTGCTGCAGGAGCAGAGCACGCTGGGCACCGGGTACGACCCGGCGACCGGCGAACTGGCCGTCCCGACGCATTCCACAGCGCCGCCCGCGAACTGGTGGAACGGATCCGGGCCGCGGGAGCGACGCCGGCGCTCTACATGACGTGGGCGAAGCAGGCGTTTCCCGCGCAATCAGAGATCCTGAGCCGGGCGTACCGCTCGATCGGGGCGGAGTTGGACGTGCCCGTGGCGGACGTCGGCGAGGCGTGGGCACCACCCGGAGTCATTGCACGAGGCCTACGATAACCGAGGCGAAGACCCATGCGGATCCAGTATCTCGAAATCGTGACCGGAGACGTCGACGCGGTGTGCGCCGCGTACGCGGCGGCAAACGGGGAGCAGTTCGGCGCGCCGGATGCCGGGCTCGGCAACGCACGAACGGCGACACTGCCGGGAGGCGGGATGGTGGGTGTGCGCGCGCCCCTGCACGAGACCGAGGAGCCGGTGGTGCGACCGTACTGGCTCGTGGACGACATCGAAGCCGCCTTCGCCGCGGCCATTGCCGCCGGCGGCCTGGAGGCCCACCCGCCGCTGGAGATTCCCGGCCATGGCACGTTCGCCATCTACATCCAGGGCGGCATCCATCACGGCCTCTGGCAGCTGTAGTTCCTGTTGGGATCGTCGATGGGATGACACGCCAGAACCAGCGAATGCCGCGGATACACGTTCATTTGTGGTATTCGCCCGCGGACGCCCCGTTCAGAAGGCGGCCAGGTACCAGTTCAGCACGTTGGCGCGACCGCGGTGCGTCCAGCCGGTGATCTCCGAGTACTGCATCCGGTAGTAGCGGACGAGATCGGTCCCGGCAGGCAGCGCCGGGTTGGGGGCCAGCTCCACACGCACCACCGCATTGTCCAGGGGGCCGCGGGCCGCCAGCGACCGGATGGTCACTGACGAAGCCTTCGCGATGGCGGCGCCCCGTTCCGCCAGGGGTCGCGTCGTGTCGGCGAGGAGGGGTCGGATCATCTCCCCCTGGACCCACGCCTCGAGCGCCGCGCGTCCCTGCGTGTCGAGCCTGGAGCGCGCCGTCGTGATCCGGAAGACCGCAACGCCGGCCAGAAGGATCAGCACGAGCACCGCCTTCCATCCGGTGAACGTCATCGTCTTCTCCTGCATGTCTGCTCCCGCGTCAGATCCAACGTGAGGCCTTCCTGATCCAGTCTCGGCGCCTCCGACGGCCGACGCCAGACCGCGTGCCCATCCGAGGGGGAGCCGGAGCGCACACGCGCCGCTCGCATTCCCCAATGGTCGCGGGCGGTGGACGACCGCCGGTTCCGCAACGCATGCGGGACACAGTACCACGATATGTCGACGCAGCCGTGCCCATTCGCTCGACGGGTGGCGCACGGAAGCGCTGCGGAAGGACCTCGCCTCCATGGAAGCGCCGATGCTGTTCAACGGCCAGTCCACCCGCTCCGGCGGAGCCGTGGTCCTCGCCAGGACGCTGCAGGGCGTAGCGAAATCGTTGAACGCGACGATCGAAGCCGAGATCCGGTAGCGCGGTGGGCGGGTGCATCCTCACTATGATGCGATCGACCCACGCATCGCTCGACACGCGAGGCTGCGTCAGCCCGCGGATCCGGGTCCGTGCGCCAGCGCCTGCGCGAGCCGTGCCAGCGTCGCTTCAGGTTCCCGGGTCAGGTCCGGCCACGTGACCCGGAGCACGCGGTAGCCGGCCGCCATCAGCTCCGCGTCCCTCCTGCGATCCTCCACGAACGCGCGCGCGGAACCGTGATACGCCATGCCATCGACCTCCGCGATCAGCCGTTGCCCGCGCCACAGGAAGTCCACCTCGTATCGAACCAGCCGCGCGTTCAACTCGGGCACCGGAAGACGCGCCTTGCGAATCAGCGCGAGCAGCAGCTCCTCCGCCCTCGATCGAGTGAAGGCATTCGGCCCGTCATCATCCAGCATCCGCCGAAGCATCCGCGCTCGGTGGTGCTGCGGGTGACGCCGCACCATCGCGCGGATTTCGTCACTTTTGACCAGGCCGTTCCGTTCCGCACGCGCCAGCGCCCGCTCCACCTCCCGCATGCCGACGCATTCGCCCAGGTCCAACAGCGTGCGGGCCGGCGTGGTTGCCGGAACGCCGCGCACGGTCATGACCTCGTCCGGTCTGAGATCTCGCGCCAGATGCACGCGGATTCCCGCTATGCTGCGCCAATGGCGGCGTTGCATCGTAACCTCCACGGGCTCGCTCGCATCGTGAGCCGGACAAAGATCGAGTAGCACCGCGGCGCTCCGATGACTCACCCGGCACTCGCCGGCGCAGGCCAGCACCGCGGCCATCTCCCGAGCGTGCACGGCACCGACGGCATCCGTCCGGTACACGCCACGGTGCACGCGCATCAGGCGACCGCATCGCACACGCCGTTCGATCACGTGCGATGCAACACCCGCACCCATGAGCTGGCGTCGGGTGACCAGCCCGTGCTGTGCCGCGCCGTACTGACGCAGGATCGCCTCGATGTCCGCCTCACCGCCCATCCCCCAACACCCTCCATCTCAATGTACCCCGTGCTCAGGGCTCACCGGGCCGCCTCTTCAATGACCCGGAAGCAGAATCCAGCCGGCGAAGGCCGACGACGCGATCGAGGGACCGATCTCCGGCCCTTCGCGAGGACAACCGGCCACTTTCCGTCCCTCGCTCTGCCGTGGTGTCGGTCTCTCCGCGCCTGGAGCGGTGTGACTGACACCACCCGATGCTGCGCGCGCTGTCGGTGGCGCTTCGCCTGCGTCAGGAGCAGACAGACCCGCACCGCCACCGGATCGGACGACGCGTGGTGTCGGTTTCTCCGCGCCTGTCCGGCCGGCTGATTCACCGGCTGATTCAAATGGCGCCCGCGTGCGGGCGCCTCCATGGCAACGAGGGACGGTCGCGGCCGCCAAGCAAGCGGGATCGCGGGACCAGCGGGATCGCGGGAACCAGCAGGATCGCGGGACCAGCGCGATCGCGGGACCAGCAGGATCGCGGGACCAGCGGGATCGCGGGACCAGCAGGATCGCGGGACCAGCGGGATCGCGGGACCAGCAGCGATCGCGGGACCAGCGCGATCGCGGGACCAGCAGGATCGCGGGACCAGCAGGATCGCGGGAACCCAGCAGGATCGCGGGACCAGCGGGATCGCGGGAACCCAGCAGGATCG